>CAYNXX010000008.1:0-21252 GCA_964401295.1 uncultured Candidatus Saccharibacteria bacterium | reverse complement strand
ACCTGTTAAAAATGTCGGCTCGAACTTTATGAAGGCCAAAAGCGGGCTTTTCTTTTCTGAAATAAAGAGATACATATGTGCTAACTATAGTATGTAGAACCAAAGTTAGCAAGACCATATACTAGAGTTGATGAAAGAAACACGTATGAGTAAAACAACCCTCGAACAATTTGGTGAAAAAGTTAGGCTAGAAAGAATAAAACTAGGCCTTTCGCAAGAAGAACTCGCCGCACGAGCCGGTGTTCATCGCACCTATATTGGGATGATTGAAAGGGCTGAAAAAAATATAACTCTTGCAAACATTAAGAAGATTGCGCACGCCCTTTCAATAAAAATTTCTGACTTAACTTTAGATCTATGAAGCCAAATACAAAACTAGTAACGCTTCATGACAATATTAAGCAAATCGTTAATTTACTTGACGAGCTTGTCTTGCAGCCACGCATAAATGCTATCAAGTGGTCACGGATCACAAAGCAAACTCCAAATATAAAAATTGGATACCCCGGGCAACACCTTGCATCGCTTATAACCGGCATGACCGGTGAACGCACCGGTGCTCGCGGCAATGATATAGCTGATGGTTCCGAAGTAAAATCATGCTCAAGAATAGATCAGCTGGATAAATGTAATAATTGCGAATCGCCAGTTGCTAGGCTTGAGGATAAATGTTCAGAATGTGGTTCTTCTGACATCAAACGAAACAATGACTCCAAGTGGCTTTTTTCAATAAGAAACCGGGCTGAATGGAACTATTAACAAAAGGGGTGCCGAGGGTAGTTTTGATCATTGGAGATTATCCAAATTTTGAAAAAAACGATTTTTCAACATTGAGATTTCAAGCTTTTGAAATATGGCCCACCTCGCCAAGACAAAAAGTTTTTTCAGAAATAATGACAAATTACTACGAAAAGATATATCTCGGACACAAAAAGGCAAATCAAAGCAGTAATCCTGCTCCAAAAAACTTTTGGCCATATCAATATCAATTTTATATTTGCAATCCAATACAGACGTTTTCGTGTATTGTTGAAAAATCGGATTCCTCGCCAAAAATTAGGATTGAAAATTATGTTGAGCCTAGTGCGGATAGATCAAGAATCCCTTCAATTTTAATGCCTGCAGAAATTCTTAAAGAAGGAGAAATCGACATTATTCTAAATATAGTGCCGGAAGCTTTACTAAAGAGATATTTGGTTGGTTTTATTGGGAAAAAGCAGGCACTTTCATTGTCGCTTACGGATAAAGTGAAACTGTTTGCAAATGGAATCAATGAAGAATTGAGGGCGGTTCTTCCTCTAAGAGACACGGATAAAATTTCAACAGCCAAATCCTCTTATTCAAGAAGAGGGCTAAAATAATTTTAACTTCGAGCTTTCGGTAGCTATTCGTTTCTTGGCAATTTCAACATACTCCTTTTCAATTTCTATTCCGATGTATTTTCTATCTAAGTTAATACATGCAAGTGCGGTAGAACCAGCGCCAAGAAACGGATCTAAAACAACCATATTTTTTTCTGAGCTTGCCTTTATTAGTCTTTCAATCAACTTTACTGGTTTTTGGGTGCGATGATACCTCTCTTCGGAATAGAAATTAATATCTTGCCAAACATCCGTTATGCCCATCTCAATATTAAAAGTATGACAAATCTCTGAATGTGGTAAATCAAATTTGAGAACTTTTTGTAATTTGTCCCACATCTCTTTCGTTGGCACCTGCGCAAGTATATTCTCGCCTGTATAAAGCGACCAAACGCCGCCACCGTTTTCTTTTACCCCAAGTCGTTTATTTATTTCTTTTGCACTTAACCCCGTCTTTTTTTGTTGTTCTTTTAACAACTGTTTAATGTGCGGCTTACTATCAAAAATAAAAAATAAAATACTTTCCGTAGTATTGGGAAACATCTTATAACCCTTGGTTGCTCTGCCGCCAAGAGCCCTGATTCCCTTATCAACCATAATTTGTTGGCGGAAAGTAAAGCCTAAATCTAAGATGTCTTTGTATAAATAGACGAGATTTCGAATATAACCAAAAAGATACAAACTTCCGGACAATTTAATAACTCGGGATAATTCCGTAAACCATTCAAGACACCATTTTGCATAATCACTCTCCGTTCTCCATTTGTAATCCCAGTGCTCACTAACAACCTTCCAGTAGGGAGGATCTAGAATTATTAAATCAACAGATCTATCTGGTAATTTTTTTAGACCTTTTACTATATCGTCGCAAATAATGTAATTCGTTTTCATATTTGATATATCGGAAATAGTTCTGATAACTGTAGTATACATGCCTTTAAAAAAGGCTACAAGTGGATTAAAATGAATTTAAAGGAATTTGCCGCCAAAGAAAAACTTGAAATCGTCCTTTCCGCTCCGGTTCAAGGCGAGGCGGGCGGAAGGGGGGTGTGGGGGGAATTCCGCCCGCCGAGCCCAGCCAGTTCCGTTCGGATATTTTCAAACAGACACCGCCAAGTTGGACAATTCGCCGCAACAACGGCGTTGTTGTTTAATATCGGCATTTTTGGAGGTTCGAACATGGCAAAAATTGCCAAGTCACTTGGTGTTTCTGTTGAGGATTTGCTAAAAAAGGTAGCCAATGTTCGATAGTCATTGTTAGAAATTTGTAAAAGATATAATATAAAAGCATGGAATTCATAAAGAAAAATATAACTTTGGTTATCGGTATATCTATTCCGATACTGATGATACTTTTTGTAGCTGGCAGTATTTATTTGCCAGGTCTTTTCATCCAACCGAAATACAATTTCGTTTATGTGAGCAGCGATGATTCTTATTACTACAGTCAATATCAATATTCGGTACAAAACGGAAAAATTGTAAGAAACGAAACACAGCGACCCGAAGGTCAAACCTATCAGCCGCAGATAGATGTAAAATTGTATGTTTACGATGTCGCGAAAAATGAAAGTAAAGAAATTTCATTTGAAGAAGCCCAAAACTTGACTCTCGATTCTAAAAATATCTCTCCAGATGGTTTTGAGATTACTTATGGAAGTAGCGGCGAAGGCTTCTTTCTGTTCTTCTTTTATTCCAGAACAGATTACAATACTCGATATCTCAAAGGTCATAATGTAAGCAAAAAATTAAATCTCCAGTTGAGCGGATCGTATTACAATGATTTCCGCTTTATTGGCTGGATAAAATAAAATCATATGGCAACCAAAGAAGAAGTTTTGCAGTATATCCGAACGCTCGCCGAACAAAAGATTGTTACAAGAGACGAACTTACCGAGGCGTTTGATTCGGGAAGCGGCATTAAACAAGACGTAGTTTTAACAAAAAAGCTCGGCGTCGCGGAAATTTTATACTACATCGGAGGCGCAATAGTATTTTTAGGTATTGCAATTTTGCTCGCGCAAAATTGGACGACACTTGGATTTGGAACAAAAGTTTTGGCGACGCTTGGTTCTGGTATCGCCGCATATTTTGTTGGTGTGCTTTTCAGTCTAGATAAGCGAACGGAAGCTGTTGGCTCTGCATTTTATCTCATTTCCGCCCTGGTAACTCCTATTGGTATTTGGGTTGTCTTTGATAACGCTGGATTCGACGCTAACAGTTACGGTTCTCAAAGTTTGATTTCGGGTATTATGTTGGGCACTTTCTTGTTGTCGTTTGCTGTTTTCCGAAAAAATGTTTTCACTTTGTTTAGTATATTGTTTGGGACTTGGTTGTTCTTTAGCTTGACAGGCTGGATAATCGGCGGCGCGCCATATTTCAACGATTGGAAATTCTCCATGTATCGTGTTTTTGTCGTTGGCACTGCTTATATTCTCATCGGTTATGACTTCTCAAAAAATGAACGTGCCCCATTTTCTGGATTTTTATATGGGTTTGGTATATTGGGCGTTCTTGGTTCTACTCTTGCTCTGGGGGGGTGGAACCCTAACCAAAATGTGTTTTGGGAGTTAATTTATCCTGCCCTTGTTTTTGGTGCTTTGTTCTTGAGCGTTTACATCAAGAGTAAAGCATTTCTGGTATGGGGCACCCTTTTTCTCATGGGTTACATTCTTAAAATCACGTCGGAATACTTCTCAACCGGCTTAGGTTGGCCTCTTGCCCTCGTTATTGCCGGTCTAGCCATGATTGGGGTCGGTTATATGTCGCTCTCAATTAAAAGAAAGTATCTCTCTGTTCAATAGCCGCAAAAATTTTTCGCTGCCGGAGCGACGGCGAAGCGGAAAGGGCTGTATAGGGATAATTCCGCCCGCCGAGCCCAGTCAGTTCCGTTCGGGTATTTTCAAACAGACACCGCCAGTTTGCGATCTGTTCATAGACGCGGCTTTGCGGGGGGGGGTAAAAACATGCGATACTTTTATATATATATGAATCAAAAACTATTCAAAATCGCTACGTTCATCTTTGTAGTTCTTGCTCCTTATTCTCTGGGTAGGCAAAATGTAAAGGCGGCGGCCGGCGACATTCAACTTATCCAGACGGATTAGTCACCGGATTCTACGGAAATCTTACAAAAAACGCCGTCAAAAAATTCCAGAAGAAATACGGAATCTCTACGATAGGCTGTGTTGGTCCACAAACTCTGCAAAAACTTAACGAATTGATGGGAGGATAGTAAAGAATTCACACAAAAATCCATGGGGCTAGGACGCGAAAGATTTTTTAATTTTCTAACCATCATATGAATAAAAAAGGTTTTACAAGTGTAATTCTTATTATTTTAATCATAGTCCTCGTTGGTGCTGTGGGATATTTCGTTTTAGTAAAGAAATCACCGAAAATAATTCAACAGATTCCCGATCGAACAATTACACCGGCGTCAACTCCTATTTCAACCTCAACGCCTACACTTCCCATCTCATCCATTGAGTACAGAAACGATCAATATGGTTTCAGGTTTTTCCTGCCAGCAAGTTGGAAAGGTTATTCAATTATGACGGACAAATGGGAGGGCTATACCCCCGATCCTTATGTAATCGTTGAGCAGGGGCCGTTGATTTCGATTCGACATCCTCAGTGGACTTCTCAAAATCCCCGACAAGATATTCCGATAATGGTTTTTAGTGTTAGCCAATGGAATTCATTGCAGCAAGATAAATTTCATATCGGTGCCGCGCCCATCAATCCTAGTGAGCTTGGACGGAATTCAAGATATGTATTTGCTCTTCCGGCCCGATACAATTACGCATTTCCGACAGGGTACGAGGAAGTGGAAAAAATTCTACAAGAAAAACCTCTACAGACGTTTTGATGGATTTTTTAATTTTCAGAATTTGCCCCCAAAAACGAAATCAACTATAATTGTTTATGGAACAATTTATTCACCAAAATTTATGGATTGTATTTTTGTTGGCCCTTTGGCAAATTCCGTGGAAGGGTTGGGCATTATGGAAATCAGCGCGTCTGAACGATAAGGGTTGGTTTATTGCGCTTTTAGTTCTCCAAACTCTAGCAGTTTTGGATATTCTTTATATATTTCTCTTTAGTAAAAGAAAAACTTTTAGTTCAGCAAGCTCGCCATCCTGAACTAAATTGAAGAAAAACTTTCACCGGTTCGCCAGGACATCTGGTTAAACTCGTTTGAAACGAGCCATTTATTTTTACTCCGTCTATTCCGCGCCACGCGAAGACTGGAATTCGTTTTTGGTATTGGAAATTCGGCGCCAGTTTAATTAGCCCAGCTAGGGAATTTATTTTTTAAATCATTAATAATTTTCTGATCAAGATTGTTATAAATGGCAAGCCAATTCTTAGCTATTTGCGCTTGCGCAGTCGCAAGCGCAATGCGTCCCGCGCAGACCTCCTGAAGCAGATAAGACTCAACGACATCCTTTTCTTTAAATCCCGGAAATGGTTCGGCCGCTTCCGGCCACAAGTTGGCAGGATCGTTGTTGCCCCCAAGCGAAAGCGGAATTAAATGGTCAATTTCGTAGCTGCCATACGACACAGGATATTTTATTCCATATTCCGCCAAGATTTTTTTCCGCAGGCCAGTAGAAACTTTCCGTACCGTTTTGGAATAACCCCCAACGCAAATCTGATCTTTATCGATGTTTTTAAATACGGCGCCGGGAGTACAATTGGGGTCGGGAAGGGGACCGGCGATTTGGCAATCATAATTTTTTGTCGCAGTCGCGAGGCGCAGCGGTTTTTCTTGGTTCATTGACGCGCCGCCGAGCAGCTTAGTTAATTCAGATTTTTTAGCAAGTTCTGCCTGACGAGTATATAAATAGGCGGCATATAAGATCGCGATGCCGATTGCGAGCGCCAAACCGATTAAAATATTTTTAAAAAATTTATTCATTATTGTCGAGTATTTAATATTCAAGAAAATTTAATTTTCGCCTTTTGTTGAAAAACCAAACCGCAAGCGCGAGCAACACATAATAGGCCGCAAGCCAAATCCAGGAAAGTTCGGGTATTTCAGCTACCGCCCAGGGCTGATAAAAAATATCCATCACTTTTAGAAAATATGAAGACAAAAGCCAGGTTGGCAAAGCAAAAACCCAGCCCAAAAAATTGAAAAAAATCCCGAAAAAGGACGCTAAAAATCCAAACATCATCAGCCAATAAACAACTGGTACCGCTAGAAGATTGGCTAAGGGGGCTATTAAAGATAAGGCACCAAAATTATAAATCATAATTGGAATGGTAAAAAGCTGCGCGGTAATCGTAACCGAGAGAATGTCTAGAATGTATTTTGCGCGTTCTCGCAGAATTTCTCCGGCTCTTAGTTTTCCCACGCGCCACGATTGGTCAATTCTGTCCAAACGCCTTTTTATCAACGGTTCCAACCAATTAGTGATTACGGGCTTAAAGTAAATAATGCCCATGGATGCTAAAAATGAAAGCTGAAATCCGGCGTCATAGCGCAAAAGCATGGGATTTTGCGCCAGCATCAACGCCGCAGCCAGCACAATAGTTCTTGAGCTCGCATTTTGTCTTCCGAGCGCCTGTGCCAATAAAAAGATACTTCCCATCACAGCGGCTCTTATTCCGGAAGCAGGCAGGCCAGTTAAAATCACGTATATCCAAACAAACCCCAAGGATCCTGTCAGGGCTTGCGCTCGCCATAGTCCCAGCGCTAGGAGTAAAGATACCATCATATCGCTCAACAATAGTACGTGCACGCCGGAAATTGCCGTAAGGTAGCGCAGACCAGTGCCGTTTAATTTATCGCGCAGATCCTGCGGCATTGTCTTATTGTTTCCGAGGAGGACGCCCTCCAAAATAAATTTCTGAGGAGGATTAAAATTCGCGTATATGGATTGTCTTAATTTTTCCTTCAAAAACAGTATTTTGTCATATAGAAAATTGAATAAAGTATAGCGGCGTTCACGCGATATAACCTCTACTTTCGGAAAGTCCATCACAGAATAAACGCCATCTTTTAAGAGATAAATTTTATAATTGAAGTCATCGGTCACGGCAGGAGTTTTAATACCTCCAGAAATCTTTATTCTGTCCAAATAATTATATTCCGGATAGCGGCCGACTGTAACGAGCACGATACTTTCCGTGCCGTCAATTTTTACTTTCAATTTTTGCGATCTATCTCTGATGTCCGGACCGTCAATTATTTGTCCGGTAAGGATAATTTTTTCTGGACGATCATTATATTTTCTTATAGGATCGGTTTCAATCTTAAATTCGACATTTTGGAATCGCGCAATTCCCGCGGCCAAAAATAATAAAGAGAATCCCGCAACAATCAACGCCTTTTTATCTAAGAATGCAAAAATAATAACCATCAAGACGCTGAAAATCAAATATCCCAAGACGAGAATCTGCGAGGTTTTTACAAAAGAGGCTAGGGCGATGCCGATTGCAAAAAAAGCGCAAAGATAAAGAAGTATTTTTGATGCGCTCATAAGTGAGATATTACGAAGATGAATTTTGCGGCGTTGGATCGGTTACCGTAAAATTATTGTTGTCCCACGCATTGCGGCTAAAGCTATTTCCTTCCGGAATTTCGGACCACGACACTGTATCAACCGTCGCTCCGTTTTCATCGTAGATAGTTACCATATTGTTGGTTTGCGCCAGCGTATATGACGATGGCCATGCGATATCATACGCGACGGCGCCAGTGTAGCCACTTTGATTTGCCAGCAAAAAATATTTGCCAGCTAGGATGATTTTTCCAGAAAGGCGCGACGCAACTACCAAGGTTGATTCAGTACCAGCTGAAGTTTTCTTTTTAATAGTCCAGCCGGTAAGGTCAATCGCCTCCGATCCTGGGTTGTAAAGCTCAATAAATTCGTAACTGGAATTGTTGTTTATTCCGGCCATTACTTCGCTTATTAAAATGTTCGTGGTTTGCGACGAGGAGTCTGTTTGTGACGAAGAGGCGGTTTGCGACGATGCGGATTCTGCTGGCGATATTTGCGGTGTTGTCTGAGCCGGCGACGGCGTTGGATTTTGTGGTGCCGGCACCGGAGACGGAATAATATCTCCGGCCGTAATCTGGTCCTTAATATTGTCAAAAATAGTAGGTCCGATGCCGTTAACGTTCATAATATCTTCAATTTGATAAAAGGGCGATTGATTATTTCTGTAATCTATGATCGCAGCCGCTTTTACTTCTCCGATTCCTGATAGGGTCGTTAATTCTTCTTTGCTTGCAGTATTGATATTGATTTTTTCCGTGGCTGACCACGTAGAAGGCGATGGAGTATTAACCGTTACGGCAGGAATTTTTACGGAGCTGGCATTTAGAGAATTTTCCGAAGTCGCCACCTGTGGAGATTTCAGCGGACGAGACGAATCGTACCAGAGAAGAGTTGATAGATCACGTTTCATCGTTTCTTTCGTGGCATTGTTTCCGGCCGGCCAGTCTGGATGAGCTAAAACTTCATCAAGCAGTTCGCAGTTACCATCAAATAATCTTAATCCTTCATTGCTGTTTTTGATGGTACCGGAAAAAACCATATCGACCGTCATATCGACCGTCACATCTTCAATATTTTCGTTTCTAGCCAGAATAAAAATAGGATTATCATCGTTCAAGACGGTATTTTGCGGCAAGATAATTTTTAGCCGCCCATTTTCATTGATAATTTGATAGCCGCCGATATTAAGATCGCCGGCCGCTGTTTTCTGGACAGAAAGCCATTCGTTCTTTGAATCATTTTTATCTCCCATCCAAGCGATTTCTTTAAAGATAAGCTTGTCGGTATTCGGCGAAAGCAAAGTGTTAAATTCGCAAACTTTGTTTTTGGCGGTATCTATCCCATTTATTTTTGTTTTGTCTTTTTCCTGACCTTGCGACATAGACGCAGTTATTTCTTTTGCTTGTTGATTTACGCCGGAAAATAGATTAAAAGCGCGAAATGCGATTTGGGGCTTTAGCGCGGTGCCGCCAACAACAATAGCGATCGCAATCGCCCCGGCGATTACAAACAATTTATTTTTATGCGCAGTTAAAATATCCATTTTTGCCGCGATTACCCTTAATATATCCATAAATGTTTATGCGCTATCTTAGCATATATATCTTGTATCTCAAGTTTTTTAAAATTATTTGGTAAAATAAGCATGATGGATTGTTGCGGCGATAAAAAAATGTCCTATACAAAAAATATGGAAAATTTCTTTTCCCCTGCGGGTTTTACTTTGATTGAACTTTTGGTCGTGGTGTCTATTATTGCATTGTTTGCGACTATTCTTATTGTCGCTACTAGCTCTTCGCGCGCTTCGGCCCGCAACACAAAGCGCCTGGAAGATATTTCTCAATTAAACAAAGCCCTGAATCTATATTTTTCAAATGTTGAGGCTTATCCCAACGTGCCCGGTCCCGGAAATCCATTTTTGGATAGTTGCGCCAATCCTACGGATTGGATTCCGCAGCTGGTTCAGCAAAAGTATGTCGGCAAGTTGCCGGTAGATCCTACCAATTCCAACCCTGCCTGCTATCGTTACAGCGGGCGGGGGAGCAACTATAAGATTGAAACGTATATGGAATCGGTTGCGGATCAGAACAAATATGCGGAAACCGACGGCGGCGTGCGCAACGATTGGTATGAACTTTTTAGTCCGGGCGCGCAAAACTGGAATTGGTAGAATTAATTATCCTTAAAGTGTAATTCAGCAGCCGATTAAAACCTCATTGAGAATTTCCAAAAATTCTATATGATGCAAAGGTTATAGATGATCGAATATCGGGCCGTTAGCCCGGTGCTTTATATGACCTTTTTGCAACGGTTGTATGAAGGGCATAATTTTGCTAAAATCCACTATAGCATAGCCCCAATTTATGCTTAGTTCTCCTATTGAAGAAATCAAAAATAGGCTGGATGTCGTTGATGTTATCGGCGCTTATATAAGAATGCAGAAAGCTGGCGCAAATTATCGCGCCGTCTGCCCCTTTCATTCCGAGAAAAAACCGTCGCTGTTTATTTCACCAGCGCGGCAAATATGGCATTGTTTTGGCTGCGGCGCAGGTTCAAACATTTTTGATTTCGTGATGAAAATTGAGGGAGTTGAATTCGGCGATGCGTTGCGAATACTCGCGCAAAAAGCCGGCGTTGAATTAAAAAGGGAAGATCCCAAGTTAAGAACAAAACGACAACGATTGTATGAAATTTGCGAACTTGCGGCTAAGTTTTTTGAAGGACAGTTAGCCAAAAGCAAAACAGGACAAGAAGCGCAGGGATATTTGCTCGATCGTGGCGTTTCTAAAGAAAGCCTTAAAAAATGGCGTCTGGGTTATTCGCCCGAGGGCTGGACAGGGTTGTGTGATTTTTTGGTTGGTCAAGGGTATACCAGGAATGAGGCTGTTGAAGCCGGGTTGGCTATTTATAAAGAAAACGGAGGAAAATATTTTGATAGATTCCGCGCGAGAATAATGTTTCCGGTTTTTGACGGCCACGGACAGGTTATAGGATTCGGCGGAAGAATTTTTAAAATAGAAGACACCGCGAAATACGTAAATAGTCCGGCAACAATGCTTTACGACAAAAGCCGTGTGCTTTACGGCTTGGACAGGGCAAAAATCGCGATCCGAAAAAATAATTTTTGCATTTTGGTTGAGGGATATATGGACGCGATTATGATGATGCAGGCCGGCTATGAAAACGTGGTTGCCGCAAGCGGGACAGCTTTGACCATGCCCCAGCTCCAGATTTTAAAGCGCTACACCGATAGTATTTATACGGCCTTTGACATGGACATTGCGGGCGACAGCGCAACCAAGCGTGGCATTGACCTTGCGCAGGCTGCGGGTTTTAACGTTAAAACAATTATAATGCCCGAAGGTAAGGATCCAGCCGATATTGTCGCTGAAAATAAAGAGTTTTTGCCCGAACTTATATCCGACGCAAGAAACATAATGGATTTTTATTTTGAAACCACGCTGGCAAAATTCGACTGCGCGACCGTTGATGGCAAAAATAAAATTTCCAAAATATTGCTGCCGGTCATAAAACGCGTGCCTAGCGCCATTGAACGGGCGCATTGGCGCCATAAGCTGGCGCAAATGCTGCGCGTTAAAGAAGAGGATATAGAAACTGAGCTGAAAAAGATTAAAATAGAAGCATCGCAATTCCAAGGTCAGGCTTCGCAAGAGCCTCAAGAAATAGATATTCGCCTTGCGCAAAAATCTAGAAGAGAAATTTTGGAAGAACGCATCGTCTCGTTGCTTTTGAGATATAGGAATAAGGCCGAGTTTGTCGGCGAAAACCACCTGCATTTTTTTTCTGAAAAATTCAAGCCATTGCTTACAAATTTAAAGATCAAAGATGCGGCTATCTTTGCAATGGCGCCGTCAATAGATAAAAATATTGAATATTTGCTTTTGCTTGCCGAATCGGAAGATCAAGAGGAGGAAAAAGAAATAGAGGCCGAGTTAGTTTTGTCGTTGCAGGAACTCACGCGATTGGGACAAAGAGAACGCATGGAAAAGATGGTCGCCGAAATAAAAGAAGCCGAATTGATTAAAGATCACACCCGTCTTAAATCACTAATGGAAGAGTTTAATGCGCTTGCGAGAGAGGCCGAAATTTAAAGAATCATATGGTCAAAAAGGAAAAAATAAGCAAAAAAATTAAAAAGACAAAATTAAATAAGCCTAAAGCGCGGAGACTCAAAAAGCTGGTCAAAAAGAAAAAACTTTTTATCGGAAAGCGCAGAGCCGGTCGCCGCAAAAGGCCGGCTAGAATAAAAGTGCGTCGCGGGCCACACATCGTTACTGATGAAAAAATAGAAATGCTGATAAGTCGCGGCGAGCACCGGGGCTTTATCACATTTCCAGAAATTCTGTATTTCTTTCCAGAAATAGAAAGAGATATGCAAGGTTTGGAGCGGCTTTATGACAGTCTGGAGCGGCGGGGAATTGCGGTGCGCGAAGCGCGCGAATTTTTGGAAACAAAAGAGGTAATTAGCGAAAGGCGTAAAGCCGCGGCCGCGGCAACCGGAGCAAAATTCGATCCGGTACAAACTTATCTTAAAGAAATTGGCCAGACGCCGTTTCTGTCGGCCGATGAGGAAAAAGAACTGGCTAAAAAAATCGAAAAAGGCGACCTGGAGGCAAAAAAAAGACTGGCTCAGGCCAATTTGCGTTTGGTCGTTTCAATTGCTAAAAAATATGTGGGCAGGTCTCCCAATTTGACCCTGCTGGATTTAATTCAAGAGGGGAATTTGGGACTTTTCAGGGCGGTTGAGAAATTTGACTGGAGGCGAGGATACAAATTTTCAACTTACGCGACTTGGTGGATACGTCAGGCGATCACGCGCGCCCTTGCGGATCAGGCGCGCACCATCAGGATTCCGGTACACATGGTTGAAACGATGTCAAAATATACGCAAGTGAGGCGCAGGCTCCTGCAGGATTTAGGTAGGGAGCCATTGGCCGAAGAGATTGCATCCGAAATGAATATTGAAGTTGAGAAAGTGCATCATATACAGAGAATCGCTCAGGAAACGGTTTCGCTTGAGGCTCCGGTGGGCGAAGACGAAGAAGATAGCGTGCTGGCCGAGTTTATTGAAGATCAAAAAGAAGTGCCGCCTTCGGTCGCCGCGGCCAGAGCTCTTCTACGAGAACGACTTAAAGAAATCTTAGTTGACCTTAACGCCAGGGAACAGAAAATATTGACTATGCGTTTCGGGTTGGAGGATGGCATAACTCACACCTTGGAAGAAGTGGGCAAAGAGTTTGGGGTGACGCGCGAGCGTATAAGACAGATTGAAGCAAAGGCGCTAGAAAAAATCAGGGAACATAGGGAACTTAGAAAATTGCAGGGCTACTAAAAATAAATTTCAATTTATAATTTTCAAAATGCCAAAACAAAAACAAAAAAATTCGAAAAAAAAAATTGGATATGAAGCGAAAGATATATATGTATTGGAAGGTTTGGAGCCGGTGCGGAGACGCCCCGGAATGTATATTGGATCAACTGGGCCAGAGGGTTTGCATCATTTGATTTGGGAGTGTGTTGATAACAGTATTGACGAGGCGATGGGTGGATACTGCAAAAATATTGAAGTTGCTCTTTTGCCCGGCAATAGAATAAGAATTTCGGATGATGGCCGCGGCATACCGGTTGATAAGCATCCGCAAACAAAAAAATCGGCCCTTGAAACAGTGATGACAACATTGCACGCCGGTGCGAAATTCGGCGGCAAATCATATCAGGTTGCCGGAGGTTTGCACGGCGTCGGCATTTCGGTTGTCTGCGCGCTTTCAACGTGGATGCGGGCGGAAGTTTGTCGCGGTGGAAATAAATATGCGCAAGAATACGCCCGGGGAAAACCGAAAAGCGCGGTAAAAAAGGAAAGCGCATGTAGACAAACCGGTACGATAGTGACTTTTGAGCCGGACGCAGAAATTTTCAAAGAAGTAAAATTTGATCTTAAGCGCATTTTAAATCACCTCCGCCAGCAGGCATATCTGACACGCGGGGTTAGGATAAAAGTTATTGATCAGCGCGATAAAAAGAAACCCCTTGAATATTCTTTTTATTTTGAGGGTGGGCTTGCTTCTTACGTTAAGTATCTTGCCAGCGGAGCTGCGCCGCGCCAGCAGACAATTTTTTACTGCAATAGCGAAAAAGACAGTATTCTGGTTGAAGCATCTTTTCAGTATCTACAGGAAAGGGAGCCATATGAGGAAAGCTTCGCCAATAATATTTTTACCGGCGAAGGTGGAACACATCTGACCGGCTTTCGCGCCGCGCTAACTCGCGTATTAAACGATTACGCCAAAAAGAATAATTATTTGAAAGAAGCTGATGATAGCTTGTCTGGAGATGATGTGCGTGAAGGTATTGTCGCGGTGGTTTCGGTAAAAATAAAAGAACCACAGTTTGAGGGCCAGACAAAAGCAAAACTTGGGAATCCGGAAGCAAGGATTGCCGTAGAGGCAGTTGTGCAGTCGGCGATAACTGATTTTACGGAAAGGAATCCGCAGGATGCGAGGACAATTATAGAGGGTTCTTTGCTGGCTGCGCGGGCGAGGAAAGCCGCAAAAGCCGCACGCCAGACAGTTTTGCGTCGCGGCGCCCTGGAAGGCCTGGCTTTACCCGGCAAACTCGCCGATTGTAGTTCAAGAAATCCGGACGAGTCGGAACTTTACATTGTTGAAGGAGAGTCCGCTGGTGGATCAAGTCGGCAGGCCAGAGATAGAAGATTCCAGGCGATTTTGCCGCTCCGCGGCAAAATCTTAAACGTTGAACGGGCGCGCTTAGATAAAATTTTAACCTCAAAAGAAATAAGATCGCTGATTATCGCGCTTGGCACTGCCATATCGCAGGATTTTGACTTGATTAAATTAAGATATCATAGGGTTATTATTATGACCGATGCTGACGTTGATGGGGCGCACATAAGAACCCTTCTTTTAACTTTATTTTATCGCTATTTTCAGCCGCTAATCGCCGGAGGACATTTATATATTGCCCAGCCGCCGCTTTACAGGATTCAGGCGGGCAAGCGCGTTGAGTATGCCTATACAGAAGAAGATAGAGTTGAAATAGCTGAAGACATAAAGGGCGAAAAGCTTCGTCTTCGCGGGCAGGGCAAGGCCAAAAGCGAAAAAATAAAAATAAAAGTGAAAGTTAAAGGCAAAGAAGTTCCAGAAGAAGAAATGCCGAAAGAAGAGGAAAAAATCAGCGGGATTAATATTCAACGCTACAAAGGTTTGGGAGAAATGAACCCGGACCAATTATGGGATACGACTATGAATCCGGAAAACCGTATGCTGCTTAAAGTTACGATTGACGACGCGAGGGAAGCTGATAAGATATTTGACATCTTGATGGGTGATGAGGTCTTTCCGAGGAAAAAGTTTATACAAACCTACGCCAAAAAGGTGAAAAATTTGGACATCTAATCCACCTATTTTACGTTGCGGGGTTGACATTCAAAGCGCGGTGAGCTATCATTGTAATTGATGCCCCGCGAGGGCGTTTTTAAAAATCAGTATTTCGCTTGGCAAGAAATCCGAGGTCTTTCGCTCGCTCCGGCGTAGCTCGCTAGCTTGTGCATGCCTGAGATGGGAGTATCCTGAAATCACTTGCCCTACCTTATTTTCATGTCATTTCCGGAAAAAATCATCAATTTTATAAAAGAGGTCCGTTTGGAGGCCAAAAAAGTAAACTGGCCAACACGTCAGGAAGTCGTGCAGTACACCATTATTGTTTTCGGCGTCTCTTTTGCGATAGCCGCCTATCTTGGCGGATTGGATCTTATTTTCAGCGCGGCAATAAATAAATTACTGCTTCGTTAATATGCCGAAACAGCAAATCGTACAAGATAAAAACTGGTATGTAATACATACTTATTCCGGATATGAAGACGCGGTCGCTAAAAACCTAAAACAGCGCGTTGAGTCTTTGGGCATGGAAGACAAAATTTTCAATGTTATTGTTCCGAAAGAAAAAAAGATTAAAATAAAGGACGGTAAGCGCCGGACGATAGAAGAAAAGATTTATCCCGGATACGTTTTGGTGGAAATGATAGTTACTGATGATTCATGGTATGTCGTAAGGAATACGCCAAATGTTACTGGATTTGTAGGCGCAGGCACGACGCCCTTGCCGATTTCACAAGAAGAAGTTGAGATTTTGAAAAATAGAATGGGCGCCGAAGCACCACAATTTAAGATTGAAGTCAGGGCCGGGGACCATGTTAAGATCTCCGACGGGCCTTTTAGGGATTTTGACGGTAAGGTTTCGGAAGTTGATGAAGAAAAAGGAAAAATTAAAGTTTTGGTCAATGTTTTTGGCAGGGATACCCCAATAGAATTAGATTCCCTACAAATAAAAAAAATGTAGTCTAGCCTAAAAACCGAGAAAATATGGCAAAACAAATAAAATCAATAGTTAAACTTCAGATTCCGGCCGGCGCGGCAACTCCGGCGCCTCCGGTTGGTCCGGCTTTGGCCCAGCACGGAGTCAATATTTCTGAATTTTGCCAGAAATTTAACGAAAGGACCAAGGGATCAGCCGGCTTTACCATACCCGCGGAAATTACGGTTTATCAGGACCGCAGTTATGATTTTGTTTTGCGTCAGCCGCCAGTTTCCGAACTTTTAAAAAAAACCGCCGCGATAGAAAAAGGATCTGGTCAGCCGAATAAAATCAAGGTTGCCAAAATAACCCACGAGCAGCTTCGCAAAATCGCCCAACAAAAATTGCCCGATTTGAATACTGATAATATTGAAGCCGCAATGCGTATCGTTGAGGGTACGGCGCGCAACATGGGGATAGAGGTGAAGTAGGACTGTAACGTTAGCCACGTTACAGTCCGTGCGATGTTGTTGGTAATTGGCGCGAAGTAAAGTCGAATGTACGAATATAAGGTGTCTATAATACAAGTTGCGTCGCATGGACTCTAATAGGCTGGGTAATTTAGTGGTTAGAGCGGGAATTTCACCTGCTACATGCCAGGGACATGCCAGGGTAGCTCAGTGGTAGAGCACCGCCCTCATAAAGCGGCCGTCGCGAGTTCGATTCTCGCCCCTGGCATTGGCTTTTGTAGGCGATAAGCGCTTAGCCCATAGTCTACATACTAATGCACACTTTCCTCGGGCGAGACTAGCCTTACTACATTTGCCAGTTGAAATTAAAATATGCTCGCGTAGTGTAGCCCGGTTCAACACGCCTCCCTGTCACGGAGGAGATCGTGGGTTCAAATCCCATCGCGAGCGCAGGAATCAAGCTATTGATTTTAGCATGGTAATGTGTTATCATGCCCTTAGTTTTTTTACAGAAGGGAGAAAGGAAGGAAAAACCATTGGTCCAATCTCAAAATCCTCAAGGGCTGGAATTTCCGATTCCAGAAGAGTATGGTGTGCTCCTTGAGGGGCATTTCATTCTCCATGCTGGTTACCATTCAAATTACTACATAGATAAGAAAAATCTTTATATGTATCCGTCAGCGCTTTCAGATGTGTGCTGGGAGCTTGCGATGGATATAGCGCAGAATGACAGCATTCCGCAGGTAGAAGTGGTTGTGGCTCCGGCGATTGGCGGAATCATGGTTGCCCAGTGGCTTGCTTGCTATTTAGAAGAGCTCTATCAGAAAACAGTAATGGCTATTTACACGGAAAAGACTCAGATTAACTACCAGTTTTTACGAGGTAGATACAAGAATGTTGTTGCGGGCAAGACTATTCTTGTTGCGGATGACATTCTTACGAACGTAGAAACGCTTAGGCGTGTTATACAATGTGTCAGCAATGCCGGCGGAAACGTAGTTGTTGGCGCAGTGCTCTTTAACAGGAGTATTGATGGAATATCAAGTTTTGACGGAATACCGGTCTATTCGCTTTACAGTTTACCCTTGGAGGACTGGTCAAGTAAGACTTGCCCTGTTTGCGCGGTAGGCGATAAACAACCAATACGCGTGTTTTAAGATAAGCAGGTCCCGCGAAATTTCGTGGGACTTTTACTTGCGCCGCGGGGGTTGTTCTAGAGAGCAATTTTATATAAGATTAAATATATGACCTTGCCAGAAGAAATTTTAAAATCCGCGGAAAAAGAAATAGAAACGGCTAAAGACATCAAGGAATTAGACTCGGTTTTCAGAAAATACCTTGGCAAGGGAGGAGAGCTCGCCCTGATTTTAAGTTCTCTGAAAAATATGCCGATTGCAAAAAAACGCGAAGTTGGCGCTTCGGCGAATGAAGCGCGTAAAAAATTACTTGAAGCGCTTGAGAAAAAAACCACAGAATTTAATAAACAATACGTAAATAAAGAGGGCTGGGTTGATATTACAGCTCCTGGGAAAAAACCGGAATTGGGACATTTGCATCCCCTGACCTTAGCCCAAAGAAGGACAGCGGATATTTTCCAGCACATGGGTTTTTCCATTGCCCTAGGTCCAGAAATAGAAAACGAGTGGTATAATTTTGACGCTTTGAACATTCCGGCAGATCACCCCGCGCGTGACATCTGGAATACTTTTTGGTTAAAACCGCTAAAGGGAGAAAAAATGCTGCTTCGCACCCATACTAGCCCCGTGCAGATAAGATATATGGAAAATAATAAGCCGCCGTTCCGCATAATAGCGCCGGGCAGAGTTTTCAGACACGAAGCCAGTGATGCTTCGCACGACATTAATTTTTATCAGATTGAGGGCTTGATGGTTGACAAGGATATTTCCGTCGCCAATTTTAAAGCTATAATTCACGAATTTTTCCAAAGATTTTTTTCGAAGTCTGTAAAGATACGCCTGCGGCCGAGTTATTTTCCGTTCGTTGAGCCGGGTTTTGAGGTTGATATGACTTGCCTTTACTGCGCCGGTTCCGGTTGCCGTATATGCTCGCAATCCGGCTGGCTTGAGATGATCGGGGCTGGTATGGTGCATCCGAAGGTTTTTGAAGCCGTGGAGTTGAATCCAGGCGAATGGCAGGGATTCGCTTTCGGAATGGGTTTTGATCGCTTCGCCATGATGCTTTATAAAATAGACGACATCCGCCTTTTTTACGGCGGCGACCTGAGATTTTTACAGCAATTTTAGCGTAATATAATTTTAAATTTTGAATGAATTTTAAATGCCTAGACTATGAGATAGTTCTAGAATTAGAAATTCTAATTTGATTCGAATATGATTTTCTCTTACAACTGGCTGCAAAGTCTAATAGCGCGCGATATGCCCAAGCTAGAAAAGCTGGCTGAGCTTTTGACTATGCATAGTTTTGAGGTTGAAGAAATCAAGAAAGTTGACGGCGACTGGGCAATCAATATTGATGTTTTGCCTAACCGCGCCGGCGATTGTTTTTCGCATATCGGAATCGCAAGGGAAATAGCGGCTGTAACGAATTCAAAGCTACGCTTGTCGAAAATAAAAACCGGCGTGAGCGCCAAGAGCGATAGTAAAGATTTTATCACCGTGGAAGTACAGAACAAAAAAGATTGCCCACGTTACACGGCAAAAGTCATAAGCGGCGTTAAAGTCGGAAATTCTCCCAAATGGATACAGGAACGCCTTAAAAGCTGTGGTTTGCGGCCGATCAACAATATTGTTGATGCTGTAAACTATGCAATGCTTGAAACCGGTCAGCCTTTGCATGCTTTTGATTTTGACAAGATTGAGGTTTCGGCTAAAAATGCCGACAGAGTAAAAAAACTTATTGTGAGGCGCGCAAAAAAAGGAGAAAAAATATTAACGCTTGATGGCGATAAATACGATCTTAACGACGACATTCTAGTAATTGCCGATGGTCTTGAGCCGTTGGTTATAGCTGGTATTAAGGGCGGGAAAAAAGCTGAAATAGACAATAAAACCAAAACAATCGTTTTGGAGTCCGCAAACTTTAACCCCTCGCTCATCAGATTCGTTTCAAGAAAACTTGGATTGCGAACTGATGCTTCCGAGCGTTTTGAGCAAGGGATAGATGCGAATCTTACTGAACAAGCCATAAATCGTGCCTCGAATCTGATTGCAGATGTAGCTGGAGGCAGAATTGCAAATGGTCTTGCGGATTTTTATCCAAAAAAATCGGTTCCCAAAAGAATAAAAGTGGATTTAGATTACGCCAGCCGTCTTTTGGGCATAAAAATAGCCGATGCTGAGATAAAAAAGATTTTGGAGAACCTTGAAATACAGACTCAAAATTGGAGCACAAAGAGTTTTATAGCTGCAATTCCGACTTTCCGGCTAGACCTTGTTTTAGAGGAAGATGTTATAGAAGAAATCGGGAGGTTCTGTGGCTATGAAAAAATACCGGTTGTTTTTCCAAGTTCGGTTTTATTGCCCGCGAAGCGTAATGATGATGTGTTTTGGCAGGAAATGGCAACAAATATATTAAAGTCGGCCGGCTTTACCGAGGTATACAATTATTCTTTTATCGGCGAAACAGACGCTGATATTTTTGGCTATTTGGGCGATGAATTTCGCGAGGTTTTAAATCCAATCAGCGCGGAATATAAATATTTAAGACCGAGCCTTATTATCAATCTGCTCAAAGATTTTCAAAAAAATCAGAATCAGTTTTCGAGTGTTAAAATTTTTGAGCTGGGTAAGGTTTTCGGAGCAAGCTTCGGCGAGCGTAGGATGCTGGCCGGGCTTTTAAGCGGCGATTCCTTTTACGTTGCCAAGGGTGCGCTTGATGCGCTGGCGCAAGGAATGGGGATTAGCAATATCTGGTATGACGATTACAAACCAATGCCGGAAGAAACTTTATACGGCATCTGGAAGGCGCAATCATGCGCAGCGATAAAGATGGGGGATGCCGAAATTGGTTTTGTTGGCGAGATCGACTCGCGCCTTTTGTATAAACTTGATGTTTCTGGAATAGTCATTGTTTTTGATCTTGATTTTGAAAAGCTAACGGCCCTTGCGACCGAAGAACAAATTTATCGGCCGGTTTCTAGGTATCCCGCAGCAGTGCGCGATATAGCGGTTTTGGTGCCCTTAAATACAAGAGTAGAGAAGGTTTTGAACATAATCAACACGACTGGCGGGGAGTTGATTTCAGACGTAGATTTGTTTGATATCTATGAAGGAGAAGAACTGCCCGCAGGAAAGAAAAACTTAGCCTTCCGCATAATATACCAGGCAAAAGATCATACGCTGACCTCTGGCGAAATAGATAAACTCCAAAAGAAAGTGATTGCCGCGCTTGACGAAAATGTTGAATGGGAAGTTAGAAAATAAATTAAATGCTGAAGATTGCACAAATAAAATATTTATTATAAAATATAATGCATTCCGGTGTAGCTCAATGGTAGAGCGGCTCCCTGTTAAGGAGATGGTTGTAGGTTCGAGTCCTACCACCGGAGCCAGTTAGAACGAGAGTTCGCTTCAAGCACCCTGTTAAAGGGTGTTTTAA
>CAYNXX010000007.1:0-35659 GCA_964401295.1 uncultured Candidatus Saccharibacteria bacterium | reverse complement strand
TGGTGGGCGAGGTGGGAATCGAACCCACATGAGCTTTCGCTCGCAACATTTTAAGTGTTGTGCGTATACCATTCCGCCACTCGCCCATTATTATTTTTATATTTCGTCCATGGCATGTGGTCTTAAAAACTATAAACCGATGGAGGCCTGGAGGGGATTCGCACCCCTGTGAGCGGTTTTGCAGACCGCTTCCTAACTTCTCGGACACCAGGCCATAAAAATACTTAGACTGATGACTGACAGGTAAACCTTTACCTTACTAGTTGGCTATGTGGCAGTATATAATTAATGCCAGCGCCTATTCTAACAGTTCCAGAACTTTTTTCAATGCCTCACTAAGCGAACCCCTATATCTGAATCCGGCCGAATATTTATGGCCTCCGCCGCCCAATATTTTGGCAAGCGCGCTTACATCAAACTGACTATGCGGTTCGGATCTTAAACTTCCGCGCACAATTCCTGTTCGCTCTTCTGCTAAAAAAAGTCCCAAATTTTTATTTGAAGCCGTGGCGATGATTGTCGGAATGTCCTCAAATAAATAATTTGCCGTGCCCAATTCCAATTCTCTTGCCCTAGACCAAGAATATGCAAGACCAGTCCTTTGATTTATTTTAATGCGCGATAAAATGCCCCCCGCCAATTTTGCCAGTTTTTCATCGTAAAAAGTATGGGTATGTTGTAAGACTTTTTTAAACTCTGCTTTTTGTTGTAAAAGTCCGCCGACGGATTTAAATGTCATCGACGAGGTGGACACATGTGTAAAGGAACCGCTGTCTCCTATAATACCGCAAAGAAGACAAGTAGCTATATCTTGATCGATAGCAAAACCTAAATGCTTAAACCACCAATATACTATCTCGGAAGTTGAAGAATACTCAGGAGCTATAATGCATACGTCGCCACGCTGAGAGCTAAAAGGGTGGTGGTCTATTGTTATTATATGCCTTGCCTCAATTTCCTGTGGCAGGCGCAACCGGGCAAAATCGCCGTAATCAAAAGCGAAAAGCAAATCAAATTCCAATTGCTTCTCGCCGAGGTCATTTACTATTTTGTGGGAACCTGGGAGAAAGTTCAGATTTTTCGGCGGAAGATGCGGCAAATACAAAGTGCAGTCCTGACCCCGAGTCGCCAACATATTACCAACCGCCAGCATCGCGCCTACTGCATCGGCATCGGGGTACTCATGTGCCGCGATCAAAATAGTCCCAACCTCCTGCAGTATCTCATTTATGCATTCAAATTCCTGATTGATATCTCTAGTCATGGTTTACTTTCTATCTTCTTTTATTTCTTCTAAAAGCTCTTCTATACGCGCGGCTTTACGCGTAATTTGATCTGGTATCAAAATTATTTTAGGCACGCGCCGGATTTGAAGTTTCTGATTCAAAACCGACTGTGCATCATAAATTCTTGCCCTAAGCGCTGCCATAACTTTTTCCGCCATCTTATCGGGAATAACGCTTATGAAAACTTTAGCTTGCGTAAGGTCGGGGCTCGCGTCAACGCGGGTTATCGTTGCCACAACGCCCGAAGGAAGTTCTATTTCTTTTAAAATCATTTTGCCAAGTTCTTCACGTATCACCTCGTTTATGCGTTCAATTCTGCGGCTCATAATGTTAATCTTTGCCTTTCCTCAACGTATATTTGCAAAATATCGCCTTCGATTATTGGCCCATCTCCCTCATATAAAATGCCAACTTCTTCACCTCTTTTAGCCAAATCAATATCTTTTTTATTTTTTTGAAGGTTAATCATTCTGCCACGCCCGATAAGTTCTTGATCTCGCCAGATTTCAATCAGTCCGCTTTTTTTTATTTCTCCTTCGATGATTCTGCCGCCGACAATCTGGCGGTTTTTTTCAGTCATAAAAACCAAGAGCACTTTCAATCTGCCAAGATCTCTTCTTGCGGTCGTTGAACCTAATTGCCGTTCCATCAAATGCCTCACACCCTGAGCCAATTCGTATATTATCTCAAATGTTTTTATTGATACGCCGTTCTGCTCCGCCAGCTGCGCAACATGCATTCCTGCCTTCACTCGAAATCCAACGATAAAAGCTTTTGCGGATTTTGCAAGTTGTACATCGTTTTCATTTATATCGCCAACCTCCTTTTCAAGAATCCTTAAATCTATTTCTTCTTTTGAAAACTCTTTTAACATCGCCTCTATGGCCTCTAAAGAACCCTGCACATCAGCTTTTAAAATAATATTTACGATTTTTTTATCCGGCTCAATAACCTCTACTACTTTTCTTTTCCTTTCTTTCTTTTCTGCGTATTTTGTGGCGGTTTCCGCATCGCTAAAAATCTTGAAGTTCTCACCCACCTTAACCATACCTTGCCAACCGGTAACAATCGCCGGCTGCGACGGAAGCGCTTCTTTAATCAGCTCGCCCATAAAATTTTCCATAATGCGCACCTTTCCTGTTGTCGACGGCGTACCGATAATATTGTGCTCGCGCAAGATTCCGCTACGCACCAGCAAAGTAGTGGTAAGCCCGCGCTTGGCATCTAAATACGCTTCTATGACTACGCCTTCGGCTGGTGCGGCCATATCGTTTTTTAAATCCTCCATTTCCGCAACAAGAAGTATTAACTCCAGCAAATCATTGATTCCTTTTTTCTCCTTGGCCGAAACATTAACCATCGGCACCTTTCCGCCCATGGATTCCGCCAAAATATCTTCTTTTGCAAGCTCGCGCTTCACTTTTTCCGGATCTGCGCCGGGCTTATCCATTTTATTTATGGCAACTATTATCAACGCGCCCGATTTTTTTGCGTGCAATATGGCCTCTTTAGTCTGTTCTTTCACGCCTTCGTCCGCTGCAACAACCAAAATTGCAATATCCGCGATGTTTGCCCCGCGCGAACGCATAGCAGAAAACGCCTCATGCCCAGGCGTATCTATAAAAGTAATTTTTTTATTTTGATACTCTACCTCGTAAGCGCCGACATGCTGGGTAATGCCTCCTGATTCGCGCGAAGTGATCCTAAAATCTTCTTTTATGGCTTCGAGCAACGAACTTTTTCCGTGATCTACGTGTCCCAAAACAACCACCACCGGAGGTCGCGATTTCAGGTTTTCGCTTCCGTTTTGAGATTTTTTATTTTTTTGTGAAGACATAGAACAATTAACATAAGTTTCTATCGTCTATGATTTCGTTGCCGTATTTATAGCTTCTTTTTCCTCGTCAGAAAGCTGGTATTTTGACTGACCGTTTTCGATCGGCTTGGCGTAAACCCGATTTCCCTCGCGACCGTAAAGGCTGGTAACGACAAACCCATTGCCGCGGCCATCAAGCAAAGCTATTGAAAAACTTTGATCTCCCCCAACTTCACCGAAAGGATTAAACCGTACCATGCCGAGCTTCTGGAAAACTAACGGGTTTTTTTCTTCTAATACCTTCAGTCTTACCGATACATCTTGTATTGCGGCGTCGCTTTTGCGGAGAATTTCCAAAACTTCCTGAATATTTTCTGGCTCTTTTTTAGCTTTTTTGAATAAATTCATATATAAGGTATATTAAGTCAATTTCCTCTTTTTTGCCAGCCCCCTCGAATATAAAAATATAAAATCTATGGTTAAGTTATGAAAAAAGCAACAACTCAAAAATACGAAATTGGCTGTGGAGTTACATGCGTGGCTTTTGTTTTGAATTGCTCGTATGAAAAAGCCCTGCATTTTTTCAAAGACGGCGAAAGAAGAGCAGATTCAAGCAGTTTTTTGTGTAAAGAGCTTCTTGCCGCACTCCGCAAAAATAAGAAAGCTTACGCCTATAAATACACAGGGCAGAATAAAAAATGGCTCGGTTATGAAGATGACACAATCGTTTTTATAGAAAGATCAAAAAAATATCCCGTAGGTCATTATCTTTGCAGATACAAAAATAAATGGATGGATCACTGGATAAATTTTCCGCAGAACAAAGATATTTTATGCGCAAAATCCGGATTCAGAAAACACCTCCCCGACCGCCCGATTTATATAATTCTGCCGCGGCATTAGTTACGCATTGCTTTTTATTTCAATCACGTCGCCGTCACGGACAATATAGTCGCGGCCCTCGGTGCGAATAAGGCCCTTTTCGCGGGCGCGGGCAAAACCACCAGCATCCAGCAAATCTTTCCAGTTTATAACCTCTGCTTTGATAAAATAGCTTTCGAAATCGCTGTGTATCACTCCCCCGGCCTGCGGAGCGGTTTTTCCTTTTTTAAGCGTCCAGGCACGCGTCTCATCCGGTCCGGTAGTTAAAAATGTAATCAAATCAAGTAGTTTATAAGATTCTTTTATCAGGTCGTTAACTTTTAATTCTGCAGGAAAGCCAAACGCAATTCTTTCTTCGGCATTTAAATCTACGGCTTCAAGCTCGCTTAAAACATTAGCAACCAGAAAAACCCAATTGTTCTTCTTGAAAGCTTCTTTTAATTCCGGCGAAACGTCGTTTTCTTCGCCATTTAATAAATACAACCTAGGTTTTGTAGTAAGTAACTGGTAGCCGTTTAATATCTTTCTTTCTTCTTCGTTCCACGATTCGGCAACCAGCATTTTTCCTTCGGCCAAAGCGCTTTGTGCTTTTTTCAAAATTTCCATTTCCTTAAGCGCTTCTTTTTTGCCGGCCCTAACGTCACCCTCAAGCCCATCAATTCTTTTTTCAATGGTTTCTAGATCTTTCAAGGTAAGCTCGGTTTCCAAAATTTCCTTATCGCGCAAAACATCTATAGTGTTTTGTGTGTTGATGATTTTTTCATTTTTAAAAATGCGTAGAACGTAAACAATCGCATCCACCTCCCTGATGTTTGCCAAAAACTTGTTTCCCAAACCCTCGCCCTTATTCGCGCCCTTTACAAGACCGGCGATATCAACAAATTCAATGGCGGTATATATTTTTTTTGCCGAATGAGTCAATTCCGCCAGCTTATCTACGCGTTCATCGGGCACGACAACAACACCCACGTTAGGATCAATGGTGCAAAAGGGGTAATTAGCGCAATCAACCTGTTTTTTAGTTATAAGCTGGAATAGCGTTGACTTACCAACGTTCGGCAAGCCAACAATTCCGATTGAAAGGGGCATATCCTTCTATTATCATGTCCAAAATAAAATGTGAAAGCCCTATTCGCATTGCGAACAGGGACTTAAAGGACCCAAAGATCGGGCAACTTATTTGCGGGGACGGAGCAGACGAATATGCGAGTTGAACCCGCCATCGAGTAAAGCAAAGCCTAGATACCATCTGCCGCCGCCCCATCCGATATATGGTATGTTGCTGCCGCCAAACGAATCGCGCCAGACCGAACCCGGGAAGATAAAGTAAAACCCTCGCCATTCCTCTGATATGACCTCCTGGTGCTCCAACAACCATTCGGCTGTATGTTGACAAAGATCGGCGCCCAGGATCTTGGCCCGCCTTTCCAGCTCATTACCTCTAACATTCTGCTCGCCGTAGTTGAGCAACGGAACTAGCTCGAGATCATCGGGATTGATCATGCACGATGCTTCTAGAATCCTGTGGTCAGGATAATCCCAATTTTTCTCTTTGTATATGTCGCGTTTGAAAAACGGGACCGGGATCTCGTCGTCAAAGATGAGCTGGAACGCGCTCATTACGCAATCGTAAGAAAGTACTGCCTTCTCAACTTTCTCTACGATCTCAAGGAACCTGTTAAAAAGTTTATCTCTTTGCTCATCGGTGAGACAATTTTGCGCCACAACAAATCTCCTTTTTGTTTTGTATGTTTACCCTTCCAGCTAGATCTTACGACTAAGTCAGCGTATCAGTAACAATAAAGGTCGTCAAGCTTTTGTATTTTTAAAATACAGCTGGTTGGAAAATGCAAATTGTGCGGTGTATATTGAATATAACTCGAACGAAGTTCTGTCTGGACCGCGCGAAGCGCGACGAGGAAATAAGCAGGCGGACAACGCGGCTCCACCGCAAAAATTAACAATTTCAAGTTTTTCTTTGGCGGCAAAAATTTATTTATCGTTTTATCGCTTCACAGATATAAGATATGGGGTTCAAGTTAGCAATCTTAACATTCAAACCAGCTTTTTTACAAATATTTTTTAGTTTTTCTTTTGAAAATTGTTCAGAAATTAAACCTTCGGTAGTAACAACTATTCCACCTTTATTCATCTTTTCAATTTTTATATTCGTTTTTTATACACATCAATTCTGACTGCTAAAGATTTTTCTGAATATACGCTTACAATTATTTTTCCGTTTCTCTTCGCCACCCTCTTCATTTCTTTCAATATTTTAAATTTATCTTTGCCAAAATTACCAAAGGTATTACCCATACAAATAACATAATCAAAGGTATTATTTTCAAAATGTATATTCCGAGCATTTTGCAAAAATACATTAACACTTCTAAATCGAGAAAGATTTTTCCTCGCTTCTTTTACCGCTTCTTGGTCGTAGTCAATTCCGCTAATATCTTTAGCAATATTTACAAGTAATTTTATGTCTTTGCCAAATCCACAGCCTACATCTAAAACCGAGGAATTTTTTGATGTTTTTCCGCAACCAAATTCCCTCTTTTAAAATCCAGTGCCTGTATATTGGTGGAGAATTTTCTATAGCTTGTTTCCACCATCTATGGTAAGTATATTTATTTATCCCCGGCATTTATAAAAATAAAATTTTTTGAATGTGATTCGAGTCAAATCTTTCTTTTTCTAACTGGCGGAGGAGGTGGGACTCGAACCCACAAGCCCTTACGGGCACCGGTTTTCGAGACCGGCGGAATACCAATTATCCGACTCCTCCAAATTTTAAAATATTAAGCGATAAAAAATCATTGTCGTAAGTTACTTGATCCGGCAATAAAAACGGGAAATTCTGGCCAGTAAAATATACTGCCCCGTTGGCCAACCGACCTGCAAAAATTTGGAAGCCAAAAAATTTCATTGCTTCTTTACGATACGCCTTAAAATCCGGAAAATGCTTTATAAGCATGTCGGCGGCGGTAAAACCCCAAACTATCCCTCCCCCGCTCCAAGGCTTAGTCATTCCCGCAGCATCGCCGCAAAGAGTTACTCTGTCATTCTCGGGCAAACGAAGTCCTGATGGTATCAAAGCTGCTTTCATTTCGCATTTGACGCTGTCTATTTTTCTTTCGCGGCAAAAAGTTTCGAACTCTTCGCGAGCAAATTTGGGATTTGCCATTATTCCATATTCAACCGTCTCACCCCTCGGAATTCTCCACAAAAACCCATGCTTAGCAATCCATGTATCCACCACATCTGAATCGTCCTTTTCCGGAACAAAAATCTGTATGCCCATGCTTAAGATGGGAGCCGACAGACCTAACCATTTTCTTGTTGGCGAAAGCGAGCCATCACAACCTATGATTCTGTCGAAGTTTTGATTTATCGTAGCAATATCTTTGCTTTCAAGCGCCTTACCAAGATTAATTTTAGCGCCGAAGTTCAAGGCTAGATGCGCAAGCGTTTCTTGCGCTGCCTCGCGCGGCAGGCAGAAGAATAACGGGTTAAATTTTAAAGTAACGGTTTTTCTTGGAAAGTTTATTTTACAAAAAGCAATTTTATTTTCTTCCAAACTCTTTAATTCCGGGACGAATTTATAGATTCTTTCCGAAACCAAAGTGGAACACGCCTTACCCTCTATTTTATGCTTGCGGTCAAATACTTCAACTTCATGGCCTTGCTCGGCAAGACGCCTGGCAAGATAAAGCCCGGCCATACCGGCTCCAATAATAGCTATTCTATACTTATGCTTTTCATCCATAAAACTTAGTGGACCCGAGGGGACTTGAACCCCTGACCCCCGCTATGCCATAGCGATGCTCTACCAACTGAGCTACGGGCCCGCATGCCCCCGAGAGGAATCGAACCTCTATATCCTGCTTAGAAGGCAGGTGCTCTATCCATTGAGCTACGGGGGCTCTCAAGAGAAATTATACCATTTAAAAACTTATCTATCTTATCACTCGAATTGACCACAGTCAACCACAAAATGTATAATTAAATATAATAATATGGAACAATCTCAAGTTATCCAAGTCATAAAAAAAGTTATTCCGGCGGTAACAAGCATTACCGTTTCAAAATATCTTGAGTTTATAGAAAGACCGCTTTCGCCTTTTTATCCTTATAATGAATCTGGCGATCCTTATGGGATGCCTAAGAGAAAAAAAGTTCAGATCGGTGGAGGTTCGGGCTTTATAGTTGCTCCCTCTGGAATAATAATGACAAACCGCCACGTTGTGGCGGATCCTGATGCAGAATATGTCGTAGTAATGAGCGATGATAAAAGTTACAAAGCGAAAATACTTGCCAAGGATCCGATAAATGACGTTGCCATAGTTAAGATATCCGTTAATAAAAAACTTCCGGTTGTGGAGCTTGGAGATTCATCTTCTCTGCAGCTTGGACAGACCGCAATTGCCATTGGCAACGCGCTCGGAACATTTAAAGATACGGTTTCTGTCGGCGTAGTTTCGGGATTAAGCCGCCACATAACTGCTTTCAGCGAATTTGATCATAGAGCTCAACGGCTTCGCGGATTAATCCAGACCGACGCTGCGATTAATCCAGGAAACTCAGGTGGTCCGCTGGTTGATATAGACGGCAAAGCCATCGGCATTAACGCCGCGATGGTCTTTGGAGCGGAAAACATCGGATTTGCCCTGCCAATAAATTCCGCAAAGAAAGATCTTGAAGACTTACAAAAATATGGAAAGATAAAACAGCCGTTTCTCGGCGTGCGCTATGTTTTAATAACCAAAGATTTGCAGAAGAGATATAACCTGGCTAGTTCCTATGGCGCGCTGGTCATAGCCGAAAACGCGCCAGGAGGAGAAGCCGTAGTGCCCGACTCCCCCGCTGCCAAGGCCGGTCTGAAAGAAAATGATATTATACTACAAATAGGAGGAGAAAAAATCTCCATAGAAAATCCACTTGAAGATATTTTGCAAAAATTCAAAATCGGCGACAAAATCAGTTTGGATGTTTTGAATAAAGATAAAAATGTTATTTGTCAAGTTACGCTCGGTGAAAGACCATAGCGCTCAAACTAATGCATAAAAAACCGCACTGGGGTGCGGTTTTTGGCTTAAAACGATCAGCTCCTCTTCCAGCGGACAATTCCGTACATAATAGGCAACGTACCGAATGCCGTAAGGCCGGAAAGGCCTACGAAAAGCGAGACGAAAGATATAAGCGAAAGACCAGTCGGGTCCTTCGTCACAAAAAGCTTTATGTTTTGGATAGGATAGAATCCCAGGACGCCGGCAAAACCTATCCAGCCCGAAACACTAACGGCAACGCTTTAGAAATTAAGGTTTATAGCCATGAGCAGCGCAAATCCGACAGCCAAAACGGAAAGACCCAACACGCGCTCACGACAGCGCAATCCCGATGACCAAAACCACATAAGGCCCAACAGAAAGGCTTCAAAGACCAGGCTAACAGCGTTAAGGCCAGCGAATATGTAAGTGCCAAGAAGAAATCCCAGCGCGGTATACCCGGCCACTCCGACCGCAAGTACGGCAAATGCAAGAAACGAAAGACCCACGGGCCTCCGGCTGACGAATGCGCGCCAATTTGCCATCGGATAAAAAAGTCCGACTCCTATTGCGCCTATCCACTGAGTAAGCGTTATTGCAGAAATCATGGCCCACGTCCTTAATGTAAAATTACTAGCTTAAGTTAAGCGCATTGTTTTTAAAATGTCAAGAATAAATTTTGGGTGCTCGACCGGGCTTGAACCGGCAGCCTTCGCGGCCACAGCGCGATGCTCTAACCAATTGAGCTACGAGCACCATATCCATATGTGCCCCCACCAGGAATCGGACCTGGATCTAGAGCTTAGGAGTCTCTTGTTCTATCCATTGAACTACGGGGGCGCAAACGGCAATAAATTTCTATCAATAATTTCCTACTTCGTCAATGATCACTATTCGGAGGTCGCGAAAATATCTTTGAAATTTTTGCCGTTTGCGCCCTTAAAATTATTTTCCCTTGTGCTCATCTCTTCTAAAACTTTGAGGTATTTTTCCTGCTCAAATCGCACTATTTTTGTTTCGGATGGAACCACATAGAGGGAAGAAATATATTTCACATATAACCATCCCCCAATAACTAGGGCCAAAATAATAAGACTAATAATGAGCCCGAAGGTGTGCTCGGCCAAAATCAAAGCGAGCCCTGTGAAATCAAATCTTCTTTTTTTAAATTTAATTTTGTTGGGAAATTTAATTTTCATTTTGCCAAAACTTTTAAAGATAAATCGGTCCCTATTTGAGCTCGCCGTGGCATATTTTGCCGGCCAAGTTTTATCTGTAAAGCCGTAATGTTAATCAAATACGGCGAATTTTCGATCTGTGACAAAAAACGCATAAAATCAGTATAGGTACCGGTAAGTGCAAATTGAAAATTAATATACTCGCCGGCGAAATCTTTTTGTTTAACCACATTTGCCGAATTGATTTCTATTTCAAGATTGTTTGATGCGGCAGTGCGTTCCAGAAAATTAATGAAATCTATGGGCGCTCCTGCGTCAATAAATAATGCGTCTATTTTTTTTATCTTTTGGTCTATATAGGGCATTTCTTTTTTAAAATAGGCGGTGACACTGCGCTGAGCTTCCACCGTCGCAAGCTCGCCTTGCAAGGTGCGTAAATCTTTAGAATTAATTGTGATTGCATTGAACAATGGTGCAAAAATCAAAATAATAAAAACAGGGGTGAGAAGCAAAAATCCGACTACATATAATAAATTTCTGGGCTGCAGCGCATTAAATAGCATGATTATTTAGATAATTTAAAATTCACCTGGAAATCTATATCCATAGGTTTTAGCCAATCACTTGGAGGAAAAACTACATCTTTAAAAGCCGTCGCTTTCTCAAGATTGTTTTTTAGATTATAAAGATTATCCCTTGTGGGAGAAAAACCGCTAATTTGAAAACTTCCGGAATCCTCCCGATATGAAAGATTTGTAAGATAAATGCCTCCTGGCAAAGCATCGGAGATGAGTTCAAGCGCCGAAACCAACGAGCTTTGTCCTTCATAAAACGTACTTATTTGATAAATTTTTTGATTATCTGCTTCTAATTTTTTTTGAACCTCTACGTTGCCAGATTTTTTAAAATCTTCTTTTGCTGCATTCAAAAGAATCCTGTCTGCTTGCAAAGAACCATTAAGTTTTACATTAATAAATAACGCGCTTAGGAAGAGAACCAAAAGAAATATCATAAATCCGATTCCCAGAACGAATATAATTCTGGCGTTAGTTTCGTCGGCAATCTGTTTTTTTTCACCTGGAGGCAAAAGATTAATCATTGTCTAAACCCCGTTCGGCCAAGCCGAAAGCGGTTGTAAAGATTCGCGAATCATCGTACGACATACGCGGCAAATCTTTTACGGTTTCACCGAAAATATTTATCCATGGATTACCCAATACGACCGGTAATTTTAATTCTCTTTCCAAAAAGCCACTAAGGCCTTTTAAATTTGCCCCTCCACCGCAAAGACGTATTTCGGCAATATTGGATTTTTCCAAACGAATGTGTTCATGCGATGCATGCATCAGATAATAATCTATATATTTTTTAAACTGCTCGACTAATGCGTTTAAAACCGGATCCATTGCCTTTGCGATTTTTCTACCCATAACGTCATCACGGCGCGCGGATAATCCATAAGTTATTTTAACTTCTTCCGCTTTAGAAAAATCATAATTCAATTCTCTCCCTATAGCATAAGTCAAATCTCTGGCAGAAATCCTGATGGAAGCGGTAAATCTTAAAGAGCGTCCGGAAAAAACCATAAAAACCGTCTTTGTAGCTCCTATATCCAAAATCACAACCGGGATAGAGCTTAAACTATTTTTGATTATAGCTCTCGTCATAGCCAAAGATTCTATTTCTAGAGCCAATGGTTTAAAGTCCGCAGATTTTAAACAGGAGGCGTATTGATCAATGGTTTTCCTTGGCATCGCGGCCAAAAGGACGTCTATGTGATCTTCGCCATCAATTTCTGGAGCGATAATATTGAAATCAAGATAAACTTCGTTTATGGGCAGGGGAATATAGTTTTCCGCCTCAAAGTATACGGCTTTTTGCAATTCATTTATCTCCATCCGTGGAAGCTGGATAACTTGCAAAAATGCCTTATCTTCGGGAAGAGAAGCTATAACGTAGCACCTTTCTAATTTTCTTTCTGCTCTAAAATGCTTAAGGATTTCGGTGAAAGCGCCGGCGTCTTTAATCTCGCCGCCTTCAATTACACCCTTTGGCACCTCAAAATTGGCGGCGGATTTTAATCTCGAAAGTGCGCCCCTTTTTTCAAGTTGCGCGAATTTCAAAGATGTCTCCGAAATGTCCAAACCGGCCGCTCGAGGTTTAATTGTAAAAAGATCCAGCATGATTAAAAGTTATGCCTCTTTTGATTAAATTATACCATACCATTACCAACATTCTCTTAAATCATGGTGTTTCTTTCCAATCTGTTATTTCCCATCCGGCAGATGGACCCGAAGTGAAAGATACATCCTCTAATCCTATCTCGTAATTAACGGTTGCGGTATTTCCAAGATCTACGCCGTAGCCGGTGATCTGGCGCAGCTGTGCACTATTTTCAACCTCAATCCAGCCGTTGTTGGTATAAAGAATGTCTGCTGCAGCGCTATTGCTTATATCTATTGCGTAATCTGACGAAGAAGTTGATAAATACATCAAATAACTGCCAGCCGAAGCAGAACCAGAAGAACGACTGCTGTTTGTAAGAAAAATCAGGCCGTCGCTAATTATCATTCCGCTCAAGCTTCCATAAGAAGGATCCAAAATCACTTGCGCGCTGTTTGAAATGGTGATGTTTCCCGTCACCCAAATCGTACCGGTAAGTATAAGCTTTGCCGTATTTCGCACGGTTAAATCGCCCAGAATCTTAACTGGTCCTAAGATACGAGTGCCGCTTGAAAAAGATTGGGAGCCTATCGATCCTCCATTTTCGGCAACCGCTTTCCATTCGTCTACATTCTGTTGGGAAATCGGAAGTCCCACTTGATTTGGAGGCGATTGCGCAACAAAAACGCCATAAGTACAATGTTCCTTGTTAATCGCATAAAGTGTGCCTGCAATATTTGACTGCGAGCAGCTTTGCGTATAGGCATCGCCAGATATGCTTACCGAGCTAATACTGTTCGTTGCTCCAGAAACCTTTATTGTGCCCGTGATTCTTGCGCCGGTAGTTCCGGAGACGCTCCCATTAGAAAAAATGTTTCCGTTGACTGTACTATTGTTCTTCATTCTAAGGCCTCCGACTCCAATTTGCGCGCCGTAAAAAAATTGGGCTTTGCTGGCGGATAATTCATAAACTGCACGCACTCTTCTAATCCGAGAGTTAAAATTTCCCGTTGCAGTAATTGTTCTCGCGCCGGCAAAAAGATCGGATATGGTTACCTGGACTGAAGAATTATCCAGATTAAAAGAATAGGGGCTGGACCAAATCTGGTCTTTTTTTAATCTCAAAAGCGCATCTTCTATGCCGCTTTCGGCAGAATAATATGCGTCGGCCGAAAGCGTATTGTTATTTATCGCTTTTTGTAAAGTAAAAATATAAAGGCCGGAACTGACGCCTACGGCTGCGAATATACCGAGCACTAAAATCGTCAGATACAACGCGACAAAGCCGTTTGATTTTTGATGGATAACATTTGCCATGAAATTATTTTATCGGGACTCTAATCGCTGCACTTGATTGCAGTGTTAACACGGCCCTATATTCGGGTTTTTGCGAAAGAGAATTGTATTCCAAGCTCAAAACTATTTTCACGGAAGGAAAATCTTCAGATCCTATACGGGAGAACATAAGATTGGTCACTTTTATATTTTCTGTTGTTAGTGTTATTGGATTTTGACCCTCTTTTTTTTTGCACAAAGCCGTCTGGCAAACAAAAAAATCAACATACACATATTCACCGCCTTGGACGGCAGGTCGCATTCTTAAAGATAGCTGGCCGGGGGATATTCCAAGAGCGCTCGTGGGACCGTATATTTTCTGCGCATCCGCTATTGCCCGCGTCATAACAGACATCGCTATATCTCCGCTTCGCACGAGTTCACTTTGAATCTTGGCCTTTGTTTCAATCCTTATGGACCAGACAAGTAAGCTCCCCACCGCAGTCATCACTAACAAAACCACCGCCAGATAAATCAGTAATTCTATTAAAGTGAACGCCTGAGGTTTATCCATAAGATTTTATTCATCGCCAATTATTTATACCAATTAGTAAAATAAGCCGGCGTAGTTATTTTCCATTGTCTTCCGCGGCTAGACCAAGAAATCGTAATTATAACTTTTTTGGTATCCGGATCCGTTGTTCCGCCGGATTGGACTATGTTACCGGAGGCATCTCTTTGGACTGCCGAAAAAACAATATCTCGCTGAAAGATGCCTATCGTTTCTTTGCCGGCTGCTAAGGACCAGGTGGTAGGAGTTCCGCTCGCGACCGCGTGATAAGATATTCCCATGGTCATGATGCCAAGACCGTTGGTTGACCAGGTGGTAGTATCGCGGAAATTTCTGACCGCCTCAAACCCTTCACGGCTAAGATAACTGGCTCGTGTGGTTTCGTCGGCCAATGCCGAAGTTTGTAAACCTAAAACCATTACGCCCAAAAGCGCGGATATGGCTACGCCTAATATAAAAACCGCTATCGATATCTCAACCACCGTAACTCCATTACGATCATTGCAAAGACGGTTCCGAAGCATAGATTGAAATGCCGTTGACCGTGGAGCCATCGGCGAGATAGCTTATAATATTGCCGGAAGAGTCGCCATCTAGAGATATCTGGAACGGCTTAGTGTTTTGATCTTTTGGCCGTGATATGGAAATCTCTGTATCTGGATCGTTGAGTCTGTGTGTTCGCACTGCAACAATTTGATTCTCGCCGTTCACGCTAATACTGCCTTGCCATATGAAATTACCGGATTGCATATAATCGGCTATTTTTACCTTTTGCGAAACCGGTCCTCCTGCACCCGTCCAGGTAAAAATGAAGCTCTCGGTCGCGGAATTGATAAAACGTGAATAGCCTATATGAACGTGTCTAGAATCTTTTAGTCTATCGGCACCTGAAGGAGTCGAAAGCGTGCCCACAAATGCGGCGCCAGAATTATCCACGGAAATAGTCCTAATATCCACAGGTTCGGTGATTCGTGTAATTGCTACAAAACCGCTAGATTGTGGCTCGCCTGAAATACGCTGAAAAACAACTTCATCTAGTCCGCCGAAATTAATCTGGGAGAATTTTATCTTCTGAGGCAAAAAATATGCCTGATCTGCGCTCATATCGCGAGAGGTAAAACTATTACCGCGAAAAAGCACGTAGCGATTGTACGAAGCATTATCAAAAAAAACTCCATATTGTTGAGCTTGTTCTGAAGCTAGCGTCTTGTTTCTTGCCAAATCAATGATATTTTTGATATTCTGGGCGGCATCATCCAGTTGAGTATTCTGCTGAAAAAAATGGAGGGATGGAATACCGATTAAAAATAAAAGCGTGATAATGCCGACAACGGTAAGTAATTCTATAAACGTAAAGGCCCGACGAAGATCCTCCCCTGGCATGAAACGCATTAATATATTTTACCATAAACTACGCTGTATGAAAAATAAAAAAGCTCCCTAACCTCTAGGGTTTTAGAGAGCTTTTCTTGATTATTATCGGAGGATCGAAGCTTGCATACTCACCTCGGCCCCTGGTCCCACTGCCCTGAGGGGATAGAAGCTGGTTTTTCCGAGGTTTAAACTAAATGTTCCTCCATCCTTTTTGATCCAGAACAATCCGCCCCAACCAACATCCATTGCCGCCTTAAAGCGCAGCGAACCAGCTACACTTATATCGGCGACAATGTTCACAGGAAACCCATTCTTCCATAAAGCGGGTGGAACGAGCGCCCGTCCATCGAACATTGCCTTTCCATCGGCATCCGTCACTATAGTTATTGGTGTGCCGAGGTTGCGACGACCCAATGAATCAAGGGCCGTAACCGTTACACTAACGCCGCTTACCGGCGTTACAAGGTCAGATTCACTAATCTGCACGGTAATCTTCTCCCGAACCACCTGCGTCGTAATAGTTTTCGGCGTAGACACTGTTAAGGATGGAGAAGACGAAGGCAACGCTGGCGCTTGCGACGGTACAGCTGGCGTCTGCGCTGGAGAGATTGATGATGGCAGCCGTAAGTTCTTAAACACGAAGAATGTCAACGCGATTACTAGCGCTACCCCAAATAAAATCCCCGCACCAGCAACAAATCCTGGACTTTTCCGCATCTGTATCTCCTTTTTGTTAATCTCTGTCATGATGATAGCATTAAAATAACAAAATGTCAATACTTGACTAGACGCCAGCCATCGCTAATAGGCGAAGTGGTATATAAATCAAACTCGTAGCCATTAACATAGCAACCCCTATCCGTAACTCCACCCGCGGAATTAAAATCCGGAACATCAATATTGGATCCGCATGGAAAAACTCTTGTATCTGCGGCCATCGTATTCCAAAACCGTATATATGTGCCGCAAGCCCCGGCCTTGCAGTATCCTCCTTCGCCATTTATTAAGCTACTTCCGCTACACCAATCTATCTCGTAACCATATGTGGTCGTGTAAACGATGGCCAAACCATCCTGCAGGCCATTAGCGCCTCCTTTCAATCCTTTCCACCACGGACAAGAACTACCACATCCGGCATACTGACAACTTCCCCAATAGTTAGATATGAAATAAGCAGAATCAAGATATGCGCCGCTAGCGAGAGGACATTGACCCTGCAACCGGCATACCTCTTGAGAGTCTAAACGATGCGGCTCAAGAGAATTTAAAGCATTAATTGGCAAATTTTCTGCTGGCGGAGAGGGTGATAGGGGTAGTGGTGGTGTAGTAGTAGGCGGTGGCGGAGGAGGCGCAGGAGTTGATGTTGGTCTTGGGGTTGATGTTGGTCTTGGGGTTGTAACCGTAGTTGGCGCAGGAGTTGATGTTGGTCTTGGTGTTGAGGTCGGGGTCGGCGTAGGAGTAGGCGTAGGAGTTGAGCCCCCAACGCAACCAAAACCACGATCGCAAGTCTGACCTGGACCAAGAGTACAGGTCAGCAGACTGCATTGACCGACAGAATTACAAGGGGTGGGTTGCTCTCTAAAATAACACGTGCTGCCAGAAACAGTACCCGATGCTGGACAAAATTGACCAAAAGTACAGTTACCACTGGCATTATTATAGACACACCAACCTCCAGAACGACAATAACTATAGCTGGCTCCGCAAGAACCGCTGTCGGCACACGATGCAGCATCAACGTGAGAGGGTAAAATTGAGAAAAATCCCAAAACAATAAATACAAAAACTGTCAGTATTGCGGACAAAAGAATAAAGCTTATTTCAGATTTATGGAGAAAAATTGATGATAAAAAATGGTTCATATGAGTCTGTATACTTTATTTTAACTTGCGGTGTAAATTTCTGTCAAGAAAAAATTATTGCAGCTACAATCCTTGCGTCATCGTGTACAATGGCTGAATCATTGAAACTGCAAAAAAACCTACGATTGCACCAATGAAAAGCATCAAAACCGGCTCTATGAGCGATGACAAATTCCTTGTTGTATTAGTTAGTTCTTCTTCAAAAAAATCTGCCACCTTGCCCAAAATCTCGGCCATCTGACCAGTTTCTTCACCAACTTCCATCATCTGCAAAACTGTTGACGGGAACAAATTTTGATATGGCATTAATGCCTCAGAAAGCTTACCTCCCCTTTTTAAATCTTCCGCGCTTTTGGTAAGAGCTTTTTTAAAATAATCGTTGCCCGTGGTCTTGGAAAGAATCTCAAGCCCCTGAACTATCGGCACACCAGAAGCTAGAAGAGAATTTAAAGCACGGCTAATGTAGGCTGCATTTGACTGCTTAACTATGCCGGCTATTATAGGGGTTTTGAGCAATATCGCATCTTTGCTTTTTTGACCAGCAGAAGTGACTATTGCCGCCTTAAAAATAAAAAATGCAGCGAAAAGAATAAACGGCAAAAAATACCAATTGGCGGAAAGAGTAACGCCAAGGAAAACTACAATACGCGTGGTAAGCGGTAATTTTATTTTTAATTCAGCAAAAGTAGCCGCAAGTTGCGGCACGACAACGATTAACATCAAAATTCCAATGCCTATCGTTGCCGCGATAACTACAGCTGGATAAATCAGTGCTCCTTTTATTTTTGATTTCAGTTCATATTCCCTTTCCATCTGCATGGTTAAATTTTTTAAAGATTCCTCCAGCGTACCGGATTGCTCGCCGATTTCAATCATACTCATAAAAAGTTCCGAAAAAATATCCGGGTACGCGGCAAGCGACGCCGCAAAACCATCCCCCTTAGTTACTCTTTCGGCTATATCATGTAGGGCCAGACGAAATTTTTTACTCCGCGATTGAGAAGATAACGTACCAAGGGCTTTCGGTATGGATATGCCGGCAGAAACCATGATCCTCAGATTACGCGCAAACATCATTTTATCTGCCAGGGATACGCCTTGCGAAAACGTTGTCAACGAGCTTATCAGGTCGGCTTTTTTCTTACTGCCAGCAATATCCGCGGAAACTAAAATATAACCTTCCGAATGAAGGTTTTTGGCAAGCTCGTGCTCATTGGCCACCTCCACCTCTCCCCTCTTTTCTTCGCCAGAGAACGATCTTGCGATATAAGAATAATTGGGCATTTTAAATCGGCTGCTTAAGCTATTTCGTTTATTCAATTATCACTCTCAATACCTCTTCTATAGATGTGATACCTTGAATTGCTTTAATAAAACCGTCTTCAAGCATCGTAAGCATTCCCTCTCTCTGCGCCCGCGCCTGAACTTCATCTGCCGTAGCCCCCTTTACGATAAGATCCTTAATTGATTCCGTTATGGGCAAAACTTCATATATTCCAATTCGCCCCTTATAGCCATCTGGGCAAGTTTTAGATGGCTTGGGCTGGTAGAAAATAATACTTTCCCACGTAGCTTTTGGATCTACGATTTTTTCTTTTTTTATAATCTGGAGCATTCTATCTAAATCGCAATATTTTGCGATATTATTAATTTCAGATTTGGTCATGGTATATTTTATTTTGTCTGCACAGAGTTTCCGCACTAATCTTTGAGCGACTATAACATTAAGCGTTGAAGAAATAAGAAACGGCTCGGCTTTCATATCTATTAAACGCGGAATGGAACCGGCGGCGCTGTTAGTATGCAGTGTCGAAAGAACCAGGTGGCCGGTAAGTGCGGCATTTATAGCTAAATCCGTTGTTTCGCCATCTCTGATTTCTCCGACCATAATAATATCTGGATCCTGACGCAATAAAGCCCTTAGGCCGTTGGCGAAACTCAAACCTATTTTAGGATTGACCTGCATCTGATTGATTCTCGATATGCGATATTCCACTGGATCTTCAACGGTTGAAATATTAACCCCAGGAATATTAAGAATATCAAGCATCGAATAAAGGGTGGTTGTTTTCCCTGAGCCCGTCGGACCGGTAACCAAAATCATACCGACTGGCTTTCTGAGATTGTGCTGGATTTTTTCCAAGGCGTCACCGCTTAAACCAAGAGCTTCGAGGGTCAGAGCTTTGGACGTTTCCGGCAAAAGCCTCATGACTATCTTTTCGCCATCAAAAATCGGGAGTATGGAGACACGTAAAGAATATTTATAATCATCAGTTTCTATTTTGAACCTTCCATCCTGCGGCAAGCGGTGTTCATCCAATTTTAAACTGGAAAGAACTTTAATGCGCGCAACGATTCCAGAGTGCACAGTCTTTGGCAATGTCATAGCATCGCGCAAAATGCCGTCAATTCTGTATCGCACCAAAACCTCTCTTTCCGTAGGCTCGATATGTATATCCGAGGCCATTTCTAAAATCGCATGCCTTACTAACGTATCGACTATCCGGATAATTGGCAAGTCTTCCGCGGTTTTACGCAATTCTTCTTTTTCTTCAACGCTCTCCCCCTCGCCTATAGCCCTTATGGCTCCGGCTTCCTTTTTTATAAGCGCGCCAAATTCTGCCTTAAGAGTTTTTTGGTATTGCTGAAGAATATTTTTTATGCCGGCGGGAGTGGTAAGCCTCGGGAGAATTTTGAGATCAACTTTTTTCTTTATAAAATCTATGGTCTGCAAGTCTTCCGGATCAAGCATGGCAACTTCCAGATCGATGCCGTTTTTTCTGAATGCAACGATATTATGAGTCCTGGCTATTGGTTCTGGAATTATCTGTAAAACTTCTGGGTCGACTTTCTCTTTTTCCAAATTAACGAAGGGAATGCCTAAAATATATGCCTCCATCTGCAAAAATTGCTCATAAGAAATAATTCCTTCGGAAATTAAAATATCGCCGACCTTCTGATTGCTTTTTTCGGATTTTTTTAATGCCCTTTCGAACTGAACGCTGGTTACCAAGTTTGCATCTATGAGAAAATCTTTCAATTGTTGAGATTCAACTCTCATTTTCAAAAGTAATCCGCGGCGTAACGTACCGAGGTTTTGAGATTTATTTTTATATATCCCCCAAGGCTTTTCTTACTTTGTCCAAAACCTCATCAAGAGAATAATTTGCCTTGACCAGATAGGTCGTGGCTCCCAATTCCAATGCTTTTTCAACATCGCCCATTCCCTCAAGGTTGGTCAAAATAATCAGAGGAATGTCTCTTGTCGTGGAATCTGCCTTGATCTTTTCAAGGACCTGAAAACCGTGGAGCTTTGGCAGGATTAAATCCAATAGTATGAGATCCGGCTTTTCGCTTTTGGCCATGGCAAGACCGGTTTCTCCATCAAAAGCGCTAACTACTTCATATTTCTCGCTGCGCAGCAGATCACCCAAGGTCTTTTGCAAGGCTTGTTCATCTTCTACTAATAAAATCTTCTTCATGGTGATTATTTTTATTTAATCGGTAATGTAAACCAAAATGTCGACCCTTTATTTTCTTGGGATGTAAAACCTACTTTGCCTTTTAAACCGGTGATGAGCATTTTGGTGATGTAAAGGCCAAGGCCCGTGCCGGAGGGCTGATATATTTTTGCAGCATCGGTTCTAAAAAATTTCTGGAAAATAAACTTCTGATCATTATGATTAATGCCTATACCGCCATCCTTTACGCTAATCCTCAGTTCATTATTGCGCCGCATAAGATTAATATCAACCTTCTCGCCGTGCTTGCTATAGCGGATTGCATTCTGGATAAAATTTTCGAGTATGATTTTAAGATGAGAGGCGTCCGTAGATATTTTAAGTATGTCCGAATTAATTGTAAAATTCAGTCCAATATCTGACGTTTTGGCGATTTGCTCAAATCTTGTCAATGTTTCACGTATGAAATCGGGTACCAATAGTTCCTGGGCGCGAACCGGAAGCCGCCCCTGTTCAATACGCGAAACCATTAAAAGATCCTGAACCAATTCGTTCATCCTCAAAGTATTATCGCTTAAAATCTTAAAGTATTCTTGCTGTTTCTCTGCAACGTGATCCATTCTGCCCGAAAGCAATGTATCAATACTCCATCGCATATTTGTAATTGGAGTTCTTAATTGGTGTGAAACAATGTTTATAAATTCCGTTTTGAGGCGCGAGGCCTCGGCCACTTTTTCAAAACCTTGTATAATAAAAAATGTGATTATCAATAAAATTATCGATGCCACCAAAATGCCAATGGCAATTATTTGGGGATCAACTACATAACGAACGCCTATTACATAAGCAGTAACTGCAAAAATGCATATCGCCAAACCCATGATCACAAATAAAAAATGCGGGCACTGATTTAATGGCACGTTGTATTTCTTGCACTGTTCTTTTATGTTCAACTGCAAAAGAATATCTTTAATCTCCATATATTAATATTATATCATTTTATCGTCAGCCAAGAAAATTATCGCGATAGCAAAACCATAAAGCAATGCAATAGTTGCACAAAGCTAAATTACGGAGCAAAATTAAAATTGACCGCTAAGAAAATCTTTGGTACAAAATCGGTGCAGAGCATAGTGCAAGATCCCATACCGAACTATGCTTATTGCTGGGTAGCGATAACAAAGCTCACTATGAACAAGCGCCTCCTTATCGTGCCATTAGAAGAGATTTCGGGATGTAGACGTAATCCACGCCTTTCCGCCGGAGAGTGGTGTAACGGTAGCACGCGTCCTTTGGGAGGATGTAGTCCGGGTTCAAATCCCGGCTCTCCGATAAAAATGTGCGGGGTAAATCTGAGTTCGAATCTCGGCATCCACACACAAAATTTCTAGGAGGTTTAGCCTGAATCAAAATCCAAGCGGCCAACAAAATATAGGCGGGTATAGCACAATGGTAGTGCGCTTGCCTTCCAAGCAAGATACACGGGTTCGATTCCCGTTACCCGCTCCACTACAAAAAGCGGCGCTTGAGCACCGCTTTTTGATTAGCAATTTAGCCATTAAAATTTAACGATGATTTAGCCGCTATCTCGCATATTCTACTGCCTTATTTTCTCTTATCACGGTTACCTTGATTTCTCCTGGATAGCGCAGTTCTTCTTGGATTCTGTTTGCTATATCATGGGCCAATTGATGCATTTGGAAATCAGTTACCTCTTCCGGCTTCACGAATACTCTTATTTCCCTTCCGGCCTGTAAAGCCCAGGCTTTATCAACGCCAGCAAATGATGTTGCAAGAGATTCAAGCTCGACAAGCCGTCTTAGATAATTTTCAACCGTATCTTTGCGCGCGCCGGGTCTGGCGCCGGAAATCGCGTCGGCCGCCTGAACTATAACAGCTTCAATACTTTCGTACGGAAAATCCTCATGGTGCGATTTCATTGCATTGATAACTTCTTTTTCGATATTAAACCTTTCTAAAATGCGTATTCCGATGGCAACATGCGAACCCTCAACTTGATGGTCCAAAGCCTTACCTATGTCATGGAAAAGGCCTCCCTTTTTAGCAATCGCGACATTCGCTCCTATTTCCGAAGCCAAAGCTCCTGCTATATGGCAAACCTCAAGCGAGTGCAATAGAACATTCTGGCCGTAACTTGTGCGAAATTTCAATCTGCCCAAAAGCTGGACAAGCTTCTGATCCAATCCCACAATGCCGGCATCGTAAACTGCGGTCTCACCTGCTTCTTTTATCTGGGAATTGACTTCAGATTCGACCCTCGCGACTAACTCTTCTATGCGCGCCGGTTGAATCCTACCATCTTTAATCAAACGCTCCAAAACCGTTTTGGCGATGTGCCGCCTCACCGGATCAAACCCAGAAATGGTAACGGCCTCGGGCGTCTCGTCAACTATAATTTCAACGCCGCAGAGCCTCTCCAGTGTTCGTATATTCCTCCCTTCTTTTCCAATAATGCGGCCTTTCACGTCTTCAGATGGTAAATTGACCAAACTTGTCGTCATTTCCTGCGACGTAGGAGCGGCGTATTTTTGGATCGCGAAAGCAATTATTTCTTTTGCCTTTTGCTCAAAACGTTCCGCGCCCTCTTGCTCCAATTTTTTCATTCTTGAAATTATTTCTTTTTCATAATCCCTCTCTATCCGGTCAAATAATTGCTTTTCCGCTTCATATTTTGAAAGCCCGGAAAGCTCTTCCAGTTTTTTATCCATTTCATTTTTCTGGGCCTCAAACCTTTCTTTTATTTTTTTAAGTTCTTCCGTGCGCTGGCCGAATAGCTGCTCTTTTTTCTCAAGCTCAAAAATGCGTTTATCTAAAACGCTTTCTCTTTTGAGCAACAATTGTTCTGTTTTTAAAAATTCTTTTCTGCGTTCGTCTATTCTGCGATTCGTATCGTCTTCAAACTGCTTGACTTTATTGCTAGCTTCAGCCAATATCTGTTGCGCTTCTTTTTTAGCCTCGGCAACTCGCTGATCTATTTTTTGTTCTAATGTCCCGGCCTGGCGCCGCGCAACTGTTTGGCGCGCAAGATAACCTAAAATGGAGCTTATAGCCAAAGCCAAAAACACGCCCGCAAGCGCTAAAAGTTGTGTATGCATATGAATTTGTGAATCGGTAAATCATAGACACTTAGATAAAGATAAAGGTGCGATCAACTGCAGCCCATAAATTACATATTCTGTTTTTGTCCCCACCTTTAAACATTCGTTGTCTTGGTAATACCAAGATTCAAAATTAATTTCTATAGGTATAGTATAGCAAAAATGGGCACAAAATTCAAATCCCGTATCTTTTGTTCGAAAAAAGTGCGGGATTAAAAAATTCGGGTTATAGTTTAGCCTTTATCACCTCATCTATCAGGCCATAATCTTTCGCCTCTTCGGCCGAAAGATAAAAATCCCTGTCTGTATCTTTTTCTATCCGATCGAGAGGTTGACCTGTATGTTTGGCCAAAATTCTATTCAGGCGGTCTTTTATTTTTATTATCTGTTTAGCTGTTATTTCTATTTCAATAGCTTCACCGGTAACTCCGCCCGCAACCTGATGGAGCAGCATCTCCGAATTGGGAAGAGCGAATCTTTTGCCATTCGCGCCGGCAGCAAGCAATGTGGCGCCCATAGAAGCAGCCAAGCCTATGCAAACCGTAGATATGTTAGGCTTGACGTATTGCATCGTGTCGTATATGGCCATTCCAGCGGTCACCGATCCACCTGGTGTGTTTATATAAAGCTGAATGTCTTTTTCTGGATCCTTACTCGCCAGAAATAAAAGCTGGGCAATTATTGAATTTGCCAAAACGTCTGTGATCGGACCTGCCAAAAATATAATCCTATCCCTGAGTAATCTTGAATAAATATCATAAGCCCTTTCTCCATATTGCGATTTTTCTATTACGGTTGGAATAAGATTCATAAATTTAAAAGTTATTGTGCGGCTAACCCCTCAAGCAATTGAAGAGTCTTTTCCATGCGTATTGTATTTTCAATATACATGCGCAGCCACACGGGGTCAATATTTTTTTGCGCTTCTTCCGGGCTCCGGTATCTTTTAAGAAAGGCATCTGTGGCTTCTTTTATTTCATCTTCGCCTGCGGCAATGCCTTCTTCTTCGGCTATCTTGCTTAAAATCGCGGTCTCTTTAGCCCGTTTTTCGGCCTCGGCCGAAAAAGAATCTTCAATCTCTTTTTCGGTCTGTCTGGTTTTGGCGAGGTATTCTGAAATAGACATTGTCAATTTTTGAGAAAGCTGCTGCTTGAAAAACTCGATAATGTTTTTCTGTTCAGCCCTAATCAAATCCTCCGACAAATCCAGTTTTGCCGCATCGGTAATCTTATCAAGAATCTTCCCGCGCACGTTTTGCGATTCTGCTATTTCTTTTTCCCGGTAAAGGCCATCTAGCATGCTTTTTTTTACAGCGGCGAGGTCAGAGAAATTGCCAAGAGATCTGGCAAACTCGTCATTGAGTTCGGGCAACTCCATTTTCTGTACCGAATAAAGTTTTATCCAAAAAGACACTTCTTTACCGGCAAGATCTTTTTTAATGTAGTCTCGCGGCAGCTTTAATTTAAAAGATTTTTCTTCGCCCAGTGACATACCCAAAATGTTTTCCTCGAAACCCGGCACAAATTTTCCTTCGCCCAAAACAAAGGCGTCTTTATATTTTTGATTATCAATGGTGTTGGTAAATTCAACCTCCACGAAATCGCCCTCATGACAAGGCCTTATAAGTTGGGAGAATTTCGCTCTGGATTTTCGCAGCCAAAACAAACCGTCTTCAACTTCCGCCGCGCTGACGGATACATTATTCTTTTTAACTTCGGCTGCGATTTTTCTATATTCGGGCAAAACTATCTGAGACATTGTTCTTTGCCTCTCGGCGCGCAGCGCCAAGAAAGGGTTTACAAAATTAAAATTTTATTATATTATTTATATAGCACTTTAAATCTCGGGGGGATGAGACGTGAGTTTTTTCCGAAAAATCATGAACTTACTGCAATCTAAAAGCTCTTTTATTTGGGGCGCAATTATTACGCTTTTGATTCTGCTTTTGTATCAACTGCTAAAACCGTTGTATGCAACTCTTCGCCAATGGTGGGAAGAGTTTTTCAGGAATCTTGGTATCAGCTACCTTTTTTATCCCGGAATGGAATTAATATTGACGATCGCCGCTCTTTATATCGTCGGAAGATTATTTCTTTTGGTGCGGAGCGATTTGGCTTCCCGCGCAAAAGTAAGTGGGGTCCAGATTTTATTTGAACGAGTTGAAAATAGATTTTATCCCGGAATAGCAAGCGGAATTATTTATAAAGATCCGGAATCGGATTTTCCTCACGAGTATCTTGTAAAGATATATCCTCCGCCACGCGGAGTGCCTGAACCAATTCTTATGTCTCCTGAAACAATTTGGGTCGTTTCAAGTATGCCGGCCGATGAATTCATAAAGATGTGGGTAACCGCATCTGTTCTTATGCCAGACAAGCTTCCCAAAGATATAATGCGTTGGGACAAATGGCAAAGCCAACGATGCAATAGTTAAAGCCGCGTATGCGGCTTTTATTTTAGATAAGAAGTCCAACGATCAAAAGCGCAACGATGTTCAGCACTTTTATCATTGGATTGATCGCTGGTCCGGCCGTATCTTTATATGGATCTCCTACCATATCGCCTGTGACCGCTGACTGATGCGCAAAACTCCCCTTCCCTCCTAAATTGCCATCTTCTATATATTTTTTGGCATTATCCCAAGCTGCTCCGCCGGTAGTCATGGAAATGGCTACAAAAATTCCGGTGATTATGCTGCCGAGCAAAACTCCCCCAAGGGCCTCGGCTCCCAAAAGCCAACCGACTAACACAACTGCGAATACCGGCAAAAGCGCTGGCAAGAGCATTTCTTTAATCGCTGCCTTGGTAACTATATCAACACATTTTCTGTAATCGGGCTTGGCCGTTCCTTCCATTAACCCTTTTATTTCTTTGAACTGACGCCGCACTTCGTCAACGACTTTTCCCGCAGCCTTACCAACTGCTTCCATGGCCGCACTGCCAAAAAGATATGGCAGAAGGCCACCGAGCAAAAGCCCAACCAAAACACGAGGGTCTTCAAGTGTAAACTGCACCTGCCTTCCCGCGGCTGCCAATTCTTGGGTGTACGCCGAAAAAAGAACTAATGCCGCAAGCCCGGCCGAGGCGATCGCGTAAGCTTTAGTTACAGCTTTGGTCGTATTACCAACCGAATCAAGAAGATCGGTAATCTTTCGCACTTTGTCGGGAAGGCCGGCCATTTCGGCAATTCCTCCAGCATTATCAGAGGCTGGACCATAAGCGTCAAGCGCCACGACTATGCCGGCGAGCGATAGCATACCAAGACTTGCCATGGCAAGCCCGTAAAGTCCGCCCATCGCGAAACTAAAAAGTATGACAGCGGCAATCGCTATTGTCGGAAACGCCGTAGATCTCATAGAAAGTGCAAGGCCCGCGATTACATTTGTTCCATGCCCGCTCAAAGAAGCCTTGGCCACTAACTTTATAGGTTTATACTTTTTTGAAGTATAGTAATCTGTAACCGCGAACATGATGCCAGTCAAAACCAAACCCGAAAGCAAAGCAAGATACAGCTTCATAACTGAAAGACTAGAGTCTTCTGAGAAAAATTTGCCGGCCAAGGGATAAAATCCCGCGGCTGAAAGCAGGGCACTAATTAAAAGTCCGCGCCACAATGATCCTTCAATCCTCTCGGGCTTAGAAACCTTCACGAAAAAAGTTGCGATTAAAGAACCAAGCATTGCGACAGAAGCAAAAAGTAATGGAACCATCACAAGATCGGGACTCTCGGGCAAAAGCAGCTGCCCCAAAAACATTGAAGCCACGATCGTAACCACATAGGTTTCAAATAAGTCCGCGGCCATGCCAGCGCAATCTCCCACATTATCGCCCACGTTATCCGCGATAACCGCCGGGTTGCGTGGATCATCTTCTGGAATTCCTTTTTCAACTTTGCCAACGAGATCCGCTCCAACATCAGCGGCTTTTGTATATATTCCTCCGCCAAGGCGCGCGAAAACCGAAATCAGGCTTCCACCAAATCCCAAAGCTACCAAAGGCTTTAAGTCGGGCTGAACAAAAAGGTAAAATAGCGCAACCGACAAAAGGCCCAAGCCAACAACCAAAAATCCGGTCACGGCGCCGCTATTAAATGCTAAGCCGAATGCCGGTCCCAAACCTTTTTTTGCAGCCTCGGTGATTCTACCATTGGCCATGGTTGAAACTTTCATTCCTATAAATCCTGCAAGGGCGGAAGAAACTGCGCCGATTAAAAATCCAAGGCCGGTTTTCCAACCGAGAGACAATCCCAATACCAAAAATAAAACAGTAGCTACTATCGCTACAGTTCTGTATTGACGCTCAAGATATGCCATTGCCCCTTCCTGTATAAAAGTTGTTATGTCTTTTACTTTTTGTTCGCTTATCGCGACGGCCGATATTTTCCGCGCCAAAAAAAACGCGAAAGCTATTGATAACAACGAAACGAATATCGGGATTAGCATTAACATATATTATGTGTATTGAAATTTTCAATTTTAACTCCGGCCTTAAATTTTAATCTTTTTCTCCAGTTTCGCCTTCCCTGCCAGGAGCCCTCACGTCTATTTTCCAACCAGTCAGTTTCGCGGCAAGCCTTACATTTTGCCCATCTTTTCCTATGGCCAGCGAAAGCTGATCTTCCGGAACGATCACTAAAGCCGTGCTTTTCGGTTTTATCTCAACCTCAAGGACTTTTGCCGGCGAAAGAGAATTGGCTAAATACTCTTCTGGCTTATCCGAATATTGTATGATGTCTATTTTTTCTCCGCCAAGCTCATTAATTACCGCCATAACGCGCGTACCACGCTGGCCAACCATGGAACCGATAGGATCAACTCCCTCAACCATTGAGGCAACCGCTATTTTGGAGCGCGAACCAGGTTCGCGCGCGATTGATTTTATGACAATCGAATTTGCCGTGATTTCCGGCACTTCCATTTCAAAAAGCTTGGAAATGAATTTCGGATAAGCACGGGATAAAATAATCGTTGGACCCCTCATGCTCTCTTGCACCGCTAGGCAATAAAGCCGCATTCTCTGGCCAGGCCTATAAAACTCTCCAGGGATCTGCTCTTCTTTTGGCAGAATGCCAACTGTTTTTCCGATATCAAAATAAATCACGCGTGGCTCGATGCGCTGGACAATTCCAGAAATTATTTGTCCTTCTTTTTCTTTATATTCCGATAAAATAGATTCTCTTTCCGCCTCACGTATCCTTTGCAAAATAACTTGTTTGGCCGTCTGGGCCGCGATTCTTCCATAATCTTCACGTGTCTCAAGATCAAGAATAAGTTCCTCATCCACTTTGATCTTGGGCTTTATTTTTTTGGCCTCATCCAGCATAATATGTCGCTCGGGATTAAATCTAACCTTTTTGCCCCTTTCGGGCTCAAACTGTTCTTCCTCGGCAGTCTGCTGCTTTTTTTGTTTCAATCCCTCAAGCTCTTCTTCGGAATAAATCATATCTTGATCAACAACCAATTTTATCTGCCAAAACCTAACATTGCCCGTGACTGGGTCCATTTTTGCTTTTACTATCTGGCCCTTTTTACCATAATCTTTTTTGTATGCCGCGGCTAGGGCCATTTCAATCGTTTCAATGACCTTTTCCTGCGAAATGCCTTTTTCCTCGGCAATCTGAGTTATAGCCGACGCGAAAGATTTTAAATCCATAGATTAATAGATTGTAAAACTTGGATCTGAAATACAACTGATTGCGGAACTGATTTTTGATTTCGGGGTTTTTCTATAAAAGAAGCCCGTCTTTCCAACGGACAAAAAATCATTACTCATCAAGGCTGATTTTAGCTTAACATGCATAAAATAAACGTCAATAGCAGATAAATTGATAAATTATGCTGACAAAAATTTTGGGGGGATAAAAATAAAATATGTACGAGAGAGAAAATTTGTCATTGGCTATTGACAAGATTTACGCAATATGCTATACTCCCCTGTTAGCTTAGTTTGGGAACAGTACTTCTTAATCTTTCGGAGCGCAGGCAAACACTTACAGGGTCATTGGCCAAAGGCTCCATACAAGAGGATAAGAAGCGTGGCTGAGGAAACTTTACATTATATAAAGAGGCGAGGTTTCTTCCAGCCAATTGGGAATATCGCAAATGTTTCCAGTTGGCTGGATGCGGTCCTACAGGGGCCGTGACGGCTACAAATTGGTCCCGCCATGCGCGCGTGGCGGGACCAGCAAAAAATAAGGCGACGAGGAAAGTTAATAGGCGGTGATTGAGTTAGGCTTAAGCTTGAACTCAAGGCGTAGGACCAGACAAAGATAATAATGCACCGACTTAAATATAAGAATTAAAACGCGCATAGCCAACCCAAACGGCTGCTCTCTATGCTTAGGTTGGCTGGTTCCCGAAGTCTGGAAAATAAACATTCAACTAACCGTGATGAGTTTTACGGATTTCGGGAAGCCTCAATGCAAAACAGAGGCGGAAAAGAGGTGAAGCAATAAATGGGTATTGGCTGAACTTGGGAATAAAGAATAACAAAACCCTTTCCGTTTCTCATTCAAGCTTGGCGCAAAAAAATAAGGAGCGCGAAGACAAAGTGCGGATTAAAAAATAAGTTTTCCCCGCGCCGATGACAATGAAGAATCGTTAACAAGGGGGCCGAGCTTCGAGCTTGGCCCCGAATATTTTATCTCTTCCAAAAAGCGACTGATCGCTTCTTTACAATACGCTCCAGGCAAGATTAAAAATAAGCCTCAAAGTTTCGGCGATCTCCTTGCTTTCAATGATTGCGCCCATTAACTTACCTTTGTAGGTGGCAATCGCGATTTTGTCTCCATAAATAACTATATCTGCAGAAATAGGGAATTTACCCGAAGCAAGATGTTTTGTCTTAACGAATGGATCTTTTGCCAGAGCGATTCGCTCCGTACTGCTATAAATCGCGCGGATTTTGATTTTCTTGAGTTTCCTCTTGGTAATGTATTCTTTTCTCTCTTCAGCTGAAAAAAGTTTTACAAACTCATCCTTTGGATATATTTCTTCGATATTTTTTGCTTTACTTTTTAAAATATCGTTTTGGATCGCTTTTATTCCGTCTTTGCCCTCAAAAAAATGCACACGCGGCTTTTCTCCGGCAAGGTGAAAGAGATTGTTAAGATCCGGTACTATTTCCCGCATCTCTTCCTCTAGGGCCTGGGTCTTCTTTTTACGCTCGGTGATCAAAGAAATCAAACGCTCTGGCGATTCGGCCGCAAAATACTGTTTTTTACCCCTTTGAAAGGTGCTCATTAAACCAAGTTGCGACAATTTTTCCATGGCAAAATAAGCCGTGGGTCTTTTAAGGCCGGCGCGGTGCGCAATCTCCTGAGCTGAAGCCGAGCCTAATTCCAAAACGGCCAAATAAGTTTTGGCTTCTTTGTCCGACAAACCAAACCGTTCCAACTCCTTTTCGTACCTCATCTACGCTCTTTATTTTGATTTTTATCCTCTTTCATTGAAAGATTAATCCTTCCCTGTTCGTCAATTTCAATCACCTTAACCGTAACGATATCTCCTAATTTAACTATATCCGTTACTTTATTTACGCGCCATGGAGCGAGTCGGGAAATATGAACCAAGCCATCCTGCCCCGGCCATAATTCCACGAATGCTCCGAAATCCATAATTCTAACAACCTTCCCGCGGTATATCTCGCCAACTTTGGCCTCACGGGTTATTTCGGAAATCCATTCCATAGCTTGTTTGGCACTTTCTTCGTTTTCCGAAGTAATAAATATTTCTCCTGTTTGCTCAACATCTATTGTAACGCCGGTCTTGGCTATGATTTCATTAATCACCTTACCGCCAGGACCGATAACGTCTCGGATTTTATCCGGGTTAATATGCAATGTCAAAATGCGCGGTGCATAAGGCGAAAGCTGTTTTCTTGGTTCGGATAAAACTTGTTCCATTTTATCCAGAATCTGATGCCTGGCCTTTTTGGCACGTTCCAAAGTTTCTTCCATAATCTTTTCTGTTATGCCGGCTATTTTAACATCCATTTGTATAGCCGTAACTCCTTTTCTGGTGCCTGCGACTTTAAAATCCATGCCGCCATGGTGATCCTCCGGACCCTGAATATCTGTCAAAAGCTTATAATTTCCTTTCTCATCCATAACTATACCGATGGCAACTCCTGTTGCCGGAGCCTCTATTGGGACGCCAGCGTCCATCAAAGCTATTGAGGCCGCGGATACTGAAGCCATCGAAGTTGATCCATTAGATGAAAGAATTTCCGTGACAGCGCGGATAGTGTAAGGGAATTTTTCAAACTCTGGAATGAGAGGCATCAAAGCCCGTTCAGCCAGCATACCATGGCCTATTTCCCTGCGCCCCGGGCCGCGAAGCGGCTTTACTTCTCCAGAAGAATATGGAGGGAAATTATAGTGATGCATGAATCTTTTCTTCCCCACTATTTCCATTCCTTCAAGCAGTTGTTGATCCCCGGGCGCGCCAAGGGTCAATATTGACAGGGCCCTCGTTTGTCCCCGCACGAATAAACCCGTGCCGTGGGTTCTGGGCAAAACGCCGGCTTCAACGCTAAGTTCGCGAATTTCATCCAACTTCCTTCCGTCAGATCTTTTTTCATGTTTTAAAATATTTTCCTTGAGCGTTCTCTCCAGCATTTCCTCAAAAAACTCGCTGGCATCGGCGCTTTTTTCCTCGCCAGGATACTTACCATCAACAAAAGCTATAAGTTCATTTTTTATGATATTTACTTCTTCCATGCGTGAATCTTTATCCTGTAAAAATAATGCCTTTTCCAAAGAATCGCCCAAAAACTCTTTCATCTTCATCTCCAATCGTGAATCTTTCATAGCTGGAGTTATTGCGATTTTTTCTTTGCCGATGTTTTTAGCAATCTCCTGCTGAAAAGAAATAAGTTTTTTTAAGTGGGGTTTCGCGACCGAAAAAGCTTGCAAAATAGCGTCCTCGGCCAGTTGATCACAGTCGCCCTCAATCATGTTTATAAGTAAATCTGTATCCATCATTTCTTTAGGTGAGAGGCATGCGGAGAAAACTAAATCGGCATCTGATTTTTCGCGGACTTCATAGGTAGGATTCAAAACCCATTCTCCATCCGCGCGCCCAACCCTAAGGGCGGCGATGGGCCCGTTCCACGGAATATCCGAAGTAACCAAGGCTGTAGAGGCGGCAAGCAAACCAAAAACATCTGGATCATTTTGTGCATCCCATGAAAGACAGGTAGAAACTATCTGAATATCTCTTTTGAGGTTTTTAGGAAAACGTGGTCGTATTGATCTGTCTATCAACCGCGAGTTTAAAATCGCTTCATCCGAAGGCCGACCCTCGCGCCTCATGTATCTTGAACCCCTAATTTTTCCGGCAGCGTAATAACGCTCTTCGTAATCAACCGTCAGTGGGAAAAATCCTAAATCGCCACGCTCCCCGCCCATAACGCATGTGGACATCACGACCGTATCGCCATATCGCACCACGGCTTCACCATTCGCATTTTCGGCCCAGTGGGGAATTTCTATTATCAATTTCCTACCCCCTAAGTCCATTTCAAATTTTTGTCTTGCTTTCGCCATATTATTTTCTTAATAAATATTTTTCCGGCTTATCTTCTAGGTTGATAAATCCATCTGCGGATTCCTGCAATTTTGAGGAAGCCGACCTACTAAAGGCCATCACCTCAACTTGCTTGCCGTGGTTTTTTAGATATTCAACGAGCGGTATAAAATCTCCGTCTCCGGAAGCGAGAACAATGACATCAACCGACGACATAGCCCTTACCGCATCTATGACGATGCCCACGTCCCAATCCGCCTTTTTCAGTCCTCCGAAAAATTCCTGTAAATCCCTTACCCGCGTTTCTATTCCCAGTTTAACTAGAGCATCAAAAAAAGGCCTTTCCTCACCTGTTTTGGTCCTAACTACATAAGCAAAGGCTCGAATTAATTTCCTTTGGGCAACCGCCGATTGTAAAACTTCTTTAAAATTTACCTTTGCTCTGTAAAGATTCCTGGCCGAATAATATAAATTTTGGACATCAATAAAAACGGCAACTCTTTGTTCTTTGTGAATTGGCATAACGCTTATTTTCTCAAATCAAGCTTCTTGATTAACTTGGTATATTCTTGGCTGTTTTCTTTTTGAAGATAGCTCAAAAGCGATCTTCTTTTGGCCACCATTTTCAGCAAACCGCGCTTAGAATGAAAATCTTTTCTGTGTTTCTTTAAATGCGATAGCAGTTTGTTTATTTCTTCAGTAAGCAAAGCAATCTGCACCTTGGCGGAGCCAGTGTCTTTTTCGTGCAATTTATACTCCTTTATTAATTTTGATTTTTGCTCTTGGGTAAGCATACTGGAATGAAAACTTGATAGAGCTTGACCATATAGATTTTCCACGCCACATCAAATAACGAATGAAGGTTAACAATACTGCCTTAATCCACTTTCAACGGAAATAATCAAATTTCTACCTTGGGGCAATTCCATAAGAAATTATATTATCATCAATTTTATAAAAAGTAAAGGGGTGCCCTCAGCAGGACTCGAACCTGCAACCAATTGCTTAAGAGGCAACTGCTCTACCAATTGAGCTATGAGGGCCGAGAATTACCGACCACAATTTATCTTAAACCAGCCACCATTCAGGCCCGTCCAGCTCGCTACGCCCATAGCGGTAAAGAAAAGATTTACTATCAACCATGCGCCGTACACAAAGGCTAAACCGTATATAACCGAAGTTAAAATTGTCTTGCCGCGTTCAATCAAACGCGGATCGCCAGCACCCAAAATAAACATTGCTCCGCCGATAACAATCATTAAAACAGCCAGCGGCGGTACCAACTTCCATAAAACAAAATTGATTATATTTTCAAACAAAACGAAAAAATCGCACAAGGTGCATGGATTGTTGATAGTAGTACCGCATGGGACCAAACCCTGAGCCGAAACGGATGGCGCCAGATATAAAAATAATACAACTAATAAAAAAATATATAACAATCTCATCAATTTCATTATAGCGGTGACTTGAGGTAAATGCAAGGCATTAACATTATGCAGCGGCAAATCAAACATTGCCACTGCCGGTCGCGTAAATAAAAAATAATAAAATAACCACTAATCCACTGCCGCGGGGGACAGAACAAACGCACCACAATCAAACTTTCAGGAATTTTGCCGACCGATTCAGCCGCGCGAAGCGCGGCAGAGAACAAAAACACTGGCTCGCCGCGCACGGCGCGGCTCGCCAAGCGCAGGTTCGAAATCCCTTGCGATTTTAAGTATTTGCTTTGCCCAATTAAAAACTAACCAAACAATTTTATGAACAACAAATTTTTTCTATACGCCCGCAAATCAACCGATGTTGAGGATAAACAAGTTTTGTCTATTGAAGCGCAGATCACAGAATTGCGCACTTTTGCCAAACAAAACAATCTCAATGTCGTTGATATTTTTATTGAAAAGCAATCAGCCAAAATTCCGGGCCGTCCGATATTTGGCGAAATGTTAGAGCGGATAGAAAAAGACGAGGCCAACGGAATTTTGGCTTGGCACCCCGACCGATTGGCGCGCAATTCTGTGGACGGTGGCAAAATCATTTATCTCATTGATTGCGGGCGTATTGCGGCGTTGAAATTTCCTCAATTCTGGTTTG
>CAYNXX010000006.1:0-35732 GCA_964401295.1 uncultured Candidatus Saccharibacteria bacterium | reverse complement strand
CGCGATCTGCCTTTTCTTTTTGCCCCAAAAAGTGACGATTTTAAATCGACGCGCGCGGCGAGAATTGACAAAAAAATTATAAATGTTAATATTAAGGGGTTATATCGTGATGTCAAGTTATCAGCGACTGACCGATATTTAATCGGAGACTGTCGCTTCCGATTATTTTTGCAAATCGTAAATATAAAATATATTGCAGTGCTCTATGCGAAACATGGTACATAAAATGACGAATCTTTTAGTTGTCCTTATGCTTCTTCTGCCAAGCCTTGTTCTGATGCCGACACAGACTGCGCAAGCAACAGAATCGGTCGTGCTACAACCCTCGTCTAAAGACAGCTGGGTAGATCAGGCTAATACCAATAAAAATAACAACGATGACGCTGAGCTAAGAGTTAAATCCAAGGACAATGCTGACAACCGACACACTTTTCTGGCATTCTCGCTTCCATCATTGCCCTCAGGAGCAATAATTGATTCAGCTGCCGTAACGCTTTACATGAATACTGCCCCGAACTCAAATGAAAGTCGAAATTACGGCATTTATCGGGTTCTGGGAAGTTGGGAAGAGAACACAATCAAATGGAACAATAAACCAGTAACCGCTACAAGTTCTACTTCAATCACCCCAACCGGCACCGCAAACAACCAATTCAAATCATGGGATGTAACCGCAGATGTTATTGCTTTTTATAATAATGGCACCTCAACGAATAATGGGTGGGTTATACGCGACGAAGTAGAAAATAACCACCAGGCCAGAGAAGCCAAATTTGTCTCCAATAAAAATAACAATGATCCGACTAAGATGCCGAAATTAACTATTGAATACCATAGCTCGCCACCTCCCCCACCCCCAAGTGATGACCAATACTCTATTTCAGGTTATAAATGGGCGGATACTAACGGAAATGGCGCGCAAGACGAAAACGAATCTCGCCTTAGCGGCTGGAATATCGTATTGGGCGATGCAACTACTACCCCTACCGACGAAAATGGCAATTACATATTTTCGGAACTTTCCGACGGAACGTATCTTGTTTGCGAGCAACTACAGAATGGTTGGACTCAAACTTTTCCAACCGAAAATACGCCAAACGCCGCAAACTGCAATATAGACAACGGGCAGGCCGAGTTGGGCTATAGCGTAGATTTAACGGGAACATCAGTAGCGAATTTAAATTTTGGGAACCAACAACTGCCTCAAGATTCAGATGGCGATGGTATTGCAGATGGCCAAGATAACTGTCCCAACGTTTCAAATCCCGATCAAGCAGATACAGATGGCGATGGCATTGGCAACGTCTGCGATTCTACGCCGAACGGCCAACCCGCAATTATTACTGGAATGAAATATATTGATCTTAACGGAAACGGTATAAAAGACGCGGACGAACCGCCTATTCCTAATTGGTCTATTTTGCTGAATGGGCTTAAATTTAGCGCCGAAACCATTACTAATGAAAACGGTGGTTTCTCTTTTTCAGATCCTGCTATAACTTATGGCGAATATCAATTAAGCGAGGCGGAGCAAAATGGCTGGAAAAAAACTGTGCCTAGCGCAAGCTTCTTTGATATTTTTGTTAATTTCGACGGCACATATAAAATTTATGACGGGGAAACCCAAAAAGAGACAGCGGATTTTGGCAATTTCCAAAACGCAATATTTTCCGGATATAAATGGAACGATCTTAACGGCGATAGCGTATGGCAGAGGGGAGATGAAAATCAGGAGCCTACAGTTGCCGGTTGGGAAATAAAAGCTGCAAGGGGAACAGAGGTTCGCACAACTCAAACCGGCGAAGACGGTTCTTATTCTTTCGCTTTCGGACCAGGAGATGTCGGCGACTGGACCGTGAGCGAAACGCCACAAACGGGATGGATTCAACGCTATCCCATAGAATCAAATTCGTATACTTTTAATGTGCTTTCCGGCGCGACTGAGCAAAACAAAAATTTTGGAAACCAGCACGACATAACAGCTCCGCAAAGCGCATTCAACGACCCCAGAAACTATCAGATAAATACGGAGCTCGCGGCGCTCCAATTGGCCGGAACTTCAAAAGATGATATTTCCGGCGTAACCTTGACGAACCTAACAATTATTACTCTCGGAGGAGAACAAATGGTTAACTCCTATCCTTCGCAAAGCTTTTTTGACGCTTTTAACCAGCTGGACTGCGCAAAGCAAGAACCCGTCAGCACAGAAATTGTGCAATTAAATTTAAACAGCGTAGATCCATTGACCGCTTCTTGGAATTATGAATGGACTCCTTCGACGTCAGGTATTTATTGTTTCAAGGCTAATGCAACGGATGGAGTCGGAAATGCGGAGGAAAGCGCTTACGCGGGACCAGTAGCATTTATACCTGTTCCGATTATTTCTGCGGAAAAACAAAACGGTGTTGGAGAAACGAGTTTTACCGCAACTTGGACGACTGACCATCCGGCAACCAGCCGCGTGGTTTATGATACCGTTTCTCATCCCTCGCTTGGGGACGCACCGAATTATGGTTATACGTATTCAACCACCGAAACCGATACCGATCCAAAGGTGATGGAACATTCGGTAGCAGTAACCGGACTTACGGCGAGTACCACTTATTATTATCGCGTAGTTTCGCATGGCTCTCCCGAAACGGTAAGCAACGAGCAAAATGTAAGCACGGCAGCACCGCTACCAGCGCCAACGACTTCTTCCGGCTCTGACACCGCGCCTTTCCCGGGAGGAACCTCGGGTTCTGGTACGCGACCGATATTACCGTTTCTGCCGCAATTTAATACCGTATTGCCTCCCATAAAAGAATCTGTGACGTTAGCACCAGAGCAAACAATCGCACAACAAACGCTTGGAGCAAAAACTTCGGCGCCGGAACTCAGCCAGAACCAACCCGCGGCGTCTCTGCAAGAACAGTTGCTAGCGCAAAACACAAGTCAAATTCAAAATTCCCTTCTTGCCGCCATAGGAAATCGTATCGCCTTAATACCTTGGTGGCTAGCATTTATCGTACTGCTGATACTTACAGGATGGATAATATATTCTCGCAGAAAGAAAACGAAAAAATAGCTCGATAGATTCCTATAAAATTAAAATCCGTCATCAAAAACCGGTTGCCTCGGCAACCGGTTTTTGATCCAGAAATTACTGCGTTGCTACTTTAATCCATACCCATCTCGCGTCGAGGATAAACGAAAACGATGTTCCTCTATCTCGGATTTATTTTTAAATTTTTAGTCAATTTTAAATGATCCGATAATATAATTTGCGGCATCTAAAAATTTATTATACGCCGCTTCCTCTGCTCCGTAAACTAAGATGTATGCCTTATTGTTCCTGAAAGCCACAAGCATCATGCCCTTTCCGGTTTTACTGCCTATGGCATTAGCAATTTTATATATAACTTTTATGGCTGGCTGGCCTGAGAGAACCGTTGCATCTCTTAAGATCGGCGTGTAAGCATCGCCAGCTACTTTTTTGTTTTGATCAACTATTGAATCAACGAATGAATTAAGATTTTTGCTTGAAGTAGCGGAGAGATTCTGCGCGGCGAAGGTAACATTTTCGGCAAAATCATCATTTGATTCCTCCAGTGAAGAAAAAACAACCGCGCTAATGCCAAACCCCGACTTTTTATCTATTTTTTGAGGTCGCCAGCCGTTTGGATAAGAAAACGAAAACCCATTTTCTTTGTCTTCAAAGAGATTGACCGCAGATCCACTTACTGCCTGCGGAAACTCTAAAGACGAAGTTGCCGTACTATTTATGGGCATGGCGTTTTCTCCAATGGATGTATTGGAAAATATCTGTTGTTTTGGCGCGCCGAACGACACTTTATCCAAAACCAAAATCCATCCCGCCAACGATATTAAAACTATAGCTATTATGCTTATCCCCGAGATTAAAATTTTTTTGTTCATAAATTTTATGTTGTCAAGAATATTTCGAACTCAGATTTTGAAATGATATCGTTTCTTGAATCTTGAAAATATGCGCCGGCCCATTTTTTCCCAGAAACCGGAAAAATATATGATGTTTAAAAATAAAGCGCTGATAATTATGACCGCGTCGTAACCATACCTAGACACATCGTAATCCCTTAAACGAATCCACATTCCAAACTCGTCATAAGCTAAGGCCATGCCAATTCCGAATAAAATCAGCGTATAGGTAAATGCGCGACCGGCAGGCCTAACTATAAACTCGTAGAGACCAACGAAAGTAATAATTATTATGCCGTATGCAAAGTGATGAATGTGAACACCATTTATCTCAAGAAATATCCATGGGAAAAAATATACAAATAGCCGCGTAATAATATAAGCCATTAGAAATGAAGAAAAAATTATAAATGGCGTTGCCTTATTTTGGGCCGGAATAAATTTTTTGTATATCATATTATGTTTCCTGCACCGTATCGCGTTATTCTATCGCCCTAGGCATATTATTATTCTTACGCAGAAATTTTCTGATCGCAAAGAAGAATATAAATGCTACGCGCGTCATATCGCACAAAAACCCTTAGCCTATCAATAGCTGCGGGGCAGGGACTCGAACCCCAATTTTTGCGTCCAGAGCGCAACGTCCTACCATTAGACGACCCCGCAAGTTAAAATCTTAATTTTCAATAATTACCAACATTAAATTACCAATTGAAAATTGTTAAATAAAATTTAGAGCTTATTTAAGATATTTTCTTACCGCTAGCCAGCTGGAAAATATTCCCAAAAATGCGCCTATCAAAATTTCTGCCGGCAAAATTATGCCGATGTTCCCGAAAAAGTAACCGAGCAATGAAAATCCTCCGGTAAAATCGCGCACCTGCGCGTTAAACCCAAAAAGAAGAGCCGAAAAAATCACAAGCGTGGCCACCGCTGCCAAAAGCCCGATCAACGCGCCCTCGGCCATAAGCGGCGCCATAACAAAGCCCCTATCCGCACCGACAAGACGCATTATCGCTACTTCTCGTTTGGAACCTTCAATAGACATCCTAACTGCGTTAAAAGTTATTAAAATTGCGATGAGGGCGATAATAAATCCAGTTATGGCAAGAGCCCTTATTACTTCGGCGGTAAGCGTATAAAGCCGGTCTATAACTACTTTGTTCTGGCTATAATCCACACTGTCAATTAACTCTTTAAAAGAGCTAGCTTCCAAAAAATTGACCACCGAAGCATATTGCCGAGGATCAAAAACCCGAACATTCAGCGTAGCGAGCAAAGGATTTTTGCCTATCTCGGAAAGCGAATCCATTAAAAGGCTGTCGCTTTTATATTTTTCTTTAAAGTTTTCAAGCGCCTGGTCAGCGGAAACATAGTCAACCCCTTTAACTTCGGCCAGACTTTCAATCTGTCCCTTGGCCGACATTATTTCCTGTTCCGAAGTATTTTCCTTGAAATATACGCTCACATTCATCTTTTCCCGCAGCTGAGTGACGACATAAGTTGTAAGACCGTTAAGAGTGAAAAGTGTCATCATCAAAAAGAGTGCCGCAACCATTGTAAAGATAGCCGCCGTACTCATTGTTCCCTGATGCCGGATATTGCGCCACGCCTGATGGAAAATACGTTTTAATGTGGTAAACATAATAATAATTTTTAATTTTGAATTTTAAACCGTCTATAAAATAAATTTTCCTGTTGGATCGTCACGGATAATCTGGCCATCCTCCAATGTTATAACCCTTTTTTTTAGATTGTTGACTATTTCCTTATTGTGCGTTGCCAGAATTACGGAAGCGCCAAGACTATTCAGTTTCACTAAAAGATTTATAACATCTTTTGTATAATAGGGGTCAAGGTTGCCCGTGGGTTCATCCGCCAGAACCAAGGCCGGGCGATGGACAATGGCCCGCGCGATCGCGGCCCTCTGCGCTTCGCCGCCGGAAAGCTGATGCGGAAAGCGATCCGCGCGCTCTTGAAGTCCGACCAGATCTAGCACTTCGCGAACCTCCTCTTTTATTTCTTCAGGCTGAACCCCTACAGCTTCGAGCACATAACTTATATTCTCGCACAGCGTAAACGAGGATAAAAGCCTATAATCTTGAAAGATCGTTCCTGTGCCACGCCTGAAATGTGACATCTCGTCCGCAGACATCCGATGCACATTTTGTTTCTGATAAAATACTTCACCCGCAGTCGGATGTTCTTCGCCAATCAAAACCTTAAGCAAGGTCGTTTTTCCCGCGCCGGATTTTCCCACCACTGAAACAAACTCGCCTTTAGCGACTTCAAAAGAAACATCTTTCAGGGCTTGTATTCGCGGCGGATAAATTTTGTTTACATTTTTAAATGTAATCATGGGTTTTAAGCTGGCGCACTTGGGCGTCTATGAATTCGTCCAACCTTCCGTCCAACACGCCATCAACATCTGAGGTTTCAACCTTGGTCCTCGCGTCTTTCACCAGCCTATACGGCTGCATTACATAACTTCTGATTTGATTGCCCCATTCAGCCGAAATTTTTACTCCCCTGATTTTCGATTTTTCCTCCTGTCGCTCACGAAGTTTTAACTGGTACAATCTTGAATAAAGCAAACGCATAGCTTTTTCCTTATTCTGACCTTGCAATCTTTCGGACTGGCACGAAACAACGATTCCTGTAGGCACGTGCGTAATGCGAATAGCTGACTCTCTGCGGTTAACATACTGACCGCCCGGACCGGAAGCGCGGAATGTTTCAATTCTTAAATCGTTCGGGCGCACCTCTATCTCTTTTTCTACATCTTTATCAAATTCCGGCAATACTTCAACCCTGGCAAAAGAAGTATGCCTAAGCTGCTGGGCCGAAAAAGGAGAAATGCGCACCAAACGATGCACGCCGTTTTCGCCTTTCAAAAATCCGTAAGCATACGACCCAACGACTTCCATTGTAACCGATTTTATTCCTATCTGACCGGTCGGGCTCGGTTCGCCATGGGTTTGATGCAAAATTTTCGTTTCAAATCCCCTTCTCTCGCAGTATCTTTGATACATCCGCAGCAATATCGCTGTCCAATCCTGCGCATCTTGACCTCCGGCTCCTGAATAAATGGAGATTGTGGCAGATTTCCTATCGTGCGGCTCGGCAAGAAAAATTTTAATTTCTTCTTTGTTCAGCGCTTTTTCGAACGAGGATAGCTTTTCATCCAGCTCTTTTTCAAAATCGCCATATGCTTCCTTATGCGAAAGGTGATGCAATTCTTCTAGTTCTTTTATTTCTTTTTGCCATGAATCGAATTTTTCGAACTCATGATTTAATTCGGCGAATTCCTTAGTTATGTTCGCCGCCCTTTCTTTATCCTGCCAAATATCCGGATTTTCCAATTCCTTTTTTAGCTCTTCCGATTTTTTACTCAATTTTGTCAAGTCAAAGACGGTCCGCCAAATGGAAGAGTTTACTTTTTAGCCCCTCGATTCGTTCGGTTATGTTTTCCATAATTTAACAGGCTCATGGGAGCCTAAATTTAATATATTTTATCACTAATTTCAGACAAAGTAAAGCGAAAAATGGCGGCGCGAAGCGCCGCCAAATCCTAGGCGGAGTCGCACATATTATTCTTTCTGATTTTTTATCTCTCTTAGTTTTTCTTTTATTTTTTGAATTACTTCGTCGATGGAACTATGCGCCTTAATGAAATATTCTTGAGCGCCAAGTTCTTTTGCCCTCTCGATATCATCCTCACCGCCTAAATTTGAAAGAACAATAATTGGGATCATCTTCCACTCAGGATTTTTAAGCATCTGCTCCAAAACGGCAAAACCATCCCTTTTGGGCAGAACCAAATCGAGAAGAATAAGATCGGGTTTTTCTTGTTTAACCTGCTCTATTGCTTCCTCTCCGTCAAGAGCAACACTAACCCTGTAGCCAGCGGCTTCCAAATTGTCTTTAAGGGTTCTAGCTAAAAATAATTCGTCTTCTACAACAAGTATATATCCCATAAATATATTTTAAAATTATTGATGTGGAATGAAAAGATAAAATGTTGAACCTTTATTTTCTTGGGATTTAAAACTTATTTTGCCCCAATCTTATGGGCAAGCATTGATGCTAAGGCTAATCCCAAACCAGTCCCGTCGGTTTTTTTAACTTTTGCATTAGAAGCTCTGTAAAATCTCTCGAAAATATATTTCTGCTCATTTTCTGGTATGCCCATTCCCGAGTCATGGACTGAAAATACGATTCCATCTCGATGTTGCTCGCATTCCAAGAAAACTTCCTGCCCGGGATCGGAATAATCAATCGCATTCACAATTAAAGACTCTAAAATCGTTCTTAAAATTGTCGGCTCTGTAAATATAACGGGTGCTTCTTTTCCGCTAGCTGGAAAACAACGGAAAATTATTTGTCTCTGTTTTAATCTCGGAGAAACTAGATTCTGCAGATCTTTTGCGAGTTCGTTTAGGGGAACTTTTACTTTTTTAATCTCGGCTTTTTCGCTTTCGAGTCTCAATAGATTCAAAAGGTCGGCAACAAGCCGTATCATTCGCTCGTTAGTGACATAGAGATAGTCCAAATAATCCATTTGTCTTGGTGTTAGATTGCCGAATATACCCTTTTTCAGCGTTTCCAAAATCCATTTCGTACCAGATAAGGGGGTCCTCAGCTGGTGCGATGCCAAAGCCAAGAAATCGAGACGGAGTTTTTCAACTGCTTTTTGTTCAGTCAAGTCTCGCTCTACGCCGACAAAAAATTTCACATCACCTCGCCGATCTAAGATCGGAGCTATATAAAGATCGCTGGGATATAATTCTCCACTCTTGCGTTTGTTTATAATCTCGGCGTGAAAAGGTTTTTTATTTTCTTTAATCGTTTTCCACATTTTTTTATAGAAATCCGCGCCCATTTGCTTTCCCCACAAAGAAGGCCGCTTGCCAAGTATTTCTTTTTCTGAATATCCAGTAATTCTTTCTGCCGTAGGATTAACATATAAAATATATCCATCTGGATCGGTAATTTCCATATGATCACTAGATGCTTCGGTAATCTCAATAAATTTTTTAGCGCTTTCCGCTTCAAATTCTGCGCGATCTTTTTCCTTCTCAAGTTCTTCTGTTTTTATCATAAGCTCTTTCTCTACTCTCTTTCGTTGTGACGCTAGAGCGTTTACGCCTAAACTAGTACTGACTACGATGCTCGCAAAAAACTGAAGCTTAATCAAGCTTTCGTTTACAGAAAGAGCCATAAAAGGACCAATCCCTCTTATCGCAGCCCAAATGCTTATTGCTGAAGTTATTAAATTGATAAGGGTTATCTTCCTAGAACGACTTATTAATCCAATCCATACTAAAAATGGAAAGACTAAATAAAGTGGCGAATATTCATGCGTAAATAAATAAAGAGTTGTTACGACTTGAGCAAAAAATAATATAACAATCCCAATAACTTCTCGTCTAGACAGATTAAAAGCTGGCTTTGATAGCCAAGCAAGAATAAGAGATCCTATAATTATTACACCCAAGAAATCCCCAATCCACCAGGTGCGCATCGTTTGAAGTAGGGCCGGAAATTGAATGATGCCCCCGAAATAAAGACTTAATGAACCAATGATAGCGCTTAATAGAGGGCTTACCGCTCCGATTAAAACAAGCAAAACTATATCTGAAGTTTGTTCTATGGTGGCTCTAAAACCAACAATTTTTAAAAGATAAGATGCGACTAGGGCCTCTAGGGTATTTCCGATTGCCATGCCAATCGCCACAAAAAACGGAGCATGAAGAGAAAAATTTACAAAAAATGCCCCAAGAAATACTCCGGGCCACAGTAGGTATCCAAATAAAAATAAGGCCGCAATGGAAATACCGGTGGGAGGCCAAACAGTAGTTGCGAAACCGCTTGTCGGAGCGAAGAGTAATCCAATTCTGCCCATTGAAAAATATATCGCTCCCAGAAGCGTAATTTTTATAAAAAAATTCGTATCTGAAAAGAAAGATTTCATTTTCCTATTATTGTAGCGTTTTTATAGTTAAATAATATCTACAGCATTTAAAAAAAGACGGCGCCCGGAGCGCGCTTGTAAGTGGCCTTCAAAAAGCCGTCTGGTTTATCGCAGAGCCGAAGGTGGGATTTGAACCCACGACCTACCGCTTACGAAGCGGTTGCTCTACCGCTGAGCTACTTCGGCAAATCCGTAATCTAGTCAACGATTGTTCTTTACCGTCTACCGTTGAACCAGGGTAACGATAACTAAAATATATCAAAAATTGCGAAAAAGAAAAGCGGCGCAGCGCTCCGATGAGGATTTTCGCCGCGGAGAAATTTGCATTGAGGCCAACAAATGATAAAATTATCAAGTATGACAACCAGTATGACAAAAGCAACAGTTAAAGCAAAAAATCTTATAAAAAAATATAACGACTTTACTGCCGTTGACGGCATTAGTTTTGAGATAAACGAAGGAGAAATAGTCGGGCTTGTTGGACCCAATGGCGCTGGGAAAACCACCACCATCCAAATACTGCTTGCCCTTTTAAAACCCGACGCTGGGGAAATTAATATTTTCGGAAAAAATCTGGAAGAAAATAAAGAACAAATCCTTGAAAAAACTAATTTTGCCGCGCCATATTGCGCGTTGCCGTATAATTTAACGCCGGAAGAAAATCTGATTATTTTCTCGATGCTTTACGGATTCAAAGATGCGCGAGAAAGAAGCTTGCGTCTTTTAAGGGAGTTTGGGCTGATGGAACTTCGCAAGCGACGCACCGGTTCACTATCTTCCGGAGAGCAAATGAAACTGTCGCTGGCCAAAGCTTTTTTGAATGAGCCGAAACTTTTGCTGTTAGACGAGCCAACAGCTTTTTTGGATCCGGCCGTAGCAAAAGAAGTAAGAAACCATATTTACGAAAAAATGAAGATAGCTGGAGCGGCGATACTTTGGACCTCGCATAATATGCTTGAAGTTGAAAAAATATGCGACAGGGTTATTTTTCTTTTTAAGGGAAAAATCATTGCCGAGGGAAAACCCAAAGATCTGAAAAAACAATTCAAAAAGGCCGACCTGGAAGACGTGTTCATTTCCCTTGCCAAAGGTAATAAAACATATGAATTATTTAAGGATTAAAGCTGTATTCTTGCGCAATGCCTTCTTATTTCGGCGCTCATGGTACCGCGCTTTCAGTTTGTTTTACTGGGCAACCTTAGAGTTATTTCTTTGGGGATTTATTACTATCTGGCTTCAAAGAATTTCAGGCTCTAAGGCGGGTATAAATTTTGTTACGATGCTCCTCGGCGCGCTGATTTTTTGGGACTTATTCAATCGGGCCCAGCAGACAATTACGGTTTCTTTCCTAGAAGATATCTGGACAAGAAATCTTATCAATATTTTCATCTCGCCGATAACTTTTAGGGAATTCATTCTTGGGCTGATACTCTTAAGCATTTTCCAGGGGATTTTGACTTTTTCTCTGATGGTGGCGCTGGCCTCTTTGCTTTACGCTTTTTCAATAACTCAGCTGGGATTTTATTTAATCCCATTTTTCATCAATGTTTTTATTTTCGGATGGGCTCTGGGTTTAGTCACCATCGGCCTTATAATCCGCTTCGGGCCTTCGCTTGATATTTTGGCATGGTCCATACCTATGTTGTTTTATCCCTTATCCGCGGTTTTTTATCCCCTCAGCGTCCTACCAATTTTCTTGCAAAAACTTGCCTTTTTAATACCGACGATGCATCTTTTTGAAGGAATGCGGCTTGTTATAACGCAAAAAATTATATCAATGAGCGATATTTTCTGGGCAACGGGTTTAAATTTAGTTTACTTTGCCCTCGGCCTCTTATTCTTTTATTGGATGGTAAAAATCGCGCGGAAAAACGGCCTTATCGGCCGCCTGGTAACAGATTAATGCGGTCTTGAGCCTCCGTTTTTGATTCACCTTACACTATTACAGGATGGTTTTTTGAAAGACAAAAGAAAAGAGCCTCCGACAGGTAAAAACCCGCCGAAGGCTTAAGGATACGAGAGGGACAAGCCCTCAAGACTTCAAGATTCAGAACTTCCGTGAGGCGGCCAGACCGATGAAGTAGTCGTGGCTGTTGTCCCAGTAGTAGAGGACAATGAGCCCGCGCTCGTCGAAGGCGCCGACACCGACACGGGGGCCGTCCGAAGCGACAGCTTCGCAACGGGCATACCGTGACGGGTTCACGAACTTGCCTGTCTTACGGAAGGCGAGCAAGTCTTTCGTGGCCTCGGTCACGGCCAATGGCACTTCGTAGTCGGTGGTGAGCATTGCCTTCTGCTCGTCGTAGGTCTTGTTCTCCGACTTCGGGACGATGTTCTGGTGGAGCAGATACCACCTGAAGTTCATCGTGGTCTCCTTCGCAAACTTCTGCTCGGAATACCACGCACTTGGGGCGTAGGAATAGAACCTCGGTTGCCCCGTCGCAGGATGAAGCTCCTGCAACTTCAGGATGGTGAATGGCTTGCCGTTCACACGGTCGAGCCCCACGAAGGCGAAGTGACAGTCCTTCACCACCTTGCCGCAGAGCGGACAGGTGGAATTGAGGATGTCCTCGCCCCACGGGAACTCGGCGACCTGACGGAGTTGCTTATTGGTTGGCCTCCAGTCATAGAACGATGCCCAATCCTCCGGAAGCCAGATGTTTTTGCCCATGATGGCACGGGCGAGCTTCAGGCGAATGGAAGCGTCGAAACCGCCTCGGAGCATGAACTCGGCCACCCGCTTGGCGTAGGCAGGCTCGGCACGAAGCCGTGCCAGATGGTCAGGGGCGACGCCGTTGTCTTGGAGCACCTTGAGGGTAGCTCCGAGTTCTCCGAACTCTACCGTCCAGAGACCGCTTTGGGTTGTGCTCATTGCACTTCCTCCTTTTTTGATTTTCTCTCCTTGTCCACTCGGAGACTTTGGAGAGAGATTTGGCCGTTTCCGACGGCCTGCGGTCTCATCTCGAAATGAGACGAGCATTTTAGAAACCAAGTATTTGGCGCCCAAAATGCTCGTCTCAACGATTTTCAACGAACACTATAATTATAGCAAATCGTCAAAAAAAGTCAATAGATGAGTTGCGGATGGGTAAGTTTGGGGGTTAGCGAAACTTCTGAGCGGGATACCGGAGTCGAACCGGCGCCCCTTCCTTGGGAAGGAAGTGTACTACCGCTATACTAATCCCGCATTAAAATGGCAGTTTGGGCAGATTTTCCAAAAATTTTTGCCAGAGACTTTTTTCTGGCTTTGGTGCTTCAACCGGCTTTTGTTCACCTGGAATTATTGCCACGACTTCTTCGCCCGGTTTTTTGAGGTTCAATCGATTTCGCGCTGTTTTTTCCAGATAATCGTCGGTCTTGACCTGGGAAATCTGATTTTGCAAATCGCTATTTCGCGCTTCCAATTTTTTAACCTCCTGCATAAGATTCGCGGTGCTTTTGACAAGATTAATTCTCTGGACAGCGATGCGCCAGTTGCCTATTGCAAGATAAATGAGGGTTATGCCAAAAATAACCAACAAAACCGCGCGGCCGAATCTAGTTTGGCCAGGGTGAGTTTTTTGAAATCTGCGGCCGGAACGTGCTAACATATTCTATATGGCATCTAAATTTATACGCGTCGTCTGGAGAATAGTAGTTGCAATCGTTGCACTAAGCACCATCTTGCTGCTAGCCGCGTCATTATTCAGATAAACCGCGCGGCTTCCAGATGGTAAATTTTATCACTATTCGCCGGTTTTGACTATTTCGATAAAAACCTTCTGGGGAATTCTCACCGCCCCTTTTTCTTTTAATTCTTTCTTGCCTTTTTTCTGTTTTTCCAGAAGTTTTCTTTTACGCGTATAGTCACCGCCGTATAGCGGAGCTATAACATCGCGGCGCTTGGCGCCGAGTGTTTCACGGGCGATTATTTTCCCGCCGACGACCGCCTGCAGCGCGACTGCAAAAAGCTGCGGCGGCAAAATCTGCTTTAATTTATGCACCAAGGCGCGGCCGCGTTCATACGCTTCGTTTTCGGAAACTATCTGCGAAAATGCTTCTTGTTTTTTGCCAGCAACTAAAATTTCCAGTTTCAAAAGTTTAGCAGTTTTCCAGCCGATAATTTCATAATTCATTGAAGCATATCCCTGCGTAACGCCCTTTAATCTACCGTAAAAATCGCGTATCATTTCACGAAGCGCCATCTCATAGACGATAATCACCTTGTCCCCTAGAGTTTTTGTTTCTTTGTATGCACCGGTAAATTCACCCAAAAGATCCATAACGCGGCCAAGCATCGTTTGAGGACAAAGAATTTCCAGTTTTACCCATAACTCTTCGGCGCTTTTTAAGTTTTGCGGCTCGGGCCAGTCGCTAGCCGAATATATTATTTTTTGCTCGTCGCGCGTTGTCGTTATTTTATAAGTTGCCGACGGCGACGAAACCACAAGCGCCACCCCGAATTCCCTATGTATTCTTTCGGAAATTATTTCCATGTGCAGCGTTCCGAGAAATCCGCAGCGAAATCCCCTACCAAGACCTTCCCTATTTTCCGGCTCAAAAATAAAAGAAGGGTCGTTCAGCTTAAGGCGCGTTAATCCATCGCGCAATTCGTCGTATTTGTCAATGTCTTCCGGATAAAAACTGGCGAAAACCACGGAAGGCGGCTCTTTATAACCCGGAAGTGATTGGACATCAACGGATTTGGCGATCGTGTCGCCGATTTTAACTTTATTTGTTTCCTTGATACCGGTCGCTATATAACCTATTTCTCCCGCGGTTAAAATATCTTTAGGCAAAAACTGGGGCGCAAAATATCCCAATTCTTTTACTGCGCCCGCGCTCTTAGCTGCCGCGAGGTAAATGTTTTCGCCCGCACTGATTACGCCGTCAACAACTCTTATGTAAGCGATGATTCCCTTGAACGCATCGAATTGGGAATCAAAAATCAAAGCCCTAAAGGGTAAAGTAGAATTTTCTTTTGGCGAGGGCACTTTTTCAACGACCGCTTTAAGAATTTCTTCGATATTTATACCAGTTTTTGCTGAAACTCTGATGATGGTTTCGGGAGAGATATTTAAAAGACCAGCGACCTCTTCCGCAGTTTCATCAGCGCGAGCGTTGGACATATCTATTTTGTTTACGACCGGAATTATCGCAAGCGCCTGCTTTTGCGCCAGTTCCAGATTCGCCAAAGTCTGAGCCTGCACGCCTTTGGTCGCATCAACAAGTAAAACTGCGCCTTCCACCGCCGCGAGCGCGCGTGAAACTTCGTAAGAAAAATCAACGTGGCCTGGAGTGTCAATCAGATTCAATGTATAATTGTTGCCGCCGAGCGCATAATACATACGAACCGGCTGCATTTTAATCGTTATACCTCGCTCGCGTTCAAGTTCCATCATATCCAGATACTGCTCGCGCATTTTGGTTTTGGGCACGGCGCCGGTCAGTTCCAAAAAACGGTCCGCCAAGGTGGACTTACCATGATCAATATGAGCCAAAATACAAAAATTTCTAATGTTTTGCATATCCCAAGCGTTCAAGAATAAACGATATAACGGTTTTTATTTCCTGAGACTTAAGCAACAAAAGGACCGCAAGGTAAACTGCAATGCCGATGAAACTGGCTAGGGCTGCCTGCAAAAAGACCCCAAAAGAAGTGCGTAAATTGAAAAGCGTCGCCGCCGGCCTAAGAGTGAGGAATACCGCTAAACTCATTAATGCACCGGCGTAAATAAATTTTTGCGTAGCAATCCAGATATTATTTATCCGCGCATTCAAAAGTCTTTTCTTCAGCCCCGAAAATAAAAATAGGCACTGGAAAATTCCGGATGTCGAGAGCGCCAGCGGCAAGGCAATTACCGCGGCATTTTTTATATCCTGAATGTCAAGAACTCCAAAAAGCAAACTTCTAAAAATATTCGGGAACGATATGGCCCACGCAAAATTAAAAGAAAGAAAAATATTAAGCGAAATAGAGATTAAACCTATAATCATGGGTGTCCTGGTATCATGCAGTGAAAAAAATGCCCGTGATAAAAGAGGAATCAATGTTGCCGCGAAAATACCGAGCGAAAATAATCCAAGCGATGCCGCGGTTAGTCTTGTGTCTGTCCAGCCGAACTGACCAGTTCCTAAAATTAATCTTACTATTTGCGCGCGCAGTAACAACATCAAAACGCTCACAGGGGTTACCAAAAAAAGTATCTGGCGCACAGCTAGAGAGAAATGGTCCAGAAATTCCTCTTTTTTTCCGTCTGCCCAAGTGCGAGAAAGCATCGGAAATGCAGCCAGAGCGAAAGATGAACCGATTATTCCGACCGGAAAGGACTGCAGGTTGCTTGAAAAATTAAAAATGGCGATTGATCCTGCGGCGAAAGTTGAAGCAAGGACCGTGATAATTATCAAGTTTATATTATAGGCGGCAGTACCGATCATACGCGGTACGGTAAGTTTTAAAACTTTTCTGACAGTCGCATCGCGCCAATTAAAAATCCATTTGTAGTGCCAGCCAGAATTTCGCGCGGCAGGAACTTGAATCGCAAGATGCAACGCCGCGCCCAAAATGACGCCATAAGCCAAACCTACGACTCCGAAACGCGGCACAAGATACACTATGCCAAAAATTATGCCAAGATTATACAAAATTGGCGCAAGGGAATAAATCAGAAATTTATGAAAATACTGCAAAATGCCCGACATTATGCTGGATAAACTAAAAAGTACTGGGCTTAAAAACATTATTCTGGTAAGTGTAACGACCTGGCTTTTTTCCGCAGAATTAAAGCCAGGAACGATAAGGTTGATGATAAAAGGCGCGAAAAGCGCTAAAAGCGCGCAAAGGCCGATAATAACAAGCAGAAAAACGTTTAAAAGATTATTCGTTGCTTCCCATGCCCAGTTATCACTTTTATGGAATAATTCAGAAAAAACCGGCAGAAAAACCGCGGAGATTCCACCCATAACCAAAAGCCCATAAACAAAATCTGGTATACGGAAAGCGGCAAAATAAACATCCAAGGCCTGACCTGCGCCGAACTTACCGGCCAGCATTCTATCCCTTATAAGAGCCAAAAAATCGCTGGTGAGTCCCGAAACGCCAAGTAGAAAAGCAGCGAAGGCTATTGTCTTGGCTTGCGAGTTAAGTATTTTATGAAACATGGTTCGACAAGCTTGTCATAAGATAGTTCGATAAACTCGCTATAAAGCTGTATATAATTTAGCATTCTATTCAACAAAGCAAAAGCCATCAACGCAAACTATTCTTACTACTATACGGATAAATTAAATATTGTTTTTATTTTTCCAAATACATTCAAAGAAAATATCGCATAAAAAATACAGAATTTAATAATAGTTATCTTGCAGCGTGAACACTAAGCAAGAGCCGCTGCGACGCAGCGGCTCTTTCCGTTTATTAAGATAAATTAAGCTCAATGAATTATTTATTCTATTTTTACTATCTTGTATTTCTTTTTTCCGCTAGGGGTTTCAACCTCAACCAAAACGCCGCTGGGTTTATTAAGCAACGCCATGCCCAGAGGCGACTCAAATGAAATTTTTCCCTCCAAGGGATTTGCCTCGTGATCAGAAACTATATGGAATTTTTCCGTGCCGTGGCTATGACTTACAAAAACCATCGAGCCTGGCTGAACAGTTCCCGTGGAATTTTTAGGGATCAAAACTTTTGCCGCACGGATTATTTCTCCCAATTCGATAATACGCCCCTCAACAAAAGCCTGGGCCTCTTTTGCTTCCTGAAATTCTGCGTTTTCCGAGATATCGCCAAAATCTATGGCCCGTTCAAGCTGATCGGCCAATTCCCTCCTGCGGACGGTCTTAAGATGTTCCAGTTCATCTTTTAACTTTTTCAACGCGTCAGGCGTTAAATATTGTTCCGCCATATTGTCAGATTATTATTGTGATAATAAGGCAGTCTGAGGAACTGTCAAGTGCCGGCGATGTGGAAAATTACCGCGGCGCGAAATACCAGTCCAATGTTTCTTTGGCCACTGGCAAAACAGCAGCGGACAAACCCTGAACGTCTTCAATCATAACGGTTAAAACTATTTGCGGATTATCGTACGGCGCGAAAACCGTAATCCAATTGTAATATTTATCGGATGCAGCAGAAATCTGAGCTGTACCGGTTTTTGCCGCCACCGCAACCGGCAAAGTTGAAAGAAAAGTGGCGGAGCCGGAAGTTACGGCTTGACGCATGCCCTCGCGCGCTATTTTAAGATTGTTCTGATCAACGAAGCCTTGACGCAGAACTTGCGGAGTTATTTCCGCAACCGTATTTTTCTGGCCGTCAACTATCTTTTGCGCAAAACGCGGAACATAAAGGGTTCCACCATTGGCTATGGCCGAATACGCGGCGGCGACCTGAAGCGGAGTAGCCAACAAATAGCCTTGTCCTATTGAAAGATTGTAAGTATCGCCAAGGCGCCAAATTTGATCTTGCGTATTTGTAAAATAATTTTTCTTCCAATCTGGATCCGGCACCCTCCCGGCGGTTTCGCCTGGAATATCAATACCTAACTTGCTTCCCCAACCGAAAAGCGACAAATATTTTTTAATTCTCGACACGCCCAGGCCCACAAATTTATCAGGCGCATTCGGATCAGAATATTCATTTTTGTCGTATCCGCCGCCGATGATGTAGAAAAATGGGTTGATAGATTCGGCTATCGCCCGCTTAACATCGGTCCAGCCATGAAACGTCCAATCGCCATAGCATTCTTTTTCTCCAGAATATATATTTTTCACGCAAAGCTCAAGCGGCGCGTATATTTTTGTTTTCTCGGTAATTACGCCTTCCTGCAGAGCCGCGGAAGATAAAAGCGGCTTGATAACTGAACCAGTCGGATATTGCCCGCCAATCACTCGGTTAAACAGTGGGTTTAAGCTGTCGTTCTCGAGACTTGCTAGCTTTTCTTTACTGATGCCGCCGGAAAAAATATTGTTGTCAAAAGATGGCAAGCTAACCATGGCAAGTATTGCTCCGTTTCGCGGATCTATTGCCACAGCGGCGCCCTTTTTAGCTCCGGTGGCAACAAGCCTCGCCTGCAAAAAATCAGTAAGTTTTTTCTGCAACTGGGAATCAAGCCACAAAACCAGGCTATTACCGGTCTGGGTCTGCCGAATCATAACTTCATTTCCCAAATTGCCAACCAGATCTTTGGGCGCTTGATACAGACCCGGCGTCCCCCTTAAATCTTTTTCATATGTCCGCTCGACTCCAATCCGGCCGATAGTGTCGGAAAAAGAGTAACCGCTCAAGGCTGCAATGTCTTCCGTGTTAACCTTGCCCGTATAGCCCAAAATATTAGCAAAATACGGCCCGTCAATGTAATCCCTGACAATATTTTGCGAAAGATAAAAACCTAGCAGATCTTTTTTATATTGCTCAAAAAGCAAAATCTTATCCTGACCAAGATTCTCCGCCACTATGTTTATCGCAAAATCGCTCTTTTTGATTTTTTCAAGCAATGATTGCGGACTTTTTCCGGAAAGCTCGGCGGCCAGATTAATTATCGGCATAAGTTTAAAATCTTCATTTGGTAATCGCCTTTTATCAACCATCAAATCAAAAGATGGCTTGTTGAAAACAAGCTGGGTGAAGTTTTTGTCGTAAATTACACCGCGCTCTGGCATAACCTGAAAGGTGGCCAAATAATTTAAATTAGCCAAGGCGGTATATTTTTTACCTTCTAAAATCTGAAGCTGCCATATTCTCGCAACAAGCGCCAAAATCATAATCAAGAAAATAAAGCGCAGGCCATAAAATACTGGCTGAGGTATTGGAACTTCAAGTTTTCTGAAATTTTCCCTGCTTTTCTGGGCTATAGAATCAAGAAGTATTTCCTGAAATTCTATTTCCTGTCCGAATTTTTCTATTTGTCTTTTTTTAAATTGTTTTGGCGCCGGCGACTCTAACATACTGCATAAAAATAAAGCGTACGAAAATCACTATGATAAAAAATAATATTATATGGAAACCAAAAAAATTTTGGGAGAATGTGTCAAGAAAAAATCCTCCAGTCGCAGCTATGGTTGTTGGCCAAACTGATTTTTTTGCTCCGACTAACGAAACCAGTAAAATTGTAATCGGCAAAATATATATTTCTAATGAAGCCAGGCCGAGGCCTGGTAAAAAACTTACCTGTAATAAAACCAATATGTAGCTTATAACCACCGCTAAAAAAATTTGCGCCATTTGTTGTACAGTTACGCTAAAAATCTAGCAAGACAAATAAATAATCTCGCGGATCTTGCTTAAAAAAAGCCTGCACTTTTGCTTGTTGGAAAGGAGATGTATCGTTTTGTATCCGGCGCCCCACCAAGCCCACCAAAAGCCCTTCCGGATATCCTCCTAAGGGCAAGGTTATAATTAAAGACCCTTCTTTCAATTCTTTATCCCTTGGGATCAAATCCAAAAAAATGCCATCCTCGCTTCCCTTAACTGCTCCCGTAAGCGTATCCTCACCCTGGATAATTTTTACAGCAACCGAACTTTCTTTATTGGAGAGCAACCTCACAATCGAATAGCGATCATCAACAACGGTTATTTGCCCATAAAGAACTTTTTGGGCCGAAATAACTGGCATTCCTTCTTTCGCTCCATTTCTTGCGCCCTTATCAATAAATAATGCGTCCTTGGAGGTTGCAAGGCCGAACGCGCCAGCAACTAGTAATTTATTAAATTCTTTATTTAATTCCGCGCTTAATGCCTCGCGAAGCTGGACATTTTCTTTTTCTTTTTCTGTCAATGCCACAATTTTTTCCGCCAATTGGGACTTTTCAATTTTCAAATTTTCTATTTCTTGGTGCATTTTTGCTTCTTTATTTCTGGCGAACAGAGGAGATAAACCGTTTCCAACTTGCCAAAAGACTTTTTGAAGGGGCAATGAAAAATTATAAAAAATATTGCGCGTTTGCGAACTAAAAATATTGGCCAAAACCAATAAGAAAACAAAGGCTGTGGCGATAATAAAGCGATTTTTGCCTGATTTTTCTAGCATAACGCTTTCATTATATGCCACAATCGGCAAAATAAAAGCCTTGATTTGGCCTTAAAAATATGGTATAATTAATAATCATGACTGAGCCTTTCATTTCCGCAAAGCATCTTTTTATCCCCTGTCGCGAGAATGGTTTCCGTCCGACTTTTTTGGATGGAGAGCTTGCCGTTTTACTTGCGACTATTTTAGTTTTTCTGAAAATTATAAACGTTTATTTCTGGCTTTATTTGCCAGCAAGCTCTTTGTTTACGAATGTCGCAAAAATAGAGCTCGTGGATTTAACCAACCAAACAAGACAAAACTCCGGCCTCGCGCCGCTGAACATAAATCCTCTGCTTGAAAGGGCGGCCCTCCTTAAAGCACAGGATATGCTTAAAAACAACTATTTCGCGCACACTAGCCCCAGCGGCGCAACTCCTTGGTACTGGTTTTCTGAAGCCGGATATAAATACCAATCCGCTGGAGAAAATCTTGCGGCCGGATTCATTGATACAAACGAACTCATGCAGGCATGGAGAAACTCACCATCCCATCTGGCAAATATTTTAAATCCGAAATACAAAGAAATCGGCATGGCAGTCATACGCGGCAATTTTCAGGGAGGCAATACCGCACTCGTAGTACAATTATTTGGTTCGCCGGCAAAAAGCTCTTCGACGACGGTAAAAACTGTCGTAAAATCTGCGGCGGCAAACAGTGAAAAGATAATTCAAAAACCGGTGCAAAAAGAAAGCATAACAACTGCAACCGCTTCAAGCTCAATAGCAACGCAGAAAACAGTTCTAGGTGAAGAAAAAACGACGCCGGAAGAAAAAAATCTGATGGGCGCTTTGGCTGTAAAAATTTCGGATATCGGCGATAATACATCCCGGATCTTGGCTCAAGTATTGCTAATAATTCTGCTAGTCGTTCTCACCCTTACTCTTGCAATTGCCGTACAAATCGGAAAGCATCATCCGGATCTAATCCATAAAACTTTAATTATGATGGTTGTTGTTTCTTTTCTTTTGCTTTTTAATAAAGGCATTTTAATATCTTTGCTGCCGCATAATATATTAATTTAAGCATATGGACAAAATTGCGTCAGCTAGAATAAAAAACGCAAAAAAACAACTGGAGGGTTTTCTCCAGATTTTTATACCGCTTTTCATCGCCGCGCTGATTTGGGTAAACTGGGGCTCTTTAAGAGACGTTTTTGATTATAAAGCGGTTTACAGCGAGGCGGTCTATGCGTTAAAAACCAAACTTAAAAGTGGCATCGTGACGATATCTACGCCTTCCATTGACCTTACTCCGACCGGCGGCGCGCAAGCACAGGCTATATCGCCGGACAACGCATCCGGGCAGGCCATATCGCCAGAAACTCATTCTCTAACTTTAAACGTTCCCAAAATCGACATAACTGCGCCACTCCAATTGGCAAAGAGCAGCGATACGGCCTATATTCAAAACCTGCTAAAACAGGGGGTTGTCGCATATCCCGGCTATGTACTTCCGGGCGAAAACGGAACAATGATAATTTTGGGCCATTCTGCTCCGCCGGGCTGGCGGAGAATAAAGGGTAAATATGATTGGATATTTTCTGATTTAAACGAACTAAAAATCGGGGATAAAATAGAAATATCCGGCAGTAATAAAAATTTTTCGTATAGCGTAACTAAAAAATTTTTCGTTGCAAAGGGGGCGGACGTACCGATTGTGAGCATCAGTGGGTCTAAATCAATCATCCTTCTTATAACCTGCTGGCCGCCGGGAGTAAACCAAAGACGCATCATCATACAGGCAGAACTGATACAATAAAATAAAGGTCGCGAAATTAAAAATAGCCACATCATTATGCTAGAACAAAAACAACAAATTGCCGTAAACATAGACCCAAATCTTTATGCGATCACCAATGTTAATGTAGTTCAGCGGGAAGAAGATTTTATTTTCACCATTTTTTCTGGAGCGCAGGCGCGCCAATTCCTTGCGACACCAAAACATGCAAAAAGGATTTATCTGGTCTTGAAACAACAAATTGAAAATTATGAAAAGACTTTTGGCGAGCTCAAAACTGAACTACCACCGGCAAATCCGCATACGACCCAAAAAGAAAAAGACCTTGGTTTCGCAAAACATTGAGCACCAAAAATGTCAGATTGATCCATGGGGGCTTGACAAAGCCCCGATTTCGATTATAATAGGGTGTTGCGCTTTCAACTCATTAGGGCGCACAAGATCCTTTCGTAACCTCAACAGAAGGGAAGGGCGAAGGTGACCAGGAAAAAGTTAGTACTCGTAGTCGGGTGCGCGGCTATTTTCATTCTTGTAGCATTTGGTCTGATCATTTACGGCATCTACTCGGCGGTAAATAATGGCGGTAATGATAAGTCGTTATCCGGCGCTTCGTCACCGGCAACAAAAATTGACGCCGAGAACAAATTCATTGTTACAGTCGTAGCTGAAGCAACTGCTCATGCTTCGGCTACATGTCCTGATGGAACGTCGGCCGAATCAAGCGGCTACGGCAGAAGTGAGTCTACTGCCAGAGCCGCAACAAAAGAAGAGGCCTATCTACTTGCCCAGCGTGACGCTCAGGCAAGGGCAGACCAAACAGCCAAAGCAAACGCAGAGGCGAATGTTTTCTGCCCTGGACATAAGGCTCCGGAAAAGGTTTATACGTATCTGCCGCCTCCGCAGCAGCCGGCAATCATTGCCGAAGCAACGGTTGTTGTCAACCCGCCAGAAATCCCCACGCCAAGTCCAACTTATGCGGCAGCGCCTACGAATACGTTCACGCCAACGCCGACAAGCACAGTAAAACCCGCCTCCACGGCAATGTATACGCCAACGCCAATAAACACTGCAAGGCCTACTTCCACGGCAACGTATACGCCAACGCCAATAAACACTGCAAGGCCTACTTCCACGGCAACGTATACGCCAAGTCCAACTTATACGTCAACGCCGACAAGCACGAGAACGCCCACCCCGACACCAACGTCCACCGCAACAGCGACGCCCACTGTAACCCCCACGCCCACAACGGTTCCGACGCTAAGTATCCGCGTCATTCCACAGCCGAATGTCGTATATCTTTCCGACCCCCCGATCGATATACTAGTCTACGTTTCCGGCACGGCAACCGGAACTATAACTTACCGGGTTGACTGCGAATCCAACGGGACGTGGGACTATACCGTGGACACAAACGAGCAAACTCTAACTGTCCACAATCTTTGTCGGTACAACCAGACTGGTGAATACTGGGTAAAGGTAGAGGTCAATAGGCAGGAACTTCTTATAGTTGGCACCTCGACAGTTATAGTTCTAAATTAAACCGTTTACAAGCTATCCAAAGATCTTGTCATGATCCAAAGAGGATGGTGATTTATATCATCCTCTCTTCCTCAATGCAGAGGAGCAAACTCTTCATTGGAGAGGACTGGAAAAATTAAATAAAATAAAATTAATACATTTATATAATCGTATGAAAAACATATACCTTCTGCGGAAAAAATTAGCCGCCTTCTCAACAATCTTAGCATTAGTTCTTATAAGCATGGCCTGGACCCTGCCTTTTAGCAGGGGCAATACGGCGGAAGCATCTTCGACGTTGTTCGTTGATATTTCGGCCAATCCTTCATTCGGAAACGCACCGCTAAATGGCGTAGACCTTACAGCTGCTAACGTATCCGGCAGCGCCAGCGGACCCATAACATACTACTTTGACTGTACTAACGACGGTAGCTGGGAAAAAATAGTTACAACAAACGACACTAGTTATACGGCGCAAAATCTTTGTAATTATTCCAGCTCTGGAAATTACACCGCGGCAGTCAAAGTTGAACGTGGCGGTTTGTCATTTGCAGGAACTACAGCTATTGCAGTGACAAACAATAGCAATAGCGGTCAATCTTTGACTGTAAATAAATTGGGTCGCAATTTGACCACCGGCGAAATCTCTTGGCATTCCCAAATTCAGGCAAAACCCAGCAACCGATTAGCTTTCAGAATAGAAGTCAGGACGAATAATGGCTCAGTTAATAATGTCATCGTCAGCGATGCGCTGCCGAACCAACTTAATTACGCAGGAAACTTAGCAGTTAACGGCAGCAACTGGAGCGGCGATATAACTTCAGGAGTCAATATCGGGGACCTTGCGGCAAACGAGACAAAAATCCTTACCTTTGAGGCAGAAGTAAAACCGGAAAATTATTTTCCCCTGGGCACGACTTTAATCGTCAATGCCGCGATCGCAAGAGCACAAAATATAGTGGTTACAAGCGATATTCTCAATATTACTATCCAGCGAGGATCGGTTTTGGGAGCGGCAACCGAGGTGAACACCGCCGCAACTGATTATATTGTTGCCATAACATTCATGAGTTTTATAACTGCACTCGCAATTTATTTCAGCTGGAGAAGAATGCTTGTTTCCGATAACAAATTGGCGAAAGTAATTGTAAAAAAATACCATTTCTGGAAATCAATGGTAATACCAAGATAAATTTTATTTGTCGTATTCAACCCCGCCTTTGCAAACAAAGGCGGGGTTTGTTTTAGAATTCTTTGGCGGCGGCTACCTACTTTCGCGCTGATGCACTATCATCGGCCTTGGAGCATTTCACTTCCGAGTTCGGTATGGAATCGGGTGGGACAACTCCAGTATAACCGCCACCAAAAAATTCTATCTAACGTCGTACGTAGGCAATAATTGCTAGCCGAATAAACGATCTATTAGTACTGCTCGGCTAAATGCGTCGCCGCACTTACACCTGCAGCCTATCAACCTTGTGTTCTTCAAGGGATCTTAATGAGTCTTAATCTCGGGGTTGGCTTCGAACTTAGATGCTTTCAGCTCTTATCCATTCCCAACTTAGCTACCCAGCGGTGCTCCTGGCGGAACAGCTGGTACACCAGAGGTTGGTTCGCTCCGGTCCTCTCGTACTAAGAGCAACTCCCCTCAAGACTCGGCGCCTGCGGTAGAAAGGGACCAACCTGTCTCACGACGGTTTGAACCCAGCTCACGTATCACTTTAATTGGCGAACAGCCAAACCCTTGGAAGCTTCTCCACCTCCAGGATGTGATGAGCCGACATCGAGGTGCCGAACAGAGCCGTTGATGTGGACTCGCGGGCCCTACTAGCCTGTTATCCCCGGGGTAGCTTTTGTCTGATGGTCTTCCGGTTTTCTACTACAACCGGTCGGTTCACTAAGTTCTGGTTTCCCACCAGCTCGACATATCCGTCTCGCTGTTAAGCCGGCTTGTGGCTTTACCCGACACGCGCGATTTCCATCCGCGCTTAGCCGACCTTATAAACGCCTCCGTTACCTTTTAGGAGGCAAGCGCCCCACTTAAACTACCCAAGTGGCACTGTCTTCCAGCTTTTGGCAAGAATTAGCACAAAGAATTTTAAAGATGGGTGTTTCATTGGCGGCTCTACTTGATCCGAAAACCAAGCTTCAAAGCCTCCCCACTACGCTACGCATCAAAATCCAAAGCACAATACCACCCTATAGTAAAGCTCCCGGGGTCTTTCCGTCTAGCCGCAGGTAAGGGGCATCTTCACCCCTGTTGCATTTTCACCGGGCTCCTCGTTGAGACAGTTCTCTGCTCGTTACGCCTTTCATGCGGGCCGGAACTTACCCGGCAAGGGATTACGCTACTTTAACACGATTATAGTTATCGCGGACGTTCACTGGTGCTTCAGACACTCAGCATACATCTTGCGATGCAAACCAGCGTCTTTAACATTCCAGCACTGGTCAGGCGTCAGCCCGTATATATCCTCTTTCGAGTTGAGCACGGACCTGTGTTTTTGGTAAACAGTCGGCAGAGAGACTTTAGCTGCGCCCAGCACCACCTTTTAGATTCTTAACAAAAATTTGAAAAATCCAAAAAGTGGCGCTGGGAACTCTTATTGCGAACTTACGAGTGCTTTTTTGCCGAGTTCCTTAACGAGGTTTCACCCGTTCACCTTGGCGCACTTACGCCAGCCCACCTGTGTCGGTTTGCGGTACGAATCCAACCTACTTAACCCTGGCAGTTTTTCTAGGCGGCAGTTTCGCCGGGAACCCCGCTCGAAAGCGAGTTGGAAATCCAATAATCCCTCCCGGACTAGACCGCCGCGTCACTGCTTCAGAAATAGACTGGAGGGCCGGAATATTAACCGGCTATCCATCAGCTGCCCCTTTCGGGTTCGCCTTAGGATCGCCTAACCCTTGGCTGATTGTCATTGCCAAGGAAACCTTGGGCTTACGGTGTCCGCCGTTTTCAGGCGGATTGCGGTTACTTATGCCAACATCTTCACTTCCAAACGCTCCACCGTCAGTCGCCATCAGGCTTCGCAGCGCTTGAAACGCTCCCCTACCATTACATCGATAAAAACCGATGCAATTCTTATCTTCGGTATCTAGCTTAGCCCCGGTAAATCTTAGGCGCGGAATTCCTTAGCTAGTAAGCTATTACGCACTTTTTAAAGGATAGCTGCCTCTAAGCTAACCTCCTAGCTATCTACGGAAAACCACTTCCTTTCACACTTAGCTAGACTTTAGGGACCTTAGATTAAGATCTGGGCTGTTTCCCTTTTGACCACGGAGCTTAGCCCCCGCAGTCTGACTCCCTGTCTAAATTTTCCGGCATTCGGAGTTTGGTAAGAATGCCTGGAGAAACTCCACGATATTCTTTCCAGTGCTCTACCTCCGGAAAACAATATGACAAGGGCTAGCCCTAAAGCTATTTCGGGGAGAACCAGCTATTCCCAAGCTCGTTTAGCTTTTCACTACTTACCACAGCTCATCCCAGAGTATTGCACGGCTCACGGGTTCGGACCTCCCACAGTATTTCTACTGGGTTCATCCTGGCCATGGCAAGCTCGCTTGGCTTCGGGTCTTTAGCTTTAACTTTTTGGACGCGCTTTTAACACTCGGTTTCCCTATGCCTCCGCGCCGTAAGCGCTTAGACAAGTTAAAGCCAAAAGTCGTTGGCTCATTCTTCAATAGGCACGACGTCACCCCGCACCTTTTGGGCATTTGCGCTATGCGCAAAAAATAAAATTTATGCTCAAAAGGTGCGAGGCTCCGTCTCTTTGTGGGTATGACGGTTTCAGGATCTATTTCACCGGGATCACCTCCCTGCTTTTCACCTTTCCCTCACGGTACTGGTACGCTATCGGGGATATCTTAGTATTTAGCCTTGGCAGGTTAGTCCTGCCCGTTTCCTCCAGGACATTCGTTTCCCGAAGTACTCAAGAACGATAACAAGGAGCGCGAAAGAATTTTCAAATACGGGGCTATTACCCTCTTTGGCACCCCTTTCCAGGGAGTTTTTTTTAAAACTTTCGCTAAATGTTCTCCTTCCGGCAGTATCCCGCTCCCAAAAAATTTGAGAATAGGATGCTCCAGACGTTATCACCTTACAACCCCGAACACTCAAAAAATTAAGTGTTTGGTTTGGGCTCTTCCCTTTTCGCTCGCCGCTACTAGGGGAATGCGCTAGCGCACAGCGCATAGCGCGCAGCGTATAGAAATTCTAAACACTAACCGCTAAACGCTTAACGCTAAGCTTATTTTCTTTTCCTCCGCTTACTGAGATGTTTCACTTCAGCGGGTATCGCCCCGAGCACCAAAATTGAGTGCTCGGTGACCAAGTTTTAGCTTGGTCCCGTTTCCGGATTCGGAGATCTCGGGATCAAAGGTTGCTAGACACCTACCCCGAGCTTATCGCAGTCACGCCGCGTCCTTCATCGCCTTGATATCCCAAGGCATCCACCGTCTACCCGTAACTTAACTTCGGCTAGCAATTGTAACCTACGTATAATATTTTATTTTCAAAGTTCGTTATGGATAAATGAAAAACCGCCTTTCTAAGCGGTCCACTCTCGCAAAAAATCAAACGTTTGGTCAGCCGCTTAGTTTATATATGCGTTTAATATTCATTTTTCCCATAAGCATCTGTATATTAGCAAACCAAAAGAATGTGTCAACCCCGCGTTCTAGCTGAAATGGGTAATAAGTTCTAAAACACTTAATATGATTCCGCGCCATTATTCAGGAAAGATAAGGAATCAATCGCCCTCAATAAAAACTCGCATCCGAGTGCGAAAAATAGCGCCTCGGACGCGAGGTAATAACTTATGCTAAACAAATTTTATCCTATTCCGAGCGAAATCTCTTTTTTAGGCCCTGTAAAAATTCAGCGGCAGCGTCTTTTCCTCCTAATCCAAATGAAAGTCCAAACGCAAGAACAATTGCGCCGGCGATACCATAAACCAAAGCATTAAACAGAACGTCAATCATCCATGGGACGATTAAAAGCTGGCGCAAAATGGCCAGCAATGCAAAAGCCCAAATGGACCACCTTACAATCGTTCCGGCAAGACGCGAATATCCTATTTCAGCTCCCTCTACCGCAGCCCGTACTATTTTTTCGGCGATATCAACCACCACTACAGTAACCGCAAAAATCAGCACGGCCACGACGACATTTGGAAGATAGCCGAGAACTCCTTGAAGAAATATGGCAAATTGCGAAAAACCCAGAATATCAACGGCAGCGAGCAAAAATACTATAACCAAAACCCATTTGAATATAGCACCAATGAATTCAGCTGCATCAACATTCAACTCCGCCTTTTCCAGAGCCTCCTGCCATCCACCGCGCTCAAAAAGCTGATTAAACTTCACTTTTTTTAGAATTTCAGCAACCAGCTTGCCTACGGCAACGGCGATAATCCATCCTACTACAAAGATTATTAAAGCGCCTAAAAACTGCGGAATGAAACTGATAAAACCTTGCCATAAATCCTGTAGGGTTGAAGCTGTTACTAAATACCAATCTTGAACTTGATGATACATATGCACAACTTAGTTATTTAACACAGGCCGACCTTTATTTATTGTTTTATTTTAACATACAAACCCCGATTGCAAGAATCCCATGTGGATAACTCAAGCTATAAAATTCCTAGCATACAAAAAGGACCCTAATTTAGGATCCCTTTAACTTAATTATTTCTATACTTTGTCCTTGCCTGGTGATCTTGCAGTAAAATAAACTTCCTCGCCAATTGATCTTGAAGGCCATACCGCTCCAGTGCTCAGGAAGGCATGGCTCAAACAGAAATTTATCACCGCGTATTCTTAAACCGGCAAACCCGAATATAAGCGCCTGCCATGTTCCGCCACAAGCTCCGATGTGTATACCGCTATTGCTCCCGTGAATGTTCGCGAGGTCTACAAGGCTGGCGTGACGGAAATAACGATAAGCCACCTGCGCATCTCCAATCTCAGAAGCGACAAGCGAATAAATTGGACAACTCAAAGATGATTGATGTAGTGTCCGTTTCTCATAATAATCAAGGTTGGCTTTTATTTCATCCATTGAAAAGAGATTAGTCAGAAGGTGTAGTAAAAGCACTACATCGGCCTGTTTTATAAGTTGGGTCTTCTGCAAGCGAGTGCCTCGGGGAATTTCCCTTGGAAAAATAGGAAAACCGTGCGTGGTTTTTTCAATATCGATCTCTTCCCGCTTGAAATATCCGTCGTGCGCCTCCAAAAGCATGCCGTTTCTTGATACATAAAGCTTATCTCCTATTGTTCCCCACTCTGAAACCTCATCCTCTGTTAGGTAAAAATCACGGCGCAAGTGCTCTATGGTTTCCGCGGCGGTCTTGTTAAACTCCATAAATAAGTCACGAGCAAATTTCAGGTTCCAAGCCGCCATAATGTTAATGTAGGCGCTGTTATGCACGCTCTCATGGAATTCATCCGGTCCAATTACCTGTCGTATTTCATATCTGTCTAGGGTTTTGTTATAAACCACCCGGCTTTGCCAAAAACGGGCAGTTTCAAAAACTAATTCCAGACCGTAGCGTTTCATAAAGGTTTTGTCTCGCGTTGCTCGCCAATAATTCATCACGGCGTAGGCAATATCGCTCACTATATGATGCTGCTGTTCGCCGGTGAGGATTCTGATTATCCTGCCGAAATTGCCCTTCGCCCAGCTAGGCGTAACTTCTTCGCCCGTATCGGCAGATTCCCAAGGGAATAAAGCCCCTTTGAAGCCGCAGTCCTTAGCCTTCTTTCTTGCCTGGTCAAGTCGTCTACACCTATACATCAAAAGATTTCTGACTATACCTGGATCTGTGTAGAGGAAAAACGGCTGAAGATATATCTCGGTTTCCCAAAAAATATGCCCAGAATATCCTTCACCAGTCAGGGCTTTCGCTCCTATACTAGTACTATCATTTGCATTTGCGCATATTAACAGCTGATAAACATTAAACCTTACTGCTTTCTGCGCTGCCGGATCTCCGCTGATTTCTATATCGGCTGCTTGCCATTTCTCTTCCCACGCTTTAATATGCCCAGCTAAAAGATTTTCATATCGCCGAGCAACAGCTTTCCTGACTATGGCAATGACTTGTTTTCGTACAGTTTCCAGTTTCGCTCCGCTCGCAAAATGTCTGATGTAAAATACTTTCATCAGGTGAACAGTTTGACCCTTATCAAGTTTAATCTTCAGTTCGCGAGTAATTTTTTTTGCGTGCACCCTGTATGTTGTTTCGATGACACCGCTCGTATCAGTCTTGCAATCAAATACGGCACCGAGATGACTGGCGACAACAATAGGAATTTTTCTATCTTTGGTTTCAGCCGCAAGATAACAAATTCCCTCTGATTCTCCAACATCGGCAACGTCTATGTGTACGATATCTTTTTTCTGAGTAGCGTCGTGGTTCACGACGGAACCGTCTATCCGATCCTTAACTGTAAATACAACCGCTTTATCTAGAGGAGTCAGAGCAATGCGCACAACACCAATGTTTTTATACTGCATGCTCAAAAACGTTGCGGATCTATAATCTATCCTGCCATTGACTTTTGTAGTAAATACGGTTTTTCTAGATAGGACGCCGTGTTGCATGTCCAAGGCGCGACTGTGCTCTGTGCGATTTTTTAATGCCAAATCCATTTCTCCAACACGAATACGCAAATGCACAGGGTTTGGAATATTTACAAGCTGAGTAACTTGGGCTTGTGCTCTGTCAAAAAGTCCCGCAATATACGTTCCCGGTCTGCAACCCGGCGGAAATTCCTCCAGTGCCGCCCGACGACCAAGATAACCATTGCCAAGCGCAAGAATACTTTCCGAAATGCCCTGATTTTTAGCATCAAAATCCGGCTCCATTATAAACCAGTCGTCGTTTTGCGCCGAAGGCAAAAGATCAGACATACACGGACTATCACGCCCAAATAGCTCTTCCAAATGTTCTGTAGACAATTCGCTAAAGTCGCAGATGGTGACGTCTGCCGACTCCACCGCTTCGGGATTTATCCCGCGATGAATACCAACGCAAATCATTCCCGCCTCTTTTGCGGCTTCAACGCCGAGCTTTGTATCTTCAAACACTGCGCAAGCGGAGGGATGAACGCCCAATCTAAACGCGGCTTCCAAAAAAATATCAGAATTAGGTTTAGGCCTAATTCCTGATTCTTCCAACACTGTAGTATCAAACAAACTATCTAGGCCGAGTTTTTGGATGATATAAAACGCATTTTTGCTGGAAGAGACCAGGGCGACCTTAATTCCACCACCCCTAAGCTTTTTAATAAAAGCAGGTGCATCTTTAAACGCCTCGACGCCTTGCATTTCTAACAGATTCGTCAGATGTGTCTGTTTTATATCGCACGCTTTCTCCAGCTCGGCTGGAGAAAGATCGCCGAGTATTGCTCTTGCTCCAGCAATACAAGGCAGGCCGTCAATCTTATTTTTATAATCGGAAAAACTCAAATTGATCCCGAATTCCTCAAGCATTTTTTCCCATGCTGTAAAATGGAGAGACGCAGTGTCAATTAAAACTCCGTCGCAATCAAAAATTGCCGCTAAAAAACCGCCCCTTCGAAAGTACATTCGAAAATCCTCCATTTCTTTTCTGGTTGTTAAGGTCCTGGTTTGAACTATAAAATATTAGCATAAATCGGCAAAAAATCAACCTTGGCCTCCGCCTCAATTTTTCCATAGGTCGCCTCACGCGACAACACAAGGCAGAAGCGCAATGCGCGATCTGCCTTTTCTTTGTTTATTTTTGGCCAATTATGTCTCTTCGATCCACTCCAAAAATTTATGCCACAACTTTTTTTCTAACTCATAGTTATCGGTGTGGATCAAAACACCAAGCCACGAGTCGAAAGATCACAGTAAAGCCTGCTCGCTTTGTAATTTTTGCTTTTGAAATGTTTTAAGATATAGATATAATAAATAAAAATACTAAACGGGGGTATGCCGGAAAAGAAAAATTTAAATAACGTATTTTATATCGGACTTTTGAGTTTTTTCGGAGGAATAAGCCAGGATATTTTCGTTCCCATTCTGCCGCTTTATCTTTCGAACGTGCTTTTATTTGATAAAGCGCTGATCGGAGTTTCGGAAGGACTTGTAACTAGCGGCTCCAGCATTTTTAGGATCATTTCCGGTTTTCTGGTTGACAAGTTCGGCAGGAAAAAACCGATTATTTTCGTAGGATATTTTCTTTCCATGATTGCGCGGCCAGCTCTTGCCCTTTTCAGTTCCGGCGCCGCCATCCTGTCTTTGCGGTTTTTGGACGGCATAGGTAAGGGAATGAAAGATTCGCCTAAAGACGCGCTCATTGCCGATTCAACCGAAGCCGCAACGCGCGGTAAAGGATTTGGCATAGCGCGTATGCTGGATACGTTCGGCTCAGTAGCCGGACCCCTTTTACTTTTCGGCCTTTTATATCTGCTGCGCAATCAGCCGACAAAATACTATACTATTCTTTTTCTCACCGCCATCCCTCTTTTGGTAACCCTTACCATACTCCAGCTCAAAGTACGCGAAACCCATTCTCAAGAAAAAATTCAAAAAACAAGCATAGCTGGATTTTTGCCAAAAAACTTTTATGTTTTTCTAGTAATTATGGTCGTTTTTGGCATTGGCAATTCTTCCGATGCTTTTCTTATTTTGCGCGCGCAAAACGTCGGTGTCGCACTGCTTACGATACCGCTCGTATATGCTTTGTTTAATTTCGTTTACGCTTCTGCCTCTGTGCCGCTCGGAAGTCTTTCGGATAAAATCGGTAGACAAAAAGTTATCGCCGTGGGATTGATTGCATTTATGATCGCTTATCTCGGTTTTGCATTCACTACCGCAAGTTATCAAATATGGCTTCTTTTCGCTTTTTACGGACTTTATTACGCAACGACCGAAGGCGTCGCCAAGGCGTTCGTAGCGGATATGGTAAATCCAGATTACCGCGGCCGGGCATATGGCATTTATAATACCACGCTGGGTCTTGTAACCCTACCTTCAAACTTTATTGCCGGCCTTCTTTGGGATCGCGTCAATCCTACGGCGCCATTCTTTTTCGGCGCCGCAATGGCCTTGATCGCAATCTGCCTTTTATTTTTATTTTATTTTTCTAAAATAAAATAAAAAATGCCCCGCCTAAGCTGGGGCATTTTTTATGCAAAAAATTCTTATAAGCTGTTCAAGAGCGATCTCATCGTCTGTATCTGCTGTATTAGTTGGTTAAGCGTGTTTTCCATTTGGTCAAGTTTAGCCTTTAATTCTGTGATGGCCCGGGGAGACGGACTCGGCGATGGAGTCGGCGATGAAATCGCGCCATCGCTGATGGTAAACGTATTATCGCTCTGATCCTCCGCTGAATATGTCCTATAGAGTTCCGGCTGCAAAGGGCAAGCAATGCCTGTTAGACCTATCGTTCTGCAAAAAACATCGCTTCCGGCGCTAATCCTAACTCTGTAGTCATTATCCGCCTTTATCGTTGATGGAATTATCCATGCGTATGTCGTTCGGTATAAATTGGTCGTGGCGATGCGATAGCTGAAAGAGGGATCAGAATCTTTAACCAGATCTATCGATACATATGGATAAAACGGCGCTATTGGGCTCGCAACAGTTCCCTCTGTGGATGTGCTTGCGGCTCCGAGCTGGAGGCTCTTGTAAATCGCCGGTTCTGTGGTAACTTTCCATAAAATATTACGGGCCTGCGTTTTGTCCCACGTTTCACCGCCGTTAGGCGCCACCACCTGAAGCTGCATATTTACCGGGAAAATAATGTTCCAGGTTTTCTCGTCAACAACTCCCGTTTGCGGCAAACCGTATTTTGCCTGAAGCTTCTTTACAGCATCCTCCGTCAGCGGACCGAAATATCCGCTAACTAGTCCGCTTGGATATAAAGACGAGTCATTCTTCAATATCATCTGTAAATATTTCACTAAATCGCCGGTCTGGCCCCTTTGGACGGCTACTGCGGATGACACGCTTATCGTGCTTGTGCCGGTAACCATTCCGCCCAAGCCCGCAGAACCAGTTGTAGTTACCGGGGTTAACCCATACCCCACCTGCGCCAATACAAAGCCCGCAGTAAAAAGTGTCGCTAATATGAATATATAAATTAAATGTTTCATAAAAATTGTCCTTAATTTTTATTCTCGACTTTTAATATATTTATATATTACCATCCGACGTAATTATTATTCAATATATATCTTTCGAATTCGTAATATATGACGGATTAAAAATCCTAAGTCTTGCTGCCGCGGCAGAAAAGATGCCTGAGTTATTATTTGGCCTTGTTTAATTTCGCCTTTTGCCGGGATTGGATTCCCTTCGCCGATAAAAATTTGGGGGGAGGAAAAAGTGTGTACTGGGCTACCACCGAGTCCGCGAAGCGGCAAGCGGAGAGCTCATTCGCTGTTGATCTAGAAATGGGTTCTAGCTTTTGGTACAATAGTGGACCTAGGGAGAATCGAACTCCCATCTTCCGGATGCAAACCGGATGCTCTAC
>CAYNXX010000005.1:2083-48984 GCA_964401295.1 uncultured Candidatus Saccharibacteria bacterium | reverse complement strand
CGGAGCCAGTTAGAACGAGAGTTCGCTTCAAGCACCCTGTTAAAGGGTGTTTTAAGTTCAAAATTGAGGCTTTTTCCATTTAATTTGCAGTTCGTAAGTAAAAAGTTAATAATCGCCCTTTTTTCATTGACTTCCGAACTTTCAAACAAACTATAAACCCTTTGGCCAACCCCTAAGAGTAGACCGATTGTGATATAAAACTCTGTGTCCGCTTTCTGAAAGTTTTTCATTTGACATAGTTTTTGGGTTTGCTATACTTTACTCATACTTTTCTAACTTGTAGGATTATGTTAAACGCAAGAAAAAAACTTCATAAAAAATACTTCTATGGAACAGTAACTCTGGGCGAAAAAGGACAGATTGTCATTCCAAATGAAGCCAGAAAAAGTATGGGGTTGAAAAAGGGCGATCGTCTGCTGGTTTTTGGCATACATGAAGAGATGCTGGCAATCGTGAAGTTTTCGCATGTTGAAAAAATAGCATCTCACCTTTCCGAGAGATTGAAGATGATTGATGAAATAATTAAGAAAGCAAAGTAAGAACCTTTTTATGGACATTATTCGCGTTGAAAATCTAAGTAGACAATTCAACGGTCTTACCGCCGTTGATCATATAAGTTTTGATGTCAAAAAGGGCGAGATTTTCGGCTTTTTGGGACCCAATGGAGCAGGTAAATCTACGACCATCAATATGCTTTCCACTATTCTTTCGCCGACCGAAGGCAAAGCGTTTATCAATGAGTTCGATATTTTGTCCCAGAAAGACAATGTCAGGAAATCCATCGGACTTGTTTTCCAAGATCCTTCATTGGATGACCAGTTGACGGCGGAAGAAAATCTTCGGTTTCATGCCAGACTGTACGGCGTGCCCGGCGATGATTATGAAAGGCGCGAAAAAGAAGTACTGCAATTGGTGGATTTGTGGGAAAGGAGAAAGGAAACAATAAAGAATTTCTCCGGAGGCATGAAACGGCGCTTGGAAATCGCGCGAGGACTTATTCATTATCCAACTGTTTTGTTTTTGGATGAGCCGACCATTGGGCTTGACCCGCAGACTCGCGCTCATCTTTGGGATTATATTTTGGGGCTGAAGCGAGAAAGGGAAATGACAATTTTTATGACAACACATTATATGAATGAAGCTGAGTATTGCGACCGCATCGCGATTATCGATCATGGAAAAATTGTCGCACTTGATACGCCAACGAATCTAAAAAAACAGGTGGGTGGAGACATCATCCGCATGACCAGTGGTCAGAAAGATAACCTTAAAATGGAGCTTGGTGAAAAATATCGTCAGGAAATCAAGGAGGAAGACGGAACCTTACAAATCGAAGTGCCCGACGGCGAAAAATTTCTGCCGCGTCTTTTCAGCGAGCTTAAAACGCCGATTGATTCAGTAGAATTGCGCCGACCGACACTGGACGATGTATTTCTCAAAATAACCGGCCGTGCAATTCGCGCAGAAGAAGCTTCTGGTAAAGATCAGATGCGCCGACGAATGCATATGATGGGCCGAAGAATGCATTGATAAATTTATAAATAGACAATCCCATGCAGTTTATTCAAATTATTTTTACAATTTGGCAGAGAGAATTTATCCGCTACTGGCGCGACAAAGTACATATTGTTTCCTCACTTTTCCAACCGATTATGTTTCTAATTTTCTTCGGCTCAGGATTGCAGCGGACTCTTGCGGTCGGAAATTTCGGCGTCGATTTCCTGCAATTTATCTATCCGGGCATTATTGCGATGAGCGTCATGGGTGTAGCCCTTTTCTCAACCATCTCCACTGTTTGGGATCGAGAATTCGGTTTTTTAAAGGAAATTCTTGTCGCGCCGGTATCTCGCGTAGCGGTCGCGTTCGGCAAGGCGCTGGGTGCAACAACCATTGCCGCCATTCAAGCGCTCATTCTGTTCATACTTGCTCCAATTATCGGAGTGAAGATCGGCATTGCCGTTGTGCCACAACTTCTGCTCTTCATGATCCTTCTCGCTTTTGCAATTTCTGGCCTTGGCCTTCTTATCGCTTCGTTTCTAAGAACAACCCAGAGCTTCGGTCTTTTGATGCAGCTTTTAATTTTCCCTTTGTTTCTTGTTTCCGGAGCGCTTTTCCCGCTTACTGCTGTGCCGACATGGATGAGCGTTTTGGCAAAAATAGATCCTTTGACTTACGGCGTAGATGCTTTTCGCCAAATTCTTTTGAGTAGTCAAATAGCGCCAAGCACTTTAGAAAAATTCGCTTTGCACACCATCTCGGTAAATGCGTTGTTTTTGGCGGCATTTTCCGTAGCAATGGTTGGTGTGGCAGTAATGGCTTTTAATAAAAGGGGTTAAATTTCTCCCCACAATTTTAGCGAGCGGGCAAAAAAATTTCCTCCCCCTTGTCCCCTCCATTTTTTGCCCACGAGCATAATCCCGCCACCCGCGGGCTTGAGCACGGGGTTCTGCGCATGGCAGGCAGGCCTGCCCGCCATGCAATTGTTTTTGAAAGGCGCTTGAGGGAGCATACCGCGAACACAGTCATTTTATAGGCGATGAAACGTTGAAGCATTGGCGTAAGGCAATATATTTTGCATAGAGTAAGCTGGTTTTAGCCGATGCCCTTCTTTTTTTAGAAATTAATTTATCTTGGCAGATATTGCTTGATGCATTTTGTTTTGACTGCATGGCAAAAATTGATATAATAAAATTGGTAATTAACAATCCTATAATATAATTACTAAATAAAAGTGGAACAAAAATGGCAGCGTTAAACAGGGCTAAAAATGTTTTATTTTCGCGTAAGCCAGTTATTCTGGGGGTTGCTTTAATATTCTTTGCTCTTACTCTTTCCTGCGGATTCGTCCAGTCAATTGGTCATACAAAAACCACAGAAGGCATCGAATGCAATCAAGCCGTCCAGCTCGTAAATCATATTCTTACCAAGGACGAACTATTGTTCGGCATTCTTTTCTTTTTACTTGTTGGAATAGCCTTTTTGGTTACGCGCGCAATAGATAATCGTTATAATCTCATTGCTGATTTTTATCTCTCGCTCATCCAAATAAAAGAATCTCAAATTCTGGCAAAAGTATATAACCAAATCCTTGAAGCTCTCCGTAAGGGCATTTTAAACCCCCAAATCTACAATCTCGCTTACATCATCTGGCGGTGATCTGCGTTGTAATTTCTAAGTCTACAACGCTGCTCGCAAATAAAACGCCGATGTTTTATTTGCGAGCTCATTATTGCTCCAGTATTTTGTCAGCAACCAACAATTTAAAGAACAAATTAACTTTGATAAAAGTATGGTAAAAAAAATAATCTATTCCGATAAAAATTATTTCCAATGCGAAGAATGTGGTTTTCAGTATGCGGAAAAGGAATGGGCGGATAAATGCGAAGCATGGTGCAAAGAACATCATAGCTGCAATATTGAAATCACCGCGCATGCAATAAGGGATAAAAATGATGAAGAGCCAAAATCAGTGGAGCCAGAAAAAAAATTAGCGCATAAAACGCGGGTCTCTGTTATCAAGTCCATCTTTAAACAGCCATTTTATCTATTCATTGCCGTCGACGGAGCTCTTGCCCTAGGTCTTCTCTATTGGTGGCTTCTATCGAAAACGACAACTTTGGTCACTTTTTATGGAATGTATTGGAACATACCGATCTATTTCTGGCCCTATGTGTTCTTCACGCTTTTGAGCATGATTCTTTTCGGTATAAGCCTGGCAGTGGCGATATATTCATGGCAGCGTTCAAAACTTAATAGTATGAAAAATCAAGGCAGCAATGTATTTGGCGCAGCTTTTGGTGCGTTTGCCGCTGCCTGTCCCATCTGCGGTTCTTTTCTCCTTTCAGCAATCGGCATTACTGGAGGAGTTGCTATTTTGCCTTTCAAGGGGCTTGAGCTTAAGCTTTTGAGCGCTGGATTCTTCGGGGCGGCGCTATTTATGTCCACAAAGAAATTATCCGAAGCTGCTGCTTGCGATACCTGCAAGGTCGAACCACAAGAAACAGCAGTTTGTCAGACCTGTGGAATAAAACCTCAAGAGACAGCGGAGACCACAAAAAAAACAGGAATGTTGTTGTCATACCAAACGCTTATTGCGATTTTCTTTCTGATTGTGCTTTTTGCGGTGTCTCTTTGGAGGCAAGAACAGCTTGCGGCCAGCACGGCTGCGAAAAACGGAACAGTGCTCATGAATAAAATTGTCGATCTTCAGAATAATGCCAGCGTAAATTCAGCCACGAATCAAACAAATAATATCCAGAACGTTCAGGCGGGGAATGCGCTTTACGATGAAGTGATAGAAAAAGTAATTCCTAAGCAAGGATTCCAGACAAAAATCGTTTTTGGTGATGCAATTGTCAAATTGGTTCAAAATGGCGTTATTGACATTGGGAAATTCAACGATATTTATAAAAGCCGAGGCGTGAGTGATAAAGAGCTGGCAATTCTCGTTACCCCCTCTTATGAGCCGATTAAGATAGATGCCAACAATGCCGGCATAATTATAAATCTTCTATGGCCGCTTGGGCTTTCCAATAAAACCCAGTTTAACGAGAAAAGTCCGGTGAACGGGGAATCGCTTTTTAACTTCGCTTCCACCGGCGGCTGGACGCTCGGCAAAGAAGACAACGGCGGCAAATACTTCAACAAGTTTGGAATTGTAAAACTTACGCCTGAACAGGAAGCAATTGCCCTGGATGTCGCGAAAAGCACTTATCGTCCTTGTTGCGGAAATTCAAGTTTCTTTCAGGACTGCAATCACGGCTCGGCGCTTTTGGGCTTAATTGAGCTTGGCGCATCGCAGGGACTTTCCCGGGACGAGCTCTATAAAGTCGCTTTACAGTTCAATTCCTTCTGGTTCCCGCAAACCTACATCCAGACCGCGCTCTACTACGAATTGGCCAAAAATATCGATTGGGAAAATGTTGACGCCAAAGAAATTATGGGTTTTGATTATTCTAGCGGTCCAGGATGGGCAAAAAATGTCGTCAAGCCATTTCAAGAGATCGCCGCCAAAAACCCCGGCCTTATGCCGCAGAATCAAGGTGGGCGCGGCTGCGGCATATAAAATTATGAAAATAAAGGCTGCAATAATTATAATTATTATAAGCATTGCCATAGGGCTCATTGGCGGTTTCGTCTTGCTTCGGGTTGTTTCGCCGTCGCGCGAGAATACATCAATTGTTTCATCGTCTGCTGCAAATGATTCTGTTTGTCTTACAGGGCAGGGTGGTTGTTCTGGCCAGCCGCAGAAGAATACGGCAGTTGTCTCGTTAACTCCCGATGAATTGGCGTTAATGCTCAAGCAGAAAGATTTTTTCTTCGTTAACGTCCACGTCCCCTACGAGGGTGAGATACAAAACACCGATGTCTTTATTCCGTACAATGAAATAGCGAGCAATCTTGATAAATTACCCAAGGATAAAAACGCGAAAATTGTGCTCTATTGCCGGAGCGGCAGAATGAGCGGCATAGCCGCCCAGACACTGATCAAGCTTGGCTATACCAACGTATCGCATCTGGCGGGCGGAATGATTGCTTGGGAAAAGAGCGGATATGTGATAATCAAAAGATAACCATGAACGAAGCGCAAAACATTCAGCAACGAGCCAGAGATCAGCTTACTAAACAAGAACGCTACCAGCTTAAAAAACAGCGAAAAGAAGATGAGCGTAAGACTGCGCAGCGCAAACGCCTGTTCAAAAAGACGGCGAACACTGCTTTTATAATTTTAATTGCGGCCGGAGCGATTTTTGGGATCGGCTGGTTTATTTCAATTCGTCCCAGCTTGCCGCCTACAACCGCTCAAGGCCATAGCGAAGACATGCCCCAATCGCATATCACCGATCAGCTCATACCCGACAGTATGCAGCGTCACCTGCTTGAGCATGCCGACGGCAGAGGCAAGCCCGGCGTTATCATTCAATACAATTGCAAAAAATATTCTTGCGAGCCGGACTTAGTCCAAAAACTCGCCGACCTCGTGAAGCAATATCCGGCAAATGTCTATCTTGCCCCGAATAATTACGATGCAAAAATTGTTTTGACCAAACTTGGAAAATCGAAAGTGCTAGAAAGCTTTGACGAAAAGATGATTAAAGAATTTATACAGTAACAAATTATGAGCAAGGTGCTAGGTAAGCTTATTTTTATTGCGGGAACTGGATGAGCGGATTGAAAAAGCAAAAGACAATATGCGATGAATAAAAAGGCTCGCTTAGTCGAACGAGCCCGACTAATTTAACCACATTTATAAATAGATATGAACCAACACGAAGAACAAACTATCTGTCCTGTGATGAACGCTCCTGTTAATAAAGACATTGCCGAAAAAAAAGATTTAGTTCGTGAATACAAAGGACAAAAGTATTACTTTTGTTGTAGCGATTGTCCGCCGGAATTCGACAAAAATCCAGAAAAATATCTTAAAGATGAAAGTTTAAAATAAAAGTCGAGAGTAATTATAAATCTTACTACTATCGTGAATAAAATAGCATTGATCATAATAATTGGGCTTGTCATTCTTGTTGGAGGATACTTTTTGTTGAGAGGCGGCTACCAACAGCCGAGAACCTCCGCGCCGCCGCCACAAACCGCAGTTCCATCTGCTGCGCAAGGAACAAAAGAATCAAAACCAATCAGCATGTTGGCAGGAAGCTTTTTCTTCAATCCCAAAACGCTTAACGCAAAGATTGGAGAAAAAGTTGTGTTGGACATAACTGCGGCAGGTCAGCACACCTTTACCATCAGCGAGCTTGGAGTAAATACCGTCTTGTTCAACGGTAAAACGACACGTGTGGAATTTACTCCTTCTCAAAGCGGCACATTCACTTACTTCTGTTCAATTCCAGGACATCGCGAGGCAGGCCAAGTCGGTATATTGAAGGTCGAATAACATAATGAATTTGAAAGGACAACGCTAAAATTATTCGGCATATGCGTTATTCTATAATTTAGTAGCAAGCCAACTGTTTAATATTTTTAAAAAGAAATTCCGCGAAGGACTGTTATCAAAATAGCCTGTTTGCTATAATAAGTAGGTTATGAAAAAGACTAGCTCAATTTTTATAGTTGCGCTTGCCGGTCTCCTCGTTCTCGGAGGCCTATTTGTCTTTCGAGGCCAATTGCCCCAAAAATTTTCAAATAAATCGTTCCCGATACAAAATAATGTAGCAAAAACAACAGAACTTCTTTTTGTCGAAGATGCCAAAAACGATCAAGTCATCGTTCTTGATCTTGACGGTAATATCATCAAACGAATCTCGGTTGGCGAAAAGCCTCACGACATAGCTATCTCTCCCGATAACAAGTATATTGCTACTGGAAATAACGGCGATGGTACAGTAAGTATTATAGATACAAAAATTCTTTCTGAGGTAAAAAGAGTGAAAACAACCGGCGAAAGCGTCCACGGAGTTGTTTTTGCTCCGGATGGTAAATATCTTTTCGTGACCAATCAGACTGATAATTCTCTCACAATTATTGAAACAGAAAATTTTAGTAAGGAGATAGAAATTCCTGTCGGCTATTTTCCCGAATACGTCGGCATTACTAAGGACGGCTCAAAAGTTTTTACTACCAATAATGGCAAGGGTGGATCTCTGACAATCGTGGAAAATAATGGCTTTGACTCAAAAGTAATCAAGACCTTGAAAATAGGCATTGACCCTCACGGCTGGGCGATCTCGCCAGACGGCTCAAAAATAGTGATAACCAACCTCGGCAGCAATTTTACCTATATTCTAGATTCGCAGACATTTGAAGAAAAACAACACATTGATACCGGGGCGACGAGCGAATTTGCGGCCTTCAAAAGCAACGAGGAGCTTTGGATCACCAATATTGGCGCAGATTATGTCTCAATCATTGATGTTCCGCAAAATAAAATTCTTAAACAAATTGAGGTCGGAGAAACTCCGCATGGAATTTCATTTTCGTTGGATAGGACTCGCGCTTTTGTTCCGCTCTATAAACCCGGAGAGGTTGTTATAATTGATGCAAACAGTCAAAAAGTGATTGGTCGGAAGAAGGTGGGAAAGGAGCTTCATAATTCTGTTGTTGTGAAGCTCAATTTTATTTCTATTCCCCAACCGTAAAGCGTTATGCTATTTTTAGCAATAATCACATTTTTTAGCTTACTAGGTGGTCTTGCCACGCTTTTTGGCATCGTTTTTCTTTTAATGAACGAGTCATGGTCTCGCCGCAACTCGATTTATGTGATTACCTTTGCGGCGGGGGCGTTACTTGCGGCAGTTTTCTTTGACATCATTCCCGAAATTGCCAAGGAGAATGCTTCATTTCTTCCATATATCATCATAGGCATAGTAATATTTTTCATTATCGAAAAAGTGCTCGTCTGGCATCATTGTCACGAGGAAGAATGTGAAGCTTCAACTTTCGGCTCTGTAGCGATCCTAAGTCATAGTTTGCACCACTTTATTGACGGCATTATCATCGCGGCAAGTTTTTTGGTCAACTATAAATTGGGGATTATATCCACTCTAGCCGTGATCTTTCATGAAGTCCCGGAAGGCATCGGGCAATTCGCCATTCTGCTTCATAGCGGCACTCAGACAAAAAGGGCCATTGCTTATAGCGTAATTGCCGTTCTTATGGACCCGATTGGTGCCGCATTGACTTACTTTGCAGTCGGCACCTTCAAAGATATTTCCGTGCCGCTTCTTTCTGTTGCTGCCGGAGGTTTTATTTATTTGGCAGGTTCAGAAATCATTCCAGAAGTACATCAACGATTAAAACACCGTAAGATATCCTTACAGATTGGATTGTTGCTGGCCGGTATATTTGTTATTTGGTTGGTGGGAAAAATATAAATGCGCAATAGAGTTGTAAAAGTCATTCTTATTTTTCAGGGCATCTACCACGCTATTACCGGACTTTGGGGATTTTAAGCTTGGAAAGTTTTTTGCGCATCACTAACCATTTTGGCGATCCATTTGAGAGGCATAGCATCGCCGCAATGTCGTTTATCATCGGATTATTTTTTTTGTGGAGTTCGCGCAAAGAGGAGTTACTGAGACCGGCCGGATTTCTTGCTCTTGGATTTGTGCTTGCAATAATAATTCCCGAACTTATCTATTTACTGCGTCTCGTCAATCCGCCGCTTTTCTGACTTGATTTTACAGAAGAAACTATTATCGGAATCCTACTTGCGATTTTATTATTCAAAAGACGAGTAATATGAACGAAGCTTCGCCATCAAAAACTCCGCTTGCTATTATCGCACTCGTCCTTCTTGCAGTTATTACCGGCAGCCTGATTTACCTTTCCTTCAGTGAAGTTGGCGCGGTGAGCGTCCTCTTATCTTTCGCGGCTGGACTTTCTATGATCTTTCTTCCGTGCACTCTTCCGCTCGCTTTCGTTATCGTGCCCCTAACTCTCGGCCAACAGCCAAAGAAAGGACTTATCATGGCAGTGCTTTTCGGTATAGGAGTTTCAATCACGCTCGCCTTCTACGGAGTTCTCACAGCAACTGTTGGCTCGTTTCTCGGCATGGATAAGGCCACGCGAATTATGTTCACCATCGCCGGCCTTGCCGCGCTTATTTTTGGATTAACAGAACTCAAACTGATTAAATTCAAAATCCCAAGCTACGAAGGCGCGCTGCCTGCATGGATTCAAAGAAGCCCGGAATACACGCGCTCATTGTTTATGGGAATTTTCTTGGGCAACGCAGGGGTTGGCTGTCCAAACCCAGCTTTCTATGTTTTGCTGACCTACATTGCTTCGGTGGGAAGCATAGTAACCGGCGGCTGGCTCGGATTTATTCACGGCCTTGGCAGAGCAGTGCCGCTTGTATTCCTCGCAATCCTTGGACTTCTTGGCGTCAATTCCCTGAGGTGGGTTGTGGCAAAGAAAGCCTCGATTGATAAATTTATGGGCTGGGGGTTGGTTGTTGTCGGCTCGTTCATTTTTAACTTTGGCTTTATGGGCATGAAATGGTGGGACGGCAGTTTACCGCACGACGCTTGGAACGCATTCATCCGAAGCATCTCTGCCAGCTTAGCCGAGAAATACGGCCACGAGCTTTTAGTGCCGCAGGGATTTATTGTCGCGCCGCCGTGGGTGGGCTGGCTTTCATTTATTGCCATAATTGCGCTGGTGTATCTGTGGTATAAAGCAAGAAAGCCGGTAATTGATATACAATCGCAAAACAATTTACAAGTATAACATGAAAAAATTTGACTTAATCATTATCGGAGGAGGAGCGGGGGCATTTGCGGCGGCTATTCGCGCCAATGAATTAAAGGCCAAGACGGCAATGATAAACGCCGGGCTTCCGCTTGGCGGTACTTGTGTGAATGTCGGTTGCGTCCCATCGAAAACGCTTCTCTGGGCTGGAGAAATAATGTATCATGCCAAACATCACGGCATCCTCGGCATTGATATTGAGGTAAAGAATTTTGATTTTCAAAAAGTCGTTAGAGACGAACTAACTCTGGTTGAAAAATTAAGAACTGAAAAATACGAAAAGGTCTTAAAGAACCTTGAATATGTGAGTTCTATCAATGGTCGTGCGGTATTTACTTCTCCGAATGATATTGAAGTAAACGGAGAAAAACTGCGGGCGGACAAATTTATTATCGCCGCCGGGTCAACAGCAAGTGTGCCGCCAATCGAGAATATTCGCGAAGTTGGCTATGTCACGCATATCGAAGCACTAAAACTCGAAAAACAACCAAAAGAGTTGATCGTGGTTGGCGCGGGGCCTTTAGGGCTCGAGCTTGGACAGATGTTTGCTCGCTTTGGCACGAAGGCAATCATTCTCCAGCGTGGACCCTCCATTTTTCCGCCAGCCGAGAAAGAACTTACTAACCGCCTTCGGGAAGTTCTTGAAAAAGAAGGTATCGTTATCAAAACGAATATTGAAATAAAGAGCGCGAAAAAAGAAAATGGCAAAAAGATTCTCTCCTGTGTTATTGACGACAAGCGAGAAGAGGCATCTGGCGACGAGATCCTTCTTGCCGCAGGAAAAACACCTAATACTGATGGGCTTGGTTTGGATAAGGCTGAGGTCAATGTTGACGCAAGGAAAGCAGTAATAGTTGACCAACACTTCAAAACTTCACAGCAGCACATCTTTGCAGTCGGCGATATTACGAATGGCCCCTTGAGGTTTGAGCCAACTGCTGGGCACGAAGGAACACTTGCTGCGGAAAACGCGCTCAAGGAAACGCAGTCGAGCATTGACTATAATACCGTTCCTTACACGATATTCACCGATCCGCAGCTTGCCGGAGTTGGATATACTGAAGATGTACAGATGAAAGCCATGGGTGTTTGCGCCTGCCGCACTGTTTCTTTTGAGGATGTGCCCAAAGCCATCATCATGCGCCGCACCGAAGGATTGATAAAAATGGCGATTCATCCGCAAACTCGGCAAATTTTAGGCGTTCATATTCTGGCACCCAGTGCAGGTGAATTAATTGCCGAAGCAATGATGCTGGTAAAGAACAAAAACACCATTGACGATGCAGCTTCTTCTTTGCCGATGTTCCCAACGCTTTCTGAAGCGATAAAGTTAGTAGCATTATCCTTTACAAAAGATATCAGTAAATTAAGCTGTTGTATATGAACAAGATCAAGATACAAGAATTATCAACTCCCGGTTGCAGCCACTGCGCCGCAGCAAAGAAAATCTTGGAGAACGAAATAAAACCCAATTTCCCGAATGTGGAAATTGAGTATATTGATATGCTCTCCGAAGAAGGCCAGAAAATGGTTCAGCAGTACGGCATTATGTCTTCCCCCGGCATCGTCGTAAATGGAGAACTTTTCTCCGTTGGCGGGTTTGATAAGAATAAGCTGATTGAGAAGATTAACACTCTGGGCTAACTTACCTAATATAATAACAGACGGGATGTCTGCCGTCAGTGAGATGACTTTGAAAGATTAGACTCTTGTCAGGGGACAAACTATTACAAAAGGTAAAAAGGTGCAGTCTGGAAACAGGATGGCGTAATGACCACCTGAAATTATAAGCGGCAATCATAACCACTCGGTATACTGAGGGCAAGCGGAAAGCCGTTTTTTCATTGTTTCTCTGCGCTCCAAATAAGCAAGTCTTAACCTTCGTATGGGTTATTGACAACTAATACAGGGGGGGTGTATTATTAAACTATATGATGAAGCAAGATATTAAAAAAAGAGCAGTACGGAGATTAAAAATATTGGAAGGGCAGATTCGAGGCCTTCAGAAGATGGTCGAAAAAGAAGAATACTGCATTGATATTATTCAGCAATCTTCCGCGGTGAAAAATGCGCTGTCTAGCATTGAAGACTTGATTTTGAAGAATCACTTGTCAACTCACGTGGTGGAACAGATCAAATCGGGCAAGGTCCCGAAGGCGATTGAGGAAGTATTATCGGTTTATCGGCTGTCCAAAAGAAAATAAATTAGATTAAACCCATTTTAAATTCGGCAAATGTTTTTCTAAAGGTCGTGCCGGAAGCTGTATGGGCGAGACCTTGCTGTTAGCATCTGTTGTCCTTACGGCGAAATGGTGAAATTAATAATTAATCAATTAAAAAGAACAATGACCAAAGACGATAGAAACACAATTCTCATTATAGTGGGCTTTGTTACGCTAATCGGTACATTGATTTACCTTGGCAATGGCAACAGAAATGTCGCAGGCGTTCAGCCTGCCTCGAAATCTTCAAATGCCGCTGCTGTTGGTGGCGATCCAATGCATTCGGGCCTTGCCTCTGCTGTTTCACTTGGGCCCATCGATGCATTAGTAAACAAACAAGTACCAAGTTTTTCTTTTTCCGATCGCGACGGCAACGTGTATTCTTCGGACAATTTGCGCGGCAAGAAAGTCATGCTGTTTTTTAGCGAGGGATTAATGTGTTACCCCGCATGCTGGAATCAAATGCTTGCATTCGCCAAAGACGACAGGTTTAAAACAAAGGATACAATTGTATTGACGGTGCTCACGGATTCTCCGCAGGACTGGCAGCAGGCTATAAATAAAGTGCCAGACCTTGCTAATGCCTTGGTGGTTTTTGACGCTGGAGGGGCCGCCTCGAGGAAGTTTGGCACATTGACGGCGCCTTCTTCCATGCATCCAGGTTCTCTCCCTGGTCACACCTATATACTGATAGATACACAAGGCGTCGTGAGATACGTATATGATGATCCGAATATGGCAGTTCGCAACGACGAGCTTATCGCGGAAATGAATAAATTAAATTAACGCTATTATTGCTGTTCTTCGGTAAACCGCGAAACCGAAGAACAGCATGATTCCCGCGATAAAGATATGACAGAGACCGATTATGGGAATGAAAAAAGACAATTATAAATTTCGCAGTTTTTGAATCCGGATTTTTCTTAGTAAATTAATTCTATATAAGAGATGAAGAGGAGTTATTCCAAGAAAAAAAAGACTCGAAAGAATATTCGATCAGTAAAGCGCATAAAAAATAGAGGTTCTCGTCGGGCGCAAAGAAAAGATATCGGTTTTGTCAAAACGAAGCAAACAAAAACAAAGGAAAAACCTGCCGCCGTTTTTATCTTAAGTAGATCAGATGAGAATCCTATCCTTTCGTCCAGACCAGAGAATGGCTGGGAGGCTTGGCAAACCTTTAATCCGGGCGTTATTCTTATCGAGGACAAAATTCACATTCTTTATCGGGCCATTGGAGAGGATGGTATTTCTAGGTTAGGATACGCTGTTTCTAGAGACGGTTTCATAATCGATGAGCGCCTGTCTTATCCGGTATACCAGCATCAGCGCCCGAGTAATTAAAAGATATGACGTTAGTTTTTATATTTGTCATTTTTATAATTGGCATACTCGTTGGCGGCTTTATTGTTAGCTATTTTTCCAAAAAACAAAAAACAAAAAGAACCTTGCCCCAAATTTTTTCCTCACAGCTACCTACTTCATCTTCGCCCAATCCAGAATTATTCAATGTTTACTCTTATATTTCCGGTGGAGGATGGGGAGGAGTTGAAGATCCACGACTAACCCTAATCTATGATACGATTTACATGCTTTACGTTGCCTTGGAATCCGGTCTTCCGCAGCTGACAATAACTTCCATTAAGAAAAGAGATTTTTTAAATAGAAAATGGCATTGGCAAGGACCAAAAAATATTTCTCCACCGGGAGCAATCGTTAAGAGCGGAGTATTATTCCCGGAAAAGATAAAAGGCAAATATGTTATTCTTTATCGGATTTTTCCTAATATTTGGATTGATTTTGTGGATGATCTTGATTTTGAAAAGAAAAGATATCTTTCGGGCCGTCCATGCATCAAAATAAGAAAAAATTTCTGGGACAGCCGAAAGATTGGCGCTGGCGCTCCGCCTATCAAAACAAAATATGGCTGGCTTCTCATCTACTACGGAGTAGACGAAAGGGACTCGTTACGGTACAAGATTGGAGCCATGTTGCTTGATTTGGAAAATCCTTGCCGGGTTTTGGCAAGACTCAGTCAGCCAATTCTGGAACCTGATGACTGGTATGAGGAAGAAGGCCACAAATCCGGCATTGTTTATCCTTGTGGAGCAGTGGTTAAAAATAATCAGATTTTGGTTTATTACGGAGGCGCTGACAGTTATGTGGCGGTTGCCTCGGCCGATTTCGATGAATTTTTAGATGCGTTAAGAAAAGAAACCAAACCAAAGCTTACCGGAAGAGTTTTAAAGAAAAAATCAAGATTATGATTATTGAACGCTTTGAAAAAAATCCGGTATTGAAACCAAATAAAGATCATTCCTGGGAAGCAGAGGCAGTTTTTAACGGCTGTCCTGTTGAAAAAGAAGGGAAAATTTATCTTTTGTATCGAGCTCTCTCTTTGCCTCATTATCACGCTTCGGCCAGATCCAACATGATCACTTCTGATATCGGTATTGCCGAAAGCAAAAACGGTATTGACTTTGAAAGTCGGCGGCGATTTGTCATTCCGGAATACGATTGGGAGAAGTTTGGCTGTGAAGATCCCAGAATAACTAAATTAGGCAATAAATATTATATTTTTTACACCGCCCTTTCTCAGTATCCATTTACTCCCGAAGGCATTAAAATTGGCTTGGCCATAAGCCAAGATTTGAAGACGATTGAAGAAAAACATTTAGTTACGCCATTTAACGCTAAAGCCATGTCGCTTTTCCCGGAAAGAATAAATGGGAAAATCTTTGCGGTATTAACTGTTCATACGGATAGGCCACCGGCAAAAATTTGCCTTGCTTCGTTTGAAAGAGAAGAAGATATCTGGTCGGAAAAATATTGGCAAAAGTGGCACAGAGAGTTTGAAAAACATTCCATATCACTTCAGCGCAGGCCGGAAGATCACATTGAGGTTGGCGCCCCGCCAATAAAGACAAATAAAGGCTGGCTTTTATTTTACTCCTACATTAGGAATTATTTTTCTTCCCAGCAGCGGCTTTTTAGCATTGAAGCCGTTCTTTTGGACTTAAATAACCCTTCTAAAATTATCGCCAGAACGTCAGCCCCTCTTCTGACTCCGGAAGAATACTATGAAAGAATAGGTTTGGTGCCCAATGTTGTTTTCCCTTCGGGCGCGATTCTAAAAAAAGATTTGATTCATCTTTATTATGGAGCGGCCGACACGACATGCTGCCTGGTTTTTATTAAGCTTTCCACTCTTTTGGAAGAAATGTTAAAGCAAGACAAAAAGAGGGTAATACCGGAACGCGCCAAAGAAAACCCCATTATTGTTCCGAATAAAGAACATTCTTGGGAAAATAGAGCCACTTTTAATCCGGGAGCCATTTATCTTGCGGGAAAGATTCACCTTCTTTACCGGGCGCTGTCAGAAGATAATACTTCGACCCTTGGCTATGCTTCCAGCAAAGACGGAATTCACTTTGATGAGCGTTTGCCGGAGCCTATCTATAAACCAAGGGAATCTTTTGAGCAAAAAATCCAGGCAGGGGCAAATTCGGGTTGCGAAGATCCACGGCTTACTCAAATAGGCGATAAGATTTATATGTGCTATACCGCTTTCAACGGGAAAGACGTGCCGCGAGTGGCTTTAAGCTGGATTTGGGTTAAAGATTTTCTTGAAAAGCAATGGAAGTGGGCAAAACCGGTGCTTATTTCCCCGGCCGATTTAAACGATAAAGATGCCTTTATTTTCCCGGAAAAAGTTGCCGGTAAGTATTTGATTGTTCACCGCGTCGGTTACGACATTGATTATTCTTTTTCTCCAACATTAGATTTTAAAGGCAATACTTGGTTGGAAGAATCTCGCTGGATACTGCGCAGAAAGGGCTGGTGGGATAGTAAAAAAGTTGGCGCGGCTGCTCCGCCAATCAAAACTAAGGCGGGCTGGATTTTTTTATATCACGGAATTTCAAACGATGACATCTATAGAGTAGGAGCAGCGCTTTTAGATCTCAAGGATCCAATTAAAGTTCTGGGGCGCACCATAAGTCCAATTCTTGAACCGGAAACTTCTTACGAAAAAACAGGATTGGTGTCTAATGTTATTTTTCCTTGTGGTGCAATAACTTTAGAAAAAAAACTTTTTGTTTATTATGGCGGAGCTGATAGAGTAATCGGGGTTGCCACTATTGAAATCACCAAATTGATTGAGCTTCTTAAATTATGCAAATGTTGAGAAGTAAATAAGAAAAGGTAATTGGCGTTGCGCAAAGAACACAAAATAGATGCATATGCTCTGTGGACAACGATATGGGAACAAATTTTTGGAGACACCGGAATTTATTCGTTATTTCCGATTACGTTTTGCAATTGTTGTTTCGTATCTAAAGGTCGAAAATTAATCGATAACTAAACATATGGAACTTGATATTCAAAAATTTTCTCTCGCGGCAGCGGCAACTGTCGGTATTTTATTTATCTTATGTGCCGCGTTTGTTGCCCTTTGGCCTGCGCTTGCGCTGCAGATGGTCGGTTGGCTTGTACATCTGACAAATGTTGAAAAGTATGTGAGCGACGTTGGCGTTAACTGGACGGGAGCGTTTTTTGGATTTATACAGGCTGTTGTATATACATATCTTGGCGCTCTGATTTTCGCTTGGTTGCATAACCGTTTCCTGAAAAAGAACAAACCGGTGTAAAGCTTAACCGTAAGTAAAGTTTTAGAAAACAGCATACACATAAAATAGCTATGCCATTTTAAATTTATTCAAAAATAACCGCCTTCTATATATAATTCGGTTTGGGATTTTTATGGTTTAGCGCTTATAAACATATAAAATAGCGCGAAGTAAAAATATTATGAAAACAAGAAAGCCAATTTTTTTAGGATTTGTAGCCAGCGTGGGATTGTTAGGTTTTTATTTTATTTCTCTTTCATTGGCCAATTCCTTGTCTCACGCGATTGAACAGTTTTCTCAGATGTGGTACTGGCTTTTGATTTTAGTAACAGGTTTTGGGATTCAAGTGGGACTTTATTTCTATATTCGGTCTGCCCCCAAAGCTGTTTTGGCTGCCTCCGGAGGAATTTCGTCTGGATCAATAATCATTTGTTGTTTGCACCATTTGACTGACGTTCTGCCTTTAATTGGTCTGGCCGCAGCCGCCGTATTTTTAATTAAATATCAACTATTTTTTATCATAGTCGGAATTCTGTCAAACTTAGTAGGAATTACTATCATGCTTGAGATTATTAAAAAGAACCAATTAACAACCAATCTTAAGAAAGCTGTCATTGCTCTATCTTTAATTTTACTACCGATAAGCTTTTTGCTAATCAGTAATACCAGAGAAATAAATTAAACCAGGACTCTTCCGGGTAGAGGAATGGTTGCCAGTCTTTAGTATGGTAGGCACATAACTAGGAGGTCATCATCGATCGGGGATGCTCGTCTCCCCCAAAAATTAAAAAGGAGGAAACACAATGTTTTTGTGAAGTTTGCGCAATGGAGTGAAATGTCGCTCTAAATAAAACAAAAGCCCTTACGGGCTCTTTTGTTTAATGATTTTCAGAATCGCATTTTTTCGATTCGCATTGGACTGTTATGTGACTAAGAGAAAAATGGTGGCGTAATTCTGAAGACATATCTGCCAGAAATTCATCAATTCTGGAAAGCGCAGCTGTGGTCACAATCAAATGGGCGGTAAGATAATTTCTCTGACCTATGCTCCAAATGTGTAAGTCTTCAATGTCCAAAACCGCTTTATTCTGTAGAATTTTGGAATATACCGTATCAACGGAAATATTGCTTGGTGTTCCCTCCATCAGGCTATAACCGAGTTTGTATAGTATCAATGCCGAAGAAATTAGGGCTATTCCTCCGATGAATATCGCGGCTAAAGAATCGGCGCGGTACCAATTCCAAAGGACTATTGCTGCTCCACCGAAAATTACGCCAAGAGAAGCGAGCGCGTCAAGGAAAAGGTGCGCAATAACCGTCTTTATGGTAAGATTACTCCAGTGTTTTTTCATCAGCAATGCGACAATTGCGTTTGAGGCGATGTCGAGCGAGGAGACGATGATAATCGGAAACCCTATAACTTGCGCCGGAGATAGAAAGCGGAAATACCCCTCCATAATTAGCCACACGCCGACAACCGCAAGAAATATGGCATTTGTCGCAGGAACGAGCGATTCGAGCCGAGCCAGACCATAGGTCATTGTTTTTGTCGGTGGTTTAGACGCGAGTTTTATGCCGTAGAGCGAGAAAATAAGAATTGCAGAATGCGATAGATTGTGGAATGCGTCGCCCAACAAAGCAATGCTTTGTGAGAATATGGCGATTCCAAATTCTGCGATGAAGAAAGAAAGGGTAAGGGCAAGTCCTATTTTAAGCGGAAAAGAAAAATTACCTCGCACTTCGTCATGGTGGTGTGCGCCTGACATTTTGCTCCTTTTCAAGGATCTGCTTGTGCCATTTTAACAAAAAATTAAAATTTGGCAATGGGTGTATTATATAAATATTTGAAAATTCAATTTTAAATTGTTAAAATATATTTATGATAAAAATAAAAATTATTTTGGGAAGTACACGCCAAAACCGTTTTAGCGACAGACCCGGATCTTGGATATCAGAAGAGGCTAAAAAGAAGGAAGGTGTTGAGGTAGAGCTTTTAGACCTACGCGATTACCCGATGCCATTTTATAACGAGCCGACTTCGCCATCCATGATAAAAGATGGCGAGTATCCGAGTGAAATCGTGCGAAAGTGGGCTGCGAAAATCAAAGAAGCCGATGCATTTATAATTGTTACTCCCGAATATAATCATAGTATATCGGGCATTTTGAAAAATGCGCTAGATTCGATCTATTCTGAGTGGAATAACAAACCCGTAGGATTTGTTGCTTACGGCGGGCTCGGCGGAGCTAGGGTGGTTGAGCACCTTCGCGGCATCGTAATTGAACTTCAGATGGCGCCAATACGTAACGCCGTACATATTCCACAGCACTGGAATTTATTTGACGAGCAAGGAAACTTGAAGCAAAAAGCATTTGATCCTTTTGTAAGCGGCGCAGACGCAATGCTTAATCAGCTTATTTGGTGGGCCAAAGCATTGAAAAGCGTAAGGGAGCAGTAAATTATCTTATAGCTCAGTCACCCATACCGAGCGATGGTTTTTTGTTTGAAATTCCGTTAAAATTACAAAAGAGAAATATTTAAGATGAAAGATCAGATCACCAGGCAAAATATTCTGAAAACGGACTTAAAAGAGCTTTTTAACCGTCTGGATTCATCCGAAAACGGCTTGACCTCGCAGGAGGCCGCAAGACGTTTAAATATTTACGGCGCAAATACCATAAAAAGGGTAAGATTTAGCGCCCCTAAGATATTATTAAAACAATTTCAAGGCTCGTTTATATATTTGCTTGCGGCGGCCGCATTAATATCTTACTGGATTAAAAATTATCTTGAGGGAACGATTATCTTGGCCATACTTTTAATAAATAGTTTGCTAAGTTTTTTCCAAGAATATAGCGCCGAAAAAACCACAGAGAAGCTTGCGCAATTTATTACGACCCGCGTTAGAGTTAAAAGGAACGGTGAAATGATTTTGCTTGATCAATCGCAGATAGTGCCTGGCGATGTAATCGTAATAAAAGAGGGCGATATGGTGCCGGCCGATCTGCGGCTGTTTAACGCCGAGGGTTTGCAAATCAATGAATCGCAGCTGACTGGTGAATCCATTCCGGTAATCAAAAGGATATTTGAAAATCAGAGAACTAAAGAACAAGAGTTGGTTTTTGCCGGCAGCGTTGTAGAGAAAGGTTTTGGCGCGGGTATGGTTTATGCAACTGGCTACAATAGCGAATTCGGAAAAATTGCCAAGCTTTCATCGCAAACCAAAAGAAAAACGCAATATGAAAAGTCTCTTTCAGATCTCGGGACTTTTTTAATGAGAGTAGCAATTATCGGTTTGGCCCTAGTTTTTATTTTTAAGCTAGTTCTTAATAGGGATATTTCGCATTTCGGCGATCTGCTGCTTTTTGTTATAGCAACCGCTGTCGCAGTGGTACCGGAGGCGTTGCCCGTGATAACCACGGTTTCATTATCAAGAGGAGCATTGCGACTCGCCAAAAAACATGTAGTCGTCAGGCGTTTGTCTTCGGTGGAAGATTTGGGCAATGTTGATTTGCTTTGCACGGATAAAACTGGAACGATTACGGAAAACAAAATGGTCATCAAGAAAATCACCTCAAGCGACGCCGATTTATTCCAGAAACTGGCTTATGCTTCAATAACGCCGGTTAAGGGAAGAAAGCGGAGAACAGAAAATTCTTACGATGACGCATTTTTGAATTATGTTTCTTTGACGATAGAACGGGAAGCTAGAAATATGACAATAGAAAAAGAACTTCCTTTTGACCCGGAAGATAGGAGAAGAAGAGTGTTGCTGGAAGATAAAAAACAAAAAAAGCATTATTTGGTTGTAATCGGGGCGCCAGAAATATTGCTGAAAATCGCTAGCTACGGGCACAAAAAAAAATACCTAAAAGATATTGAAAAAGAGGGTATGGAGGGATTACATCATCTGGCGCTGGCCTATAAAGAAGTTAACCATATCGAGAGTCTTGACGTATTAAAGAATGAGCGCGGTCTGACCTTTTTAGGCTATGTCAGTTTATATGATCCCTTGCGCCATACAGCAAAAAATACTATACGTCAGGCCGAAAGATTGGGCGTAAAAGTTAAAATCCTTACCGGAGATAGGAGGGAGGTTGCCGAATATATAGGAAGGGAAATAGGACTTTTGAAGACTGGCGATAAAGTGTACCTTGGCAGCGAACTTTCAAAAATGTCAGAAGAAGGATTTAAAGAAGCCGTTTTGCATTATGATGTTTTCGCGAGAGTTTCGCCTACGCAAAAATATGAAATAATCAAGGCATTGAAAGAAACTAACGCGATAGCTTATCAAGGCGATGGAATAAATGATGCGCCATCTTTGAAACTGGCGGATGTCGCCATCGCGGTTAACAGCGCGACCGACATTGCCAAAGAGAGCGCCGATATCGTCATACTTAATGAAAGTTTGGAGGTGATTATAAACGGCATTAAATATGGCAGGTCTATTTTTGTGAATATAAATAAATTTATAGTTTATACAATGATAAGTAATTTCGGAAATTTTATGGCGCTTTCTGCGATGTATTTGATCTCTGTGGTTCAGCTGCCAATATTGCCGGTTCAGATTCTTTTGGGGACTTTGATTCCCGATACGCCGCTTATTAGTATTGCCTCGGACTCGGTTGAAGATGAAGATGTTATCAGGCCGGAGAGACACAATGTCCGGGAGCTCATGTTCATTCCGTTAATCTTGGGACTCCCGACAGCGCTTTTTGAGGTTTTTTATTATTTGAGCATCCGCAATCAACCGGCCGCAGTTGTCCAAACGAGCTTATTTGTATTTTTTAATTTAACGCTGATTGTTTTTTATGCCATCCGTAATAAACGGCACTTTTGGAAAGCAAAAATGCCGCCGATGAATCTAAATATTTTATTTACTTCCGGATTTATTTTTTCAATTGCGGTAATATACATTCCGACATTCCAGAATTGGTTTTCCTTCGTTCCACTCCCAGTCATGTCGCTCGCGACAATTTTATTATTGATGGCGATTTATTTTTTCATCGTAGATTTGATTAAGGTTTGGTACTATAATAAATTAAATAGAGCCAAAAATAACGTAAACTAATTTTTGCCCTTAATATTATGGAAGAAGATATTTTAAAGAAAATTTCTGAGCAAGATAAAAAACTGGATGACATTTATAAGTCTATGGAGAAGATGAGAAAATATTTTCTTTGGACTTTTATTATAACTATAGCGCTTATTGTTTTGCCTATCATTGGCCTCGCATTCGTTATTCCCCAGTTCATAAGTATTTATACAAACGGAATTATTCCGCAGTAATTAAGCATTGAGGGGCGTAAGCTATAAAATTTTCGTAATTACTTTTTCGCCGCGCATTCTTTGCCGCGTGAGTATTATTCGTTTGCGCCAATGCGGTCTCCAATCGGGCGATTTTTGCTATAATACAAACATATGAAACACAACCCTAAATCGCTTGCGGAGCTTAAGACCTTGCATAGGCCAGTCCGCAATATAAATCTTGAGCACAAAAAAAGTCTTACCGGGCTTGAAGAAGTTGCGCTTTTCGTAACCAATAAAGTGGGCACGATGGGTTTTTTCCTCATCATTTTTTCCTGGACGGTTTTGTGGCTCGGCTGGAATCTTTTTGCGCCGGCGGGGTTGCGTTTTGATCCATATCCGGCCTTTGTGATGTGGCTGTTTATCTCAAATATGATTCAGATACTGCTCACGCCGCTTATTATGGTCGGACAGAATCTGCAGGGTAGACATGCGGAAATTAGAGCCGAAGCGGATTTGGAGGTAAATATCCGCGCCGAAAAAGAAATAGAAACCATATTACAGCATCTAGAAAACCAGAATGAACTTATTTTGGAGATACTAAAAAAGATTGAAAAATAATTTTTATTTCCCGAAATTTTATGCCGCGTAGTCGCGATTAGGTCTTTTGACTGCGTATGCGCAATGTGCTTAAATTTCTAGCGGCGAAGTCTTTCTCCGCCACGAAGTTTATGGAAAAATCAGGTGAAAAAATAGACATTTCGGTCATCATTCCCGCTCATAACGAAGAGGAATTGCTGCCGTTTTGCCTTAAATCTCTTGAGGCTCAGAACTTTAGCGGCGTTTACGAGATTATTCTGGTTGATAATGCGTCAACCGATCGGACCTCGCAGGTTGCTGAGGAATTTGGCGTAAAAATCGTTTATGAAGGACGTAAGGGTATTGCTTACGCGCGCCAAAAAGGAGCTTCAGCTGCCCACGGAGACATTTTGGCGTTTACGGATGCAGATACAATTTTGCCTCCTGATTGGCTGGAAAACATTCAACAAAGTTTCAATACGCATCCTGATATAATCGGCGTTACCGGCAAGATGTATTTTTTCGGACAATCAAAAAAACTTCCGATTTTAATAAACGTTCTGGCCCCGCTGTTTTATTATTTATGTCGGCTCATTTCCCGCGGGCATTATTTTATCGGTCCGAATTTCGCAATTCGGCATGACATACTTGAAAAAATAGGAGGTTTTAATACAAAACTTGCCATAGGTGAAGATAATGATGTTGCATCCCGCGCAAAACGCTTCGGAAAAATATATTTTAATAAGAATCTGTGGGTTACAACTTCGACCAGACGCTGGGAACATGGTTCTTCTTCTCTTGGCGGCGTTAAAAATCTGCTAAATCTTTATTTTCTTAATTTTATTTGGTACTTCGTATTTAAAAAACCGAGGGTTAATGAATTTTATGACGTTAGGCGCGGTGGCGATTATTATTTTATAACCAAAGATGCCATTGCAAAAATCAGGCTTTTTGCCTACAGCCTTTTTGTATTTATGGTTTTAATCGCAATCGTAGTTATTGGCGTATTTTCTCCCAGCAGCCAAGTTTTTGGAAAAAATTATTGGCGTGAAAAAACCAGTCAAAAAATAGTTGCGCTCACGTTTGATGATGGACCAAACGAGCCATATACGTCGGAAATTTTGGACATTTTGGCGAAATATAAAATTAAAGCGACGTTTTTCGTGGTCGGAGAGAACGCGCTTTATTATCCAGAAACGACCAAAAGAATACTGCGCGAAGGTCACGTCATAGGGGATCATTCTTATTCGCACCCGTTTTTATTTATTAATAAAAAAAGCACAATTGAACAGGAAATTACCTTGGCTCAAAATGCTATTTATAGCGTAACTGGAAAATATCCTCGTCTTTTTCGTCCGCCGCACGGCTTTAAAAGCCCTTGGCTGATGTCCGCAGTAAAACAGAGTGGATTAGTTGTCGTTGAGTGGTCGGATATAACGCGCGATTGGGCGCAACCTGGCGAAAAAAATATCACCGAGAGAATAATCCAAAAGATTGAAAGAGGGAGCATCATTGTTTTGCACGATGGCGACCAAACTCGTCACGGTTCGGACAGAAGCCAGGAAGTTGAGGCCCTGCCACAAATTATAGAAGAGCTTAAAAATAAGGGATACCAGTTTGTTACCGTTCCAGAATTACTGGGTATAAATGCTTACAATAATTAGATGTCAGCAATAAAAAGGTGCCAGGCTTCGCAGCACAATTTGTAAAAATCTGTATTAAACAGGATTGGATTATTAGTTCAATGGTGTAAAATGGTATAATATACTATGGTATAGTATAATAGCATGAAAGTCAAATCTTTATGAATTACGATCCCGACGTAAAAAATAAAACAAAAATTAATTGTTCTTGCGGTAAAGAGTGTTTGGCCTGCGCCGCGGAAAAATTAAGCGTTAATGACGGTTGCAAAATGGAAGCGAAACAATACGAATATCACCTTGATAAAAAATTAAGACATGCCGAGCACGAACATGCCGTTGAGGCGCAGGCGGCGGCGCAAGAAAGCGAACCCGAGATGTATACTTGTCCAATGCATTCCCAAGTGCGCCAATCTATGCCGGGCCGTTGCCCTGTATGCGGCATGGAATTGATAAAAGAGAAAAAAAGGAAGGCAACAACAAAAGAACATGGAATGCACGATATTTCAAAAGTCAGCCACAAGGACCATGAAGCGGCGATGACGGACCCGAGAATGGCTAAACAAATGGAGGGTGATATGCGCCGAAGATTTTTGACCTCGTTTATTTTACTGATTCCAATTTTTCTTTATTCCCCGGTTACCACGGAATATTTTAAACTTGAGTTTCCGTCGCCGATTCCCGTTAATCTGCTACTTTTCATCCTCACTACGCCAGTTGTTTTCTGGACCGGTTCAATTTTTATTACCGGCACCTACTGGTCTCTTAAAGCTCGCCAGCTCAATATGGCGGTTCTTGTCGCGACCGGCGTGCTCGCGGCCTACCTTTTTAGCGTGCTACTGACATTTGTTCAGCCAGACTCGCGCACATTCTATGAAGCCGCGGCCGCCTTGGTTACTTTTGTTTTGTTCGGTCATTGGATGGAGATGCGTTCTCGCCGGGGCACATCGGAAGCGCTGCGGGCTTTATTCGATTTAGTTCCGCCGCAGGCAACAGTGTTGCGCGATGACAAAGAAGTAACGATTCCGAGCGCGGAAATTGTTAAGGGCGATATCGTAGTTATCCGTCCCGGAAACAAAATCCCGGTTGATGGAGAAGTAATTGAGGGGGAGACATATATTGATGAATCGCTGGTGACAGGCGAATCACTACCTGTTCATAAAAAAGTAGGAGCTCAAGTTGTGGGAGGAGCAATCAATAAGCAAGGCGCAATTAAGTTTAGAGCGACTAAAGTTGGCGGAGAAACAGTACTCGCCCAAATTATTAAAATGGTAGAAACGGCCCAAAACTCAAAAGCGCCGGGCCAGCGCATTGCCGATAAAGCCGCCGGCATTTTGGTTGTCGTGGCCATTGGTTCAGGGCTTTCCGCTTTTTTTGGCTGGTATTTTGTCGCCGGCGTTGGCCTAATAACCGCTTTAACCTTTGCGGTTTCCACGGTTGTAATCGCCTGTCCTGATGCCTTGGGGCTTGCAACTCCTACGGCGGTGGCGGTCGGCACCGGGCTTGGCGCCAAACACAATATTTTAATCAAAGATGCGACCACACTTGAAAAAACTTCAAAAATAAACGCAATGATTTTGGATAAAACCGGCACGCTTACCAAAGGCGAACCGGCGGTTACAGATATCCTCTCTTTTGTCCAGACGAAAACTCAGGAAAACATCCTTCAGCTTACCGCTTCTATAGAAAAGTATTCCGAACATCCCCTCGGAAAGACCATTGTGGATAAAGCAATGAAAGACGGTGTAAAATTGCTTGATGTTTTTGACTTTGAGGCTATTGCGGGGCATGGCGTTAAAGGAAGAATAGATGGCGCTTGGATGTTTTTGGGGAATCGGCGGATGATGGAAACTGGTGGCGTACCGATGAGCGAAGATGTGTGGCAAAAGATGGAACAGTTGCAAAATGAAGGCAAAACTGCGATGGTTTTAGCGCTTGATAAAGAAATTATTGGCGCAGTCGCCGTTGCGGACACTCCCCGTGAAAATTCCAAAAGAGCGGCCGGAGAGCTCAAGAAAATGGGAATAGAAATTATAATGCTTACAGGTGACAATCAGCGCACCGCGGAGGCGATTGCGCACCAGCTCGGGATTGACCGCGTATTTGCAGACGTTTTGCCAGCCGACAAGGCAAAGTGGGTTAAAAAATTACAGGATGAGGGAAAATTCGTGGCGATGGTTGGAGATGGAATAAATGACGCGCCGGCCCTAGCTCAAGCAGATATTGGTATTGCCATCGGCGCCGGCACGGATGTCGCTATTGAAACGGGAAACATTGTATTGATGAAGTCTGATCCGTACGATATTGTCGCGGCGATACGTTTGTCAAAGGCCACTGTCGTAAAAATGAAACAAAATCTCTTTTGGGCCGCCATTTACAATATACTTGCCGTTCCAATTGCCGCAGGAGTTTTCTATAATTCACTTGGATGGTCCTTGCGCCCGGAAATCTCAGCACTTTTAATGTCAGCGTCATCAATCATAGTCGCGAGCAACGCGGTTTTATTAAAGCGCGTAGAACCGCAGATTAAAAAATAAAAATTGTTTCCAACCCACCTTTTTTAAAAACGGTTTTCATGCAAAAATAGACTATGGATTCGGGTTTCGAATGCTCCAAAAAAGTCGTGGGAAAATATAAAAATATAAATATATGTTTGAATTAAAAAATAAAGTCGCGCTGGTGACCGGCGCGCGGCGCGGAATGGGTAAGTCTCACGCTTTGATTTTGGCCAAACAGGGCGCGAAGGTTGCGGTAACAGATATAAATCAAAAAGAGTGCGAAGAAGTTGTGAGCGAAATTAAAGCCAATAATGGAGATGCGATTGCTTTCAAACTTGACGTATCTAGCAAACAAGAAGTTAATGATGTGGTCACAAAAATTGTAAAACATTTCGGTCGTCTGGATATTTTGATAAACAACGCCGGAATTTATTTTCCGAAACCCGCTTTGGAAATGACAGAAGAAGATTGGGATAGAATGCTGGATATAAATCTCAAAGGGCAGTTTTTTTGCGCCCGGGCGGCGGCGGCAGAAATGGCAAAAAACAAATGGGGCAGAATTATAAATATTGCTTCTGTCGCCTCGGGCCAAGTCGGCGTGGGAATTGCGGGCGGGGCGCACTACACAGCTTCAAAGGGCGGAATAATCGCTATGACCGAAACAATGGCGATTGAATTAGCGCCCCTGGGAATCAATGTAAATGCTATCGGACCGGGCGCGATTGATACGCCGATGATTGCGGCTTCGCAAATACCCAAAGAGGCGATGGGGGCGATGCTAGCAGCTGTGCCGCTAAAAAGAATCGGAAGACCGGAAGAGGTTTCGGCCGCGGTTGTGTTTTTGGCTTCGGAAGAAGCGAGTTATGTAACCGGCGCCACGTTTTATGTTGACGGCGGATGGCTGGCTACTTAAATACGAACCCAAATTTTTAATTAATCAAACAGGCCGCTTAATGCGGCTTTTGTTTTGTGGACATAAAAACTTCATTTTGTTAGTATGCAAAGAGTTCATTGATAATCAGGGGGTGGACAAGAATGCATGCAAATGATTTTGAGCCGTATGTTTTTGCAATGAACGAAGAAGATAGGATATTGCTTAATGCGGTAAAAGATTTTGCCGCCGGAAAAATCAAAAGTATTTGCTCAACGGTGCGGGATGAATGTTATTTTCCTTCACATGTGGATTCGGCGCTGCGTAGCGCTTTTTGGACCGCATTCGATTTAATGCGCGATGCAGGTTATACGGGTTTAGGATTGCCGGAAGAATACGGAGGCGTACCATGCTCAAGCAAGCAAAGCGCAATATTTACTGAAGAACTTTGTCGGGTTGATGGTGCAATAGGTTTGTCGCTCGGGGCGACTTTGTCTTTGGTGGCGCATCCTATTTTGATTTTCGGCTCGGCCGAGCAAAAAGATAAATGGTTAAAACTAATAGCCGCTGGCAGGATAGTGGGCTGTTATGCTCAGACGGAGCCTGATGCTGGTAGCGATGTCAAAAATATTGCAACAAAAGCATTGCGTGATGGCGGTGTATGGAGGATTTCCGGACGCAAGGTTTTCATCACCAACGGCTCCGAATCAGATTTGGCTTTGGTTGTCGCGAGAACCGGCCAGCATCCCTACGGAGGACTGAGTGTTTTTATTGTGGATATGGCGCGCGGGAGACAAGACGGCAGCGTCTACATTGCGGGAAATGAAATAAAGGCCGGGCTTCATCTTTCGCCGACAAGCGAGCTTGTTTTTGACGGAGCTGAGGCCGAACTGCTTGGTGGTGAAGAAATGTTGGGCCGGGGCTGGGTTATTGCGATTACGACTTTGGCTTCTAGCCGCGCCATGGTTATTCCAGCGCAGGGAGTGGGTATAGCGAGGGGCGCATACGAAATAATTGCTGACTACGCGCAAAAACGCATTGTCTTCGGCAAAGCCATAAGTGATTTTCCAGTGAATAGAAAATCGTTGGATAAAATGCAGGCGATGGTTAAAATGGCAAGACTTCTTACGTGGAGAGCCTGTTTTTATAGAGATTATCTTTCAGCGCAAAATTTTGGAGTTTGGCAATGCGAAGCGAGCGTGGCAAAACGTTTTGCCGCCGAAACCGCGGAAATTGTTCCTTCTTCTGCCATTCAGTTAGCCGGCGGGATCGGATACATAACCAGTTTCGGGCTTGCGAGATACTGGAAAGATGGAAAAATAATCAGAGTATATGAAGGTACCGACCAGATTCAAGAACTGATTATTGCCGAGCTGTTGATCGCGCGGATGTCATCGCAATCTCCAGAAAAAGTTTTATCATGGAGTGGTAGTCAAGACTTTGAAGAAAAGATTTTCGCGTAAAGAAAAGGTAAGGGCTTAAATGATTTACTGAAGTTCCGCAAGCTTTTTTCAAAATATTTTTTATGGGCAGAGAAGATTTATTCTTCCACCGAAGAGGAACGCAAGCATAATATTTTGATGCCGATATGGAATAAGCTTGCCTGGGCTTTTTGCGTTCTTGAGGGCGCGAAACTTCTTTTATGGCAGCAGCTTTATTCTGCGGAGATTCGTCCGCCGGAAATTGCTGCGGCGCTGGATTTGGTTGAGGAATCTTTGGATGCTGTGGTACGGGAGCGTTAGGGGGAGGATAAAATGAACGCAGATTTTCCACGCGATGATGCTTTTCCGAAAAATATTGCCTTGGTCCTGCCTGGAGGTTTTGTCACCGGCGGAGCATTGCAGGTTGGTTTTCTGAAAGCTCTTAAAGAAAGCGGTCTTCTGGATAAGGTAAGTTTTATAGCCGGCACTTCAGTCGGCGCGTTAAACGGGTCTTTGGCGGCCTTAGGCGAAGTAGGAAAACTTGAAAAAATATGGCTGTCTTTGCGACCCCGCGATGTTTTTCGCAGAAAGGCTTTTTTATACTTAGTTTGGTCTCAGTTCGCAGTATGGATCGCGGGAAAGCTTGGGGTTTTAGATAGTCATCGCGCTACGCGGATTCTATCAAGACGCTTGCATAAATTTCTGCGCGATCCTATATTCCACGCAAATTCTTTAAATGCATTTGTCTTAGCCGAAACCATAAGGAAAAAAATAAATATGCGTGAAGTCGGTAGGCGCATTGTCGCCGGACCGACGCAGTTTATGGTTACGGTTGTAAATGCTATCCGCTGGCAGATGGAAGTTTATTCATTCGGCAATGGCAAGGCTAAGCGCATTGATATGCGTTTTCCCGAAGATATAAATCCGGAATTGATTGATGAAATTGTATTTACTTCCTGCTCCGTTCCGGTAGTTTTTCCGATGCGGCAAATAGGGAGCGATTGGTATTTCGACGGCGCCGTATTAAAGCCCAATCCGCTTTCTTATGCATTTGACACTGACTGTGATTTAATTATTGCCTTCGGGAGCGTTCCGCAGCCGGCAAACTTATGTCCGGTCGCCATAGAGCAGGTGATGGAACGCGTTGTGCAGATAGAACAATACGAAAGATTTATGCGCGAATTCCAAGTAGCGAGAGAAAAATCAAGAGACATTTTGACGCTTCAACAGATGATTAAAAGCATAAATGCCGCAGTGGATCACTTTGTCGGCGAGGCGAAGCAGAGCGCCTGTCTTAAAAGAGCTATAGACTATGCATCTGCGAGCGCGCAATTTTCTTTCAGGCATGACAAAGTTATTCCGCTCATTATAGTTGCGCCGGCGTGGGAACCAGAAGCAAACGTTGAGATCTATGGAGGTTATGGAGATTTTTCACTTGTTCCAGAATTGATTACACGCGGTTACAAAGAAACGATACGCATTTTGCGGGAAGAGAGACTAATTAATTGTGAATAAAACGGGCTACCCAGACGCCCGTTTTAATTATGCCGTTATATGATAAGATATGATAAGATGAATACGGCGGATAAATTCCGGCCGCGCGCACTTTAAAAAGGGGTGATGTTCGTGCCTCGCGATAAAGATGCCAAAGATCGGGAAAGGGTTTTAATCCTTTTTAATCGTTTGAGGCTGATAATTTTAAAACAAGAAGAGCATAAGGATAAATTGACTTCGGAGCAGAATTTAATTTTAAGCAAGTCTATTTTCGCAACCTATCTTGATTTAAATGATTTGGGTTACGGCAAGGCGGCATTGTGGTATATCAGGCGCAAGCCCACAAAATTATTTTCAAAATTAAGATTGAACATGCCGGAAGGCGTAAGTGTTCCCGTCGCACCGGATCCGGTCATGAAAAATCTTGCAGACGCCTTGTTTATTTACCGTGTAATCTTGGATTTTTTCAATAACGGAGGAAACAATCCTTTTAGAATTTCACACAAAGAGGTTATGCGGTCGTTCGCTAAGCTAAAGAGAGCCTGGCATGACGCGGTGGCTGCAGGCTATAAAGATTTGTCCGTTGAACTTCTTGCTTCCGCCGGCTTCACTCCGCATATTTTCATTATTAACGATCTGGACTAGCTACTTTTTACTAAAATGGGGAAAGCGGTTGCTGACCCCATTGTTTATTGCCGCACGCAATGATCAGGCGCTTAAAAAAAGAATGAAATTTTATCAGGGCTTAAAAAATCATCCCGCCCGCGCAGTGCGCGGGCGGGATGATTAAAGATTCAATTATCTGTTGAATCGAGGAGGCCTTTTCTTTGACCAGCATTCTCTGCAGTAAACCGGTCTATCCTGAGCCGGTTCAAAAGGCAATTCGGTTATTTCTGCTCCGCACTCGGAACATTTCCAGTTGCCCTTTACCATTTCTCTGGGTCCAAAGTTTCTTTGCGGCCTGTTTCCCCATTTATTAAATTCCATTAGATTACCTTATATTTTGAGCGTTTGTAGAAATACTACTAAAAGCTTTTTCTTAAGGTTTGTTTAAAATTAAAAGCGACCTTTACTCTTTGGGTCGCCAGCTGTTAACTAGCCGAACTTTAGAGTCTAAAAGCATATTAGCATATCTATGCCGTGTGTCAATCCCTTGCGCATGCTCTTCTGCAGGTAGTATAATATTGGTGATGAAAAGAGTTATCGGAAAAATTAAAAAAGGTGGGGAAGAATTCAAAAAAGAAGTCCGCAGGCAGACTTTCCAATATATGCTCGCCGCGTTCGGCTTAGTCGCGGGCCTTGCCTGGAACGATGCCATAAAATCGTTTATTGAGGCCACGATCCCTGTTAGAACAAATACGATAATAGCAAAATTCTTATACGCGTTTTTAATAACTACGCTTACTGTATTTTTAGCAACATACATAATGAAATTAGTCGCAGAAAAAGAAGAGGAACGGAAATAATATTACCAAGTCCGACACGCGCAAAGTCAATTATTTATAAGTCCCATGGCCGCGCTTTCAAAACAACAGGCCGGAGATTATTTTAAGGAAATCGGGCTTATGAAGCGCGGTTTTGATTTTTTGGCGGATCCGGTAATTATTACCGACACCGAGAGCCATGTTCTTTATGCGAATAAAGCCGTTGAGGATTGCACCGGATTCTTTATACCCGAAATTATTGGCAAGAAACCTAGAGAACTATGGGGCGGTTATATGCCGAGTGAATTTTATGAGCGCATGTGGCGTACTATAAAAACAGAAAAACGTCCTTTTACGGGCGAGGTAAAAAACAAAAAGAAAGACGGGACATTTTACTGGCAGGAACTCCATATTTCGCCGGTGCTTGATGCCGCGGGTGAAGTACGCCTTTTCATAGGCATAGAGTCAGATATCAGCGATCGGAAAGAACGCGAAAAATTCAAAGACGAATTTATTAGCGTTCTGGCGCACCAGCTGAGAAATCCATTGACCGCCAACCGATGGACGCTGCAACTTTTGTTTCGTATGGGAGGCTTAAATAAAGAGCAATTGGACTACTTACAGGATGTATATAAAACGACGGAATATCTTTTATTTTTGATAACTGATTTGCTTACAATTGTTCAGGTCGGCAAGGGAACGGAGTACGCGCCTACAGACATTTATCTTGAGCAAGAAATAGCAGAAGTTATCGAATCTGTACAGAAAAGAAATAAAGATGTTAGACTTTCATTTATAAAAAAGGAAAAAACTTTTCCGTTTCGTGCCAGAAAGGTTTTATCCGATCAGGTTTTCGCGAATCTTATTGATAATGCTGTTGAATATTGCGATCCTAAGAACCAACGCGTGGAAATCGTTTTAAGACGGGAAAAAGGAGCTTATATTTTTTCTTGCGAGAACAACGGTTTAAGTATTTCGGCCGAAGACCAGCCAAAAATCTTTGGAGGCATTTTCCGCAGTGAAAACGCAGTGGCCCGAAAGCCCTACGGTACAGGCATAGGTCTTTTTATCTGCAAATTGCTTTGCGACAAACTAGGATGGCGCATTTATTTTAAAAGTCCATGCAAGGATGGCAATGGCGCAGTTTTTTTTGTAGAAATCCCGCTTGATCCTGTCCAAAAATCTAAATGACCGCTATAATAATTAAATAATCAGCTAATCAATATGGTCCAGAAAAAATCCATAATGGTAAAAGAAGAAGCATTAAAGTTTTTAAAAGAAAATAAAGTCGGGGTATTTAGCACCATTTCATCGGAGGGCGAACCGCAATCTGCGGCGGTTTTTTATATCATTGACAATGACTTCAATTTTTATTTTGCGACAGGACGCGAGTCGCGCAAATTTAAAAATATAGAGAAAAACAATAAGGTTTCATTTGTCGTGGGCGTGGGTCCTGATTTTGTTACGGTTCAGGGTTGGGGAACGGCGGAGGTTACTAATGAAAAAACGCTGATATTTAAATTAATGGCTCATATCGGTGTGGACGCGGTAAAGGCGTGGCCCCTTTTTGCTTTGCCGCATATGGCGCTTGTTATGGTAAAAGTGACGCCCAAATTTTTAAGGTTTCTCAATCTAGATGTTAAAAAATACCCAAAAACTTACAGGGAAGCATTCTATAAGATCATTCCGGAAGACGAAACAGAGGAGCTAAAATAGATAATTTTAACCCGCCCGCCGCCTTCCGGCGGGCGGGATTTTCTCTGTAAATTCATTAAAATCTGATATACTTTAAAGATGAATGCAATGCAAAAAATAGTTATAGTTGGTGGGGGATTTGCCGGCGTCAGCTGCGCCAAAAATCTTTGCCGCGAATTATCCGGCAGAGCCGAGATTCGTCTTATCAGCGATAGGCCATATCATATTTTTACGCCGGCACTTTACCGCGTTCTCGCTAGCCGTCGAGAACGGAAAGTCTGCATTCTTCTTTCGGATATTTTTAAAGATAAAAAGGTTGAGATCGCGCAAGATAAAATAATCGGTGTGGATGCTGTTGCAAAAATACTGCACGGTATTTCCGGAAAAAAATACGAATACGATTATTTAGTTTTGGCGCTAGGTTCGGAAACGGCCTATTTTTCCATACCCGGCTTAAGGGAATTTTCTTTCGGCATGAAATCAATTGAAGACGCGCTGCGTCTTAAAAAACACATCAATGAAATGTTTTTGCACTGCATCGAAAGATCGGATGATGCTTCGGATGACATATGCCGTTTGCATTTCGTTGTTGTCGGCGGAGGCGCCGGCGGCGTTGAGTGCGCGGGAGAACTAGTGGATTGCGTGAAGAGCCATGCAAAAAAATACGGAATTGATCCTTCTTTCGTCACGATAGATCTTATTGAGGCTGCGCCGCGCATTTTGCAGTCTGTCGGCGCGGATGTGTCCGAAAAAGTTTCAAAATATCTACATTTTTTAGGAGTTAATATTTTCGTAAACAGATTTATAAGAGCCGAAGAGGCGCGGCAAATTTCCGCTGGCGATCTGACTTTTAAGGCAAATACAGTTGTGTGGACCGCTGGAGTTATGCCCAATTCGTTATACGGTCAAATAAAAGAATTTTCTTTTGACAAAAAAGGAAGGGTTGAGGTTGATGAATATTTGCGCGCTAAAGGTACGGAAAATATATTCGTTACTGGTGACGGCGCCTCAACGCTTTACGCCGGATTCGCGCAGACGGCGATTGCCGACGGGAAAGCAGCTGCACAAAACATCGTGCGCCTCGCGCACCGCCGTAAAATGCAAAAATATCGCAGCAAAAAACCGGCTATTGTCATGCCGGTTGGGCCGGATTGGGCCGTGGCTGTTCTTGGTCCGGTTAGACTTTACGGGTTTGCCTCTGCTATACTGCGCCATGCCACGGATTTACGATATTTCCTTTCTATTTTGCCCCCGCTAAAAGCCCTGGAAGTTTTTAACAGCCGCAAGAATCTTTGTGAGACTTGCGGGATTTGTTCTTAAAATAAAGATATGCAGTTTCGTCAGCTGGCAAAATTTTTAGAGCGATTGGAAAGAACTTCTTCGAGAAACGAGATAACCGCGATTTTGGCGGAATTGTTTCGTGAGGCCTCGGAAAAAGATATAGACAAAATCTGCTATTTGGTGCTTGGAGAATTGGTACCGTCTTTTCGCGGCATTGAATTTAATATCGCAGAAAAAACGATGATTCAGGCCTTGGCCAAGGCTTCCGGTATAGCGCCGGCCAAGATAGAAAAATTTTACAAAAACAAAGGTGATATGGGTGAGGTCGCTGCCGATGCCATCAAAAAAGCCGAAGGCGGAAAAATATCTGTATTGGAAGTGTACGACAGACTGATGGAGACGGCTTTGGACTCGGGCGAGGGAAGTCAGGAAAGGAAAATAAGTAAAATCGCAAAACTTATACAAGAACTTGATCCGCTTTCAGTGAAATACGCGGCTAGAATTCCGCTCGGAAATTTACGGCTCGGTTTTTCGGAGGTCACGATCTTGGATGCACTTTCTGTTATGGAAAAGGGCGATAAATCCGCGCGAAAAGAAATAGAGCGGGCTTTTAACGTTACGGCCGACATTGGCGAGATTGCTAAAAAAGTTAAAGCCGGCAGTATAAAATCTTTGGCTAATTTTGAGACGCGGCCCGGCATTCCGATCAGGCCGTCTTTGGCGGAAAGAATACCTACGGCAAAGGAAATCATTAAAAAGCTTGGGCCGATGGTCGCAATTGAACCTAAGCTTGACGGATTCCGAATCGCGATCCACGTATGGGAAGAAAGAGGGAAAAGGCAGGTTAGTTTGTTTTCAAGGAATCTTGAAAATACAACCTACATGTTTCCGGAAATAGTTGAGGCGGCAGAAAAACTTAAAGCCAGAAGCGTTGTTCTGGATGGAGAGGCTATCGGATATAATCCCAAGACCGGTGAATTTTTGCCTTTTCAAGAAACAGTTCAGCGTAAAAGGAAATACGATATCGCCGAGATGGCAAAAAAACTGCCACTCAAAGTTTTTGTTTTCGACATTCTATATTTAAATGGAAAATCGCTTTTGGATGTAAAGTTTTTCAAGCGCAGGAACTTTTTGGAAAAGGTTTTTTATGGACACAAGGAAGACACCTTGCATCTTAACAAACAACAGTTGACCGATAACCCGTCGGTTATAGAAAAAGAACTGCAGAAAGCTTTGGATTTGAACCTTGAAGGATTAGTGGCAAAAAATATATATTCAAAATACGAAGCCGGTTCGCGCGGCTTCCACTGGGTGAAATTTAAAGCCTCCGCCGCGGCGCTCTCGAAGGCTCGCGCCGGACAGAAAATTCTGCTGGATACGGTTGATTGCGTGGTTATGGGCGCGTATAAAGGCAGAGGCAAAAGAGCGAAATTCGGCGTCGGCGGATTTTTACTGGGCGTGTGCGATAAAAACCGCTATTATACGATTTCAAGAATGGGCTCCGGCCTTTCAGATGAACAATTCAGGGATGCTAACAGGCGCGTGGAAAAATTGAAAACAAAAGAAATGCCGAAAGTTTACGAGGTTCTTAAAGAAACTACTCCGGATATCTGGGTGTATCCTTCGTTGGTGATAGAAATTTTGGCCGAACAAATAACTCTTTCTCCGCGCCATACCGCCGGAAGAAAAAAAGATAGGGGATATTCCTTGCGTTTCCCGCGCCTAGTGCGCTTTCGCGATGATAAAAATCCGGAGGATGCGACAACAGTTAGTGAGATAGAGGAAATGTATAAAGTGCAGCAAAAATGATCTTTTTGCCCGAAGAATATGAAAACGGCCTTATTGATTTTGCCGGCTGCAAAATTGATTTGTCTTTAAGGCCTCTTATTCCTCGTCCCGAAACTGAGCACTGGACTCTAAAAGCGATAGAAGATATTAAAAAAACTCATAAGCCAACGCGCTGCTTAGATATTTTCGCGGGTTCTGGTTGCATAGGCATTGCTCTTTTGAAGCATTTACTAAGTGCGCAGGTCGATTTTGCAGAAAAAGAGGAAAAATTTCTAAAGCAGATTAAATTAAATGCAAAAATCAATGGCATCAATCGCGAAAGATACCGCATTTTTAAATCCGATATTTTTTCCGGCATAAAGGATAGATATGATTTCATTTTGGCTAATCCTCCCTATGTCGCGGAATCAAAAATTAATTTAGTTGAGGAAAGCGTTTTGCAGTACGAGCCACATGAAGCTCTTTTTGCGGGACCGGATGGCATGAATATAATCCGCAATTTTTTGCCAGAAGCGAAAAATCATCTTGAGAGGGGCGGCAAGGTATATATGGAATGCGATCCGGATCAGAAAAAAGCGATCAACGGAATCATGGTAGATCTTAACTGCCGCGACTATAAATTTTTTAAAGATCAGTATCAAAAATGGCGTTATATTGTCATTAAATTTTAATTTGCTATAAAAGGGATAGCGGTCTTTAACAACAAACACACAAAAAGGATGGAGAGCTATGGGTGAAAAAGATTTCTTGGTGACACCGCTTTTTGATCGTATGGATTGGGCGGCTGGCATCTTAAACGTGCCCCGCGAAGTCATGGAAGAAGAGCTGAAGCGTTTCAAAATTCGCGAAATGACAGCCGACCGTATGCGTGTTCATTTGGATAACGGCCGATACGCAAGCTTTACGGCGACAGTCGTTTTGCATTATCTGCCATATCCAGGCGACAAGCCATACAAGGGCGGTATTCGTCTTTCCGATCGCGTTAGTCCGGACATACTTCGTATGCTAGCGCTTGAAATGACTTTAAAGTGCGGTGTGGTTGATCTTGAATTCGGCGGCGCAAAATCCGGAATTTCATTGCCCCGCCCGGTTTATTCATATTCAAAAAGGGAAATAGCCGCAATTGTTGAGGCGTATGCAGAGTACTTTATAAAGTTTGGAATTATACGGCCTGATTTTTATGTTCCGGCAACAGATGTCGGCACAACTTCGGAGCACATGGATATAATCCATAACTTTTATAATAGCAATGTTAAGTCTCGCGTACCCGGCGCATGCGTTACTGGTCGGAGTGTGGATTACGGCGGTTTGCCCGTCAGAGAGGAAGCTACTGCTCTCGGAGGGCTGATAGTTCTAGAAGGGGTTTTAAATAAAGTTAAAGTTCCTGGACTTGGCGAGCGTCCGACTGTGATTGTGCAGGGTCTCGGACAAGTAGGAGCGAGTTTTGTGCGGCTTGCCAACCGAGACCAACGCTATAAAATTGTGGGCCTCGGCAATATTTCCGGCGCGGTATATAATCCCGCCGGAATAAATCTGGATTGGCTTCCAGCTGACAGAAACGCTCCCTTGGTTTACGTTGAGGGCCAGGAATGTTCCGGCGAGGAACTTTTGCTAAAGCCTTGCGATATTTTGGTGCCAGCAGCCATAGAAAACGTGATCACGGCAGATAATGCGGATAAAATTTCGGCAAAAGTTGTTTTGGAGCTGGCGAACCATCCGACTACGGACGCCGCGCATGACGCGCTGGTAAAAAAAGGTGTGTGCGTAATTCCGGATATTCTGGCCAACGCCGGAGGCGTTACAGCATCTTTTTATGAGTGGTCGCAAAGCTTCGGTCCGCCGCATCACAGAATTGAAATCGCGGAAATCAATGCAATGGTGCGCAATCGTATTATAGAAGTTATGAATAATTCTACTTCGCAAGTTCTTGAATTTGCTTCGCGATACGGCACGGATCTTCGCGGAGCCGCATGGTTAAAGGCGGTTGATAAGATCGCAAGGGAAATCAGCCACAAACACAAAAAGTGGCTCAGCACGTCTTGATAATCATGTACAAAAAATCTTCTAAGGTCTCTTGAGAGACCTTTTTGTTTTGGCCTTGACTTTTTAAAGAAAATAATCTAACATATCGCTTAGAAGCGTTTTGAAAGGAATTGGAAAGGAGATTCAATGCACGTTCCAAATTTGGTTGTAGGAGTTACGTCCATGCTATACAGATTTGTAATGGGCGCATTCGGAAAGAGCTTTCCTCATCCGTTGCGGACTAATTTTTGCGTTCCGTTCTGGACGACACTTTTCGGCGTTACGGTTTTTCTGCCGTTCGTGCTTTTAGGCTGGCTGCTTCGCTTGCTTTTCGGCAAGGATTATTGTCTGAAGGTCATTAGTGCTGTTTTCGTGCATCAGCGATCTGGGAGGAAAGATGACACAGATATTGGTCCCCTTGTATTCTTCGTATTACTACTTTCGAGCACCGTTTTTCTTATTCTGGGTTTTGTTTTGGACGTGGAATGGTTTCGTGTGTTTGGCATATTTGCGGTGGTTTTCGTCATTGCTGTCGTAGTGGTTGCCATAGCTGGTGCTACGTTCTGGCTTATCCTAAATATTTCAGAAGCGCAACTTTTTAGTGTATCGTTTGGCGAATTAGCGAATTTTATTTCAAAAATCGGTCGGCGACCATCGCTCAGAAAAGTGCTAATGATGCTTTATCGGTTCATCCTGATCCCAGTTGCCCTTATCGTGGGGCTGGTAGTCGTGCTTCATGCAATTTATAAGCGGTATTGTCCGCTGGTTGAAATGCCTTAGTTTTTTTAAAGGCGGTTGCTATTTGCTGCCGCTTTTTGTTTTGGCGGCGTACGCATAGACAAAAGGTTACACTAGTTAGTGGTAGCAGAGGGAAAAGCGCAAAAACAAAAAAAAGAAAGGGGCGTTGACAATGGTTACGACCAACAGCTCAGAAGAAGTCATCTGCCTTTTTGAAGAGGCGGCAAGGGCAGCCAGACAGCTGGTTACCGAAACGGACCAAGAGGAATCAGTATTGATTGAACGCGCTTGTCAATTGACGCGTTTGGCCGTGCGCGCGGTAACGCCAGTATTGAAGTACGTAGATTATGAAGTTTCTACATATAAAGGAAAAACAAGAGGCGTGGTATTTAGCTTTGACGATGTATATGGAAGCCGTGAGGATTTAATCGTTACCGGGCAAGGTCAAATAGGCCATTGGGATGTATGCGATGTTGAGCTTTTTGCGAATTGTAATGCATCGGTAAGAGCAGATGTCGTGTTAACTAACGCGAAAGGCATCATTACTGAACTTGGTAAAATTTTCCGTGATGCCGTCATCAAGATCGATGAACGCCGACAAAATTTAGCGCGCCGCGCCGAGCAACTGGAAGCGGCCGCAGCCGTTTTCAAAAATAAATAAGCGCCGGTCATTCCCTCTGCGCCTGAGCAACACTCAAAAGGGGCATCTTCACAGATGCCCCCGATCTTTTTTATTTTTTTTGCTAGGCAAATGAGATTGTCCCGAAGCCTCGCGCACATCGGTGAACACGCAGTCGGCCAGAAAACATACAAGGGTTACTTCGGCCGCTGCTATCTCTCGCCCCGCCGCAAAATAGATATGCGTTTTGCGTGGGTAAATCGTGGGGCTGGGCTGCGAGGTGCTCACCTCCACGCGCGAGGTTTCTTTTAATAAGTAAAAAGACAAAATTTCTGCTAAAATAACCTAATATGATTCATCGTGGCGTAGCAACGTTTGGCCTTGATAACGGGCATTGTCCGCCTTGGTTTTTCAGGCGCATGGTTAAGCTTGGCCGGGAGATTATTACGGTCATGTGCGAGGAATATGGGCCGGATGAATTTATAAAACACATTGCCGATCCGGTTTTGGTTCCAGTCGCTCGGAACAGTTTTGGCTTTTGATTGGAACTCTTCGGGACTCACAACTATTTTAATCGCGGCGTTAAAAGAGGCTATTCGTGGCCAGGAGCGCGCGCTTGGAATTTTTATTTGCGGAGGCAAAGGTAAAACGTCGCGCCAAACTCCTGATGAAATCCGCCAATTGGGTGAAGTTCTGGCGCTGCCAGAAACGAATACCAATATCTTGTTTATAGCTCCAAAATGGCGGCTAGGGTTGATAGTTCTTTGGTGCAAGATGGCTATCAGATTTATCACCACGCTTTCTTTTTTTCGCCGAGCGGCGCATGGGCAGTTGTCCAGCAAGGTATGAATACCCAGCAGCAGAGCGCTAGGCGTTATCATTAGGTATTCAGAAAATATAAAAGATTTCGTAGAAGAACCACACAGCGGGATTATATCCGAAGCGTTTATGCATCCATTGAATCTTACGGCAAGGGCTAGCGCAAAAAACCGCGAGATAAGCCTGGATCTAACCCATCAAAATTATAAGAGCCTAATGAAAGACATATGGCTTTTGCGAAAATAGTAGCGGAAAAACCGTACGATTACAAAAAAAATGATTTATCTTGAAGGGGTGGGCCCGAAAACAGTAAGGGCATTGAGCTTGGTAGCTGAAATTATTTACGGTGCCGAAGCTTCGCGGCAGGATCCGGCGCGGTATTTTTTTGTCCACGGAGGTAAAGACGCCATGCCCTATCCCGTTGATAGATTTACTTATGACAGGACTATAGATTTTTTCAATAAAATCATCCAGCGGACTAGATTGTTCCTAAGCGAAAAAAGAAAGGTCGCGAGTGATCTAGTTAGCATAGGTTAATATGCCAGTCCAAAAAGATCATCTTTCAGCTAGCATGCGCAAGGCCCGTAGGCCTTTTCCTATACGCCATGCCGCGCGACTTGGCAGCGCGGCAAAAAAACATTGGAATCAGGCCTAAGCGCAAGAAAGGGAAAAGTTAGTTTTCAAAAAGGAGAAGAGCCGGAGCAAGGCTTCGGCTCTTTGCGGCGCGGAAGCGCCGTTGCGACGACGAAATCTCAGAACCGCTCGTCGATTTCCTCGTCGCGCCACAGGGACTCCGTTACCGATTGTCCTTTCTCGTCGCGCAGGGCGAGAAAGAACATTGGGCCGGAAGACCACGGTGCCGCTTGGACGTACTCCGTGTATACCTGTCCGCTGCGGAAGGTATATCGGAATAGAGGGTAGTAGTTGTCGAACATTCCCGCATAGAACTCGCCGCTCTCCTCACGAAGAACGCAGGGTTTATATACGGGTATTTCGAGCTCGCCCTCCGTACCATCCGGAAGCACGACCTTTTCGGTACGGTGCTTCCCTGAGAAGTGCGGTTTCCCGCATCCCCTCACAAACAACGTGGCCCACTGGTTAAGCCCCCTGTGTTGGTCCGTCCGCATGGCATTTCCCTCCACGACACCTCGTTCCGAGGCCGGTCGTGATCCCTTCCATAGAGAACTAATATATTATCCATCTCGGGCTCGTCACGGTTGTCGGAAGGATTGCCAGCGCAACAGGACATTATACCATACTCTCTTTAAGAAAGTCAAGGTCTTTATCGGCGCGCATTCTCCTGTTATAATTAAATATAAAAGAAAGTCGCAATAAATAAAAAATTAAAATAAAAATAAAAAACAATATGGATCAAAAACTTCAAAATATTTTAGGCGCTTCGATAATTGCGGCGTTGGTTTTAAGCGTATTAGCCGGTGTATGGTACGTAAAAGTATTTAGCGATTCAAAGCCGCCCCAGCGGACTTTCAGCGTTTCTGGAGAGGGTAGGGTTGTGGCCGTACCCGATGTTGCCGAAATTTCGTTCGGCGTTCTGACAGAAGGAGGAAAAGACATAGCCGTGCTGCAAAAAGAAAATACTGGTAAAATAAACGATATCATCGTCCTTTTAAAACAAAACGGCATTGATGAAAAAGATATTAAGACCCAATATTACAACATTTCCCCACGCTACCAGAATTTTTCCTGCCCCCCAGCGGCGCTTAAAGGCGAGTCTTCCGCAGGGCTACAACCCGCAGAATCTTTCCCCGTACCCCGTCCATGTCTGCCGCCGGAAATAATCGGATACGCAATTTCGCAAAATTTATCAGTAAAAATAAGAGACCTGAATAAGGCCGGCGATGTTTTGGCCGGAATAGTTCAAAAGGGAGCGAATAATGTTTATGGGCCTACGTTTACACTTGATGATCCGAAAGCTCCGCAAAATGAGGCGCGGGCGAAGGCGATTGCCGAAGCCAGACAAAAGGCTGAGGCCATGGCTAAAGCCGGAGGTTTCCGTTTGGGAAAATTGGTTTCCATCCAGGAGGGTTATGCGCCATATCCAATTTTAGCTGCCGAAAGAACTTCGAGCGTGGCAGGCGGCGGTGCGGCCCCTCCGGAAATACAGCCTGGTTCGCAGGAAGTTATCGTGAGTGTAAGTTTGGTCTACGAAATTAAATAAACCAACGGCGCGTCATGGACGATAATGTTCTCGCAGTTAAAAATCTTACAATTGTTTTTGAGGACGAGCCAGCTTACTTATAATCACAAATCGCTTTAGTTTGCCAGGAATGACTACTGTCGGGCGATAATGGTAGGAAATTAATGGCGTATGGTCGTGGCTAGACTTAGGGGTTGACTATCGTTCTTGCTTAAACTACGTTAAAATAAAGGTGTGGATAAGTTCCCCAACGGGAAAGTTAAAGGTCGCGGCTAGCTAAATTTAAATTCATCAAATACTATTATGGCAGGAGTTACTGGATATTGCGTTAAGTGCAAGGCCAAAAGAGAGATGGCTAATGCCAAAGAGGTTGTCATGAAGGGTAAAGGAGGTGTAAAGCGAAGAGCAATGACTGGCGTTTGCCCGAAGTGCGGAACAAAAATGTTTCGAATTCTAGGCAAGGCATAAGACCTTGAGATTTCCGGAAATCTTTAGAAATTATCACAGGGCGCCCCGCGGGGCGCCCTGTAGATTAGTGATCATCGGTCAAAATTCTTATCAAAAGTCGTTCCTCAGGGGAATGATTTTTATATCTTAGCGCGTTGCTGCGATGAATAGTACATTTGGTTCTTTTGGCAGATCCTCGCAGTAAAAAAAAGGAATAAAACCTATCAAACGCCGCACCGTATTTTTCCTTACGTTGTGGGTGAGTTGCCTTTTTGCCACATGTGTATTTTAGGCAGGCAACATCTTCGTAGTGAAACAACGCCGTCTTTCATATGAATCAGTGCGTGTCATTGTCAAATCTAAGACAGACTGATATTATGATGGAAGACAAATTAAAACATTTTAAATTATGCAGCATCCAAAAGAAGAGACAACCGTAGTTTTAATAAAACCCGACGGCGTGAAAAGAGGACTGATAGGCGAAATCATCAGCCGCATAGAAAAGCGCGGTCTTAAAATTATAGCTCTTAAAATGATTATGGCCGATAGAGAAATGGCTTATTGCCATTATCCTAACAGCGAAGAGTGGTTGCGCGGAATGGGAGAAAAAACACTTGAAAATTACCGGCATTACGGAAAAGATCCCAAAAAAGAAGTTGGCACAGACGATCCTCTTGAAATAGGCAAAATGGTGGCGGAATGGAACATTGAGTTTTTAACTTCCGGACCGATAGTCGCCGTGATCGTGCAGGGTATTCATGCCGTAGATATGGTTAGGAAAATAGTCGGCAAAACAATTCCGGCCGCGGCGGAAATGGGAACAATCCGCGGAGATTTTTCGGTTGATTCGCCAACATTGGCAAATTTGGCAAAGCGCGCCATACACAATGTTGTTCATGCCTCTGGCGATACTGCTGAAGCGGCGCGGGAGTTTGATCACTGGTTTAAAAAAGAGGAAGCTTACGAATACAAAAGAGCCGAGGAGGACATAATGTTTTAGTCATACTATAATAAAAATGCTCCGCTTTGTTGCAGATTCTGGGTAATACTTATCTTTAGGGAGTCCTATATTTTTCGTCATTGCGGATTCGCGTAATACGTTAGTGCAGACACCCACTTGGATCGCTGACCAGAAGAATTCTGCAAAACTGCGGGGTTTTTATTTCGGGCCAGGCAGGCCCAAATGTTTCGTTTTGTCGGGGTGCCGAGAGTTGAACTCGGGTTACTACCACCCCAAGGTAGCGTCCTACCGTTAGACTACACCCCGTAATAAAAGTTGTGTGGCAGTCATGTTATTCTAATAGCCCGCCGTCGCGAGGTTTAAGACTGCATAGTTTTTTCCTTGCCCAGTCGCTTAATACACTTGGCGCAGGCAATAACTCTATTGTTGTTCAAAGCGACCCATTGCAAATTGGGCCTTTTTCTTTTCTTACCCGTTGGATTGTATTTACCGCGCAATTTATTTAAGCGCCGCGCCAGCATGCTGCCTTTGCCGCAGATCGCGCATTCTTTTGCCATACATCGCAAGCATATATTATTTTTGGCAATTTTGCAAGATAGTGTATTATAAAATAATGAATATATGGATCCAACACTTTTAGTTTTATTTTATCTTTTGGTGCTGTTTTTTTCCGTGGTAATACATGAGGTATCGCATGGTTCGGTTGCGAATATGCTGGGCGATCCTACGGCAAAATATGCGGGGCGGCTTACGTTAAATCCGTTTAAGCATTTAGATCCCATTGGCTCTTTTTTGTTGCCTGTATCCCTTTTGATTTTAACCCAAGGCAGAGGTCCTATTTTCGGATGGGCAAAACCCGTTCCGGTAAATATATATAATCTTCGCAATCAACGTTGGGACTGGGTCAAGGTAGCAGTCGCGGGCATTGCCGCGAATTTTGCGCTGGCGCTGATTTTTGGGCTTCCCCTGCGTTTTTTGCATCCGCCGACTCAGCTCGCGGATCTTTTTAGCATAATTGTCCTGTTAAATCTCTTGCTAGCAATATTTAATCTCGTGCCTATACCACCGCTTGATGGTTCGCGGATTTTTATGGCCGCGCTTCCGGACCGCTTCTGGCAATTCAAAGTTTTTCTTGAACAAAATGGCATTTGGATTTTGCTGTTTTTTCTTTTCTTCGGCTTTCAGCTGCTTTATCCCGTTCTTGACTTCGTTTACAAGTTAATCGTCGGCAGCGCAGTTGCTTTCTAGCTAGCTTGCATTATGATGTGGATAAATTATTTGCTATAATTTTTATATAATCTATAATTAATATACATATATATAATAATATAATAATAAATAATCAATCCTATAATATGATAGACCAAACGTTGAATCAGGGACGATTATTGGTTTTCGCCGTCCTTGTCTTCATTCTCGGCTTCACCCTTGGTTTCGGGGCGTATTATTTTATAGCTCAGTCGTCGGCCAAAAAGAGCGCGGCTAGCATCGCGGAACTGCAGAACAAATTAAACAGTTTGCCGGTGCCGTACGAATTTCTTTCCAGCCCAATGTTCCGTCCGTTTTTCTCGCAGGTAGGCGGAATAGTCGCGGCAATAGACAGCGCAAAAAAAGAAATGGTTATTCAGGACAGCAATTCGTCCAAAACAGCCTTGATTAGCCTTAAAGAAGTTTTATCAGTGGCAAAAATAATTGCTTCCGGATCGGCACAGCCGCAAATTTCCAGCGCCTCGCTTGGCGACATTTCAGTCGGAGACCGCGTTACGGCGTACGTAGAATTTATCGGCGGAGTGCCCTCAGCCGTAAACCTGACTTTTTCACCAAAAATAAAATAGCATTTTAAATCGTAAAGCAATGAATTCAGCGCGAAATCAATTACCCTTGGGTAACATGTTTTTCAAAAGAGCCATTGTTGTTTTGGCTTTGGCGATTTTTGTTTTTCTTGCCGCATCGTTTTTTCCGCAAAATTATCAGCGGCTTTCTCCTCTTACACTCCAATTTTGGAAAAATTCCGCGTCGCAGACTGCTTTGGCGCAGACGTGTGATCCTAGCGCCTGTAAGACTTACGGCGCGATTTGCTGTCCGGGCAATAATAACTGTATACAATGGTGGAATGATAACAATAATTGCGGCGGGTGTGGCATAA
>CAYNXX010000005.1:0-1983 GCA_964401295.1 uncultured Candidatus Saccharibacteria bacterium | reverse complement strand
AATAACTGTATACAATGGTGGAATGATAACAATAATTGCGGCGGGTGTGGCATAAGATGCGGCTCTGGTGAGCAATGCCGGTTAAATACACCCGGAGATTATAACAGCGGAGCTAAATGCTATCTTTCCGGCACAAATTGCGTGCCAAGCGACTGCAAGTATTACGGCGCGATTTGCTGTCCGGGCAATAATAACTGTATACAATGGTGGAATGATAACAATAATTGCGGCGGGTGTGGCATAAAATGCGGAGCAAACCAAACATGTCAGCCGAACGACCCTAGCAATTATAGCAAGGGAGCAAGTTGTAAAAGCAACCAGCCGTCTTGTACCAGTCAATGTGATCCCTCGAAGAACCCAACGCTTTGCGTCAATTCTGGAACCGAACAGGTCTGTTATGATACCAATGGCGACGGGTGTTATGAATGGGCGAATCAGCCCTGCGGAAAAAACCAGCAATGCATAGCGAGTGTATGTCAGAATATACGCATTCCGGCCTCGGGCTACTGGTGTGAAGGAACTAATAATACTTACTACGGCTATTGGTTTGGCGCTTCGTGGTATCGTAGCGGTAGCTGCTCGTCCGGCCAGACAACTATTTGCACTCCGGATGGCGCCGGACTTAAATGGGAGGGGTGTCAGTGGCCTGTCAGTACTAATCAGCCACCGGCCGTGCCGGCGGCGCCTGCCGGGCCCTCATCAGGCTATGTTGACACGTCATACCGCTTTTCCGTATCAACAACCGATCCAGATGGAGATAACGTGCGCTATACCATTGATTGGGGCGATGGAACTTTTGACACGGCATCGGGTTATTTGCCCTCGGGCCAAAGATATGAAGCAAACCATGCCTGGGTTACGGCCGGAACTTATCAGGTTACGGTGCGCGCGTGCGATCAAAAAGAAGATCTTTGTTCGAACTGGAGCGCTGTCACATCAATAATCTTAAATAATCTACCCTTGCAGACTCAGATCGAGAACAGCCCAGCAGAAAAAGTAAGCTTGCCGGCCGGCATGGGTTGGTGCTCAGTTGATACTTTGCAAAAGTATTTCAGTTCAAATGCGGACAATGCTTCTCGCGTTTGTTGGGCGGAAAGTAGGGGAGAACCTACAGCTGGCGATGACAGCGGTTATATCGGACTTTTCCAGATAGGTATGGCGGAAACAGGCTTATCAAAAGAATATTTGCAAATTCCGGAGAATAATATAAAGAAAGCCGTGGAAATGAGCAGCGGCGGCACGGATTGGCGTAAGTGGTCCGTATCATATACATATACTTGCTATGGAACAGAATATATTTCTTTGCTCGGAATTTACAGCGGCTGTATTCCGTGGCAGCAGGGAGGATCGGCAACTGGATACAACTGTTCAGCCTGTTTATAAGCAATACATATTGACAAAATAAAAAATTATTTGTATAATATAATGTTCAAGCGGCTTTATAATAAAGGAGGAGACGTGAAAATGAAAGGCCAGTTTGCCATAGGGGGGGTTGCGGGTGTTTTGGCAGTTATTGCCCTGATTGTGTTTGTTTTCTTCCAGGTACGGCTTCCCGCGAAACAGGCAAGTAGCCCAGCGAAAGTTGAGCAAACGTTCCTCTCTCAGCAGAAAGCCCTTAACGATAACGTTGGGGTAATCCCGATCGTGTCAGGTAGCGAACAGAAATCCGCGGAGCTTACGGTCAGCACGGATGATTATTATGTGACGTATCTTGCTGGTTTCGATTATTACGATTTGGTGCTGACGAAGGGGCTTGCGGTGGAAGCCGCGGCAGAGCAGGATCTGCTCAATGAGCTGGGAGGAGACAAAGCAGCCCTTTGTCGACTTAACTTCCGGGTTATCTGGTTTCCTGGAATAGGGGCCGACAGCAAGGAGAAGTTGGATATCTGCAAATAAATGCAGTCCGCCAACGAGGCCAAGGTCTTTCCGCTACGGAAAGGCCTTTTCATTTTGGAAAGAATGTCTGAATCGCTCTTTCTTTTT
>CAYNXX010000004.1:0-50460 GCA_964401295.1 uncultured Candidatus Saccharibacteria bacterium | reverse complement strand
CGCGATCTGCCTTTTCTTTTTGCCCCAAAAAGTGACGATTTTAAATCGACGCGCGATTAATGTTGACAATAATAATATATTGTGCTAGTATATTGGGTCTAACGAATAGTTATGAACCCGATTATGAAAACGATTTCAAATATTGTTTTAAAAGACCGGCGCGAATCGGCAGACTTTACATTGGAAAAAACTTTGGCTTGCGAAATAAAAAAAGATCATAATGGTTTGAATACAAATATCTGTTTTTATTGTAAGCAGCCAGTTGCGAATAAATATTGCGGAGTCTGCATGAAATATTATTGCGAAAAGTGTAGCCACAAAATTTGCAGAACGAATAACTAATCCACAAATGTATAACTAAAAACCCCATGGAGGTTAAATGCTCCACGGGGTTTTTAGTATCCCGGCAAGTCTATAAGCCGAATTCTGTTCTCCGTTCAAAACGGAGAGATGGCTATCTGTCTTGGCCTAGCATTGCTGCGAGGCTCTAGCCCTCTATCGCTAAAGCTACGGAGGGCATCTGCGAGTTACTTTGCACAAGGATTAACGATGATTCGTAGACCCCTGGTTTACTCTTGCACCCGATAAGGGTTTAGCCGTTTCATTCCCGACGTTGCCACCGGGATTCGCCCCGTCATTCAACGGGGCGGTTTTATCCTTTCGGATAAAACCGTTTCTGTTCGCACCTCTCACCTTACGGTGGACGGCCGTTAGCCGCTATCTTTTTAACCCCCGGACGATGTCCAGAGCGTTGGTGTTCGGACTTTCCTCTCTATTTTGTTTTTTGGCGAAATAGAGCAGCCATCCGGCTTGCCGAGATATTACATTTTAACAAATTTTTGCTATTTGTCAAATATCGCTAATAAATATAAATGAAAAACCGATAAGCTAACTTATCGGTTTTTGTGCCTGGCCATTCATTATCTCCAAGCACTTACGGCATGTTACCATACTTTTGAGGTAGATGACGAAACCTTTTTCGCCGCAGAGAGAGTCTTGCCCAGACCTTCTTTTATGAACCACTAATTTTTCGTCCATTAGTTACCTCCTGGATTCAAGAAGATATACTATTATACCAAAATTATTTGGTGATTGTCAAATTTTGACTTAAAAGATCCAATCGAGTAAAATAATAACATGGCATTAAAAGATTTGAGAAAGGTCCGAATAAAAAAACTGGAGAAAATACGAAGCAGAGGGATAAATCCCTATCCGATTTCATCCGGAAAAATAAGTACAATTGGCGATATTCTGCTGGATTTTGAAGCGCTCAGCCAACCGAAAAGAGAAGTGGCGGTTGCTGGCAGGATAATGTCTGTTCGCGGGCACGGTGGCTCAACTTTTTTCAACATAGAAGACTATACTGGCAAGATACAAGGCTATCTGAAAATGGACGAGCTTGGCACGGAAAAATATAGATTTTTTCTTGATAACTTTGATATAGGAGATTTTGTCCGTATCTCTGGAGCGGTATTCCAAACCAAAAGAGGCGAGGTAACGATCGAGCTCTCCGACTTTAAAATGCTGGCAAAGTCAATTTTGCCTCTGCCGGAAAAGTGGCACGGTCTTAAAGATGCTGAAGAGAGATTTAGGAAAAGATATCTAGATTTATTGACGAATCCCGAGGTCAAATCAAAACTTTCGCGGCGCATAAAAATAATTGCAGAACTAAGAAAAATTTTGGACAGCTATGGCTTTTTGGAAGTTGAAACACCCATTTTGCAGCCCTTACCAGGTGGTGCGCTCGCAAAACCATTCAAGACGCACCTTGAGGCACTAGATATAGATTTATATTTAAGGATATCGCCGGAACTTTATTTGAAACGCTTACTGGTCGGCGGATTTGAGAAAATTTATGAACTTGGGAGGTGTTTTCGCAACGAAGGTATGGATTGGTCGCATAATCCGGACTTTACGATGTTGGAACTTTATTGGGCCTACCAGACGCGCGACGGCCTTTTAGATTTCATAGAAGATGTGCTTATTAAACTTTTAGAGGCATCGGGCGTGGGACTTAAACTTACATATAGAGAACAGAAAATAGATTTTCAAAAACCATGGCAGAGAATTAAATTCAGGGATTTATTGCAAAAATACTGCGGCGTAAATACGGATACAGCGGCTGACGCCGATTTAAAGAAAAAGATTAAAGAACTCGGAATTAAAATGGGTAAAGATGCAGATCGCGCGGCTCTGCTTGACGAGCTTTATAAAAAATCATGCCAGTGCAGATTAATTCAGCCTACTTTTGTGATTGATCATCCTGTGGAAATGGCAATTTTGGCAAAAACAAGCGAAGAGGATTCTCGTTATGCCAATCGTTTTCAGTTGGTGGCTGCGGGAATGGAATTGGTTAATGGATTTTCCGAATTGAACGATCCATTAGAACAGAGAGTGCGTTTTGAAAAATCAAAAATTGCCTCCGAGCGTAAGGATAAAGATTTCCTGGAGGCTTTGGAATACGGAATGCCCCCGGCTGCTGGCTTTGGAATGGGTATAGACAGATTGGTTGTCCTCGTTACAGACTCCCATAATTTAAGAGAGATAATTTTCTTTCCGACAATGAGGCAAAAGAAAAATTCAAAATTAAAAATGCAAAAATCAAAATGACAAATCAGAACGCAAACTTATTACTTGCAACAAATAATCAGAGTAAGACTCGTGAATACCTGGAAATTTTTAAGCAGTTGGGGCTGAAGATACAAACGGCCTCCCTGAAAGATTTTGCCATTACAGAAAAAGTTGAAGAAGACGGCGCGACTTTTGAGGAGAACGCAATTAAGAAAGCAAAGTTTTACTATAAGTTGGCGCAGATGCCCACGTTGGCAGACGATGGGGGAATAGAAATTGATTATTTGGATGATCAGCCCGGAGTGAAATCGCGCCGCTGGCCAGGTTACGAAGCTAGTGATGAAGAATTGCAGGAGCTCACATTTAAAAAACTTGAAGTCGTGCCATGGGAAAAACGGGGTGCGCGGCTACGAGTGGTAATGGCCATAACGTTTGATGGAGAAAAAGTCTACACATTTAAAAGCGTTTTGGAAGGATATATAGTAGAAAACAAAAGTATGGCGGCGAGATTGGTGCCGGGCTACCCCTTTCGCTCCATATTTTATCTACCAGAGCAGAACGCCGTACTTAGCGAGTTAAGATTTGAAGAAGAAGTTAAACTCGGCCACAGAATGAAAGCCTTACGTTCGGCTGTGCCAGTTTTAGGAACGTTAGTCGAAAAATGAAATAAAATGCTGGATATCAAATTCATTCGCGAAAATCCGGATAAGGTTAAAGAGGGTATTAGGAAAAAACAAGCTAGCGTTGATGTCGACAGTCTTTTAGCTTTGGACAAACAAAAAAGAGATTTATTGACCGAAATAGAAGCTTTGCGCTCACGGAAAAATAAACTTGGCCGTGAAAATATCAGTGAGGCGCAAGAAATCAAAGTAGAAATAAAAAAGATTGGTCCAAAGCTTGAAAAAATAGAAAAAGATTTTAATACCTTAATGTTTAGTCTTCCGAATTTGCCGCTGGATGATGTTCCCGAGGGTAAAGACGAGTCCTGCAACGCGGTTTTAAGAATAGCAGGCGCAAAACCAAAATTTTCATTTCTGCCTAGAGATTATTTGGACCTCGCCGAGAAGTTGGATTTAATAGATGTTGAAAGGGCGTCTAAAGTTTCTGGTTCGCGCTTTGGATATTTAAAGGGAGAAGCTGCGCTTTTGGAGTTCGGGTTGGTGAATCTTGCGATGAATACGCTTACAAAAGATGGTTTTATTCCAGTTGTCCCCCCGGCATTTATAAAATCGGAAATGATGAAAGCAATGGGTTATATAGATTCGGAAGATGACTTGGCGGAACGGTACTTTTTTGAAAAAGATGGTCTGTTTTTGGTCGGAACATCCGAGCAGTCAATTGGTCCGATGCATGCCAATGAGGTTTTTGAAGAAAAAGATTTGCCCAAGCGTTATGCTGCATTTTCGTCCTGCTTCAGGAGGGAAGCCGGAAGCTACGGTAAAGACACGAAAGGCATTTTACGCGTGCATCAGTTTGATAAGGTGGAAATGTTTAGCTTTTGCCATCCAGAAAAATCTTATGAAGAGCACCAGTTTTTATTAAAAATGGCGGAAAAATTGATGCAAAATTTGGAAATTCCCTATCGTGTAATCCAACTTTGTACTGGCGATTTGGCAAGGCCTTCGGCCGCCACTTACGATATTGAATCTTGGATGCCGGGGCAAAATACTTACCGCGAGACCCACTCCATTTCCAACTGCACCGATTTTCAGGCGCGAAGATTAAATATTCGCTATCGCGCAAGCAATGGCAAGCTATATTTTGTGCATACGCTCAATGGAACGGCATTTGCCATCGGCCGCATTTTAATTGCATTGATAGAGAATTATCAGCAAAAAAACGGTAGCGTAAAAATTCCCGACGCTCTCCAAAAATACCTAAAGATTAAAGCAATCAGCAGACACAAATGAAAAAAATAGTTGTTTTACACGGTTGGGGTTCGCGTGCTTTAAACTGGAAAAGCACAAAAACGCTATTGGAACAAAAAGGTTTTGAAGTTTTTATTCCGGATTTGCCCGGGTTCGGAGAACACCCTGGTTTAGATCGCGCATGGTCGATTACGGATTATATAGAGTGGGTTAAAAAATGGAGCGAAGAACAGAGTCTCGTCAATTTTTGTCTGGTTGGACATTCTTTTGGTGGCGGTATCGCAGCTGTTTTCGCCGCGAAATATCCGGAAAAAATAATCAAATTAATTCTTGTTGCTCCTGCTATACGAAGGCGCAAGACGATTAAAAAATATCTTTTTCTCCTTATCAGCAAAATTGGAAAAGCGATTTTTTCTTTTTCTCCTTTATCCTATTTTTACCCTTTATTTCAGAAAATTTTATATAAAATTATCGGCGTTTCTGATTATCTTGCTGCCACTTTGCGCTCGCCAATGGCTAAAGAAACTTTTCAGAAAATTATTTCCGAAGATTTAAGCTCTCATTTATCTCATATTTCAACTCCAACTTTATTGATATGGGGAGATAAAGACATGGCTACCCCGTTAAGCGACGCATATTTTATCAAGGGAAAATTGCAAAACGCGGACCTTAAAATTATTCAAGGCGTAAGACATCGCCTTAACGTCGAGTGTCCGGAAAAGCTCGCCGAAATCATCTCTGGATTTCTAAACCCTAAACCATAAATCTTTATGTTTATTTATCTAATAGCTGCCATCTGGTTTCTTCCTACCGCAAGACAAATTTTATTCTGGCTCTATCTATGGCAACTTAAGGATTATCATATAGGTCGTTTCCTTGATCACTTTACTACAGAGAAAGGGAAAAAACTTTTACTAAATCCGTTTTCATTCCTAAAATTTTTTATTTCGGCACTTTTTATCATAAGCATTTTGAGGATAAATTATAGCATAGTGGATTGGTTGATTTGGGTGGCCCTTGCCATTTATATTTTAGAGGCAAGTAAGGTTATTTGGGATGAAGTAAGAAAAAGAATTTTGCTACCGGTTTTTACCAAGAAAATGATTTTTCTTGTAGGATCGGGATTCTTTGCCGAGGCATTATTTTTATTTTTTCTTGCAAGACAAAATGTGAACATTGCGATGCTGACTTTTGGTCTGCTGCTTTTTGACCTTTTGATCCCGGATATAATGTCTATTACTGTTCTTGTGTTGCAACCATTCGCAGTAGTCGCTAGACAAAGAACGCTTTGGCGAGCTAGAAAAAAACGGGCACAAATTCCGAATTTAATTGTCATAGGCGTAACCGGAAGCTATGGTAAAACCTCAACTAAAGAATTTCTTGCGCTTATTTTGTCGCATAAATTCAATGTTTTAAAAACAAAAAAACATCAAAACAGCGAGATAGGAGTGGCTCAGTGTATCTTGAAAGGATTGGGACCCGAACATGAAATTTTTATCGCGGAAATGGGAGCGTACAGTAGGGGAGGCATAAAATTAATTTGTAAAATGGTTCAGCCCAAAATAGGCATTTTAACAGGCATAAACCAACAGCATATGGCTACGTTTGGATCGCAGGAAAATATTATAAAGACTAAATTTGAACTGATAGAATCTTTGCCGCAAGATGGGATTGCCATCTTAAACTGGGATAACGAGTTTATAAAGTCAAAACTCAAAAACAAAAAACCAAAAGTGCAAGTAAGAATTAAAAAATTTTATTCAATAAAAGAAAATTTGGATATTTGGGCGGAGGATATACGCATTGAAAAAGAATATGTTTCATTCCGCGGGATTGCTAAAGATGGCGATGCGGCAAATTTTCACTTAAACGTTTTGGGCGGCTATCACATCCCTAATTTATTAGCCGCCGCATCATGCGCTAAAGAGTTAAGAATGACGATGGCTGAAATCTCAGATGCGTGCAAAAAAATAAATCCAGAATTGACAGGAGTGATCTTAAAAAGGGGCCCGAACGGCGCCATGTTTATAGATGCCACTTATTCTGCGAATCCGGATGGCGTTATCTCGCATTTGGACTATCTGAAAATTTGGCCTGGGCGAAAAGCGATAATTATGCCATGTTTGATAGAATTAGGCAGCGCATCAAAAGAAGTTCATCGCAGAATCGGCCGCAAAATAGGAGAAGTATGTGATTTGGCGGTTATCACCACAAAAGAAAGATTTTATGAGATCAAAGAAGGTGCGCGAGAGGCCGGAATGAAAATAGAGAACATCTTCTTCTCAGAAAACCCGAGGAAAATCTTTGAAAAACTAAAAGGATTTTCAGGACCAGAAAACATTATAGTTCTGGAGGGAAGAATACAAAAGACAATCCTGGCGCGACTTTTTCAATAAAAAGATGCGGGATTAAAAAAACACCAATTCGGCGTCCTATCTTCACCGCGAGAGAAACAAGATTCCACAAAGACTGACTAATAAAACGGCGTCGCATCCGTAGGAATTGACGCCTTATGCTTGTTACATATTTAGTCTAGCTTGTTTTTCTTCTTCAGATCTCCATTGTCTATAGCGTTCCAATCTTGTCAATATGTCGCTAGCGTTGCTCAGATTTAGTCGATCGATAGCTATTAGCTCATTTTTATATTTATAATGAATGCTTTCTTTGCGAAGGTAGTCATAAAGCTTTATAGCGGCAAGTTTATCTGGTAAAGGAAAATATTGCCATTTTCTACCGTAGATAATCAGCAATAGTATCGGTATTGACACTCCGGCAAAAGTCGTAGCAGTATCCATTTGCCTCATGTGCGGTACCTCCTAATTCTATCTATCATGATCCTAAAGTTTTGTCAACATCTTAAACCTCTTTCTATTTCTCTTTCTCCAAATACCGGAAAAGATGATATCCGCCTTGCCCTTAGGCTGATTTTTGCTTCCCCAAAAGGCGATCCTAGCTCAGAATTGGAAAATGATTTTAAAAATTATTTGGGAGTAAAATATGCCATATCTTTCAATGGTGGGCGATCGGCCATGATGGCGATTCTAGAATCGCTGGGATTGCAAAGGGGCAATGAAATTCTGCTGCAGGCTTTTACTTGTAATGCAGCATCGAATCCTATTTTGTGGGTTGGTCTTGAGCCTGTGTATGTTGATTGCGATGAGAATTTTAATATTGCCACCGAAGATTTAAAAAGGAAGATCACGCCAAGAAGTAGAGCTGTAATCGTTCAGCATACTTTCGGTTTGCCCGCAGATATGGATGAAATTCTGGAAATTTGTAGGCAGCACGATTTAATTTTAATCGAGGACTGCGCGCACTCGCTGGGCGCTACTTACAAAGAAAAAAAAATCGGAACCTTCAGCAAGGCCGCATTTTTTAGTTTTTCGCGCGACAAAGTTATCTCTTCGGTTTACGGCGGCATGGTCGCTATAAACGATGAAGAACTTGCAAAAAAAATACGGATTTATCAGGAAAAAATAGGCTATCCATCGTATTGGTGGACTGTGCGCCAGCTTTTGCACCCGATTTTAATGAACTGGTTAATTCTCCCGACATATCGCTTGTTCGGAAAATATCTTTTAAGTATTTTCCAGTGGCTTGGCATTCTTTCCAAGGCCGTTGACTGGACGGAGAAACGCGGCAAAAAACCGAGCTATTTTCCAAAACGCATGCCGATCCTTTTGGCGGTTTTGGCCCTGAATCAGCTTAAAAAAATGGAACGATTTAATGCCCACAGGCAGAAAACAGCGGATTTTTATTATAAAAGGCTGGTAAATACGGAATTTATGCTTCCATCGAATCCTGCTGATAAAAAACAGATTTTTCTGCGTTTTGCCATAAGGCATCCTCGTGCGCACGAAATAATAAAAAAGGCATGGCGGAAAAATCTTTTAATCGGCGACTGGTACACGACCCCTATTGCTCCTTACGACACGAAATTGGATAAAATGAAATATGTGGTCGGTGGTTGTCCTATGGCTGAAAAATTAGCAAAGGAAACGTTGAACCTGCCGACGCATATCAATATATCTGAACAAGATGCCCAGAAGATAACGAATTTTTTAAAAGAATATGCAGGTTAGAGAAATAACCGACAAAAATATATGGGAAGGTTTTCTTGCGGACTACCTCAATAAAACTTTTTTGGATTCCTGGAATTGGGGAGAGTTTCAAAAACGAATAGGTAATAAGCTTTGGCGATTTGGCATTTATGATGTTGAAAAATTGGCGGCAACAGCACTTGTTATCAAGATTAAGGCAAAAAGGGGAACCTTTCTGTTTGTGCCGCACGCACCTGCCCCCGCCCTAACGAAGGAGGATAAATCAAACCATAAATTGTCAATCCTCAAGATATTGGCAAGGGAGCTTAAAAAAATTGCAAAAGAAGAGGGCGCTAGTTTTATCCGTATTGCTCCGCTTTTTGAGCGAAATTCCGAAAACGAAAGACTATTCAAAGATTTGGGATTTCGCGGCGCGCCAACACATATGCATCCTGAAGTCACATGGGAATTGGACATTACACCCTCGGAAGAAAAATTGTTGGCCGGTATGCGAAAAACCACCCGTTATTTGATACGCCAAGCGGAGAAAAATAAAGACATTGAAATCATTCAGAGCAAAGAAGTCGAAGATGCCGAAACTTTTTACAAGCTTCATGAAGAGACGGTCAGCCGGCACCATTTTGTGCCATTTTCGCGAAAATATATAAACGCGGAATTTGAAACGTTTGCGCCGGACGACCAAATTGCTATATTTTTAGGAAAATACCGCGGCCAGATTGTTTCCTCAGCTATAATAATTTTCTGGCAGGACGCGGCATTTTATCATCACGGCGCGTCATCGCAGCATTTTTCTAAAACCCCGGTTTCTTATTTATTACAGTGGCAAATTATAAAAGAAGCGAGGTGTCGGGGCTGCAAGATTTATAATTTCTGGGGAATTGCGCCGGAAAATTGCTCGGGGCATCCATGGGCCGGATTGTCACTTTTTAAAATTGGTTTTGGCGGATATAAAAAAGAATACGTTAAAACGCAGGATTTTCCGCTTTCGTGGCGCTACTGGTTGATAGCGGTTTTTGAAGTATTGAGAAAAACAAAACGCGGACTATAAGCGCTTGGTAAACCTGATTTTTATGAGCCGTTCGTTTATGTCCTCGGCAAAATTCATTCGTAAGCTCAGGACAAAGCAATTTTGTCTCCGGATGCTCCATAAAAATCAATTTTCCTCGCTTAAATCCATGGCGACAAGGATAAGAAAACAACATAGAGCCAATCCCAAAATTCATTTATTAAAAAGCAAATTTTTGCGGAGTCTTTTGTTTATTTTGATTATCGCTGCGGTTTTTGCCTATGATTTTCTTTTTGCCACGTTTTTTCAGATAAAACAGATTGATGTTTCCGGAAATAAAAATGTTTCATCGTCGGATATAACAAAGATAGTTACAGAAAGTATATATCGCAGAATCGCCTCTGTTTCAACTAAGAGTATATTTTTATTCCGGCAAGGTGAGACAAAACGTACGCTTTTGGCCGCATTCCCAAAACTGGCGTCGGTATCTTTAAGGCGTGAGCTTCCTGACAAAATCTCGATATTGGTATCCGAGCGAGAACCGCGCGCTCTTTGGTGCGAAACCGTTCAAGATAACAAAGATAGATGTATGATTTTAGATGGCGAAGGAATAGCTTTTGAAAGCGCCGATGCTTCATCTGATGCCGGGTTGTTGCTGCGCAGATCCGGCGAAGGCCCGCAGGCGCAAATAGGTAAAGAGGTTTTATCAAAAGAAAAGCTTAGCCAGATTTTGACCTTGCGCGATGAATTTAAAACGAGGGGCTTTGAAATTAAAGAAGCATTGCTTTTGGGCGACGCAAGAATAGACTTTAAAACCGCCGAAGGGTGGGAATTGTACTTTTCTTACCCGGTGGATATTCCATGGCAAACGACGCGTCTAAAATTAATTCTTGAAAAGCAAATTCCCGCGGAGAAACGGCAGAAGTTAGAATACATAGATTTACGGTTCGGAAAAGTGTATTACAAATATAGAGATTAATTCTGGATATTGACAGGCCCGTTTAGTCGAGTAATATAGACTCGAACTCCACAAGTAACAAAAACCCAACCCTTGACAAGTTCTGTAGGTATGATATAATATAATCGTGAGTAGGGAAAGTCAGGAAATGATGCTACGTAGGCTAACTTCAGAGTACTGAGGATCCCGAAGAAAAAAAAGAAACGAAAGAAAAAAAACCCAATTGGTTCAGGGGTCTTATTTTTTTGCTTTTATATAACATAAAAATGACAAAAATTGTTCTCTGCATTTTACTTATGGGATATAATACACGAAAATTGAGTTACCGATAATGCTTACTGGTTTATACTGGAAAAGCCAATAAAATTGGTCAGTGCGTTCATTAAATCCGGGTGCCGGCAGCGCTTGGCCAATGCGCAAAAGTGTTGTCGAAACAGCGATCCAACCCCTTTGCGGTTCTTCCCATTTGAAATATTCGGCTTTATCTCCAAGGTAATATTTAGGATCGCCTCCGCCAAAGTACGCGATATTTATTTTGTCTATATTATTTTTCTCAACGTAAGCCGCAAGACGTTTTAAATCTTGGCCCCAGTCAAGATTTGAATCTACGACATAACGCGATCCGCCAGCTGGTCCTCCGGCAAATTCATTGAAATAAGATAGGAAAGACGGATATGCTCTAACAACTGATGTCGCCTGCCAGATCAGAAGTATGGCTACGAAAGCAATGCCAACTTTTTTGTATTTTTCTCCCTTCGCAAGCCATTCGGTTGTTGCCCAAGCGACTAATATATAAACAAACGGAAGCGTCGGTATAAGATGGCGGACGCCGATGTTAAGAGGGCTTGTAAGCGATACGGCCCAATATATTAAAAGCCATAAAAGCATGGCAAATTGCGCAAAGTGTTGCGAAATCCACGCCGCGGTGCGTTTTAGTCCTTCTTGCCACGGCGGTTTTTTGATCGCCAGTGCGGCATACAAAAGAGTCCAAATCGTCAGCAAATGCAATGCGAGAGGTTCTTTTAATATATATAAAATTGGAAAATAATCTTTCCAGCCGGCAGCCGAAACTTCGCCCAGAAAATAAGTTGTGTTCCCTCCGGCGGCTCGTTGCGTCGCCATATCAACGCCGAGCATATAATAACCCCACGGCCGAGTTACATCATGTTCAGAAAGAAATTTCGTAAAGGGAATTACAACAAAACCTAATGGATGGCCACGGGTAAAAAGTTCAACGTAGGCGAGTTGTTTTTCTTTGGGAAAGTTTTTTATATGCCAAGCGTAAACCGGCCAGATGAGAATCCAGACGATAGCGATGGTGGCGGCGAATTTTATGCAAAGGAAAAAGAAATTTTTTATTTTTTGCTCCGGCACTTTTACTAAAACCCAGAAAATTACGAGAAAGCCAAAGAAAGGATAGAGTAAAACGAGATTGAATTTTATAAGTTCTGCCAAGCCGAAAGCCAGTCCTGCAAAAATAGTATTTTTCCATGAAGGATTTTTCAAGAAATTCAGGAAGAACGCTGTAGCAAAGACCACGCCGAAAGCGGCGGCAACATCGTTAGTAACCAAACGGCCATGTGCAAGAAAAGTTGGCGAGAATGCGAAAAGAAACAAAGCCAAGATGGCCGTTTGATTACCCCATAATTTACGCGCCCAGTAAAAAATAAACAAACCCAAAAGTAATGTTATGCCAATCATCGGCAGTCTGCCGCGAAAAAGTAATTTGTCGGCGTTATTGCCAGATTCATATAGAAATGCCCTGCCGAAATCCCATTGGCCGTTGAGGTCTTTCTGCCACGCTTTGACGTCCGATGGGAAATTAATGCCTTTTATAAAAAGCAAAGGAAACGCGGCCAGATCTTTAAACAGCGGTGGATGCTCTGGATTTAACCGCATATCCTGTTGCGTCAGGTACGAGTAGCCAGCCGGCAAATGCGCTAGTTCGTCCATGGTGGCAGAATCGCCGGCCACGCTGAAAACGGCCATTAAACCCATTATGGCGAGAAGCAAAAATGCAATTGCATATACCGCGGATTCTCGATAAAGTTTAGATAGCATGGAAATAATTATAATCGGCAGCGAGCGCAAAATTGATAAGCTTGCTTAAAGATTTTGAGCGAGCGAACCGATTATATTGTTTATATCGAAAATTTAATCAATATATTTTAAAAATCCAAATTCCGTTTTGTAAAACTTCTTTTCCCTGCGGGAAGAGAAGTTTAAGCTTACTTGCGAGGTCCGCGTCATTTTTCATAGGTACGATTATCACGTTGCCGGAAATCTCAATGCGGGATATATCTTCGGGTTTAAGATAGACCGATCTTAACTTTCCGTATTTGGTACGCTCTATGAACATCGGGGTTTGCGCCGGCATTGGTATGCCGTCGAGCAACGGCACAGAAACGCCAGGTTCATTAACTATAACATATTTTTTTGTTGCCTCGGACAGGGAATTGAGGTAATTTCCTATATTCGCATATTGGACAGTGAAAGCACCTTCGACTTCCTTATTTTGTCCCCACTTAATGAAATAGTCATAATAGGCCGAGAGGGCGACGCTCAAGAGAAAAATAGCGGCGAGGCCTCCCAGCAATTTTTTATTTGCTATTTTTTGCGTAAATAAATTATAAACAGCCGCGCCGCCGATAGCGGAAAAAATATAAACTGCTGGAATAACACCGATAACTCTTAAAGAATGCGGTATGCCTTCGGCCGTAAGAATACCTGGAAGTAATAGGGCAAAAAACCAGGAAAAGAGAAATGCTGGCACGAAAAACTTTTCTGCGTCTTTTTTAATCAATGCCCAAATCGCTTTTTTTGCGCAGATGATAAAACCCGCTAAAAATAATAGTCCGACCGGCCAGAATAATTCCGGCGCGCCGGCAATATTATGGCGCCAGTTTGGGTCGCCGGCTATATTAAACATTGCGAGGTGTTTGATTAAGCTATCGCCAAAAGCGGTTAAAGGATTTTGTTGCGCGAATACCGATATAGGCACTGCTCTTGCGATGAAATCTTGCGGGTTCAACAAGAAATAAAATCCTATCGGCATGGCCACAATAAAAACGAAAAATAAAAAATAGCAGACATTTAGCACGAATTTTTTTCTGTCCCCGGCGGTTTTAATCACAAACCACCATAAAATAAATGTCGCGGCCATCAAAAGTACCGCCATGCGAAAACTTGTATAAGTGTAAAATCCAAAGCCGAAAAGAATACCGGCCCAAATAAAATCAAAGCGATTTTCCTTGCGTAGGCCGCGCAAAAGAAAGAAAAAAGAAAAAGACAAGACAAATGGAAGTAAGATTGCCCGAAAGCCAATGCGCGAGAAGTTGATATGCCAGAAAGACGTTGCGACAAAAAATGTTGCAAGGAGAGCAATTAGCTGCGGCAATGCAGTTTGCGCTACGCGCGAGTTTTTTCCAGCGAAAACCTCGCTGCTACTCGCAAATTGTTCGCCGCGAAACGGCGAAACCGAGCCAATTTGCTGCGGATTGTATCGCAAACCGATTGTCGCAACTTCACCAGAAAACAGCTCTTTGGTCATAAGATACACGCCGAGCAGCGTTAGCGTGCCGAAGATCGCAGCAACTACTTTTATTGACCAGACAGAAACGCCGAAAAGTGAAAATGAAAGCGCAATAAAGTTTATAAAAAGTCCCTCGCGGCCATTATTGTCTGGATAGAATACGCGGCCGGGATTTGTTAGCGCGTCATTGCCATTTATCGCGACGTCAGGATAAAGTCCGGGCGGAATAGCATTTAGATTCCAGAAACGCAAAAAACCTCCCAGCGCGACTATGGCTAATAAAATTGCAATCCGCCAGGTTATTTTGGTCTGAAAATCGGAAGGCTTCATTATTATATTATAGCAGTTGCCATCACGCAGTAAAATATTGGAGAAAGTATCAATCACGTTGCTACATCTATTATATTGCGATGTCATCCTTTGAAAGGAGTATCCTCAATTAAAAGGAGGCGGAGGAGTGACCTCAAGCACCTTCAAAGATAAACGATCTTATCTTGCACGTAGGAAATATCGCCCGCGAACACCCTTTTTCATTTACGGCAAGTATGTTATTAATGAGAATAATTTTATGCCAGAATTGCCCGAAGCCGAAATTACGAAAAGAAAATTGATGTCGCTGGGAGGCAAGATTATTGTTGGGTTTTGGTCTGATTGGCCGCGGGGGCTTAAGGTTGCCAGAAACCCCGCATCAGTGGAAAAAGACATCAGAGATCGTAAGGTTTTAAATATGAGGCGCTATGGAAAGGCGATACTTTTGGATTTGAGCAAAAGATATGAGAAGGTGGGAATCGATTTTCGGACAGATAGATTGCTTGCATTTCATCAGGGGATGAGCGGGAAATTGCTGATTTTGCAAAACGCGGATGATATGCCGCGGCATGCGCACTTTAAAGTTTTGTTTGGAGACGGAAGAAAACTTTTATTTATAGATCCGCGGAAATTTGGGATTGTCTGGTATGGCCGACCGGATGAGGTAATGCAAAGTTCTTATTTTGCATCTCTTGGGCCAGATATGCTTTCGGTTTCTTTGCCGGAATTTAAAAATCGTCTGCGCCGTCACGGCGCAATAAAGCCGCTTTTATTAAACCAAACAATTATCGCGGGCGTAGGAAATATTATTGCAGACGAATCTTTATGGAGAAGTAAAATCCATCCGATGCGCCCGGCAACGGATTTAACAGATTCAGAATTAAATAAATTGCATAATTCAATAAAAAAAGTGATAGCGTTTAGTATTCGTGCCAAAGGAACTAGTATGCGCGATTGGGGCCATCCCGATGGCGACCGTGGTAAATTCCAGGAAAAATTTAAAATTTATTCGCGCGACGGAAAAATCTGCCCGCGCTGTAAAACTAGTGCGATCCGTCGTATCTTGGCAGCCGGACGAGGCACTTGGATATGTTCAAAGTGCCAAATTATATGAAGCCGTTAAGCCATCGATTTTAATAAATGTCTTGCGTAAGTAAATTGCATGACTTTTGGTCATTTGTTACAATAGATAGGCATTTAATATTTGTATGGTTCAAAATTTTAAAACAAAACTTGTAAAAAAAGAGGAAGTCGCCGACTATACATATCTTTTTACATTTCAAAAACCAGCAGACTTTAATTTTACAGCAGGACAATTTATTTCTTTGGAATTGCCACAGCTTTCAAAAAATGCGGAAGGCGGCAATGCGCGTTTTTTTTCAATCGCCTCTGCGCCTCACCAGCAGTATATTGAAATTGTAATGCGTCATGGTACTAGTCCCTTTAAAAAAAGCGTTGAAGCCATGAAAAAAGATGACATTGCGCAAATGATCGGTCCTTATGGTAAATTTTTGCTTCCGCAGGACATTATAAGTCCTATAATTTTTATTGCTGGAGGTATGGGGATAGCTCCATTTCGAAGCATGCTCTTAGAAGATCTGTACAGTAAAATAAACCGCACTTTTTTGGTTTTTTATGCCAACCAACGCTTCGAGGACGCGGCATTTTTAAATCATTTTTGCGCGCTGGCAAATTCCAATGAAAATTTTATTTTTATCCCCATTTTGACAAAGGAGGAAGAAAATTGTCCCGTGTCGGATTGCGTTAACGAGCATGGTTTGATCGATTTGCCGATGATTAAACGATATGTGCCGGATATTAAAACAAATATTTATTATATCTGCGGACCAGCTGTTTTTACGGATGCAATGAAGAGCGTTTTGCTGGCCGGCGGCGTCCCGCTTCAAAATCTGCGTTTTGAGCGGTTTGAAGGGTATAAAATATGATATACTATAAAAAAGGGGAAGAGAAGTTGATTTTTTTAAAACCGTAAATTAATTTTACGAATATGCTTTACGATCTTATCATAATTGGCGGCGGGCCTGCCGGTTGTGCCTCCGCAGTGTACGCGGCGCGCAAAAAAATTAAAACTCTTTTGATTACGGAAAGCTTCGGCGGCCAGTCTATTGTTTCGGACGACATCCAAAATTGGATAGGCCAAACCCATATTTCCGGCGCGGACCTGGCAAAAAAACTTGAAGAGCACGTGCGCAGTTTTACCGAGATAGAAATAAAGATATCCGAACGGGCCGTAAAAATCGCCAAAGAAAACTGCAATAAGGAAACGGGAATATGCTATCCGCCAGAAATTTATGATTTTGAAGTGGAAACGGATAAAGGAGGTTATTCTACAAAAACGGTTCTTTTGGCGCTCGGATCGCGCCATAAAAAATTGGGCATTCCCGGCGAAGAAGAATTTACTGGCAAAGGCGTAGCTTGGTGCTCAACTTGCGATGCGCCTCTTTTTGCGGATAAAGATGTTGCAGTTATTGGCGGAGGGAATTCGGGTTTGGAAGCCGCAGTTGATCTTTTCCCATACGCAAGGAAAATTTATATTTTAGAATATGGCGAAATGCTAAAGGGCGATCAGGTGACGCAGGATATTGTGCGAAAAAATCCGAAATCGGAAATTATTCTCGGGGCTCAAGCTAAACAAATCATCGGAAGCAAATTTGTAGAGGGCCTTGTTTATTTGGACCGCAAAACCAGTAAGGAAAATAAATTGACGGTTGGAGGCGTTTTCGTGGAAATCGGCACCGTTCCCAATTCAGAGCCGGTAAAAGATTTGGTAGAATGCGATAAATACGGCCAGGTAGTAACGGATTCAAGGTATGGCTCGACTTCCTGCCCCGGTATCTTCGCCGCGGGAGACATTACGGATAGCCCGTTTAAACAAAACAATATTGCGGCCGGCGATGCTATCAAGGCGATGTTGTCGGCATACGATTATTTAAAAAGAAAATAAGATGAAGACAACTATAATATTATATATTTTTAGCAGCAGAGTAGGGTGTGATTTTAAGAGTATGGCTTGATTAAGTTTTGATATGACAGCCCACGCGTTGTTATTTACAATTGCCGCAATCGGCATTAGCGAAACCTCATATCTTATTAAGGAGCGCCTCAGGGGCGAAGAGCCGGTTTGCGTTTTTGGCAAGGATTGTCAGAAAGTTTTGGCTAGCCGCTATAATTCGCTGTTCGGCATAAAAAATGACGAGGCTGGATTTATTTTTTACGTCGTCGTGGCCGTTATAACCGCATTGATAGTTATCGGAGTTGGGCCGATAACTTTTTTGGAAAGACTGATTGAATTTCTTATTCTGGCGAGCGTTCTGATTTCTTTGATTTTACTTTACATCCAGTGGCGCCTAATTGGGACTTGGTGTTTTTGGTGCGTAATGTCGGCATTTACGACTTTTGCCATGGGTTTTATAGTGCTTTTCAGCGGCTTAAAAATAATTTAAACTAGAGCATGAACCATTTTTCTTTCCATATTTTACGCGTCGGCCTTGCCACAACTTTTCTTTGGATAGGAATTTTAATTTTGCAGAATCCCGAAGGTTGGGGAGGAATGCTGGCGAGTTGGGCAATTAATATCCTGCCAGCACCAGTTACCAGCATAATGATATTTACCGCGCTTCTTGATCTTATCATTGGATTTTTCCTTCTGATAGATGTTTTTACATGGCTGGCAGCGTTAATAGGTAGCGCACATATTGCGGTGGTGCTGATTACCGTCGGGATAAACGCGATAACAGTCCGTGACATCGGGCTTTTTGCCGCTGCACTGGCGCTTTCGGCGGCTTTTCTGCCGCCAAGATTGCGTTTTTGGGAACAAATGCAGACCAAAAAAGGTCGAATCCAAACAACAAATTCAGCAATAAATTATGATTGAATCTGCGCTTTTCCTTTTAGGCAGGCTTCTTTACGGCGGCTTTTTCCTGTATATGTCAACTAACCATTTTTTCAAAACTAGCGCGCTTGCGCAGTATGCCGCCTCGAAAAAAGTTCTGCTGCCCAAAATATCTGTTATTTTTTCCGGATTGCTAATCTTTTTCGGTGGCTTAGGTATCTTATTCGGTCTTTACATCAAAGTAGCGATAGTTCTGCTTTTGCTCTTTTTGCTTATCGTTTCTTTCAAGATGCACGATTTTTGGGCCTTCCAAGATTCTATGCAAAAAGAGATGCAAAAGATAAATTTTCTGAAAAACATGGCTTTGGCCGGAGCTGCTTTGATGTTTTTGAAAATATCCCAGCCGTGGATATAGTTTGCATAAATTTTTTCTAAGTGTTATTTTATAAAATATAACAACACACTATTTTTATTTATATGAAGGAACTTCACATTGCAATTAACGGATTTGGTCGCATTGGTCGTCTTTTTTTCAGGCACGGTTGGCGCAGGCCCGGTTTTAAAATTGTCGCCATAAATGATTTGGGCGATATGGAGAATATGGTTTATCTTTTGAAATACGATACGGTTTACGGCAGATTCGGCGCGAAAGTTGAAACTTCAGGCAAAGAGATGCGCGTTGATGGGGAACGCATTGAGTTTTTACAGATAAAGGAGCCTGCCGAGCTTCCATGGGGTAAAATGAATGTTGATGTCGTAGTTGAGTCTACCGGGGTTTTTGAATCGTTTGAAAAGGCATCAGTCCATCTTAAGACCGGTGCTAAAAGGATTGTCATAACCGCTCCGGCCAAAGATGCTGATGGAGAGCTTGGCAGAACCGTGCTGATGGGGATCAATGAAAAAGATTTGGAAAAATGCTCGGTTTCTTCAAATGCCTCTTGCACAACAAATGCGGCTTCACCCGTTATCCAAGTTTTAAGCGAGGGGCTTGGTATAGAAAAAGCGATTTTAAGCACGGCGCATGGATATACGGCGACTCAAGGCATTGTTGACGGTCCAGTAAAAGGAAAAGATTTCAGGCGCGGCCGAGCCGCGGCCCAGAACATAGTGCCTTCTTCAACCGGCGCGGCAATAGCCGTAGCCAGAGTTGTAAAAGAGCTGGAAGGAAGATTTGACGGCATAGCGCTTCGCGTACCAACAGTTACTGGATCCATTGCAGACATAACTTTTATTTCAAAGCGCAAAACATCAGTTGAAGAAGTAAATGATATTTTAAAAAAGGCCGCCGAAACCCCGCGCTGGCGCGATATTTTAAAGGTAACTTTTGAGCAGATAGTTTCCTCGGATGTGATAGGCGAACCGTATGGCGCGATAGTTGACGCGAGCTTCACTCGGGTCATTGACGGAAATCTTGTAAAGGTGTTTTCGTGGTACGATAACGAGATGGGATACGTGGCAATGCTGGCAAAACATGTGGAAGCTATATCAAAATATATATAAAGTGGTATGCTTGCAGTTATCAAAACCGGCGGAAAACAATATATTGTTTCACCCGGGCAAAAAATAAAAATTGAAAAAGTGGCCGTGATGGAAGGGAAAAAAATCGTTTTCCCGGAAGTTTTACTTTTAGAAAAACAGAATAAAATTGAAATAGGAACGCCTTTTGTTGACGACGTAAGGGTTATTGGCAAAGTTTTGCGCCACGGCCGACATGAAAAAGTTATTGTCTTTAAATACAGGTCTAAAACCCGCTACAAAAAGAAAAAAGGCCATAGGCAGCCTTTCAGCGAGATTGAGATAGTAAAAATTGGCATGGAATAAATATCCGAAACCGATCGGACTGTGTATATAAAAAGGGCAGATTGTAGGATCTGCCCCTTTTCTGCACGCTTATTTACTCGCTCTTATGTCCCCTGAGCACTTTATCACTATCACTGACGCAAGCTGAGCGACAGACTCGAGCTGAGCCACCGACCCAAGCTGCGCCATAGATACAAGTCAGATCTTGAATGACCGCTTCGTCCTCAATGGTGGCTCTACCTTCTATCCTCGCCTTAAATAGCACCTTAGCCTTGTCTTTTACGAGCGCGAATGGTCCCACATACGCTGTTGTATCAACTTGGGCGGTTTCTGCAACAAGCCCACCGCCATTTGAATGACGGTAGTATTTAACTCCATCCACCTCTATAAATGGTTCATTGAAGCCTTCAGACAAGAGTTCTCAATAGCTGGTCAGTAAAAGCCAGATCATGAGCAATTCTGCCAAACCATTCCCTTAGATCTAGACCGCAATCCTTTGCCGCCTTGCGCAGAGTTACGACAGCCTCATGTATGAGGCCGGCATCTTTTCCGAATTCTTGTTCGTCGGCCATTTCTCTTTCCACCTTTTGTTTTGTTAAGCTGCGGTTTTTTCTGTCACGCGATGCACCCTGGGGGACACACCACTGACAAGCTATATTAGTGTAACTACTTTCTGTTGTCAAGCGCGCCGCTTAAAGTTTCTTCGTCCGCGTATTCCAGTTCTCCTCCAAGAGGCAGACCGCGGCCCAGACGCGTGGTTTTTATGAATTTGATAAGCTCGTTATGAGTTTTAAGTTCGCCAAGTTCTCTAAGAAGATAAAGCGCCGTGCTTTCGCCTTCAGGCGTCGCGTTGGTTGCGATTATAATTTCCTGGAACCTAGCGTTTTTAATGCCAGATTTATCCGGATGCAAAATTCTGTCCTTAAGTTCCGTGCCGCGCAATTTTTCAAGGTCGCGCTTTCGCAGTTTTCCAACTGTTCCGCCGAGCACAAAATACAACCCTTTGTATTTTTTGGTTTGTTCTATGGCTTCAAGGTCCGTGGGTTTTTCGACTATGCAAAGAAAGGTGGTATTGCGTCTAGGATCGCGGCATATCGGACAAAGCGTCTCATTTTTTTCTTTTTCAAAAGGATTGAAGCAAAAAGAGCATGGCGCGATTTTTTCTTTAAGATCGCGGATGGCTTGTATTAATTCATTAGTTTCTTTAAGTGAGAGCTCTTGCAAGTAAAAAACAAAACGGGCGGCCGTTCTAGGCCCCACGGTTGGAAATTTTGAAAATTCGTCAATTAAGCGCTGGATTACTACAGAAAACATAAATTACGCAAATTCGGAATAACTCGCCGCTTCATATTCATGTTTTGCAAGATTTCTGAAAGAAGCCAACTGTTCATCAAAGAATAAATCTATTTTTCCTATGGGTCCGTTTCTGTGTTTTGCGATTATAATTTCGGCAACATTTTTCTTATCGGTGTTCTGGCGATATTTTTCTTCGCGGTAAATAAATAGCACAACGTCCGCGTCCTGTTCTATGGAACCGCTTTCGCGCAGATCAGAAAGTCGCGGAATCTGAGGCGTGCGCTGCTCAACCGCACGGGAAAGTTGCGAGAGGGCCAAAACCGGAATATTCAACTCGCGGGCCAAAGATTTGAGCGATCTTGAAACCTCGGTCATCTGCTGGACCATGCTTGCCATAGTGTTCCGCGGCTCCATTAATTGCAGATAATCAACTATAAGCAAACTTAATCCTCGCGAAGCCTGAAGCCGGCGGGCCATAGCGCGCATCTGCAATATGTTGGAACCAGCTGAATCGTCAATGTAAATCGGAGCCTCGGAAAGAACCGCCAACGCCTGTTGTATTTTTTGAAAATCATTGTCTTCGCCTTGGCCAGAAAGCCGGCCAGTCCTTAATTTCCATAGATCTATGCCAGCTTGCGCCGCGATTAATCTGTCTATTACCTGATCGCTCGACATTTCCAAGCTGAAAAGGCCTACTGGTTCTTTATGATTCACAGCGATGCTGCGTGCGATGTCTATCGCCAGCGAAGATTTTCCCACACTCGGCCGCGAGGCAAGAATTATCAGATCAGATTTTTGTAGTCCAGCGAGGATGTTATCTAGGTCCGTAAAGCCCGTTGCCAGGCCACGTAGATTTTCTTCGTGGCGCGAAAGCCGATCCAGCCGCTCAAAAGCTTCTTCTAGCGCCTCTTTTACCACCACAAAATTCTGACTTAGAGAATTTTGCGCGATGCTAAATATTTTTCTTTCCGCTTCGTCCAATAAAACATCGGGATCCTCCGCTTCTTTATAAGCCAATCCGCCGATATCGTAACTCGCGCCAATAAGATCTCGTAATATTCTTTTTTTCTGCACCGCTTTTGCATAGCTTAAAACATGCCACGCAGTCGGGACTGTATTTATAAGTTCGGTAAGGTAGCCGTTTCCGCCGATAAATTCCAGTTTTTGTTTTTCGGCTAGGCGCGAAGAAACGGATAAAAGATCAATCGGTTCGCCGCGTTCAAAAAGTTCCTGCGCAGCGACATATATTTCTTGATGAGCATCTTTATAGAAATCCCGTGGCTCCAAAAAATCCACCACTTTGACGATGGCATTTTTATCAAGCATTAAACTGCCGAGCAATGATTTTTCGGCTTCAATATTTTGAGGAGGGAGTTTATCTGGCATGTCGTGGTTTTGACTAGAGTCTGTTGACATATGATCAGTATATCAAAATGGCCTTATCGCCGCAACTTATTATTTTGTGTTCAATTTTTTGATCTTGGGAGCGGATTTAGTATCTTCGATTTGATAGCCGAGCTTTACAATTTCAGTTCTTATCTTGTCCGACCTGATCCAGTTTTTGGCTTTCCTGTATTTTTCGCGCGCTGCAACGAGGCCTAAAATTTTCTTAGATATTTGAGCGTCGGTTTTGGCCGCGAATATAAAACCAAAATATGCATCTATTTCGCCGAGGAACTTTAGAATATTTTTTGCATCTACTCCGGAAAGCTGATTTTTGTCCATTAAGGTATTGTCCTCGGAGATTAACTCAAAAATGGCGGCAAGTGCTTGCGGCGTATTTAAATCATCGTTCAGAGCCGCAAGAAAATCTTTTTTTGTTTTCATAAGCTGGTTTTTCGCGGATTTCGTTTTGCCTGCGGCGCTTTCAAGTCTTTCGATGAATTTATCTATTCTTTCTAGCTCTTTTGACATTTGCGCTAAGAGAGTCTCGTCGTAATCAATAGGGGAGCGATAATGCGCTTTCAAAGCCAAAAGACGCAGCATCCTCGCCGGATATTTTTTAAGAAAATCGCGCGCAGTAATGAAATTTCCCAGCGACTTTGCCATTTTTTCGCCCCCCACTGTTAAAAATCCAGTATGCACCCAGTATTTTACCAGTGGTTTTTTAGCGGATGCCGCTTCCATCTGGGCGATTTCGGCTTCGTGATGCGGAAAAATCAAATCCCTTGCGCCTCCGTGCGCATCGTATTGCGGCCCGAAATATTTTTCCGTAATGGCGGTGTCCTCAATATGCCAGCCAGGCCGGCCTTTGCCCCAAGGGCTTGGCCAGCTAGGTTCGTCGGCATCCGATATTTTCCATAAACAAAAGTCGCCTTTATTTTTCTTGCCTACCGATTCGTCTATGCGCGAGATGGCATCTTCTGCCTGGTCCACGGTTCTTCCGGAAAGTTTGCCATAATCCTTGAATTTCGAAATGTCATAATAAACGCCGTCTTCAATTTGGTAAGCGAATCTTCTTTGGATCAGTATTTTTATTTGATTCTGGATTTCTTTGATATATTCCGTGGCGCGCGCATATTTGGAAACGCCGTCAACGCCAAGAGCTTTCATATCTTCCAGATATTCTTTTTCAAAGCGGCTTGCAAGGCGTTTTGGCGACATACCCAACTCCTCGGCGCGCTTTATTATTTTATCATCAATGTCCGTAATGTTTTGTAAATAAAAAACATTATAACCGTGGGCCCGCAGAAATTTCGCGAAAAAATCAAAAAAGATATAGGTTCTAGCATGGCCCATATGCGGGGAGTCATAAACCGTCGGTCCGCAGACAAAAAGATTTATTTTCCTGCCGATGCGCGGGCGCAAAACATCTTTTTTCCGCGATAAGGTGTTATAAATTTTGAGCATCAGTTTAATAATAACAGAGCGATAGCGATGCCGCACTATTGACAAATAATGCTAATGTGCTACTATTATATAGTACATAATAATCAAACGACATAGGCCAAAGAGGAGGGTCAGAATGTGGCCAAAGCTGTGGTTTCTAACATATTATGGGTCGAGTATGGGCGCAACCGTTGTTGGCCTTGCCATCTACGTGGCAGTACGACTTGGATTGGTCGGAGAGGTGCTAGGAACGGTTGCGATCGGAGTCGTGTTGGGCATAGCGCTTGTGGTTATAATCGGACTGGTGGCCTATGCCTTTAAGCGATTTTAACTTAGAGATCATAGGAGAGCTGTATTGTCTCTCCTTTTTGTTTTCGGCCTGGATTTATGGTATATTCAACTCATGAAAAAGAGAGATATATTGGCCGGGCTTATCATAGGAGAATTATCTTCTTGGCTGATTTTAATAATCTTTAACAATTTGCGGATAAAGTTCGCTTTTTTGTGGACATTGACAGTTGTTTTGCCTGTTCTTTCAGTAATAGGCCTTTGGATCGCGGATTTTCTCGGAAAGAAATTTTTTATTTTATGGCAGGCGGCAAAATTCGTGCTTGTGGGAATTTTAAACACTTTGATTGATTTGGGTGTGCTCAATTTTTTGATCTGGCTTTTTGGAATATCCGTTGGCGTGCAGTACTCGGTTTTCAAAGGCATAAGTTTTACGATCGCTGTCATCAATTCGTATTTTTGGAACAGGAGCTGGACTTTTTATTCCGCGCCGGCCGCGGCCGGCGCGGAATCGATCAAATCGCCGACAAAAGCCACCGAGTTTTTGCAGTTTTTTGTAGTAAGCGTGATCGGTTTTGCGATTAATGTCGCTGTGGCGTCTTTCGTGGTAAATGCGATCGGGCCACGGTTCGGCATAGGCGATAAATTGTGGGCAAACGTCGGTGCGCTTGTCGCGACTTTCATTGCTCTCGCATGGAACTTCCTAAGTTATAAGTTCGTAGTTTTTAAAAAATAAATTTTATTATAAAATCTTCTATTTCCATCGTTCTTAGGAAATATATATTTAACGCCGCGCCGTCCGCCCACGGGGCGGACGGCGCAAAAGTATAATGTCAAATCTCGTCTTATACCGCAAATATCGGCCGAAAACCTTTAGCGAGATTGTCGGCCAAGAGCACGTGGTGCGAACACTGATGAATGCACTTGAGATGAATTTGATTTCGCACGCTTATCTTTTTGCTGGACCCCGCGGTTCTGGCAAAACTACAATCGCGCGCATAATGGCAAAAGCAATTAACTGCGAGCAAAGAAAAAAAGCGGAGTCGTGCGACAAATGTGCTTCGTGCGTCGTCATAAACGACGGTAGAGCGATGGATATTATTGAAATCGATGCAGCATCAAATCGTGGCATTGACGAGGTTCGTGAGCTTCGCGATGGAGCGCGCTTCGTGCCCGGGCAGCTAAAATACAAAGTGTATATAGTTGACGAGGCGCACCAGCTTACCAAAGAAGCCGCCAACGCACTGCTTAAACTTTTGGAGGAACCGCCGGAACATGTCATCTTTATTCTGGCAACCACCGAGATATATAAAATGATTCCGACCATTCTTTCGCGCTGCCAGCGTTTTGATTTTAGAAAACTGACAGTGCCGGAAATCAGCGGGCGTCTTGAAAAAATTGCAAAATATGAAGGAGCTGATATTGAAAAATCAGCGGTGGAGTTAATTGCTTTGCAATCGCAAGGATCCGTGCGCGATGCCGACAGCCTATTGGGTCAGTTGATTACTTTTTCCGCGGCGCTGGGCAAAAAGAGAATTGATGCCGAAGCAGTTCGTGATTTGCTTGGATTGGTTGATATGCGTGCGGTAACGCATTTAATGGATTTGGTTTTTCAGAAAAAATCTTCCGAGGCCATCGCATTTTTAAATGAAACCCTGGAGCGCGGGCGTGACGCGCAAGAATTCGCGAAATCGCTAGTTTATTATTTAAGGAACGGTATGCTTTTGAAAATAAATCCAAAATTTGGCAATCCGATAATCACAGGTTTGGCGCCTGAAGAAATAGAAAATCTGACTGCTGCGATGGCGAAACTTCCCGAGCCGGAACTTCAGCGTATAGTAAAATTATTTATCGACGCAGAAAGCAAAATCAAGTATTCATCCATACCGCAGCTGCCGATAGAGCTGGCAATAGTTGAAGCCACAATGAGGGAAAATTAACATTGCGGGGTCGTCTAACGGTAGGACACCACCCTTTGGAGGTGGCTATCTTGGTTCGAATCCAAGCCCCGCAGCCACAAAGTATGAGTTGGACAGGTTCTATAAAATGTGCTATTCTTTAATTAGAAAATTAAATAGCCCAACCCTCGTTTATGCTAGGCATGGCATAAAAAAACAACCAAGGTATTGAGGTTGTCGATGGAGCATCTTTGATGGGTCATAACAGGAAACTCATACGATGGCTTTATTTATATTTAAATAAAAAATATGAACATAAATTTTTACGAAGGCTTGATAAAGGATAAAATCGCTGAAATAATTTTCGAACAAATGTTCAGGGAATTTTGAATAATTTATGCCATTAAGATATAACGATTATGAATTGCCTCTTTTGGCAACATTAGAAAGATTGGACGGCGGCGTAAAAACCCATGACGTTTATCCTCTGGTAGAGAAGAGAATGTCCGATATTTTGGAAAAGCACCCCGAAGAGTATGATATATATCCGAACGGATCTATAATTTGGAAAAACCGGACTTAGTGGGCCAGAGAGTTTTTAAAAAGAAAGGGACAATTGGATGGTTCTGAGCGTGGTATTTGGAAAATAACAGAGGCCGGCAAAGAACGAATACGTTTATGGAGAGTTACTGGTAAAGATCCAGATGCGGGCCTAGAAACGGTAGTGGGTACGCCAGAAGAAAGAGAAGGCATTGAACCCGAGGAAGCATTTGAGGCCCTAGAACACAATCACGGGCCAATTTTGGGTGTTAGAGAAATCCCCATAGTTTATGAACCGATTAACGAACAAGGGGCAATTTTACTTTTTACTGCTTTAGCCGCAAAATTAGGTTTTTTAATCGTAGCCATAAGATCTCAATTTCCTGATGCGCAAATCGCAAAACGAGATGAGAACGGTAATTATATAAAGACATAAAAGCGGAATTTGAATTCAAAAGTTCAAATTTTAAGACTCATGGGCATGATCCAAGAGGATGTGATTTAATTATCTGCTGGGAGCATGATTGGAAAGATTCGCCAATCGAGGTATTGGAACTCAAAAAAGAAGCCGATAGATTACGATTAAAATAAATCTCGACGACACCCTCTCCCTAAGGTTTTTTTGCAAATATTTAAAATGAATGAATTTAGATCGAAAAATTAAGTTGCAATTGTATACTAATCGTTAGAATTCTTCAAAAACCAAGTTCGGATGCGTCCAATAAGAGCAGCATAAGTCAAGTGTGCGGTGTCGGAACTTCTTTGCTTCGCGGCATCGTAATTCTCCAAATCCATCTACAGTATACCGGTTGAGCATTTTTTCCTAAAAATTATCTTAGAATAGACAAGAGGCCTTCCTTCGATATTTGATTTACAACTGAGTCGGTGAATGCGTTTACCCGCCCCGTTTATTCATCTCGTTGTGATCACGACCCAGGTTGTTTTATGTTATCCATTAGAAGTGCGAGCGCCATGAATAAAAATCCAGATTCCTCCAAAATTTCTACTGGTGCGGCTATTATAACCAAGACGCCAATTAGCCATAATGATGCCCACAAGGCGACCCATTTACGCCCGATGCCCAAAAAAAGAAGGAGAATGGCGACAAGCGCATCGTTTATGCCGATAATAACCACAAAAGTCGCAACGCTTATCGGCAGGAAGCCTGCAATAAAAGATTTTTCTAAAAGGTCAATAAACTCTGAGGGTGTAAGAAAGGCAATCAGGGAATTGGCCAAAAATACGAGGCCAAGGCCGATGCGCACGAGGGTTATAGATTTTATGGATGACAAAGCCATAACTAATTTTTACACAGATTGTGTGTGGTTAAAAGGAAATACGGCAAGCCGCCAAGCGGTTAAAAATTCCCAGAACAGAAATATTGCAAGCGTAAGCCGTTCGGCAAGACCTGGAGCGGCGTGCGTGTATAGAGATACTGCCAGCCATGCAAGAGCTATTGCACCGGCGACAACAAACATCGCCGTGGGAAGGGCATAGGATCGCCATAAGGGTTCTTTAGAAAATCCGTAAGCAAGAAGAGCTAAGACGATTGGTTCAATGATAAAGCCACTTGTGGCGATAAGTACGTGTAGCGTACCGACTATGGTTTTTGCGCCAGGTACATCGGTTGGGAAAAGTCCGCCAAGGATGACTCCAATGGATGAAATCACAAAAAACGCCAGCCCAGCACGGGTCCAAGCCGAACGGACCGAGCGACGAAGCGCAAGGCTGATACCGGCAGCAATTCCGAGGTTAGCAAAGCCATGAATTATGATTCCTGTCGTAAAAAGCGCTCCGTATCGACTGTTTGCATAATTACTGACATAGCCATGAAACAAATTTATCTCGGGTACTAGTATCTGTAAGGTCAATATTGATACAAAAAATACTGTAGCTCCTAGTATGCCTCCCAAGCCGAGTAATTTGATTTTGATTGCCGTTGAATCATTCATGGGTTAAATTCAAGACCGTTGCGTCCTGGAATCGTTAAAATAAAATTTTTGCTGCCCTAAGAATATTAATGGCATTTCTCAATTTCGTAATCTTAAGAAATTTATAGTTGAACGCCGCGTCAAAGATTTCTTCAGAAGAGTGAGTAGAAAGAATCTTCATGAGAATCTCACAGTTATTTTTCGTAAGCTTATTATGTATGAGCTCGGTTAAAAGATAACCCCATTGCCATTTTTTGCCAACATATTTTTTCCATCGGTCGTCGTATTCAGAAAGGGCTTTTTCGGTTAAATCATTTTCGGAGAGTTTCCGATCAATGACTTCCGCTGCCATCCTTCCGGAGTGCAAGGCATGTCGGATGCCTTCGCCGGCCAGCGGATTAATCTGCATTGCCGCATCGCCGATTGCCAAAAGTCCGTTGCGAGAATGTTTTTGTATTCCTCCGTTTACATAAATATTTCCTCCGTGTAGGTCAATCGGCTGTACACCTCGGAGCTGCGGTATCTGCTCTACGAAACGCTCAAATAGTTTCATCATGTCGGCCGCGCCGTAATTTTCTTCCGATATGCCATGTTCCTTCGCTTTGTATACCGCAATACCGACCTTGAGCTGTTCTTTACCGAATGGAAAAACCCAGGCGTAGCCATATGGCGCGTACTCATAGCCGAAATAGAACGCTAAGACGTTTTTGAATTCTTCAGGCACCCCTTGGACGATAAACTCGATAGCGATGGAAGCGGCGCATGGTTCTGCCGGTCGCAAACCGACCCTTGACGCCAAAACGCCGACCGGGCCAGAAGCATCAACGACCATCTTGGCGCTAATCGTTCCTTCGCCGAAGACGCCCTTGCATTTCACACCAGTTACAATGTCTTTCTCGACGACCGGCTCCTCGGCGGCGGTGCTAATCATTACTCGCGCCCCTTTTTTTACCGCCTCGCTTACAAGAAATTGTTTTAATGCATCGAAAGCAAAAACATAGCCGCAGGTTTTCCCGTAATCCCATGTTTTGAAATTGCCGTACGCGCCCAATAAAATTTTAGACCATGAGCCGCGGCCGACTTCGAGCGGTAGATCGAAGTCGCGAAAAGTTTCGAGCGGCGTGCCGCCGCTTGAAAAATTCGGCCGGCCGATGCCGGTTGATTTCTCCATCAGCAAAATCTTTCGTCCTCTTTTGGCGAGCTCTCTCGCGCACTCGCCGCCTGCCGGTCCCGAACCCACAATGACAACATCGAATTTTTCGGAAAAATTGTCTTGCATATGTTTTTGTTAATTATTTTAAATGTCTTCGGCAACATTTTTTGTAGGCAGATGTTATTGCTAATTTACTCGATCTTTTCAATTTTTTCGATTAGACCATCCGATAACCAAATGATCCGATTAACATATTGCCTGTCATCAGGTTCGTGGGTTACCATTACGATTGTTTGTTTCAATTCTTTATTCAGTTTTCTGAAAAGTTCGAGTATTGTTTTTGCAGATACGGAGTCGAGATTTGCGGTTGGTTCGTCGGCAAAGAGAACTTTGGGAGAGTTAATCAGAGCGCGCGCAATCGCGACTCTCTGCTGTTCGCCGCCGGAAATTTCATTTGGATAATGATCAAGGCGATTGCCGAGGCCTACCAGATCCAAAAGCTTAGTCGCGTGTTCCCGGCAATGATCCGGTTCTTTTCCGTATGCTAATGCCGGAAGCCATACGTTTTCTCGCGCGGTCAGTTCTATAATCAGGGCGTATTCCTGAAATATATATCCGAGTTGTTCCAGTCTGAATTTTGTCTTCTCGGAATCAGAAAGCTTGGTAACGTCAAAATCATTTATATATATTTTTCCCTCCGTCGGAGCATCAATAAGACCAAGCTGATGGAGCAACGTCGATTTGCCCGAACCGCTTCTACCCATAATCGCCACAAATTCTCCTTCCTTAATTTCAAAAGAAACGCCTCGGAGCGCCAACGTGGGAACCTTTCCGGGATATGTTTTTTTAAGATTTTCTACCTTGATCATAATTATATATAAAATTCATCCCCAAATAGACGTAAGAATGTCTTTTCGAGCAACGAGCCGCGATGGTAGGTAACCGGACAAGAAACCGGCCACGACCAAACTTGCAATTCCGAAAATAATCCATCCCGGCGTAAAGTACAAGCTTATCGCGCCGAAGTCAACGTCAATAGGATAGCGCAAGAGCAGGGGATAAAGTATCGCAAATGTTACAATGGACCCTACCGCAAGACTGGCAGCGGTATAAAATAAAGACTGAAATATATATGAAAATATAATGATTGTTTTTTTAATGCCAATCGCGCGCAGAATTCCTATTTGCCTGCGTTTGTTAAGCGCGTTTACGTAAATAACAACAAAAATTGTGACCGACGCTACGGCAATGGAGATGACGCTTACTATGACGGCAATTAAATTCAGGGCATTCAAAAGTCCCACAAAAGAACCCAAAAAGTCTTCGTAGGTTTGAACCTTCAGGTTAGGAGCGACCGCTTTGATTTGCGATCGGTAATCTTCCAGCGTCGCTCGGCTTGGATCAACAGACACTAAAATTTGCGAAGCGCTATCGCTTACGCCGAGCACCGATTCTGCTTCCTTGGACGTTATAAAGTTTTCATAAATTCCCATAAGATCGCTGTAGATCCCCTTAACTTTATACGTCCGCATGGCGCCGGTTCCGTACATTAACGTTATTTTATCTCCTACGCGCGCGCCGCCAAGGTCGCTCGGCGCGAGATTTCCATATCCGCCCGCAAGGGCAGAACTTAAAATAATCTGATCGGTATCGGTATCAGATAAAAATGAGCCGTCTTTCATAAGCTCATCGATGCCCATAATTTTTGCGTCTTCTGCCGGATCAATACCCAAAATGCTTGACGAAAGACGCTTATATTGGCCGCTTTTATCTTTGTCAAACGCAAGCGAGCCGGCGAGCACATACCGTCGAGTTGTCGCCAAAATACCGGGAATCGTGGCCAGTTCAGCGCGAAGTTCGGATTGGCTGGGAATGAATTCCTTGACTCGCGGCGTTTCTTGGGAGCTTATAGTTATATAAGAACTAACGTCTTTTATAATGAGCTGCGGAATTAATTCCGAGAGTCCCTTTAAAATTCCGGCAGTGAACATCATATTGATAAAACTTAACGATAAAATAAAAATAATAAGGACAAGCGTGGATTTGTTGCCCCTAAGGATTGATTTATAAGCGATAAAAGCGGCTGTTTTTAAATCATTGACGCTCATTTATCTATTTTACGCTATTTTTAATTTCTATTAAATTTTTTAATCATTAGTAAAAAGAATGTTTATTCTCAATGATGTTGGTGTTTGGCGCCGTCCTGATCATTGTTATTCGAGAAAACATGAGATAGGGAAATAAATACGATCATCGATATGACGAAAACCCAAATCGATCCTAACCAAATATCGGTTTTGGTAACGCCGGCCTTTAACGACGAGCCGACCGCAAACGCCGCGGTTAAAACAAGCGAAAGCGCGACGGAGGCGAATAATTTTTTGTTTATTGGCATGGATGCTGATGATTATATTGATTTTGGAGTATATCGTTTTAGGCGCAGCGTATTCAACGTAACGGAGACTGAACTTACGGCCATAAATAGAGCGGCAAGTTCGGGGCTGACCAAAATTTTCCACGTCGGATAGAGGATTCCGGCGGCGATGGGTACGCCGAGCGCATTGTAAATGAACGCCCAAAAAAGGTTCTCTTTGATTTTCCTCATCGTCTTTTTGCTCAAATCGAAAGCCGAGATGATATCGCGCAGGTTGTCTTTGACCAGGATTATTTGCCCGGCTTCTTTCGCTATGTCCGAGCCGGAACCTATGGCGATGCCGACATCAGCCTGCGTAAGCGCCGGCGCGTCATTTATGCCGTCGCCGACCATAGCCACCCTTTTACCTTCGTTTTGTAATCTCTTGATTTCTTCCGCTTTATGCTCCGGAAGAACTTCGGCCAACACTTCTTCAATGTCGATTTTCTGCGCAATTGCATACGCAGTTCTTCTGTTGTCACCGGTGAGCATTACAACTTTCATCCCTAACTCGCGCAATTTCGCCACCGCTTGCTTGGAGTCAATTTTAAGCGTGTCTGCGACTCCGATGAGGCCCAAAACGCGTCCTTCCCCGGCCAGAATCATAACGGTCTTCCCGTCAGTTTCTAGTCGTTCCATTTCCGTCAATGTCTCGTTTTTAAGATCTATTCCTTGTTCGCTCATCAACTTTCTGTTTCCGAAATAGATAATTTTTCCGTTCAAGCGCGCTTTTACTCCTTTGCCCGGAAGCGCTTCGAAATCCGATATATTCTCCGGTATGATTTTTTTCTCTTCGGCAGCTCTGACGATAGCTTCGCCCAGTGGATGTTCCGATCCTTTTTCCACGGAGGCAACCATTTTTAAGAGTTCCGTTTCGTCGGCAATTGCAATTTTTGTGATATCAGTTACGGACGGCTGTCCCTTCGTGAGCGTCCCTGTTTTATCAAGCACAACAACATCAATTTTCGAAGCCCTCTCTAATGCGTCGCCGCCGCGGATTAAAATTCCTTTTTCCGCGCCCTTTGCCGTTCCCGCCATTATCGCGCTCGGCGTGGCAAGGCCGACGGCGCACGGGCAGGAGATAATCAAAACCGTAATGCTAAGAAGTATCGCGAAGACGGAGATTGGCACAGAAGATAAGGCAATGCTCGAGAGCAAAAACTTGCTGCCGGCAGCAAAGAACAAGCTGTAGCCCACGAAGAACCAGAAAAGGAAAACCACAAGCGCTACGATGTGAACAATCAAAATGAAATTGCCGGATACTTTATCCGCCAGCTTTTGAATCTTTGGCTTGGCAAGCTGAGCGTCTTCGATAAATTTGATGATTTGGGAAAGCATTGTGTCTTTGCCGATTCTTGTTGCCTCGAATTTCAGAAGGCCCGTTTTGTTGATTGTGGCGCCGATTACCTGATCGCCGGCTTTTTTCTCGACCGGGATGCTCTCGCCGGTGATCATTGATTCGTCAACGGCAGAATACCCATCTTTGACCATACCATCCACCGGAATCTTTTCTCCGGGCTTAACTATCACCATGTCTCCGACGGCAATATTATCAATTGAGATTTCTTCTTCTTTCCCGTTTTTTAAGATGCGGGCCGTTTTCACTTTGAGTCCCATCAGCTTTTTTATGGCTTCGGAGGCGCGGCCGCGAGTCAAAGCTTCCAAATAGCGGCCGAGGACCAAAAAGGCGATAAGAAGCGCCGCGGTTTCAAAGAAGGCAACTTCCGGTCCGCCGAATCCGGCATTTGGAAATAACGTGTTTACTACGCCCAAAACGTACGCTGCACCCGTGCCAGTTGCTACTAAAAGATTCATATCGGTGAATCCATGCTTTAAGCCGCGGTAGGTCCCGACGAAAAATTGCCAGCCTGGTCCGAACATCAAAGGCGTTGTGAGTGCCCAGAGGACATACCTATTGGCCAAAAAGGCTGGCACGAAGGAACTTAAAATCCAGTATTCTCGAAAAGTGCCTAGCATGACCGGGATGGCCATAAGCCAGGAAATGATAGTATAAATTTTCTGGCGTTTTATCTCTTCGCGATGAGCCTTAGTTTCTTTATCGGCTTCCGATTCTTCCGCTGCGATGAAGGCCTTGTAGCCGAGCTGCGCGGTAATTTTTTGAGCCAGTTCCGCGCCGTTGGTCATACTTCCATCAATTTCGAGGAAGGCTTTTTCCAAAGGGAAGCTGACCTCGGCCGATCTTACTCCGGGAAGCGTTTTAGCAAATCCTTCAATGTTTCGTGCGCAGCTGACGCAGGTCATCCCCTCAATATTAATTTGCACCCCTTGAATCATAATTATGTAAAACAGTTGTTATTATCCACCCCCATATATAGGCTATACTCCTACCACCTATTCTGTCAAGGGGCATAGTTAAATTTTCAATTTCGGCCAAGCGATCGGAACTTACACTAGTTTTATTTTAACTGCCAAGTAAAAGTTCGCATTACATCGGCTATCCCCGTGATTTTTAATTCAATCGATTTGGGGATTGGCGCGACCGGATTAAATATGAGCGTTCCCTCCCTATGATGGCCGCCAACTGGTCCGTCCCATCTAATCGGTTTATATTCATTGCCCTCGTCGTCAACAAGAACAGTAGATTTTACTAGGTCCTGATCCAATTCTACAGAATGAGTGTTCATGGAAATATCAAATTTCCATTCTTTTGATTGGGATGAGATGTCGAGGGGGGAGACTACGACAGTAACCCCGCCTTGATCATCGGTTTTTTTCTCCCACTGCTGGTTATTTGTTTGCTTCTGAGTCGTTCGTGCAGAATTTGTAGTCGTCGCTGACTCTTTTTTATTTGCAATGTTTTGGTAGACAGTAAAAATAACGTATATCAAAAGTACGAATGCCAAGCCGATCGCTATAAAACAAATGTATTTCATGTTTGTTTGAATTTATTGAGTTTATTTCTGTGCCGCAGGAATTATTTTTTAATCATTGCAATGTTATCTATCGTAATCCATGCAGACATTGCGCCAAACCCTGTTTTATTGATATTGAATGGTGTAATCTTTTGAGGATTATTTAAAAATATAAGCATGCAATATTTCTTATTTTTGAATCTCTCAAAAAATTCTGGGATTTTTTCTTTTTCCAGTCCGTTATCATCACCGTATTCATCTAGAATCTTTCTTACCCGATATGCAGTTAAATCCGCAAACTGTATCACCTTACTTATTTTAGCCCTTAGCCTCACCGGTTCGCCAGAATCCTTAAAGTAAACCGTCTCGCCTTCCTTTATTCGATCCCAAGGACTAGATTTTACTGAATACCAGCGCGACTCAATTTTCTTCTGACCATTCAGGATTTTTTGAGTCAATCCCCAAGATTTTCTCATTATTGCTAAGTGTTCCATGTTCTTGTTTTCGGCGCGCTTCTTTGCTTTGTTAATTAAATAATGGTGCCGAGATTAAACAAGAGCCCTATCCAAAAAAGCTGTGTTTGATAAGGCCGCAATCACTAGGAACGGTTATTTAAATTATCGGCAACATCCGCCATGACATTTTTGTTTATCGTTTTTATGTCCTTCGTGAGCGCTTTGCGCGGCGCTAGTCTGGTTAACAACATTATTTTTTTGTTCGGAATCATCATCATGCTCACGATTTTGCGGGCGGTGTCCTCGTAGCATTGTCCAAAAGTGAATGAGAATTAAAGCAACAATCAGGATTGGCCATAAATAGCCGGCAGAAAATAGTTTGGCCCCGGCCAAAAGCAAAATTACTAACAGCAATGCGCAGATGATCATCGTCCGCCACATTGAAGAATTATTTTTGTCATCACGGCCGTGCATGTTAGATAAGCATTAATTAATTTTGCGGTTAACCAAATATATGGCCGCTGATCTTCGCCGAATTATTATTTTTAGACACCTTGTTTTATTTGTAATGATGAGTGCGAGTGTGTCAAAAGTTCGCAGTGATATCTCCAGCATAAATAGCGGCCACAGGCTGCGGCGTCGGTACAATAATGATTACGTCGTATGTCATAACTGTTTGAAAAAAATTAATTGCAATATTGCGCCGGCGACTATGAGAAAAATTCCAGACATGGTCAGCGCTTGTTCTTTTCGCATTGCCCGAAGTACATCCATATCTATCTTGCGTTCTTTAAATATGTGGCGATGCACCATAAGCACGGCAAGACCGATAAATACTTTTCCGATTGTATCGAGTACCAGGCCAACTGAAAATAAACTCATAGTTTTATTTTTTTAGCGCGTCTAGTTTCTTTATAAATTCGCTTTTGTCGAGCGCGCCGGTGGAGAATAATTCGTCGTTGATAATAATTCCGGGGCTGGAAAATATGCCGTATTTTTGAACCAGTGCAATTCCTTCGGTAGAAGTTGCATTAATTTCCTTAATTTGCATTTCTGGATATTGCGTTTTTAATTCCTCGAATATTTTCTTCGCCTTGGCACATTCATGGCACCCGGGTACCGTAACAAATTGAATGTTGATCATATTTTATTTTTCGCTTAGGGTGTAATCCACCCGTTTATTTTTCGACCTTTTCCCTCCATTTCTCAATGACCATTTTTAATATAAATGTAACCAAAATTATGATTACTAAAATCGGTACGACCGGAGGTACCCTGCCGAAAATTTCATTAATAGAAACCGTTATTTTTTCCAGAAAAATGTTTATCGTTAGTTGATAAGAGCTCTTCATTATTAACTGGCCGGTTATAGCAGAATAAAAAATGAAGGCGCCAAAAACCAAAAAAATTACGCCGGCTATTGCGTCCGAAATTGTAAGAGTAATTTTTTTGCCCAAAAGACTATAAGAGATTTGTTTTTTGAATATCACTATTTTCTGATTTAGATTACTTTTATCAATAAAATAAGCAAGGAAAAATAAAGGCGCTATCATGCCCAATGCAAAGGTAATTGAATATAACCCTCCCCAAATTGCGGAGCCGGGCAGAGCCGCTAAAACAAGCACTCCACCTAATACCGGCGCGCAGCATAGAGTGGCAAAGGCCGAAAAAATTCCTAAAACAAAAATAGAGCCTGCGCTTGGAACTTTTTGAGCCGCAGAACGATGAACCGAAAATGGCAAAGAAAAGTGCTTGCCAAGCAATAGAGACACTCCAAGAAATAAAAGTAAAATGCTGCCTATTAGAAATAGACCGTTATGATATGTTTTAATGATTTCTCCCAGCCATCCTATGCCCAACCCTAATGGTAGGAATACCGCAATCAGTCCCAGAGAGAAAACAAAAGTCATCAAAAAAATTTTCCCTTTCTGCTTAAAAACAGAGCCCAGGTATGCGGGCAATAAAACTGTAATGCAGCAAGGGGCGAAAAGCGCCGCCATGCCAGCAACAAAAGCTGCAATAAAGTAGGCCGTTATGAGTATCTCCATTTAATTACAGAAGTTTTTGCACTTCTCCAAAAATTTTATCATTATCTATCCCCATGTTTTTGTCATCTAATGTGTAGCGGACTATTCCTTCTTTATCAATTATAAAAAATGTATGACCCGGAGAAGATCCGGGGTGCATTGAGGAAGGTAAAGATAAAACATCATAGGCAGACGATACGGCCTTTGTCGTATCAAGCAAAAATTTGGCACTGACAAGTTCCGGAACTTTTTTTATTATTTCCTGCCAGTCACTTCTGGGGTCGCCAACTATAGAAAATGCTGTAATCTTATCACTGTTGAATCTGGCGTCATTTGCCAAAGATTTTATTTGGTCCCAACATGCAGGATAACACATCGAGCCCTCATTAAAGAAAAGCACAACAACCTTGCCCTTGTAATCATTAAGGTTTACTGTTGCGCCGGAAATATCCTCTGTATTAAACGCAGGCGCCTTCTTGCCAACGGCGTCTTTAAATGACAAATTTTCTTTAGGGAATAAATCTGGATTGCGTTTTGCAAGTAGGGCTTTTACTTCATCTCTTTTTGCTTGGGTAACGGCAGTTAAGCCGTATTTTTCAGCAGTTTTGGCAATAATATCGTCTTTGGGAAGACCGCTGGCGATCAGTGAATCAATGTAGTCAACCATTTCCTGGGCCTGGGCGCAGTCGCCGGGTTTTGTAAGGGGTTGGCCGCAGCAAGGGCAAAGAAAAATAGAATAAATTTCTTGGCCCGAAACATCCGGTTTTACTGGCGAAGATAATGCCGCAAGGCTTTTGCCTTGATAAAGCAATGTGCCTGCCGCTACCCCTGAAATAACCAAAGCGATTATTAGCAATACTATGATGGTTTCTTTATTGATTTCCATTTTAATTACCGATAACTGCCTGCGCTTGAGTTTTGCTATTTGCCAGAACTAGAAGCGGTCTTCGTTTTAGTCATATCGAACGCCTGGGGAAACAAGAGTTTTCCGTTCCTTGTGACATATGAATCGAATTCATTTGCGCCAATTTTTATTTTAATTTTCACAACCCCCGAATCGCTGGAAGCGCTGACGAACGAAGCTGGGGTTTGCGAAAGCCCCTGGTTGTTTATGTAATCAATTGCTTTTTTAGCTATCGCTTCATTTGATAGGCCTAAAAAGCTCGGTCTTTCAAAAATTAAAACAGCCGCCGCAATAATGGCAATTACAGTAACGCTAACATAGATGGTATTTTTATCTACTTTCCTAAGAAAGTTACTTACGTTCGATGCGTAATTATTTAGTTGAGACATATTGTGATGAAGTTTTAATAATAATTCTATATGCCGCAGCCGCCCCTGCTACTTGGAGCTCGCTGAGGACTAACTTTGGTTAAAATTTGCTGATAACCGGTTGGCGAAGTATATTGGCTCAAAACCGTCTTGGCGTCGACCTTGCTCCAATCGGTCTTTTCAATATCCTTGTAATATGTTGCTATCGTTAAATAATTATCAGGAAACCAGTACGAATTGGCAATAAGCGCGTATTTATACATATCTGCTTTTGAAACGCCCTGCGAAGCCATTAGCTCCAATAGGCCCAGCATGCCCATTCCGTGGTTGCAATCTGGGAAATGAGTTGAGTTTCCGCAGCAAGGCCTGTAAACATTTCTTGAAACTTCATCAACAAGAGCTTGTTGGTCCGGGGTTAGATTAATAAAGTTGTGTTTTGAGAAGTGGTCCATTGCCGTGCCTTTGCCCAATGTCCAACCGCCGGTTGACGCAAAGTTCTCTGTCGGAGTTCCAGATGTTGTCATTTCACCTTTATCTAAAATGTCATTTTTGTTCCCGAGTGCAAGTGGCCAAAGCACGTTCAAAAGAAAGTTGGCGTTTTGGGGCGTCATTTTTAATTTTCCATTGTTTATTCCTGAAAGAATGTTTTTTTCATAGTCGTCCAAACCGCCGCGCTGGCTATACAGGCTCTCAAATTTTGCCTGGTCAATCACCCCCGCATCAATTAATTGCTTGCCTAAATCTCCCCACACAATCGGTAATTCCACTCCCTTTGAAGGAAAAACTTCCTCTACTAGCTTAATATCTATTGGCTGATTTATATTTGCCTTTTGAGAGTTTGATGACCTTGTTTGAGAAGCTGAGGGTAAATTATTGTTTGGCGTTTTCTTTATAATATTAATACCCGAAAACTTTATGTTAATACCTGAAAAGAAAACGAAAATCAAAATTAATACTGCGGCAAAGGCAGTGAGTTTTAAATATTTTGTCTTTTTTCCTGGCTCCATAAATTTTTTAATTTAATTTTTGAATTTCCGCAAAAACTTTATCATTATTGATTGACATGCTCGGATCGTCAATCACCGAGCTAACAATTCCTTGTTCATCTATTATTACATACGTATGTCCGGGCATGGACCCCGGATGCATAGAAGATGGAGCCGAAAGTATGCCAAATTGTTTTGAAGCAGCTGAATTTTTATCAAATACAACCGTTGCTTGAGCTAACTCTGGCATTTGGTTAATCGCTTTCTGCCAGTCTTCTTTGGAGTCAACAACCACCGAAAGAACGAGCGTATCAGCGTTCTTAAAACGCGCGTCTTTGGCAAATGAGGTGATTTGATTCCAACACGCCGGGTAACACATTAATCCTTCGGTAAAAAATAAAACAACTTTTTTGCCCCGTAGGTTGTCAGATGAGTAAATATTACCATCGCGATCTGCAAATGAAAAGGCAGGCGTTTGTTTTCCAACAATATCATTTAATGTCACCGAAGAAACACTGACTGTTCCATTGCGTGCGGAATTGCTTACTGTATTAGAGGAAGTTCCCGCAGGATGCGGACCAGATGGTTTGTTTCCAAATTCTCCGTAAAGAAAAGTTATACCAACTAAAACAACCACCACAACCAACAACATTTTTTTAAAATTATTTTTGTTCATAATAATATATGTTTTTTATTCGATCAGGTTGGTTGCAAAGCTAATTTGACATCTCTCCTTTTTCTTGTACTGCTTTTTTTGGAATTTCAGAAATTCTCTGCACTTTTGCATTTCCTTGCAAGTCAAGAACCTCAACCATAACTTCATCTTCTTCGATTATGCACGGTTTTTTATAATAGTCATGCACATGATTAAAGTCAATAACTCCATATTCTGTTTTTATGCCAGCATGGCAATTTACCAGCGGGTTTCCAGTCTCTGGCGCTACGCCGACTTTAACGCAGTTTTTGTCATATACTCCAGTGCCCAGAAATTTCACCCCAAGTTTAACGTTTGGTATATCGCTCATATTTGTTATAACACCATCGAATAAATCTCCTCGTGCGACCAAACCATTTACAGAATCACCCACGGTGTTATTAACCGCAGCGTTACGATTAAAGATACCAAAGATGCCTGCGATCCATACACTAGCAGCGATTCCGCCGATCGCTATCACCAATAGCAAAATTTTTTTATACGGGATTATCATACACCATTGTCTCTTTAGCCCATCTCGATTCCAAAGCGCATAGTTAATAATCCCCAAAGCACGAAGATGAAAAGCAAAATCCAGAACATTTTTTTAGACATGGCGCCTTTTTTCTTTAAGTAGTACCACAGTAGCACGAGTGGCGGTAGGAAAAGATTTATCCATGCGCCTAGCCAGACGAACGGAACCGCTTTTTCAAACTGTTGAATGGGAATGTTAGCTTCCGTGACATTGCCTCCGATTTTTCCGAAAAGCATGTTTGAGCCTTCGTGAAAGATCGAACCTTCGTACCATAAGTGTCCGAAAACGCCGTTTAAAATAATGAAAGAGGATATGACTACGAGCGCCCAGCCAGTTATCCTATCAATTGCAGTTTTTCTCTTTAGTAGGCTGTTGGTTGCATTCACCCCAAGAATACCAAGGACCGAAAGGAAAATAAGCGGTAGCGCTCTGCCGAAGCCGTTCACCGCCATATACCAGGCGCCAACCGTTACACTGCCCGTACCGGCTGCGACGGCAAGAATGAGATAGGTAATCGGGTTTGGACATCCTATGCCGGCATTGCCAAGAAACAAACCAAGGAAAAGCGATTTCGCGTAATCGGGCTGTCGCTGAATAAAGGCTGGTACTTTTGAGTACGATGGCATTTCAAAGGAGATGAGCGCGAGTTCCGCCAGACCGAAAATAAGAGCGGCGATTCCGGCAATGATATAAAGATATTTCGTCGCTTGATCTAATCCCAAGTATTTTCCGATAAGCGCGATGGCCGCGCCATAAATCGCAAGCATCACCACAAGTCCGAGGCTGAAAAGGAGCGCCATCACGAGCCCCCTTTTGTAACCCTTACCCATAGAAAGCGGGACGATGATGAATACAAGCGGTAAGGTACAGGGCAAAACAATATTAGACACGCCGCCGGCAAAAGAAAGAATGGTGGTAAGTGTTCTCCCGGGCGATGTCGCCAAATAGGTCAGGGCGATAATGATGGCAGTGAGCAGTCCAAAGGCTAAACTGACAAAGAGGATTTTAAGTTTCTGGCTTGGTTGTAGCGCCAAGATTTCTTCTCGTGATATTTCCGGCGCACCAGATTGAGGAATGTCTTCTACTTCCTTTTCTGTTTTGAAAATAGTTACAAATCCAAAAACAAAGAGGAAAATTGTTATCAGTGTATTGAGTGGGTGAAGCCCGTGGTCGGCGATAAAAGTGGTAAAAAGAAAATACAGGATTGCCCCGATTATTAAAATTGTACCAATGGTTTTATTTTTCATACCATTTTAGTGGCAACAGCTGTGGGATTGATTGGATTGTTCTTTTACCATCTTTTTTCGGTATTCTTCACGGCAACCTTCTGAACAAAATTGTTTTCCCCATCCTTCGGGATATTCCTTGTTTTTATCAAGCACCATTTTGCAGGTCGGGCACTTTTTCTTTAAAAGATTAAACATAAATTCTCAATTATTTATTTGATAATGTATAAACCTTAATGAGTTCCTGCACGGCTTTGTCTATTTCACCTTTGCGGCTCATTTGGTGTTTCACGTGAGCCCGCAAGTGATTTTCGAGCATGTAGGCATCAAGGCTTTTGAGCGACCTTTGAATAGAAAGCGACCGCTCCAGCAGTGTTGGGCAGTACACCTCTCTTTCAATAGCTTTAATGAGGCCATCAATTTGACCTCTGATTATTTTTGCGTGGTGAATCGACCTTTTTTTGAGTTTTTGATCTAGCATAATATGTGATTTATTTGATGGTATTGGTATCGACCTTAACCGTAGCCTATACCCCCATAGTCTATATGTCAAGGCTGCTGCGCATACATTTCGTTAGGTTTCCGCTTTTGCATTGTGAATCAGATTTGGTAAAATAATACAAGAGTTTATTTACGTTTAAATACACAGCAATCCGATAAGTTTAGTATAAATTATTAACTGATAGATTACAACAGATTATATATGAAAAAATATATTTTCGTTTTTGTTGCCGCGCTTTTTACACCGCTTTTAGCCATGGCGCAGAACAATATGATGAATTTTGGTTCGTTGGCGAGCGGCGCGGAAATAATGGGTAACAATTGGAGCCATGGCGATTACATGATGAATGGTTGGGGAATGATGGGTGGCATGAGTTCCATCTTCAGTTGGCTCGCCCTTGTTACATGGGTCGTTTGGCTCATCGTCGGTTTCCTCGCAATCATTTTGATATGGAAAAATATACGGAAGAAGTAAGTCCATGACCTCATTTGGTTATAAAGTTTTGGCCGTAGTTAAAAAAATTCCGATGGGGGAGACGAAGACATATAAAGAAGTAGCGAGGGCGGCTGGGAGGCCACGGGCCGCGAGGGTTGTGGGAAATATTTTGAACAAGAACTATAATTGGAAAATTCCATGCCACAGGGTTATAAGATCAGATGGAAAAATCGGCGGCTATAACCGCGGCAGCGCGAAAAAGGAGCTACTTTTGAAAAATGAAGCTATGGCAAACAAATAGAATAAAAAACCTCTGATTTAGCAATTTCTTACAAACCATGGTATAGATAAATATATGTTAGAAGTACGTGGCAACGATATATATAGGGCAGGCGTAAAAATCGGCTGGGTGTTGGAAAGTCGCGTTTATAATCATGAAGGAAAAGAAGTCGGTTATTTTACTAACGATTCGATTTTCGACCTGAAAGGCGAATTGCTGGCGCGAGTTAGCGGTAATTACGTATATTTCGGATCGAGGCAAACGCCGCTTGACGATATTCTTTCCAACATTGAGGGCGTTGGCCTTTCCAACGCTGGCCGCGTCGCAATTATAACTTTTCTTGGGGAATAACTATTTAAAAACCGCCGCAACGGCGTTTTTTAAATAGGCAAACTATGATTAAAAAAATCAAAGGATATGAATAAAATAATTATTGCGTTAATTTTAATAGCGCTTGGCGGAGTGGCGGCATTAGGCTTTAAACTGTTAAATCAAGGTAAGGGCAATATTATGGAAAAACAGGGCGTAAAAATTGAAGTATTAAAAGATGGTACGGGAGTTACGGCTCGCTCTGGCAATACCGTTTCGGTGAATTATGTCGGCACTTTGACCGATGGTACGAAATTTGATTCAAGCGTAGACCGGGGTCAACCATTCAGTTTTACAGTGGGCATAGGCCAGGTTATACGCGGGTGGGACATAGGAGTGGAAGGCATGAAAGTTGGTGAAAAAGTACGGCTAACCATTCCGCCCGAGCTGGCTTATGGATCGCAATCCGTTGGACCGATTCCTCCAAACTCCACTTTGATTTTTGAGATTGATCTACTCGGCGTGCAATAGTTTTTAGCGGCAAATCTGTTTACGCGGGGTAATAATCCCGCGGTGCAGCGTTAAATAGAAAAAAATAGTTAGCCGTATCAAAGAAATTAAATCTCCAAAAATAAAATGCTGTCTTTTTTTGCGGCATTGGTTATAACGCATTTTGTAATGGATTGGCTTTTTCAGACTTCGTGGGAAGCTATGAAAAAATCAAGCGAATGGCCGCCACTCCTAGTACACGCTTTCATATATATATACCGTAGGCTTTTCGCCAGCGCTATGGTTTTATGGCGCGTCTTTTTGGTGGCTAGTTTTGCTTTTTATTTCTCATATTGTTCTTGACCGGCGCGCGTTTGAAATATGGTGGCTGGAGAAAATTAAACGCATTAATAAAAACGAAAGTTATGAACCCTTGTGGACTATTTTATTACTCGGCGTTGACCAGACCTTTCACTTGGCAATTTTGGGAGTTATCGCGTTTTTCGCCGGATTTTAAAAAGTCAAAACGATGGTTGCCAACGGTTGACTTTTTTATTTGATTCGTTAATAAAAGATATACGGCTGCAGAGTGGGGCAGGTCGGAAGGTCTTTACGACCATGTACCTTAAAAGGAAGGTGATTATAATGAACGTCAGACCGAACGGATCAAGGCTTAGGTGTTATTTTATTGGTCCGATTCAACACGCAAGGCGCTTGGGCCAGCCATGGCGTGAGCACATCGGTCAGCTTTTAAAACCGCTTGACATCGAATGTTCCAACCCGAATGCGCTTGAAGCGCGCCTGACAAGGAAAAGCACCACCGAAATTATTTGCGAGCGCACCATATGGAAGGAAACGGGACAATGGAAAAAATTTCATGACCAGATGTGGAAGATACGGGTGCTTGATATCGCTTGGGGAGTTTTAAGCTCGGACTTCGTCGTCCTTTATTGGCCTATCGGAATTGAAAAGGGTGGAACGCTAGATGAGCTTTACTGCGCCGCAAGGAGCGGTATTCCAATATTCGTCGTCATTAGCGGACGCAGGCGAGATATGAATGATTGGATTTATGATGTGCTGTGTGAGCTGGAAAAAGAGGAATACGACCCGAGCATAAAGGATATCATGGGTACGGGTTTAACCAAATTCGCCAAAATTTTTCCATCTTTCAAGTCGGTGGCAAGGTATCTTGCCGAGCATCGCGAGGAATTACTCTACAAAAAACAAATTTTGCGGGATCGCGGCATTATTGATTTTCGTCCGCAAATGGCGCCTCTTTTTCTGAGGCCAGGCGCGGTGTTTGATTATGTTTGGCATACTAAAGATCAATACCTCGCTTGGTTAGAAGCCCACCCCGCATATAAAGTAGATAAAGATCTTGAAAATATTCTTTGGGAAATCTATGAGGGTTACAATTAGTAAAAGCAAAGGCGCGAGAACCTATCGCGTCTTTTATTTTTCATCTAAAAATCTTAAAATTAGTTATTATGCCTGAAACATTTGCACAAAAACAAAAAAGAGCGCTTGCAATGTATAAAATTATGCTAAAGTACGATCTTGATGCCCATATGGCTTTAAAATACGAAAATCATATTCAACTTCTGGTAGCCGTGGTGCTTTCGGCGCAGTGCATGGATAAAAAGGTTAACGAGGTTACCGCAAAAATGTTCAGAAAATATAAAAGCGTAGATGATTTTGCTTCGGCGAATCCGCGAACTTTTGAGGAAGAAATAAAATCAACCGGATTTTATAGGGCAAAGGCCAAAAATATAATAGCCGCGGCAAAAATGATCCGTGACAAATATAAAGGGAAATTGCCGCGAAATATGGAAGAAATGATTAAGCTCCCGGGTATAGGTCGCAAATCGTCCAATATCATTTTAGGCAACGCTTTCGGGATAGTCGAAGGCATTGCTGTGGATACGCATGTCAGGAGATTGGCAAAACATTTTGGCTGGACGAAAGAAACCGATCCTGTAAAAATAGAGCAAGATTTGATGCGTCTTTTTCCAAAACAATATTGGAGCAAGCTTTCATATTTATTGATTGATTACGGCCGAACCATCTGCACTGCAAAAAAATGCCGGTGCAAGGAATTTTATTTAAAAGATTTTATAAAATAAAGGCATGTTTGCAGGCTTTCTAATAAAATGGAGGTAACAAAAAAAATTCAATTGTCCCCCAGCTCTTTAAATCTTTATTTTGAATGCCGGGCTTGTTTTTGGCTGGATAAAAGACTTGGCATAAAACGGCCACAGCCGTTTCCGTATGCCCTAAACAGCGCAGTGGATATTTTACTGAAAGAAGAGTTTGATTCTTATAGGGCTAAAGGCGAATCGCATCCTTTGCTTGCGATTAATAACATTCCGGCCAAACTTTTTTCGAATCAGAAACTGCTTAACGAATGGCGAAACAATTTTAAGGGCATACGCTACTTTGATGAAAAGTCGGACGCCACGCTTTTCGGAGCCGTTGACGATATTTTGGAGTTTGCTGATGGAAAGCTGGCCCCGCTGGATTATAAATCAACCGGCAGCTCTGCCGCCAAGATTTACGACAGATTCCAGCTTCAGCTTGATGTTTATACTTATTTGTTGGAACAGAATGGCTATCATACGCTGCACAAAGGATACCTGGCATTTTATATTGTGGATAAGAGCAACGGATTTGAAGATCGTTTGACATTCCGCAAAGAGCTACATATTATAGATACAGATCCCTCGGAAGTGCAGGAAATTTTTATGGAAGCCGTTGCTTTGCTTCGCAGCAAAAATCCGCCGCTCCATAGCGCGGAGTGTGAATACGGAAAGTGGATGAAAAATGCATTTAGCTTTTTGTAAGCTATACGGCGGCGCCTAAATTATTTACATGAAAAAATACATTTACTTTTTCAGTAAAGAAAAATCGGAAGGAGATGCATCAATGAGAAATCTTTTGGGCGGCAAGGGTGCTAATTTGGCCCAGATGGCAAAATTGCGCCTGCCCGTGCCTCCGGGTTTCACAATTTCCACAGAAGTCTGCACTTATTTTTATGAGCACAATCAGCAGCACCCGCCGGGTTTAGAGAAAGATATTAAACTGGCGGTGGCAAGAGTGGAACGAATAATGGGCAGGAAATTCGGCGACCAACAAAAGCCGCTTTTATTTTCGGTGCGTTCCGGCGCAAGATCTTCTATGCCAGGCATGATGGATACGGTTTTAAATCTGGGTCTTAACGCTGCAAACGTGCGCGGGCTGATTTTGTCAAGTGGCAAAGAAAGATTCGCCTGGAATTCCTATTGGCGATTCATTTTTATGTTCGCCGACGTTGTGATGGGCGTTGAGAAAGAAGAGTTGTCGGAAGTGCTCGATCATTTCAAAAAAGAAAAGGGTTATAAGCTGGATGTTGAGCTTTCGGCAAAAGATTGGCAGGAAATGACAAGGCGCACAAAAAATAAGATAAAACGCGTGACTGGCGGTGAGGCTCCCGAAGATCCGCAGGAGCAGTTGCGCCAGGCCGTCGGCGCCGTATTTAGGTCGTGGAACAATCCGCGGGCAATTACATATCGGAAACTTAATAAAATCCCTGACGAGTGGGGGACTGCGGTCAATATACAAGCCATGATTTTCGGCAATATGGATGAAAATTCCGGCTCGGGCGTGGGTTTTACCCGTAATCCAGCAACCGGCGAGAAGAAGCTTTATGGAGAATTTTTGCAAAATGCTCAGGGCGAAGATGTTGTGGCCGGCATCCGTACGCCTCAATCCATTGATAAGATTAAAAAAATATTTCCTAAATGTTTTAAAGAACTGCTGCGTATTGCAGATATTTTGGAACGCCACTTTAAGGATATGCAGGACATTGAGTTTACTATAGAGCAGGGGAAATTATGGATGCTGCAAACGCGCAATGGCAAACGCACTGCGGCCGCGGCAGTGGAAATCGCGCGTGATTTGGTGCGCGAAGGCCTTATTTCAAAAGATACGGCTTTATTGCGTATTGATCCAAAAAGCATTGAAAGTTTTTTCAGGCCATCATTTGACCCGAAAGCAAAGAAAGAAGTTTTAGCAAAGGGTTTGGCGGCTTCTCCAGGAGCCGCCGTTGGCGAAGTTGTTTTTGACCCTCGCGAGGCCCAGCTGTTGGCGGATGAAGGCCGCAAAGTTATTTTGGTGCGGACCGAAACTTCTCCGGACGATATTCAGGGCATGGCTGCGGCCGAAGGCATTTTAACCGCCAGAGGTGGAATGACCAGTCATGCGGCGCTTGTCACCCGCGGTATGGGCAAGCCTTGCATTGTTGGCTGCGAGTCAATATACGTTGATTATAAAAAACAACAATTTTCTTCCGGCAATAAAATAGTTAAGAAGGGCGAGATTATAAGCATTGACGGCGGAGCCGGAGAAGTGATGCTGGGCGAAGTGCCTTTGGTTCAATCGAGCGTAAATCCGGAACTTGAAAAAATGCTTAAATGGGCCGACGCGGTGCGGAAGCTCGGAGTGCGCGCCAATGCCGACACTCCAGAGCAGGCAAAACAGGCAAGAATTTTGGGCGCCGAGGGCATAGGTCTTTGCCGGACAGAGCATATGTTTTTTGAGGAAAGCCGCATACCTATTTTCCAGGAGATGATTTTGTCCGTGGACAATCAGGAAAAACGCAAACAGGTTTTAGAAAAAATTATGCCCCTACAGAGGAACGATTTTGTTGATATTTTCCGGGCCATGCAGGGGTACCCGGTTATAATCCGGTTGCTGGATCCGCCACTCCATGAATTTTTGCCAAAAACGAAAGAAGAGATCGATCGTTTGGTTAAAAAGATGGGAATTTCCAAAGAGACAATTCTAAAAAAGGTGGAGGCGCTTAAAGAATTAAATCCTATGCTCGGACATCGCGGCTGTCGCCTAGCGATAACTTACCCAGAAATTTATGAAATGCAGACAGAAGCGATTATTGAAGCCGCATGCGATGTAAAAAAGGCAAGGCATGAGGTTTCGCCCTATATCATGATTCCAGTGGTAATGGACGTAAAAGAGTTTTCAGTTTTGAAAGAAAAAATACGGAAAATTTGCGATGAAACACTACGAAAACGCAGAACAAAAATTAAATATAAAATTGGTGTTATGATTGAATTACCCAGAGCCTCGCTGTTGGCTAATCAGCTGGCAAAAGAAGCGGAGTTTTTCTCTTTCGGGACCAATGACCTGACGCAAGCTACGTTGGCAATTTCGCGGGATGATGCCGGGAGATTTCTGCCTCGCTATATTGAAGAGAAAATTTTCACAGATGACCCATTTATTACAATTGATGTTGAAGGTGTTGGCGAAATGATTAGAATTGGAACCGAGCGCGGAAGAAAAGGGCGTAAAGGATTATCGATAGGCATTTGCGGCGAACATGGAGGAGACCCGGATTCTATTTTCTTTGCGCACCAAGCAGGGCTGGATTATGTTAGTTGTTCTTCGTTTAGAGTGCCGGTGGCTCGTTTGGCCGCAGCGCAGGCGGCATTAAAGGAACGGGGCGCTTGACATCTATTTCTAGCCATGCAAGAATAGATATAGAGTTAAAAATATGATAAGATTTCTTGGAGAATAAGCTTGTAACAAAAAAAACGAAGATAGCGGCAGCCACGATCTTCGTGGTTGTTTTGTTTAATGACAGCCCGATAGATTAACCCACAAAGGGAAAGAACATTGAAAATAGAATAATTCAATTAGTTTTTTAAAGTTGTCCCGACTAAAATTTTATTTGAGAGTTTGATCCTAGCTCAGGATGAACGCTGGCGGTGTGGATAAGGCATGCAAGTCAAGGGGTTTGTTTTTTCGCAAGAAAAGATAAGCACCGGCAAACGAGTTAGTAACACGTAGATACTTACCCCGGAGACGGGAAAAACTTGCCGAAAGGCAAGCTAATTCCCGATAGTTCCCGTAAGGGTAAAGGAGTAGTCCGCTCCGGGAGAGGTCTGCGGCCTATCAGCTAGTTGGCGGGGTAATAGCCCACCAAGGCTATGACGGGTAGGGGGCGTGAGAGCGCGTTCCCCAACGATGGGACTGAGACACGGCCCATACTCCTACGGGAGGCAGCAGTCGAGAATATT
>CAYNXX010000003.1:66594-126470 GCA_964401295.1 uncultured Candidatus Saccharibacteria bacterium | reverse complement strand
CACCAACAATTATTTCGTCAAATAATTGCACAAATATGGGTTCATCATGAGTGATTTAGACCAACAACTCATTGCAGACTATCTTGCGGGCGATGAAAAATCGCTTGAGATTCTTTTTAGCAGATACACTAGGTCGATTTACAGTTTTATATACAGATATATCGGTGCATCGAAGGATGCCGAAGATGTTTCTCAAGAAGTTTTCGTGAAAGCGTGGTGCAATCTTAAAAAATTTGACCAAGGTAAAAGTTTTAAAACTTGGATTTTTTCTATTGCAAAAAATTCCGCGATAGATTTTCTTAAAAAGAAAAAAGCAATTCCATTTTCCGCATTTTCCACTCGAGGCGTATTCCCAAGGCGTATCCATCTAGGGCGAAGATCCGTCCTTGGTGGCGAGAATGAGAATTTTGTCGATACGTCTCCTCTCCCGCCGGAACTTTTCGAAAAAGCTGAAATTGCGCAGATATTAAATACCGCGCTTGAAAAATTATCGCCGCAATATCGTATGGTTTTATTTTTACGATATAACGATCATTTTACCTTCCGCGAAATAGCTGAATCGCTAGGAGAGCCATTGCATACCATAAAATCGCGGCACAGACGCGCACTCACAGCACTAAGAAGTTTTATTACCGATAAATAAACTTTGTCAGGAATTGTGTTTGGGATGCACCAAAATGCATCATTTCGTCGTATTAATATATAGCATGATAAAAGATTACGAATGGTTATTTTCACAGCTTGCGGCGTCCGAACCGCCGAAGGATTTTTTGTGTAAAATAATGCTACGCATCGATCAAGAAAAGCGGCTAAGGGTTGCCAGGCGGCGTTTTGCATTTTTCATTTTTGTACTTATCGCCTCGGCCGGCGCGGCTGTTCCAGCCTTGCAAGCGGTGCAGGCATCTTTTACCGAATTGGGATTTATGCAGATATTTTCACTTTTGTTTTCGGATTCGCAAATAATCATTGCATATTTGGACAATTTTGCGATTGCACTGCTTGAGTCCATTCCGGTTATAAGCATAGCTTTATTTTTAACGACTATATTTATATTTTTAAATTCGCTTAAATATGCAGCGCGCGACTTTAAGACGATATTATCGTCTACGGCGATAAAACCATAAATTTATGAATTTCGATGAATTTTTCCGATCAAAAAAATTCCATATTATAACCTGGGGTCTCGCTGGCCTGATTGTATTGCTTTTTGTTTTCGGCTTTGGAATATTCGTCGGATACAAAAAGGCTAGTTTTTCATATCGTTGGGGGAAGAATTATTACAGAAATTTCGCCGGCCCTCGCACGGGATTTTTCAGAGATTTCGACCGCGATTTAGAAGGCACCGATTTTATCAATTCCAATGGCATTTTCGGCTTAATAATTAAGATTGATTTGCCTGGGCAAACACTTATAGTTAAAGGAAGCGACAATGTAGAGAAAACGGTTTTGGTTTCTGATAAGACTACAATTATTGATCGCCGCGAAAGCATAAGATCCTCCGACCTTAAGACCGACGAACGAGTTGTAATTATCGGCGTGCCGAATGAACAAGGTCAAATAGAGGCAAAATTTATTAGAGTATTTAATTAATTTTATGATAAGCATCGTTAAAAATATTTTAAGGAAAAAAATTTTATCCGCCGTTGTAGCCATCGCACTTATCAGCGTAGGCTATTACGGCTATCATCAGTTTTTCATAAGCAAAAATGTAAATCAGAATCAATATGTGACTGCGCCGGCGCAGAAAGGTATGCTCATAATTTCTGTTTCTGGCAGCGGTCAGGTGTCGGTTTCGGATCAGATAGATATTAAACCTAAAGTCTCGGGCGATATTGTTTATACCGGAGTTAAAAACGGTCAAGAGGTGTCGGAGGGAACACTCCTTGCGCAAATTGACGCGACCGACGCCCAAAAAGCTGTAAGAGATGCCCAGATAGGTTTGGAAAGCGCAAAATTAAGCCTGCAAAGGCTCCAACAATCTTCGGCTGACGCGGATAAATTAAAAGAAGACGCATTTAATTCAATTGTTAACGCCTTTCTAGATTTGCCTTCGGTTGTTAACGGCGCGGAAGTAATTCTTAACAGTAACGCACTGGTGAATTATCAGGATAATTATAATTTTTATCTTAGTTTTTTGGGAGGTAGCGGCAATGATAAAGCCAAAGTTTTAGACGATGGAGCCAGGAATGATACATACACCGCGAGAGTTTTATATGACCAAACCACGGCGATCTATAAAAGCACCAGCCGCTATTCCGATATTAATGCAGTTCTTGATCTTCTTGATAAAACCTTAGCAACATCCAAAGCAGCGGCGCAGGCCGTAAAAAGCGAACAGAATTTACTGGACTATATGAGTGATTATGCCTCAAACAATCCCGGAAAAATTTTGCCCGCAACGGTAAATACATATAAAACCAATCTCCAGACATATATCACTAAAATGAACGGCTATGTTAGCGCGTTGATTGATTCACAGAATAGCGTCAAAAACGCACCCCTCGATATTAGTTCTCAGGAGCTTGCGGTTAAGCAACGCGAAAATGCTTTAACCGATGCACAAGAAAAACTCGCGGACTATTTTATCCGCGCGCCATTTAACGGCATCGTTGCCAAAATAAACGTTGTAGACGGAGATCCGGTATCAGGAAGCATAGTAATCGCGACTTTTATCACCAAACAACGAAGCGCAGAAATATCGCTTAATGAGGTGGATGTCGCTAAAGTAAAAATCGGACAAAAAGCAACTTTAACTTTCGATGCAGTTCCAGATTTAACTATTACTGGGCAAGTTTCGGAAATAGATACCGTTGGTACAATTTCTCAGGGCGTCGTGACCTATAACGTTAAAATTGCGTTTGATACTCAAGATGAAAGAGTTAAACCAGGTATGAGCATTTCAGCGGCGATAATAACAGATAGCAAGCAAGATGCACTTCTAGTGTCCAATTCCGCAATAAAACAGCAACGTGATACCATCTATGTGGAAGTTTTGGCCAATGGCAGCAAGACGCCCAAACAACAAACTGTCCAGATAGGTTTAGCTAACGATACGATGACCGAAATTGTAAGCGGTCTTAATGAAGGTGACAAAGTCGTAACGCAAACCATTAGCGCACAAAGCTCGCAGGGCCAGTCGCAGCAGAATAATGTCTTTAGAATTCCCGGCATCGGTGGCGGAGAAGGCGGGGGAGGATTTCGGAGCGGCGGAGGCGAAATACCTCATTAATATATGATTGAGTGCAAAAACATCAGTAAAATCTATAGAAGTGGTGAGATGGAAACTGCCGCGCTTAAAGAAGTAAGTTTTGCAATCAATAATGGAGAGTTTGCGGCAATTATGGGTCCTTCGGGTTCCGGAAAAAGCACTCTGATGCATATTTTAGGATGCCTTGATACCCCGACTAGTGGTAAGTATCTTCTTGACGGTTATGACGTGTCTAAATTTTCGGATGAGGAGCTTGCGGATGTTCGCATGGAAAAAATCGGATTTGTATTTCAGGCCTTTAATCTTTTGCCACGCGCAACGGTTTTGCGCAATGTTGTGCTTCCGCTGGTCTACGCCGGAGTGCCGAAAGAGAAGCGTATTGAACTAGCCAAAGACGCACTACGAAAAGCTGTTTTTCCAGAGGGATTTTGGAATCATCACTCCAACGAGCTTTCCGGAGGAATGATGCAAAGGGTAGCAATCGCCCGCGCGCTCATTAATGATCCGATTCTTGTTCTTGCGGACGAACCGACCGGCAATCTTGATACCAAAACTGGGGAGGCGGTGCTTGATACGTTTCAGCGGCTTCATACCGAGCATGGTAGAACGATTGTATTGATTACTCATGAGCAGTATGTTGCTGAGCATGCCGAACGCATAATTCATATACGCGATGGTACCGTTGTCAGCGACGAGAAGGTTAAAAGCAGGCGTATTATTAATCATAATTACATAGCTGCCGCATGAAATTTGAAGATATTATCCAAGAGACGATTACAGCTCTAAGTTCTAATAAGGTAAGATCCGGTTTGACCATTTTGGGAATAGTTATCGGTATCGGATCTGTAGTGGCGATGATTTCAATAGGTCAAGGAGCATCTGGTTCAATTCAAGCAAGCATTCAGTCTATCGGATCAAACCTGGTGCTGGTTAGGCCGGGATTTCAAAGAGGAGCTGTGGCCGGACCGGTGAGCGCTGGCCGCGGTTCGGCGACGACCCTAACACAGGAAGACGCCGAAGCCATCCAAAAAGAAATTACGCTTGCCAAGGCTATAGCGCCAGAAATCTCGCGAAGATACCAAATCATGGCTAAAGGAACGAATACTAATACGCAGGTTGTCGGTACGGTTGCTTCTTATCCCGAAGTGCGAAATCTCCAGATGGATATAGGTTCTTTTATTTCGGAACAGAACGCGTTGAGCTTATCCAAAGTCGCAGTGTTAGGCCCGACGACAAGAGATGATCTTTTCGGCGTAGGTTCCAATCCTATCGGCCAGACAATCCGCATCAACCGTGTTGATTTTAGAATAATCGGCATAACGAAACCAAAAGGCGGATCCGGTTTTGCCAATTCAGATGAGATGGTTTTTGTTCCTCTTTCCTCGGCGCAGCGATTTCTTGCCGGAGATACTTATGTAACCACTATTAGCGTTGAAGCGCAGGATTCCTCGGTAATGGCAGCAATTCAGCAGCAAATTATGGATTTATTACTGCGCCGGCACAATATTTCCAATCCGCAGCTTGCCGATTTCCAGGTATTGAACCAGCAGGATATCGTGCAGACTGCGTCGGCCGTCACAAACACCATGACCATTCTTCTCGCTTCTATCGCTGGAATATCGCTGATTGTGGGAGGAATCGGCATCATGAACATGATGCTGACAACTGTTACCGAAAGAACTAGAGAAATCGGGTTGCGTAAAGCCATTGGCGCGAAAAAGAAAGATATTAGTTTACAGTTTCTAGGCGAAGCGATAATGCTTACTTTTGCCGGCGGTTTTATGGGGATAGTTCTTGGATGGGTGGCTTCACTTGCCGTAACCCAGTTTGCTGGCATTGCGACAAATGTTTCTTTGTCGGCAATCGCATTGGCATTTGGCGTCGCCACGGCCATAGGGATAGTCTTTGGTTACTATCCAGCACGAAGGGCGGCATCTTTAAACCCGATAGAGGCGTTAAGGTATGAGTAACAAAAATTCAAAAGTCCCTCCGCCCGAGGCGGGTTTACCTCGGCTAGAAAAGGTCAAAAATTAAAATAAGAAATTATTATGAATAAATCAATACCAATAGCTATCGTCTTGGCGTTTGCGCTCGGAGGTGCATCTTTTTATGGAGGAATGAAATATGCGCAGAGCAACCATTCACACGATTTGTCATCAGCAGGCTTTCAGAACCTTCGCAATCTTTCGCCGCAAGAAAGGCAGCAAAGATTGCAGCAGTTAGGGATTAGTGCCAGTGCGACAGAAAGGTTCGGACAGAGAAATGAAGCAGGGTTAATTTCTGGGGAAATAATCTCCAAAGATGACAAAAGTATAACTGTTAACCTTGTTAACGGCGGTTCAAAGATCATATTTTATTCAGGCGCTACCGAGGTAAGCAAATCAGTTACAGGAAGTACCAGCGATTTTGAGGTTGGCAGGAGGGTTTCGGCAAGTGGAATTGCTAATTCCGACGGCAGCATAAATGCGCAATCTATTCAGTTGAGGTAGTGCGCTAGCCGTATTTAGTCTAAAATTTCAACATTAAGCGTTTTTACTCCAAACTTTTTTGCCTCCCAGTAAGAAGGAAACCATATATCTAGCTGATATGAATCTTTTCTTGAATTCATACGGTCTTCTACGATGAAAATTCTGTCTCCGTATAATTTTGGAATTCTAACTTTGGTGTCGAATGGCAGAAGATTATTAGCTACGACGCCGGATCTGACAAGCGTTCCGGAAGCCGTAATATTTGGATCGTCATCAGTTTCCCAGAGGGAACTTGAATAAGCCGTAACAACCATCGGTATGGTTTTTATTGATACTGGTGGGGCAGTTAACGTGGGAACGGCAAGTAAGCTGTTTTTCTGGATTATTATTGGACCAAGCTTAAAGCTCGGCAATATCGAGCTGTTTTCTTTTCCTTGAGCTATAAGCGTTGTCCAAAACGATGCTCCGATAGAGCTTATAATAATAGCGGCCGATAAGATTGATAGTCCTAGCGTGCCAGGGTGTTTTTGTATTTTAACCATATTAAAAACCCCCTTTCGGGAGCTTATAGCATATTAGCATGGCAAGTGGGCTTGTCAACCCCTGTTTTTGGCTTCGCAAAAGCGGTTTTTGAGCGGGTGAAGGGAGTCGAACCCTCGTCTCAACCTTGGCAAGGTCGCGCACTGGCCGTTGTGCTACACCCGCCTATTTTTTTATTTACATTGGTTGTTTACCAAAGAGTGCTGGGGGCGAGAATCGAACTCGCGACTCCTGGTTCTTCAGACCAGAGCTCTACCACTGAGCTACCCCAGCTGGTGTGTGCATCAGGATTGAATCCTGTGGACGATGCAGGATTTGAACCTGCGGCCTCTTCGGTGTAAACGAAGCGCTCTACCGCTGAGCTAATCGTCCGTTTCTAATCCATATATCTAACGTGAAATAAGGAGGTATATATCTTGGTGCCCAGGGCGGGATTTGAACCCGCACGCTCTTGCGAGCACGGCCCCTCAAACCGTTGTGTATACCAATTCCACCACCTGGGCTTAGGATCCGGATTTTAAGGCTTTAAGCCTTGCCTGTTTGCCTTTTGCAGTACGAAGATAATAAAGTTTGGCCCGTCTCACTTTGGAGCTTTGAACAATCTCTATTTTATCAATAATAGGGGAGTGAAGGGGATAAATTTTTTCCACACCAATGCCGGCAACTGTTTTGCGTACAGTTATGGTTCCTCCAGGCGTATAGCCATGTTTTTTTGCTATAACCCAACCCTCAAAGACTTGAATCCTTTCTTTGTCGCCTTCTTTTATTTTTTGGTAGACTCTAACCGTATCGCCAACGCGCATCTTGGGCAGGTCAGGTTTTGCATATAGTTTTAGAAATTTTTGCAATTTAGTCATAAGTCTCTAAGTGCGATATTACATCTTTTAAATCTTTTGGCAATGGGGATATGAATTCTTTTATTTTGCTGCGCGACATCATTAGTTTAACGTATGCCCCATGCAGGAATTGTCTTTTAAGACCCTTTGGCGCCTTTTGACCTCTAAAGCCATATAGTTTGTCGCCGGCGATCGGGTGGTTGATGTGCGCGAGGTGGACCCTTATCTGGTGTTTTCTGCCGGTCAGAGGCCTTGCTTCTATTAAAGTGTAATCTTTAAAACTTTTAATGAAGCTGTATTCCGTTACGGCTTCCCGCAAGTTTTTTTCTCCTTTTGGGTCAAGCACGGAGTATATTTTTTGTTTTCGCGGGTCTTTGGGCGAGCGACCGAGCAGCGTTTTAATTATGCCGTGTTTTTCTTCCAGGCGCCCCGTGACCAGGGCTATATATTTTTTTACCACTTTTCTAGTTTCAAATTCCTGCTGTAGGAATTTGAGCGTATCATTGTTCTTCGCGATAAGCAGCACGCCGGAAGTATCTTTATCCAATCTATGGGCCACGCCATATCTTGGTCTCTCGCCTGCATTTTTTAATTCGGGCCGTGTTTCAATAAGATAATCAATGAAGGTTCTTTCTCGGCCATTTTCCGGGAAAACTGTTATGCCAGCGGGTTTATCAACAACGAACACATTTTTATCCTCATAGATTATTTTAATTTCCATATTAGTGGGCGCATCTGGATTCGAACCAGAGACCTCATACACGTCAAGTATGCGCTCTAACCAGCTGAGCTATGCGCCCATATATTATTTTTTGTGGGCGTAGATGGATTCGAACCATCGACCCCTACTTTATAAGAGTAGTGCTCTAACCACTGAGCTATACGCCCATGTGCGAGAAATATATCTTATGCGTATCATATGATGCAGGAGCAAAAACTATGCGTGCTTTTTTGCCAGTTTTGCCAGCCTGATGAGTTTTTCAAAGTCGTCTCTTTCAATCGTTTCTTTTTCAATTAATACTCTCGCGATTTTTGTTAATATTGTCCTCCGCCCCCTTATAACTTTTTCGGCTGTTTTCTGGGCATTTTCGATAAGGTCGGTAACTTCTGCATCTATTTCTCTTGCAGTTGCTTCAGAATAATTTCTTTGTTCACCAAGCTCCTTACCCAAAAATATAAGTTCGTCTCTCTCGCCAAAGACTACTGGTCCCATCTTTTCTGACATGCCATATTCTTTAATCAGACGCCTTGCAAGCTCAGAGGCTTTTTCAAGATCGTTTGCCGCGCCGGTTGTAATGTCGCGAAAGATTACTTTCTCTGCGGACCAACCGCCGAGCAATATCGCAAGCTCCGAAATAAATTCTTTCCTGGACCTCATGTATTTATCCCCCGAGGGTAACTGCAAAGTATATCCAGCAGCCGGCCCGCGTGAGACAATGGAAATTTTTCTGACAGGTTCTGTATAGGGGAGTGAGGTCGCAACGAGAGCGTGTCCTGCTTCGTGATACGCAGCTATCTCTTTTTCTTTTTTGGATAAAATGTGGCTCCTGCGCTCCGGACCCAAAAGAACCTTCTCAATTGCCTCTAGTAATTCTTGCTGGTGCACTTTTTCTTTATTACGCCGCGCTGCCAAAATTGCGGCTTCATTCATGAGATTAGCTAAGTCTGCGCCTGAGAATCCTGGCGTTCTTTCAGCTATTTCCCGTATATTTGCGTCAGAAGCCAGCGGTTTATTTTCGGAGTGTATTTTAAGCACTTCTTCCCGTCCGTTTACATCCGGCAGATCCAGAATAACTTTTCTGTCAAAACGGCCTGGGCGTAAAAGCGCTGGATCTAAAATGTCGGGCCTGTTGGTCGCAGACATTACGATTACATTAGTGTTGCGTTCAAATCCATCCATTTCTACCAGAATTTGGTTTAGCGTCTGTTCGCGTTCGTCATGCCCGCCTCCGAGGCCAGCACCTCTATGTCTACCAACAGCATCTAATTCATCAATAAATATTATAGCCGGTGCCGCTTTTTTGGCCGTAGCAAAAAGATCGCGTACTCTAGCCGCTCCTACGCCAACAAACATTTCAACGAATTCTGATCCGGAGATGCTAAGGAATGGCACATTGGCTTCGCCCGCCACCGCGCGCGCGAGTAATGTTTTGCCGACTCCGGCCGGTCCCATCAGAAGGACTCCGCGCGGGATGCGCGCTCCTATTTTAAGAAATTTCTGCGGATTTTTCAGAAAATCAATAACTTCCTTCAATTCTTCCTTGGCCTCTTCTTGGCCTGCAACATTTTTGAAAGTTATTTTTTCTTTGCGATGGTCCTCCGCGCCGAAAAGTCGCGCTCCTGCGCGTCCGAAATTGAATGCCTGCATCGCGCCGCTTTTTGCCTGCCGGAAAATTAGCCATAAGAATAACCCCAAAAATATTAACGGGAATAAGAAAAGGGAAATTGGGCTGAGCCAAAATAGCAATCCTCGATCTTCTTTAGTAGTTATTTCAACTTTGATTATTTTCTCTTTATCGGCGCCGAGGTTAATTAGCGATTGGGATAGAGAGGTATCAATTTCTTTTGTTGATTTTGCCTGCGAGCTGTCGGAATAAGTTATTTTGACTTCATTTCCTTGTATTTCAAGCTTCTTTACGTCTCCGCGGTTAATTGATTCTACCATTTGGCTTAAAGAAACTTCTTTAGTCTGGTTAAGCGGTCCTGCCAATTCCGCGAAAAGAATTGATATTATAATCAAAATCAGCAAAACCCCTAGAAAGTTTCTTATTAAATTTTGCCATTTATTTTCTTTCATACTGCTTAATATATCATATATTTTTAGAATTCTCAATGTCGTTTGCGATGATAGTCCCCTTAAAGGCCAGGCCTTTAATCGCGCATTCAAGATTTTTTAAATCTCTTCCTTTGAGCATGAACATTTTTATATTTGATTTTTTGGCTTCGCGCGCCGCGATCGGATCAACGGGAACAGACATTCCTGGTTCCCAAGTATTGCTGATAAGTTTTTGATAGCTACGCCACGGAATTTTTTTTATTGGCTTCACGCCACCATATTTTCTGAAGTCTTTGGTAAAGACAAAATAAATGTCAGTAGCGCTGATAACAGTATTTACCCCGAATCTTTTGGCAAATAAAACGGAAACATAATCAGTTGACCAGCCGGGTTGCCATCCGGAAGCAATGACTATTGATTCATTTGATTCTAGCGGTTGATAGGGCGTTTCTAGCACAACGGAATTTGCTTTGTTTCCAAAAATAGCCTTGACGAACTGGGCATTGAGTTTAGTTGCACGTATGCCTATTAGATCAATCTCTTTTTGCGGCATTTTTGTGATTTTACGCGCGGCTTTTTGGTAGCGTCTCGCGGTTTTGCCCCCGCCGACGATGATAATGAATTTATAGCCATTCCGGATTAAGCGCAAAATAAATTTCCTGAATTTTTTTAAAAAATCAGTATCTATGTCACCTGAATCGGTCATCAACGTTGAACCGCCCAAATCCAAAATCACAGTTTTTTTCATTTTCATACCCTCAATTTATATTGTAACACAAAAGGCTTCGGGATTTCCCGAAGCCATGGGCCTCAATTATCGAATTCGCCATCAGGATGTTCAGCGGTTATCTTTTCGTCGTAGTCTTCCCGTGCCTTGTGTCGCGGTCGCGCCTTGTGCCGTAGACCTTCGAGAGCGTAGAAGACACCGTGGGGATCGTCTGGATTTTCGTTCCCATTCTTTGTCGCCGGAACGTACCAGTAATCCCGGAATGAAACCGTAGGCATGGGCGGGCGTTGCCCCCTTTTATAAACGTAGAACTCAATTTCTTCCACTTCCGAGCGTTTTGCTAGCCTTGCAAGGCGTAGTTTTTGGGCTAAGTCTACGGCATAGGCGTAGATCCTCTTTGCTTCATCTAAGTCATACTCTTCACGCTTGTGGCGTAGTATCCAGAGGACAAACGCATCAGTATCGTTTTGGAAAAGATCAAAAATGATTGAATCCTGTTCCCATATAGCTGCATCAACTTCTGGATCCCGCGGTTGCCTGGCAGTTTCGCCATGATGCCGTTCCGGGAGCTGTGCAAGTATCTTTAGGCGTTCCTGCCATGCCATTTCGGCGGCCGAAGCGTTAGCTTCATTTTCAGAGGAAAAGGAAAAACGTCGTGTTGATTGATACGATGGTTGTTCTGTTTTATCGCGCGCCTTTCGCTGCGACTCTTCATAGATTTCCGTCGCTCGCTTTTGCGCCTCTGGATCATCCCAGTGACTGATTGAACCATCGGGGTTTCTGATGCCCCCAGCCATTTTAAAGACCTCCTCTTCGTTTTTGCTTTTTTCGCCCGGCCTCCTAACCGCGCGACATAGTATTATAGCTTATTTGAGTAAAAAGTCAACCCCTAAATGAAAGAGGCCCGTTGACTTTCGTCTTCGGGCCCCTTTGCCGGATAGTGAAGCATAGCTTTACTACCTGGCTTGAGCCTGGGGAAAGCTCGCTTAAGGGTTAGCTCTCTTCGTCAGTCGGCTGCTCGGAGACCTGAGAGCTGGAGGCCTCGTGAGCGTCGGCGCGGTTGCTTGCGAACTTCAGGAAGTTCGCAAGCCTCTTGTCGAGCGAAGTTAGCGAGAAGTCCTTGCCCGTAAGATCCGACCAGTCAAAGCTGGTCTCAACTCGGTGAACCCGAACACTCCCCTGACCGTCGCCCTCGATGTCTATCTTCACCGCTCGCGGTTTGTTCCAATCCCGTGGCTCGCGCCAAGAGGGATTGTAAACGATCACTCTAACGGCCTCACCAGCGAGCAGCTGGCTGACCGTCCCAGTTGTGAGCGTCCGGTCGTTCATGACGCTCTCCTCGAACCTGTAGAGGGCCTCAAGGGCTTCTCGGATCAGGTTCGGGAAGAAGGGCTCGCCGTAGCTGGTTTGGAAGGTCGGGGGATGCAGAGGAACCAGCTTGGGCTGGCCCTTTTGGTCGTTCCCGTACTTCACCAAGAACTGCACGGAGAGGGTGGCTCCGCAGATCCTGGCGCCGCGCGGCGTGACCTCTAACTTCACCCAACCCTCGCGCGTGCGGCCGGTCTCCTGTCCGTCACGCCGCTCGGGAAAGCGGACGCGCACGGCGACCGAACCCTCGCCTGTGCAGGCGTCGTGGAGGGAAACGGTACCGGACCGCATCTCCTTCACCTCGTCGCGATAGGCCTCGCGCCGGTCCTCGGTGCGCTCCCTGCGGAGTTCCTGGGCCCGCTTCACGGCCATTTCGGCCGCGTACGGGTTCCTGTTGCGGATGTCGTTGATGAGCTTCTGCGCCTCTTCGTGTTTGCTAGCGAAAACCGAGTTCTCCCAGTTGGGGATGCGTTCGATTTCGGCCCGCACCTGGTAGAGGCGCCCCAGCACGTCCGCATCCGTCTTCGCCCGGTCCTCCAGGGCCTTGCGCATCGCGCGCATGGTCTCGGGGTCCAAGCTCTCCGCCTGCTGGGCGATCTGGTCTAGGCCTCGGGCAGCCTCAGCTGCCTCGCCGAAGACATTGCTGATGTCGGCAGTCTTATGGATGCCGGCTCTAGCAAAAGCCGCAGCCATGGCCGTCATCTCTGGATTAGTGCCCTGTGAACCCTTTGGGTTTTTGCTTGCCATTGTCTGGCTCCTTTCTTTGGTTTGTCCCCCCAAGCTCTTAAGGTACTCCCTGCGCAACGTTTACGCAGGTTAACTTGACATTATATCAAAGTAATTTAATTCTGTCAATAGGTTGTGATAGTCAACAAAAAGACGCTCGCGGCGCCTTTTTTGTTTGGGAATTAAATTAAACTGATAATTTAAGAGCCATTTTATGATCTTTGGGTTCCAGCTGCAGGATTACAAATTCATAGCTTTCTCCTATTTTCAGAGTTTCTTCCATTTTGTCTTTCGTTCCGAATTCGGAAATATGGCATAACCCCTGGATTGACGGCTGGATTTCCACGAAAACGCCGAACGAAGTCAATTTTACGATTTTCCCGGTTACTTTGTCGCCGACCCTACGATTTTCTTCAATTCCCTCCCAAGGATCTTTTTTTAGAGCTTTTAGCGAGAGGAAAACCCGTTCGCCGTCAATTTTGATTATTTTGGCTTTTATTTTTTCGCCGACTTTCACTATATCTTCGGGATTTTCTATCAACTGCCAGTCAAGCTCGGAAATGTGTATCAGCCCTTCCAGCTCTTCGTCTCCATCCGTCGGCGAGGCAGGGAATTTTATGAACGCGCCGAAATCAACTACGCCGGTGACTTCGCCATCAATCACGTCGCCAACTTTATAATTTTCCAAAAGTTTTCTGATTTTCTCGCCCTCCTTTATTTTTTCCGAAAGAATAAGTTTTTCCTCGCCACGGTTAAGATCCAAAATATTCACTTCCAATTCCTGCCCTATGAATTTTTGTAGCTCACGCAAGATTTTTTGCTGGTCAGCATCTTCCACCCGCGGATAATGTTCGGCATTAAGCTGCGAAGCGGGGAGGAAGGCAGGAATTCTTGAAACTTCTGCAAGTAATCCCCCTTTATTAGCACCAACGATTTTTACCATCAAGGGTTCTTTTTTATCTTTTAACTCTTTCAACTTTTTCCAGGTTATTTCTTTGTCGGCCGCCTGCAAAGAAAGCTCAATATATCCGTCTTCATTTTCAACCTCAACAACCTTGGCAAGCAATTTTTCACCCGGCTTTAAGTTTTTTATAATACTGCGCGCATTGTGGAATTCTTTTCCCAAAACAACTCCGGTGCCAAACGTACCCAAATCAACATAAAGAGTTGAGCGCTGCCCTCCCACAACAGTTCCTTCAACGATACCGCCGACGCGCGGCGGTCTTAAAAGGTTTTCAAGTCCATGTTTTTCTATGATATCTTTCATATAGAGAAATATACAGCACAAAAGTCATTTTTGCAAGCCCCGCACCTCTTGCGGCCAAAAGGTGCGTGGTAAAACATTGAGCGCACTCTGAGGTTATGATAATATATTAATATGCATATAATTTGGCGTGGTCAAGCTTGTTTTGAAATTGTAGCTTTCAAGCAAAAAGGAGAACAAGTTTCAATTTGCATAGATCCATTTTCTGATGACATAGGCATTAAGATGCCGTCATTTTCGGCCGATTTACTTTTGGTTACCCATCCTCATTTTGATCACAACAACAAAAAAGCGATAAAAGGCGATCCGTTTACGATTGAAGGTCCCGGCGAATATGAGGCCAGGGGGGTTTTTGTCAAGGGGATTCCGGCTTGGCATGATAATTCCCAAGGGTTGGAGCGCGGTGAAAATACCATTTATGTTATAGAGACGGAAGAGTTACGGGTTTGCCATTTAGGGGATTTGGGTCAGAAAGAATTATCCAGCGAACAAATCGGCGAGATGGGCGATATTGACGTTCTTTTGATTCCAGTCGGCGGTATATATACGATAAATGGCGCTGAAGCCACAAAGATAATCGCGCAGATAGAACCGAGAATGGTTATACCTATGCATTACGGCATTGGAAAATTGAGAGTGAAACTTGATGGGGTTGATAAGTTTTTGGCCGCAATGGGCGTAAAATCCATGGAACAACAGCCAAAGCTTTTGATAAAGAAAAAGGATTTGCCGCAGGAAGAAACGAAAGTAGTAATTTTGAAACCTTAAACTTAAGCCGCACGAGCGTATTTACAGAATTGTAAAGCAAGCCGTTTTAAGTTCGTAAACCGTAGCAATAATTTTATGCCCAAAGTTCCAGAGCAAAAACAGAACGATGCCAAAATCGGCTATGTAAAACCTCGCGAAATCGTTGAAGAGATGCGTGACTCTTATTTGGATTACGCAATGTCGGTTATAGTCGCTCGCGCCCTGCCGGATGTCCGCGATGGCTTAAAACCGGTGCACCGGCGCATTTTATATTCGATGTATGAAGACGGCCTTACCCACGGGGCAAAATTCAGGAAATCCGCAACTGTGGTAGGATCAACCCTCGGCCGTTATCATCCCCACGGCGACATCGCGGTTTACGATTCTTTGACCAGAATGGGGCAGAGTTTTTCATTGAGATACCCGTTGATAGATGCGCAGGGAAATTTCGGTTCAATTGACGGCGACCCTCCGGCGGCAATGCGTTATACCGAGTGTCGTCTTTCGCGCATCGGCGAAGAAACCCTGCGCGATATAAGCAAGGATACCGTTGATTTCGTTGACAACTACGACAGTACGCGCAAAGAGCCGGTAGTTTTACCCTCGCCCCTTCCGCAACTTTTTCTTAATGGATCTCTTGGCATTGCCGTGGGTATGGCCACGAATATTCCTCCGCACAATCTTTCCGAAACCATAGATGCGCTAGTTTATTTTTTGGAGCACCCGCGAGTCACGACGGAAGACCTTTTTAAATTTATAAAAGGGCCCGATTTTCCTACCGGCGGTGCGATTTACAACCAGCGCGAAATAATAGAAACATATTCACAGGGTAAAGGTCCGATTGTCATGCGGGGTAGGGCCGAAGTCATTGAAAGCGAAAAAAGCGGCAGGACGCAGATAATTATAACTGAGATACCGTATCAGGTCATAAAATCCACATTAATAGAGCAGTTCGCTAACTTGGTACATGAAGATAAAATAGAAGGCGTTAAAGATATCCGTGACGAATCAGATAAAGATGGTATGCGTATTGTTATTGATCTTCAGCGCGACGCCTACCCGCAGAAAGTTTTGAACAGACTTTATAAGTTTACCGATTTGCAGAAAACTTTTCACCTGAATATGATTGCTCTTGTTGAGGGCATACAGCCGCAGCTTCTTTCATTGCCGGAAATGTTCCGATATTATCTTGAGCACAGGGAGAAGGTGGTTATACGCCGCACGCGTTACGATTTGGAGCGCGCCAAAGAACGGGCACATATTCTCGAGGGATTACATAAGTGCCTCGCCAATATAGATGCGGTGATAAAAACGATTAAAACTTCGGCCAGCCGCGATGACGCTCAGAAAAACCTAATGAAACGTTTTAAGCTAACGCAAATACAGGCAAATGCCATTTTGGAAACTAAGCTTTCGGCTCTGGCCAAGCTGGAACGCCAAAAAATAGAAGAGGAGTTAAAAGAAATTTTAACTAGAATTAAAGAACTTTCTGCGATTTTAAAAAGTCCGGAGAGAATTAAACAGGTTATGAAAAAAGAGCTGCTTGAGCTTAAGGAAAAGTATGGAGACGAAAGAAGAACTAAAGTATTTAGTCAAAAACTCGGCGAAATAGCCGAAGAGGATTTGATTCCGCAGGAAGAAACTTTAATTACACTGACCCATGGCGGCTATATAAAAAGAATTGACCCGGCATCTTATAAAATGCAAAAGCGAGGCGGTAAAGGCATGGTTGGAATGAAAACCGTAGGCGAAGACGTGATCGAGCATTTCATTCCGGCAATGACCCATGATGCTTTGCTATTTTTCTCCGATTCCGGAAAAGTTTTTTCCTGCAAGGCCTATGAGATTCCCGAGGGGACAAGAGTTGCGAAGGGCAGGGGACTTTTGAACTTCCTTGAAATTTCGCCGCAGGAAAAAATACTTTCGCTTATGCCGCTTGGCAAAGAAGATAAGGAAAGCGGAGCAAAATACTTGATCATGGTTACAAAAAATGGCGTGATTAAAAAGACCGCACTGGAAGAGTTTGAAAACATCAGAAGATCCGGTTTAATAGCCATCACGCTTAAAAAATATGATTTTCTGCGTAAGGTCAGCAGAACAACCGGCGAAGACGAGATTATACTCGTCACAAAAAAAGGTCAGAGTATTCATTTTTTGGAAAAACAGATACGTCCGATGGGCAGGAACGCCGCCGGCATAACCGGAATTAGGCTCAAAAAAGGAGACGAAGTCATAGGAATGGAAATCATCAAAAAGCAGGAAACTCCAGTCAAAGGCGGGTCTTCGTCCAGAGTTGATGCGTCTCGAGATCGCGCCTCGGGCGAAAAGAATCAAAATTATTTGCTGGTGGTTATGGAAAATGGCTATGGCAAGCGGACCGATATCAAAGAATATAGGATGCAGGGACGCGGTGGATCTGGCATAAAGACCGCCCAGGTGACGCCGAAGACCGGACAGATTGTGGCATCGGCCATATTAACTGGAGATGAAGAAGAGCTTATAGTTGTTTCACAAAGAGGTCAAGTGATTAAAACGCAGATTAATTCCATTGCTAAAGTTGGACGCGCTACGCAGGGTGTCAGGATAATGCGTCTTGATGGCGGGGATAAAGTAGCTTCAGCCACTTGCATTTGAGGTTGGCTTTCGTGCTATAATTATATAAAAGGAAGTTCATGAGAAAGATCTTATTCACAATATTAGCAGCAAGCTTATGGGTCGGTTTTGCTTTCGCCGCGGAGGTAAGCATACCAAACCCTCTTCAATACAATACTTTTTACGATTTGATGAGAGCCATAGCGACGTTTATTTTCAATTTGGCCATACCGCTAACGGTTATAGTGATCATCATTGCCGGATTTAATTTTATGTTCAGCGAAGGAGATCCAACAAAGGTTAGTCGCGCAAAACAGCTTCTTTTATGGGCTGTAATAGGTTTTTTGGTAATTGCCATATCCGGCGGTCTTATGGAGATCATAAAAACCCAACTCATACAACCGCTTGGTTGATTGCAAAATTACATAAAAATATAAAGGTCGACTACTTATTAATATAGCTTCAAATATGAAAAAATTATTCAAATCATTATTAACTATTGGTTTGTCGACAATACCAATAGTTGTCGGCGCGCAGGGAGAGCTAAGGGATTTACCGCCTGGGCCGCGGAGCATAAATGATCTTATCGCGCTGTTAAACACCATAGCCAATTGGATATTTTCCGTTCTTTTGGCAGTGGCGGTAATCTTTATTCTTTGGGCCGCGCTTGACTTTGTTACCGGCGGCGGCGATCCTGGAAAAGTAACTACAGCTCGCCAAAAACTGCTATATGCGATAGTGGGTATAGTTGTAGCCGTGGCGGCCAAAGGAATAGTCTACGTAGCGAGCAACTTACTTTAGAATTTTGGGTTTCAAGTGTTGAATTAGATGCCGCCCTCTATTAGACGGGCGGCTTGGTTTTTAAGATTATAATAACTGGAACGGAAAGAGAGCCGGAAAAATTAGGATGCCCTCGTGGCGGAATTGGCATACGCGCAGCGCTTAGGACGCTGTCCCGAAAGGGTTACAGGTTCAAATCCTGTCGAGGGCACCAATATCAAACTTTCCGATTTTTGCCCGACCGATTCGGCCGCGCGAAGCGCGGAAAGGTATGGAAACACTGGTTCGCCGCGCACGGCGCGGCTCGCCAAGCGCAGGTTCGAGCCAAAGATTTCTTTGGCAGCAACCTTCTTCTCCAAAAGGTTGCTATCCCTTGCGATTTTGACGAGGTTTGAAGCGACTTTTATCCAGTTTTGAAAGGGTTCGAGCCAATCATTCTGCTTTTGTTCAATCCGCGCCATTTTCTCCTCCAGCGACTTTTTCTCACCCAATAATTTTGCTTTTTCTTCTCGGTAGGTTTCGCGCTCAATATCTTGCTCCAAGTAGCCCTCTAAAAGTCGCTGGAGTTTGTTATTTATGGCGCGGATTGTATTTTGTGATTCAAGAACAAAAGCAGAAACGGATTGGGCGGATTTCTCTTTGTCCGCTCCCGCCATTTTCAAAAGTTTTTCCGCCCAATCCTGACGCAAAGAAACTTTTTGAATAAGAGATGATAACTGCCGATCCAATTCTTCCTCTCTGGTGTAAGGTTGAGAACATTTGATTTTCTTTTTGGTGCAACGATAGTAAATATGCCCTTTTTGTTTTTCGGCAGTTATCATCATGCCGCATTCGGCGCAAGAGATAAGGCTACAAAACGCTTGCGGCTCATTTTTCTGTTTGTGGCGCGGCTTGCCTCGTTGCTTCAAAATCTCTTGCGCCGTATCAAAAAGTTTCTTTGTGATGATTGGCTCGTGCTTACCCTCGTATATTTCGCCAGAGTAGCGAAATAGTCCAGTGTAAAAAGGATTGGAAAGGATAAAAGTCGCCCTCGTCTTGTGGATTCTCTTTCCGCCGCGAGATAGAATCCCGCGTTGCGCCAAAAAGTCGGATATATCCTCTAACCGCGAATTTCCTTTAGCGTACAGCTCAAATGCCTCGCGAATAATCTGAGCTTTCTTCTTGTCCACGACGATAGATTTAGTACGCGAATCGTTTATATAGCCAATAGGCGCAACGCTCGGATATTCGCCCCTCTTAACTTTTTGACGCAAACCACGCTTCGTGTTTTCGGAAAGAGAGTCCACGTAGTATTTGCTTTGCCCAAAGGCAATGTTCAACATGAACTTGCCTTGAGGAGTTGGCTCAAACCAAAATGTCGGAAATTTTAAGCCCGCAAGTTTTCCCGTGTCCAAGAGGAAGATAAGCCGTCCGCCATCAACAGAATTGCGCGCCAATCTGTCTGGGTGCCACGCCAAAATTCCGTTGGTTTCACCTTTCTCAATTCTGTCGAGCATATTGTTAAAAATGGGACGGCCTGGAATTTTGGCGGATTGTTTTTCAATCAAAATTTCCGCAATAGAGATATTTTCTTGCTTGGCGAAGGCACGCAATTCTGCAATTTGATCTTCAATAGACCGGACTTGCTTATCTTCCACATCAGTGGACTTGCGGGCATACAAAATGAATTTTTGGTTTGAGTCATTCATAGTTTTAGTGGGCAAAGCAAATACTTAAAATCGCAAGGGATTTCGAACCTGCGCTTGGCGAGCCGCGCCGTGCGCGGCGAACCAGTGTTTCCATACCTTTCCGCGCTTCGCGCGGCCGAATCGGTCGGGCAAAAATCGGAAAGTTTGATATTGGTGGAATTATACAACTCTGCTCGAACATTTTTTGAACGGAACTGACCGCCTCCGCTTCGCTCCGGCGGAACGCTCGGGCGCGGCGGAATTCCCCCCTTGAACCCCCCTTCCGCCGCGCCCTCGCTTGGGCTTCGCAAATTTTTTGGCGGGCAATCATAAAATAAGGATAGCATATTATTCTAACTTTGAATATTGCTTTCGTGAATATATCCTGTTAATATATGGGTAGGTCAATACGAACAAAGGAATATCAAGATTTTGCGGAAAAGCTGAAGAAAGCCCGCCTAGAAGCAGGTTTGACGCAGGTTGAGGCCGCAAAGAAACTGAAACGGCCACAATCTTATATTTCAAAATCAGAGGCAGGCGAACAGAGATTGGACATTGTAGAGATCAAAAAGTTTGCTACGCTTTATAAAAAGAACGTTGGGTATTTTGTGAAATGACTATGGAAACCGAAAACAAGGCACACGAATTTATCAAAGGTGAGGTCCTGAAAATGGAACGGAATTCATTTTTTGTTCGCATTATTGCAGCCGCTTTAGGTTATGCGGGTATAACCTACTGGCTTAACGTCGTTCGCGCCGACGCAGAATTGTGGTTTGTATGGCTTTTAATTATCGTTCAGTTTGCTCTGTATTTTTCCATTTTTATTATGGGCTATCGCCGCACGATGGTTTCAGATTTTAATAAAAATTTGAGTTTTATAATTTTTGTTGCTCTTGCCATTTTAGGACGAGTAAATGATTGGGAGTTAGTTGTTATCCCCCTAACAGTTATCGGAATGATTATAATTTCGGCAAGAGCAAAAAATGTTTCCGATAAAGGAAAGATTTTATTGCCGGAAAATTCAAAAAATAATTAGACATTATGTATATTTGGACAATTTTAGCTGTAATATCATTAATCCTGCTAGCTATTTATTGGAACAGCAGAAATGCCGTTTGGGGTGGTCTAACAGCAGGAGTCATTACTGGTGTGTTGTGGAAATTTATCGGCGGAACAGATTGGTATATAGTTGTTAAAGTAGCGACAGTAGCAACGCTCTTGGGATTTGGCGCGGAGTTGTTGGGGATGCTTTCTGATTATTTCAAAAAGAAATCTTAAAAGAGTAATTTTAACTTGTCCTTCACCGTCCTATTTAGTATTATATAAGCACTATGACTAATAAAACCCCTCAAAAATTGATAGAGAAAGTGGCTTCAAAAAAGGTTCTGAAACAGAACGAAGAAGCCATAAAGTCATACGACTACTACAAGGAAACAACCGACCTTATCGAAAGGACGGATGTTGCGCTGGGCAGAAAACCGGCTTTTAAGGCGGCGACTGGTTCAACGCTTAATTTTGAAATAGACCAGTATGGAGTCGCCTCAACAACCGCGCAAAAAATTTAAGACCGCGCAGGATTGGAACGATTTTATCGGACAAGCGCAACAATCCGGTCAAAAAATGACCGGGAAAGATTTATTTGAGCTCCGTAAAGCATGCTACGAAGAAATAGAAAAACATCGTGGTCGCCCGCTCCTAGTTTATGCAACAAAGTTTTTAGAAGGCGTCCCGCAGGGCGCACCGAATTTTATTGATTTAACTGATGTAGACGGTTTTACTGATTTAATCAATTCAGTTAAAGGGAATGGCTCCGTTGATGTTTTGTTGCATAGTCCGGGCGGACGGCCAGACGCTACGGAGCGGCTTGTCGGATTGTTGCGCGGAAAATTTAGTGAGGTAAATTTTCTTATTCCCCATTCGGCGTATTCTGCCGCCACAATGCTTGCACTTTCAGGAAACAATATTGTCCTGCATTCCAGCGCAACTCTTGGGCCAATTGACCCTCAAATCAACGGTATTCCCGTGCGTTCAATCAAGCGGGGTTTTGAAAAAATAAAAGAACGCATAGCAAAAGAAGGTCCGGAAACGCTACCGGCCTACATTCCGCTCATTGAGAAATACTCGCTTGATCTTCTGGAACTTTGCGAGGATTCCGAAAAACTTTCGCGAGAACTTGTTTCAACTTGGCTCAAGAAATACATGTTCGGGGGCGATAAAAAAGCCGTTGGCAAAGTTAGAAAAGCAGTAAACTATTTTTCTGACTACGACAAACATCTTCTACACTCTCGACCTCTACCGCTAGAAAAACTTTCCGAGTTTGGGTTAAAAATTGAGCTGGCGGACGACGAACTCCAAGACTTGCTGTGGGAAGCATATATTTTGCTCAACGGCTTTTTCAATGTTAGCTTTGGCGGAAGTTTCTTTGTAAAACTATACGAGAGTACGCATGGTGTATCCTGGGGTAAGCAGATTCAGCAGATTTTCATTGGACCCCAGCCCCAACAGAAATTGAAACTTCCGCAATAATTGATGCCCGCCAAAAAATTTGCGAAGCCCAAGCGAGGGCGCGGCGGAAGGGGGGTTCAAGGGGGGAATTCCGCCGCGCCCGAGCGTTCCGCCGGAGCGAAGCGGAGGCGGTCAGTTCCGTTCAAAAAATGTTCGAGCAGAGTTGTATAATTCCACACAAAACCCCTCGGTACATGATCGAGGGGGTAAGTTTAATGTTTATTCTTCAGATTCCTGAACGGATATTTTCTTTTTGCCTCTTTTTTCAGCCTTGGGAATTCTGATGGTTAAGATCCCGCGTTCAAGAGAAGCGTTAATTTTGTTGCCCTCAACCTCCATAGGTAAAATTACGCGCCGCGAAAATGGGCCCCAGTAGCACTCTTGTATTATCATTTTTTTGTCTTCTTCTCCAGGTCGCAGCCTTTCGCCCTTAATAACTAGCATATCATCTTCAAGATATATGTTTAATTCATCGGCTTTTACTCCGGCCAAGGGGGATTGTACTACTAAATCATTCGCTGTTTCATAAACATCGATCGTTAGTTCCCCTTCTTCGCGCTCTTCAAATCTTGGCGCGACTTTTTCTACTTTTGGGCGCTGGATTTTTTCGGAAGCTGCAGATTTTTGTTCCATTTCAGATTCGGTTTCGGATTGGGGCTGTGTTTGAGGGTTTTTTCTTGGCCTACCCCGTTTTCTTTTAGGAGCAGTTTCTTGCTGAATTTCTTCCTCTTTTTCATCCTGCGCTACATCGAGTTTTAATTTTTCTAAAAAGGACATAATATATAATTTAAATTTTTAGTTTTTCCATCCGAGATGAATCCGCCCTAGCGGATAAATCCAGCCTTTAATTTTAAATCTTGCAAACGCTTGGCATTTTTTTGGCTTGGCGGATAGCCCAGGAAAGGAATAACGCCAATCCTATTAATATCGCTCCCGGAATACCAAGCTGCCAGAAGCCTTCAACTTCTATTATAGAGAAATTGAAAAGTCCATGCAAGCCGATAGCAACAAGAAATCCCAAAACGAAAAAAATCGCTCTGCGCTTTTGATCGTGATAAGACAACGCCAAAAAGTAGCCCAACGAGCCGGAAGTAAGCGTATGCAAAAATGTCGCACCGACGAATCTTTCAGTGGCCAAGAGTATGGCTAAATTGTTTTTTGCGGCAAAGCCGTATAAGGTCGGCCACAGGTATAAAGAATTTTCAAGGGCCGCAAAGCCAAGGGCCGCGACTATCATATATATGATTATGTCCATCGGTTCATCTAGCTCCGAGCTTGTAAAGGCACCGAGATCAGCCGCCAAATACTTTACGAATTCTTCAATAAATCCGACTATGACAAAAAAATAGATTAATGAATAAAGTCGTGATGGAAGCACAAGGCTATAAAGCTGTTTTTCAAAAACGCTTTCAGCTAACGCCGCTGGAAGCGCTATCATGGCCCCGTAGAGAAATATTTTAAACAACATTCCTTTGGCTTCGGGATGCCGATCTTTGTCAAGATAAAATAAAAGCCAAACTACGCTGGGAGCAAAAGCTAAAAAAATATAAAGCACATAAGACATATTATTCGGGCCAAGCCTCAATTGCTAGGCACGTTTTTTTACCGCTTATGGGCAGTTGCTGATAAATTTCTTCGGTGATAAACGGCATAAAAGGATGTATTAGTTTCAACGAGGTTGTCAGTACGTAGAGCAGCGTTTTTTTGGTTTCGGATTCGGGGTTTTTGATTTCCGACTTTGAGAGCTCAATGTATTTATCACAAAACTCATGCCAAAAAAAGTGATATATTTTCTGCGCCGCGCGGTCGAAGCGGTATGCGTCCAGATCTTCGTTAACAACTTTAACTGTAGCTTCAAGTATTTTTGTGATTTTTTTTGAGGCTTCGTTTGGGTTTTTTATTTTTCCAGGATCTCTAGTCGTAACGGGATCATTTATTTGAGACATAACGAAGCGGCTTGCATTCCAGAGTTTGTTGCAGAATTTTTTACCCATGAGAATATTTTCTTCACCGAATTTTATGTCTTGAAGTTCAGAAATTTGCCAAGCGATGCCGAATCTAGTGGCGTCGGCGCCATATTTATCAATAAGCAGTAGCGGATCTATTCCTGTGCCTAGCGACTTTGACATTCTTTTGCCATCTTTGGTAAGCACCGTGGCGTGGATGTAAACTGTATGGAATGGCTCTTTTTTAATAAATTCCATGCCGGAAAAAATCATTCTTGCAACCCATAAATTGATGATACCTCTGTCGGTAGACAAAACATCGCTCGGATAAAACCGTTCTAGGTCTTTAGTTTTTGCCGGCCATCCAAGCGTTGCAAATGACCACAAAGCCGAAGAAAACCACGTATCCAGCACATCTTCTTCGCCATCAATGGGTATTTTGTGTCCCCACCAAAGTTGACGCGAGATACACCAATCCCTGACATTTTTAAGCCAATCAAGGTATAATTTTTCCCATCTGCTGGGAATGAATTTTATTTTACCAGATTTTGCCGCTGCAATGCCAAGTTTTGCAAGTTCATCCATTTTCAAAAACCACTGCAGTGATGGTATAAGTTCTATCGCGGTATCGCAGCGGTAGCACTTTGGGATTTGATGCTGATAGTCTTCAATTTTTTCAACAAGCCCCGCATTTTTTAAGTCTTCAACAACCTTTTCCCGCGCTTCTAAAACTGGAAGTCTGCGGTATGGCAGAGGCGTTTCATCAGTTATGCGGCCATTTTCATCTATAACTTGCAGAGTTTCTAATTTGTGTTTTGCGCCGATTTCGTAATCAATCAAATCATGCGCCGGTGTTACTTTTACCGCCCCGGTTCCGAATCCGGAATCAACGAGATCGTCGGCAATTATTGGAATTTCCTTTTGAACTAGCGGTAAAACCACTTTTCTGCCGACCAGTTTTTTATATCTTACGTCCTTCGGATTTACAGCCACGGCAGTATCGCCGAGCATTGTTTCGGGCCTCGTCGTTGCAATGGTAATATGGTTTTTGCTCCCGACCAGCGGATATTTTATATACCAAAGCTTTCCATTTTCTGGCTTGTATTCAAGCTCAAGATCAGAGAGAGAGGTTTGGCATCTTCTGCACCAATTCACGACTTTTTTGGCGCGATAAATCCATCCGTATCTGCGATAGTGCTCAAAAGCCGTTTTCACCGCGAGCGAATAATTTTCGTCCATTGTAAAGCTGGTCCGCGACCAGTCGCACGAAGCGCCAAGTTTTTTTAACTGGTCTAAAATTATATTGCCATATTTCTCTCGCCATGCCCGCATGCGCTTTAAAAATTCTTCCCTGCCAAGGTCAAATCGCGTCAACCCATCTTTTTTAAGTTCTTTTTCAACGACATTTTGCGCCGCTATGCCGGCATGATCCGTGCCAGGAAGCCAAAGCGTTGAATAACCCTGCATTCTTTTTCTACGGATGATAATGTCCTGGACTGTAGCATTAAGTGCGTGGCCTATGTGTAATGAGCCGGTAATGTTCGGCGGTGGCAGAACGATACTAAAAGACTTCTTCCTATTTTTTTTCTGTTTTACATCGGGCGCGGGCAATTTGTCGGGATTAAAAAAACCATGTTCTTGCCAGAGCCGGTAGATTTTATCTTCAACACCCCCTGGATTATAGGCCTTCGTGAGCTCCATAGATTTTATCTTAATCAAAAATTTGCTTTTTTTCAAATAAAATGATACTTATTAATTAAAAATTATTTCATTTGGCCCCATCGTCTAACGGTTAGGACAGCGCCCTTTCAAGGCGCAAACAGGGGTTCGATTCCCCTTGGGGCCGCAGACTTTTGCATGCGGGGTTGACAAGGTTTTTTGTCGGTGCAAAGATGTAATGAACAACAGAGTTTCCTCGGAAAGGAAAGGGCAAACCCGTCTACGCTTTAAAGGCGAAGAAGGGCGTCGACTCTATCCCTAAAGGATGGGGTTTTGTTGTTTTCGGAAGGGGGGCTTGACGACATAAGATGTTTAGCTTAGTAAACAGAGAGGAAAGCACCTTGATATTAAATAATAATTTCACAAGGAGGAGAGAATGGTGCCAGGCAAATCTGGAGCCGGAGCAATCCGGTTATTGATTAGGATGAAAAGGGGATAAGGCAAGACAACGAACAAAAAAAGGAGGAAGGTGACGATGTTCATTATTCCCGAGGACGAGACGTTAACTTACCATATCCAACAAGTTGTTGCCGGCAAGCGGCGTTTTGAAAATGCCGCGCAGGCAATTTCCAGGATGATTCTGGAGCGTGGCGTACAGAAAGTTACTCGTGCGGGAAAAGGTATAGATGATTTCACTTTTTTCCGTGAGGGATCAAGACACATCATTGGCTGGTATCAGGAGATCAACGAATTCGTTCACTTTATAATGGATGCGGCGCAGGGCGGTGATGCCCGAAAACTGGCTTTTGTTCTTGTATCCGAGCCAGGTAGCGGGAAAACCTTCTTTCTTACTTATCTTTGCGATAAGTATAGAGTATTTCTTTCAGAGCCGAACAACCGCAGATATACATTTGACTTTATCGGCCTTGATGAGGCCTTGGGATATGACCAGAAGGTTGCTAGACTGCAGTCTTTGACCTTTGAAGATCCGATGGTGCTAGCGATGAACCTTTTTGAAAATTCCGAAGAGAACAAGGAATTTCTCGTGAGGACAGGCCTTAAAGACAACGCAGTTGAGGCCTTATTTCGCGCCTGGCGTCCGCTCGGCGCTTCTACGGAGTATCTGTGGAACGAATTGATGCAGCGATATAACGGCGACCTGGAACAAGTTCTCCGGTACGTTAGATTAATTCCTGTGCCAATGAGACACAGTTTAGGTATCACTACGGGTAAATATTCCGCCAAGGACAAGATTACTTCTTCATCCGTGGATTTGGCCGGGGAAGAAGACGTGCAAAGGATGCTGCTTTTCCCTCCGGATGATCCCAACAGAATTAATCTAAGACGAGGGGCGCTTGCGAGAGTTGCTGGCGGCGGAATCCATTTCGCCGACGAATTCTTTCGTAACAAACCAGACCTTGTTCAGATGTATCTGCAGGTTATTGAGAACCGCAACATTGAACTAGATGCATTTAAGTGGCCGATTGACGTCCTTATCGTTGCAACGAGCAACAACGATGCCTATAATGATTTTGTTAAAGATGCGAAAGAGGCGCCTATTAAAGACCGATGCCGTATTTGCTACATTACGCATAATACCGACTACATTCTTCAGCAGACGTTGTCTAGGTATGCAATGGGAGAAAACAAGACAACAGTCTTTGGGGAGCCTCTGCACGAGGATCCGAACCTGAACTATGCGATTTCGGTCGCAGTGGTTCTGACGCGGCTTCTTCACACCCAGAAGCTTTCTCCAATTGAAACGATGAAACTTGAAGCCGGTGAAATTGCCGGCGATAAAGGCGTAAAGAGCCTTGTGGAGGTTAGGGAAGCGGCCAATGCTAATCCGGACGTCACCAAGCGTTGGGGCCAGAAGGGTTTTGGTCACCGAGACCTTGGTAGAGCTTTGCAGCTTCTTGAGGCCATGCCCGAAACAGGTGAAGGCAAGTGTCTGTATGCGCGGGACGTTTTCAAGGCGCTTGAACGCATAATTCTTGACTATGTCCCCGAGGCAACCGACCGCGATAAATACATGCAGGATCTTAAAACCGCGCGCAAACTTTATCGCGAGCGGGTTAAGACCGCTATTTTCAACGCATTCCGCGAAGATCCCGATGCCGTCCGCAAGGATGTGCTTATGTACGTGAACATGCTCATCGGTCTGGATTCGGAGAACCTGAGTTCGGACAAGATGTGGCGGTACCGCGATCCGCAGACAGGTGAGATCAAATCGATTAAGATTGATCAGAAATTCGTTGACAGCGTAGAGAGCCGTCTCGGTCTCAACACCAACGATAGGAAGCAATCTTACCGGACTATGATTCGCAAGATCTATGCCCAGAAGATCGCTACCGATTCTTCATATGACTTCATGGACAACCAGGAATTGGTTAAGGCTGTTACGGATGTCCGTCTTGAGTCCGATGTCGCTGGAGCTGGCTCTTTGGTCGGTGCGCTTGGAAACCGGAGCAACGAGGAAAATGTTAAGGTTTATAACCGCATGGTGGAGGTGATGATAAGGCCGACTACAAAGGGCGGACTTGGCTATTGTCCTACATGTGCCCAAAAGACGATTGAGTATTTCTGCGAAAAAGAAGATGAAAGTTAACCTAAAGCGTAAGCTTTTTTAAGAAATAAGAATGAGCCGGGAGCTTACCTTCCCGGCTCAATTACTATAGTTTGACAAGCTCACCACTGTGATGGGGCCGATAAAAGAAAGGAGGTGCCTCACGTGAAAGATTTATGCATGACCGAACTTGACATTCTCGGATTTAAGCGCGCCGCGAGAGAACGACTACTAGAAAATAGAGACCGGCGCAGGCGTTCGCCCTTGATTATGTCTCTTGAATCTCTTGATGACCTTCTGAAGCGCGACGAACAGCGCGAGAAAGACGGATTTCCAAAAAAGATAAGAATCCGTAAAATTCTTGTCGGCGCCGGCAAGGTGATCATGGTGCCGTATGTGGAAGAGGAAAAACTTATCCATGGTGAGTTTGAACCGAACCTTGACGACGATGAAGGCGATGAAGGCGAAGATCAGGGAAACGTTGTAGGTTCAGGCGAAGGCGAGGTTGGAGACGTAATCGGCCATATGCCAGTTTCCGGTGAGGGTGAAGGCGAGGACCCGCAAGGCGGTGAGGGCGAAGGCGAACATGGCACAGAAGTCGAGGCCTACAAAATCGGCAAAGAGCTTTCGGAAGAATTCCAGTTGCCTAACTTACGCGATAAAGGTAAGAAAGTTCCGACGGATGAATATGTTTATGACCTGACCGACCGTCATCGTGGATCCGGCCAGCTCTTGGATAAGAAAGCGACGCTGCGCAGCATCATCAAGACAAATGCGGCCCTCGGCCGTCATGACGCGCAGAATACCGATACAACAAAACTAGTTGTCGGGCCACAGGACAAAGTCTACCGAGTGCTTTCCAGAGAAAAACTCTGGAAGCCCCAGGCAATTGTCTTTTTCCTGAGGGACTATTCTGGTTCAATGTGGGGCGAGCCAACAAGAGCGGCAGTTACTCAACATCTGATGATTTATGCTTGGTTGCTTGTGCAATATGAGTACCTTGTAATTCCTCGATTCATAGTTCACGACACTTATGCAAAAGAGGTTTCCGCAACCAGATACTTCACCAGATACTTCAGGGAAAACGCTGGTGGCGGCACGCTTATCGCTTCGGGCTATAAGAAAATCAATGAAATAGTTGAAGGCGAAGGGCTCGCCAGCGACTACAACATTTACGTTTTCCAAGCTACCGATGGCGAGGACTTTGACAACAAGGGTCAGCAGGCTATCCCGGAACTTGAAAAGATTCTTGGCTACGCGAACCGTATGGGCGTTTGCGTTCTCAAGCACCCTTATTACGGTGACAGGCCGAGCGTCTTTGAAAACTACATTGAAAATTCAAACATTTTAGATTTGGAAGATCTTTTCAGGATACACGTGATGCCCAACCAGGGCGTAACGGACGATGACAATATTGAAGCCGTTAAAACTCTGATTGCCCAAAGTTAATTCCTAGAAGGAGGCAAACAGACATGGAACTGATCGATCAGAAAGCTAAGAAGATAATGGAAGAGTGCCGAGTGCGAGCCGAAGCCGCCGGACTTAGAATCCAGGGCGAAACTCTAGAATACATCATCACCAACCAAGAGATGCTTGAGCTTTCTCCGAAAGTCATGATCCCGACTCTTTACGACTATTGGGTTGACGACATAGAAGTTCTTCGTGGCAAGTGGATGTACGATGTTTATCCGCATAACCCGTATGAGGTAACTCTTAACACCCGGCCGGCAATATCTTTCTACAATGATAACAACCCGGATTGGCTTAACGCCATGATTTTCTACCATGTCCTCGGACACATAGATATGGATTACAATAACGTCTTTTTCAGGACGACATGGGATGACGACTTTTGCGGACAGGCATTGGCGGATAAGCGCCTTGTGAATCGCATCCGCGAGGAACTCGGCTCTGAAAAAAGATGGGTTGATTACGTCATTGAATTCGCTCGCGGCATAGACAATCTTGTTGGTTACTACGCTGAGCTGGACGAATGGGATAGGCGCGCGAGCCAAGATATTTTCGGAATTTTTTCCGCTAAGGCAAATTTCTATTTCGGAGATTTCCTCACGCAGCATACGCGCGATAAGATTGTAGAGCCGAAATTCTACTACGATGAACTGGAGCGTTACAATCGTTGCCAGCGTGAGCATGGCAGCGTACGCGCAGAAGCCGTTTTCTTTGATGACCTTGGTTTTAGGAGCAGGTTCCCGGAGTTTAACAGCGCATTCAAAAAGCGCATGGAAGAAGTTCGGAATCCTAAGCCCAAAGATATTCTACAGCATCTTATGGATAGCTCTGAATTTATCGCCAAAAATCAGAATGTGTGGATGCGGGATATTTTGGGCGTGGTAAGGCGGACTTCGCTTTACTTCCAGCCGCAGATTAGAACTAAGATTTGTCATGAGGGTTGGGCAAGTTACTGGCATGAGATGTTGTTCGTGACTGATCCGCGAATTGAAGGCCACGAAGTTGATTTTGCCCGAGTTAACTCCGCCGTATTGGCAAATCCAAGACTAGGACTTAATCCTTACACCATCGGCAAATATCTTTTTGAGTTCATTGAGGATTTAGCTGCTAAGGGAAAACTTTCTCATGCTTATCAGCTACTTCAAGACAGCGAGCAGAGAAAGCGCTATAACCGGGGTCTTGGCGAGGAATACGGAAAGGCGATATTATTTGAAGCAAGGCGCAACCTGAATGATGCGATGTTGGTAAATTTCCTTTCCGACGAAGATTTCCAGGACTTTGTGACGAAGTACAACCTTTTCGTCGCCGGAATGCGGTTCAATCCTCAAAAAGGAGTGATTGAAGTTTATATTAAATCGCGATCCGGCAAGGATTACCGTGAGATGCTAAACAAGGCGCTTTATCATCCTCCGTACATACTGATTTCTCAGGGGAAAGCTGAGGACGGCGAACTGTATCTTGACCACGTTTTTGAAGGCAGAATGCTTGTTACCGAGTACATTCCGGCAGTTTTACGGGGTTTGGCATATCTTGTTGGCACGCGAGTAAAGCTTGAAACAACAGAATTTGAAATTGCCACCCCGATGATTGATGTAAAATGGTACGGCCAATATTATCAGATGCCGGATCCCGAGGGCGTGCCCGAAGTTAAAAGGGTCCGCGTGCTTTATACTTGCGACAAGAAAAACATCCAAAAGACAATTCTGTCTTGACCAGAAGGAGGAGTATTATGATGGATAGCACGAAGGGCGCTCTTGAGTTTCTAAAATCGGAGATTGAAAGCAGAGAGAAAAAAACGATTCTGACCTTTGAAGAATACCTTGGGTTCTTGATAACTCAGCCGGAAAAAGCTCTACGCAATATTTTCCAGCTGTTTCATGACATGGTGGGGTCCTATATCGGCGAAGGCGTGGACGAATACCCCGACGATCCCGAATCCATAGGCTACGTTGATTACGACTGTTCACGGCTTCTTGTTGAGGGCGCGGATAGTCCCTTTTTTGCAGACAGGCTTTTTGCCAATAGATTCGTCAGACAGATCGGGACTCTCAAGCAGGGTTCCCAGCAAAACAGGATTTACGTATATGAGGGTCCTCCCGGATGTGGTAAATCTACATTCCTGGATAACCTTCTCGGAAGGTTTGAAGCTTACACCGACACGTCAGAAGGTCAGAGTTTTGAAGTTTTCTGGGAGATAGACGGCGAATATCTTCCGAGCAAAACGGATGACAGGGCTAATGCCGATCATCCGCAGAAAATCGAAGTTGCGTGTCCGAGTCACGATTATCCGATACTCCTTATTCCCAAGAATTACCGCACTGCTTTTTTGGACCGGTTGCTCGGGAAAAGTATGACCGAGCTCAAGCACAAACTTTCTACAGAAAAAGAGTATGAGTGGGTATTCAGAGATGAGGTTTGTACTGTGTGCAGATCTCTTTTCTGGGCTCTATTTGATAAGCTTGGCTCTTTGGATAAAGTTCTTAGTATGGTTCGTGTTCGGCCATATAAGTTTGACAGGCGCTTAGGCGAAGGTGTAAGTATTTTTAACCCCGGCGATAAGCCCATGCCGGATACTTCTTTAACTGACAAGCAAGTTCAAGACAGGCTTGACCAAATCTTTGGACCAAATGCGGTAAAATATATTTTCTCGCCACAGGCAAGGACGAACAATGGTATTTACGTCCTGATGGACATTAAATCCCATAACATGGACCGCTTGATAGAGTTGCATAACGTGATTTCCGAAGGCGTTCATAGGGTAAGAGGGGACATAGAAGAGCGTATCAATTCGCTTTTCTTCGCCCTGATGAACCCTGAGGATAGCGACGCCCTTAAAGACAAAAAACTTGAATCGCTTCAGGCGCGGATCCAGCGAAACAGCATTCTTTATGTTTTGGAAGTCCCGACGGAAGTTAAGATTTACCGCAGCACTTTTGGAAACCATATTGATGCGCGCTTTCTTCCCGGAGTTTTGGACAACTTTGCAAGAATTATCATTGCCTCCAGGATGAGCGCCGAGTGCCCACCCATTAAAGAGTGGGTTGGCGACCTCGCAAAGTATGCGAAATACTGCGACGCTATGGGTTTACTGCTCCGTATGGAGATATACAACGGAGTCATTCCCTCGTGGCTTACAGATGACGACAGAAAGAAGTTTACCGCAGATGCTAGAAAAAGAGTAATTGCATTTGCGGAAAAAGAAGGCAACAAAGGATTTTCTGGCAGAGATGCTATTCAATTCTTCGGGGACTTTTTCACCCGCTATGAGCTTAAGCCACATGAGTCTAAGCCCAACGATCCGCCTCCAAAGCTGATTAATATGGATAATCTTACGGACTATTTCAAGTATGGCATACCCAAGGAAAAGCGTGATGACCTTGTCAATGGCATACCTAAAGGCTTCATTGAGTCACTTGTAAACCTTTACGATTATCAGGTTTTGGGCCAGGTAAAAGAAGCGCTCTATTTCTATAACGAGCAGCAGATCTGCAAAGACATTCTTCATTATCTGTGTGCCATAAACTACGATGTTGGCACGAAGGTAATTTGTCCCGCTACGGGCGAGGAGATAAAAGTCACACTTGAGTTTTTAAAGCAAATCAGCAGTTTGATTGCTGGAAAACAGTTGTCTGATGTAGAAGCATTGGCATCTGCCCAGCGCTCCCAGAAAAAATATGTTGAAACCATTGCACAGTCTGGTAAGCCTATCACCGAAACGGACTTGTATAGAATTTTCTTTGAAGCTTATACCAGGAACCTTAAAGAACAGGTTCTTCAGCCATTCATTAAGAATAATACTTTCCGTGACGCAGTTAATGCTTACGGGACCAGAGTCTTCAGGACGTTTGACCGTAGAATGCGCGAGCACATAGAACATATGATTAAGAGTTTGATGGATAAATTCGGATATACCGAGCAGGGGGCGAAGGAAATTTGCCTCTACGTTATAGACCAAAAGTTAGTTGAAAAGTTCTCTTAATAATTAGCACTTTTAAAGCATAAAGCGTGGAGCCAATCCACGCTTTTTCATTTGTCATTATGCGAGAAATAATATAGAACTAAACTAGATGGAAAAGGATTACCTTAGGATTAATAGTTTCAGGGACTTATCAAATCCGCGCGACAGAATCATATATCGCCTTTTTGAAACGTTGCCCGGCTTTTTGAGCTGGAGCGTTTTGATTTTGGTGATTCTTTTCTCCTGGCTTCGGCCCGTATGGGTGGCGATTTTTATTATCGTTTTCGTAATTTTCTGGCTGCTGCGTACGATCTATTTATCAGTGCACCTACGCATAGGTTATGATCTTATGAAGAAACATGAAAAGGTAAATTGGCGGAATCGGTTGGATAAGTTAAATCCAGGCGATTTTCACCTGCCGGTAAGACAATGGAGCGATGTTTATCATCTTGTAATTTTGCCGATGTATATGGAACCGGTGGAGATTATTAGGGAAACACTTTCTGCTTTATACGCGTCGGATTATCCGAAGGAAAGGATAATCGTGGTTTTGGCATGCGAAGAAAAAGCGCTACAGCTTGTTGGTGCGAGCGCAAACTTGATGGAGCAGGAATTCGGCGATAAATTTTTCAAATTTTTTATCACCTGGCACCCGGTAAATTTACCAAGGGAAATACCCGGCAAGGGTTCCAATGAAGCCTGGTCTTCGCGTGAGGTTTTCCAAAAAATCATCAAACCGTTGGGGATTCCACTGGAAAATATTATTTTTTCCTCTTTTGACATAGATACAGCAATTTTCCCGCAATATTTTAGCTTACTTACCTACCAATATCTTATTGCCGAAAATCCTACGCGTTGTAGCTTTCAGCCAATCCCGCTTTTTATCAACAACATTTGGTCGGCATCATCTTTTTCGCGGATGTTTTCTTTTTCTTCAACTTTCTGGCAGATTATGAATCAGGAAAGGCCAGAAAAGCTTATCACTTTTTCCTCACATTCAATGAGCTTTAAGGCCTTGGTTGACGTTGGCTTCAAGCAGACCAATGTTGTTTCTGACGATTCGCGCATCTTCTGGCAGTGCTTTCTTTTTTACAATGGCAATTACATCGCCAAACCGCTTTATTATCCAATCGCGATGGATGCCAATACGGCAAAATCTTTTTGGCAGACCCTAAAGAATTTATATCTTCAACAGCGGCGCTGGGCATATGGTGCAGCTGACATTCCATATTTTCTTTTCGGATTTTTGAAAAATAAAAAAATCCCCGCAGCTAAAAAATGGGGCTTGAGCTTTGAGCTGATAGAGGGCCATTGGTCTTGGGCAACCGCGCCATTTTTGATTTTTTTGCTTGGCTGGTTGCCTTTGTTTTTGGGCGGAGAAAGTTTTTCTCAGACATTGCTCGGCTACAATTTGCCGCGGCTTGTCAGCAGAATACTTACCATATCAATGGTCGGCCTTATAAGCTCAGCATATTTTAGCATAAGAATGCTGCCGCCGCGCCCACCGCAATACAAAAATTGGCACTATGTTTTTCTCGCGGCCGAATGGTTTTTATTTCCCATCGTAATGATATTTTTTACGGCAATTCCCGCGCTGGACGCGCAAACAAGATTGATGCTCGGAAGGTATATAGGCTTTTGGCCGACGCCAAAAACTAGAGAGAATAGAAGCTAGAAAATAGAATATAAAATTCGGGCAGCGTTTCCATTTCTAGATTCTATTCTAAGTGAATCCTTTCCCTAAATTTTTCAATTTCTATCCGTAGCGACGGATATTTTTTTAGGTGCGGATCGTCAAACAAGACATCTTTCGCGGCTTGGCGAGTTTTCTCGACCAGCCGCAAATCGTTGAGAGAATTCATGACTAGATCCGGTAGACCCCATTGGCGTGAGCCGGAAAAATCTCCGGGTCCGCGGATGGCAAGATCTCTTTCGGCCAGTTTAAAACCACTGTCATGTTCGAGCAGGGCTTTTAACCTTAGTTTAGTTTTTATGGCGGTTGATTCGGTAAAAAGCAGGCAATAAGATTGCTGTTCTGACCGGCCCACCCTTCCGCGAAATTGATGCAATTGCGCAAGGCCGAAGCGATCTGCGCCTTCAATCATCATTACTGTGGCATTTGGTACGTCAACTCCAACTTCCACCACGGAGGTAGAAACGAGTATATCACCCCTACCATTTTTAAATTCGCGCATTATTTTTTCTTTTTCCTTGGTGGCTATTTTTCCGTGCAGCATCATAACTTTCAAATCGGGAAATATTTTTTTTGATAATTTTTCATATTCTTCCTTTACTGCCTTGGCCTCGTTCCAATCAAGCGCATCTTTTTTGGATTTTGCGTTTGGTTTTTCGATCCGTGGGCAGATAACAAAAACCTGCCTGCCATTGCGCGCCTCATTTTTTATAAAATCATAAGCTTCTTTTCTGCGCTGCGGCGGAATTATTTCGGTGATTATTTTTTTCCGACCGATAGGCAGCTGGTCAATCAAAGAAAGATCAAGGTCGCCGTAAACAGTCAGGGCCAATGTGCGGGGGATTGGAGTGGCGGTCATGGATAAAAGGTGCGGCAATTTTACATCGCCTGCATTCTGCGTTAAAAGTTTAGCCCTTTGTTTAACACCGAACCTATGCTGTTCGTCTAAGATAACCAGGGCAAGATTGCCGAATTTCACTTTGTCCTGTATCAGGGCGTGAGTGCCCAGCAGCAGCTGCATTTCGCCATTTTTGGTTTTTTCCAAAAGTTTCTGGCGCGAGATTTCAATAATTTGGTTTGGTAATTTTTTTGAAATGAAATAATCTGTTTTCCCGGTAAGCAGACCGATGTTTATTTTAAATTTTGACATCAGCTGGCTTGCGGTTTGAAAATGCTGTTTTGCAAGTATCTCGGTTGGCGCCATAAAAGCGGTTTGATAGCCGGCTTTTATGGCATTTAACGCCGCGGTAAGCGCAACTACGGTTTTGCCAGAACCAACGTCACCCTGCAACAATCTATTCATTGGCCGTTGTCTTTCCATATCCTTTAAAATTTGCCACGCAACTTTTTTCTGCGCATCGGTCAGCCGAAATGGAAAAGATTTTACGAATTTTTGGATAATTTCAAGCTCAAGGGTTATTGGCGTGGCCTTGCACTTGTTAAGCCGAGCGCGTTCACGAAGTACCGCGAGCGAAATCGTAAATAATTCCTGGAAGGCTAAGCGTTCCCGGGCTTTTTCCGCAAGCTTATATGACTCCGGAAAATGAATTTGCCATAGGGCTTTTTGAAGCGGCATAATTCCATATTCTTTTTGCACCGTTGGCGGCAAAACATCCGGGATTTTATTTTGGAGTTGCAATAATAATAATTTTATTACTGATCTTAGCCAGCGCGAGGATAGCCCTTCGGTCTCCGGATATACCGGAATTATTCTTCCGGTATGGGTTAATTCTGCGATATCTTGCGCATTGCCTAGTTTTTCATACGCTGGATTCGAAAGATAAATTCCATTTTTATCCGCAAGCGCTTTTCCGGCAAGAGAGACAAGATCACCCGGTTTTAATATTTTTGTTATATATGGACGGTTGAACCACACGGCTTTTATTGAACCGTTGTCATCTTTCAAAATGGCGCTCGTTATAATCATTCTTTTTCGGAAAGTACGATTTGTTTCTATCATGATGATTTGGCCCCTTACGCAGCATTTTTGATTGAGTTTTATTTCCGAAATCGGCGTCAAGTCCGAAAAATCCTCATAGCGATGAGGAAAATGGAAAAGCAAATCGTGGCAGGTTACAATTCCTATGCGTTTCAGTTTTTTTTGCAAAACCGGTCCTATGCCGCGAAGCTGAACCAACGGAGTTAAAAGATTCACCTCGTCAGGATCCCGTGTTATATAGCACAAAGCTATTTTCAACAGAACTTTGATTTTTACCTATACGCCTATTATTCTGAATAGAAAAATTTAGATTAATTTTTGGCTAAGATTTGGTTTATGTGCCCAATCCTTGAAAATGCTTGAACCTTCTTTTTATGAAACGCAGTAGACGTTTTGCAAAATCCCAATTCGTTTTCGCTGCAAAAAAATTCGTAGCGGACCAAAACAAGATTTAACAATTTCCAAATTTCTTTAGCGGCGAATAAATCCAAGAATTCGCGAAAACGAATACCTTGAGTGAATTAATAATAGTAAATTATGGAAGTGATTTCAATTTTAGAAAAAGCGAGAGCCCCAAACAGATATTTGGTCCGTAAGGGACTCGTGGACGGGGTGTCGGCGTGGCAGCGATGGCACTACGCGTGTCAGGTTCTGCCGAAGAGACCATACCGGCTCCCCACGATGAGCAACAGCCCGATACCGATGGTCACGGCGTTGTCAATGGTGGTGGTCTGCAACACGAGGCTGGCGCCCAGGTTCCCGATGAGAAATCCCACACCGAACATCGTGAAATCACACTTCATGTTTCGTTACCTCCTTCAAGATGCTACTCTCGGCGGCACAATACCGCCAAGGTCAGCGGGTTTTCGGAATCCCAAAGACATAAATAGTATAGCATACTCACAAAAATTTGTCAATTCATCGTAGCGCTGGATCAAATAAAAATAATCCTGTTTCAGGCCACTTTTTAAGCATTAGATTTGATTAAAAAATTTCTCCCCCCTAAACGAAATCGCGAATTCCATTCTTGCAATTTCCTTTCTGGTGCCCCCAAGAGGAATCGAACCTCTATCTTGGGTTCCGCAAACCCACACTCTATCCGTTGAGCTATGGAGGCGATGGTGGAAATATGCGAATCGAGTTTGGTGCACCTGAATTATATAATAAATTTATAATTGACGCAACATGTAACTTAGCTTAAAATAAACGCATCCGAGAGGATGTGCCAAATAAGCGCGCTGGAGGAGTCGCATAATGGTTATTGCAGCAGTTTGCTAAACTGCGACCCTTAAAAAAGGTCTTGTGGGTTCGAGTCCCACCTCCTCCGCAAATACTTTTTATAAGCGACATAATCGCTACAGGTTTTTGCACGACAAAGTGAGGTAAGAGCCTAGATCCATTTGACAGATCTTGGGTGATATGATAATTTATCTGGACCATAAACAGATAGGGTTTTTATCCACCGGCACCTTAAAATCAAATCTTGTGGAGGGATGAATGATGGGGGTTGTAACAACCTGCATAGCAAATATAATAGACAACGTGGAAAAGGTTATTGTCGGCAAACGACAACAAATAAAGTTGGTGGTGGTGGCTATGCTCGCCGGAGGGCACGTACTGCTTGAAGATGTGCCTGGCCTTGGAAAAACAATGCTTGCGCGCAGCATAGCTCGCTCGATCGACGCCGACTTTAAGCGCATTCAGTTTACACCCGACATTACACCGAATGATATTGTCGGGCTGAATATTTGGAACCAGGAAAAATCTGGTTTCGAATTTCGGCCAGGACCCATTATGGCCAATATCGTTTTGGCAGATGAGATTAACCGTGGTACGCCAAAGACCCAGTCCGCCATGCTGGAGGGCATGGAGGAACATCAGGTTACGGTAGACGGCGTAAGCTATCTTTTGCCGCAGGAATTATTCATCGTCTTGGCAACGCAGAATCCTATTGAATACGAAGGTACATATCCTTTGCCTGAAGCCCAACTTGATCGTTTTATGATGCGCATACAGCTTGGTTATGCATCTAGAGAGGATGCGCTTGAGCTTATGTCCCGTCTCGATAAGGGCCATCCAATTGATCTGCTTGAGCCAGTGGCCCAAGTTTCTGATATTATTACCGAGAAAAAGCGCGTGTTGGAGGATATATTTCTCCATCCTCAAATACGTTCTTACATCTACGCACTGGTTAATGCTACGCGTAACTATGCCGAAGTGGATTTGGGCGTTTCAGACCGCGCTCTAAACATTTTACAGCGCGCTTCAAAAGCCATGGCATTGGTTGAAAATCGCACATACGTTTTACCCTGCGACGTGCGGTGCCTTGCGGTTTCAGTGCTGACGCACAGACTCATGCTTAAACCAGGCGCGCGCATGAAAGGTCTGCGAGCAGAGAATATTATTATGGAGATTGTAAATGCGATAGCCGAGCCGCCTGAATATGAGTTAGAGGGGTCCTAAAAGACCCCTTTTTGTTTTTAGAATGCTCCACGTTAGAGTTCGTCTGACATCGTCATTGGTATGTTATAAACCGGACGGCGCTCGTATCGCTTTACGGCATCGATAATGCAAATGACTACCTTAAGACGCTATGGGGTTGACATTCGTCCCCTAAAAGTATAATTTTTTAAGATAGCTCGTCGACAATTTTTATTGGATAGCAAAACCGATCAAAATAAAGGAGTTATGTTATGGACACAATCTTGACTTTTCCTCTTATTCCAAGAAAACGCATTAGCGGGCGCGGTATAGGCGAATATCCTGGTCAGCATCGCGGTCAGGGCCACGATTTTATTGACAAACGTCAATATCAGTCTTCAGATTCTATGCGGCTTATAGATTGGAAAGAAACGGCTAAACGTTCCGCCCAGCAAGGTTCTTTTGCCCCGTTTGTAAGACAATTTAGGCAGGATGAGATTATGCGGGCAGTGATTGTTGTTGACCGTTCGCCCCGTATGAGCTGGTATTCCAAACCATGGCTTTCAAAACACCAGGTTATCGTGAGTGCCGGTCAGCTAATTGTGGATAGCCTAAAAAAGCATCACGGTCTAGTTGGCTATTTAGATTATGCCAACGGGGCGCAAAATTCTGATCCTTTCTGGCGTCCTCCCAAAAAGGAGATAGAAGCCAACCGGGTACGCAATCGCAATTTGACCTATGGAAAATTTACTGCTCCTGAAAATAATATTTCTATTGCTCTTGAATGGCTTCTTGACGCTAAAGATCAGGTTCCGCCAGAAAGTTTTGTTTTCTTGTTGTCAGATTTTTTAGCCATGCCGGAATATGCATTGCTAATCGCCGCGACCGCAAGCTGGGATATTGTTCCTGTGATAATTCAAGATCCTACACTTGAGGCAAGTTTTCCCGTATGGCGCGGTAGAATTCCTGTATATCTGCCCCAAGTCTTCGGCGATGGCCAAAGACAGACGGGTTTCATTGCGGCCGGAGAAGCTAAGAGAAAAATGCACGAGCATCAATTTCGCCTAAAAAAAATAATTGAATTGTTTGAGCGCCTTCAGGTTCACCCTATTACGCTATTTACCGCAGATCCAGAGCAGATCTATGAATCATTTTTAGGCTGGAGCGCATTAAGAGGAGGCTTGCGATGAATAGAATGAAAGTTTTCGTGGCCGTATTGGCGGCTTTAGGTTTCTTTACCATTCTGGCTACTATGATAAGACAGCCGAAATTTTTGTTCGGCTTAAATAGCACGCCCAAATTTACAGATGTTTATACAAGGGCTGCGGTTGAGCCAGAGACAGTTTTGTTTGCTGACCAATTTCAAATCAAACTCGCAGCAACTTTTGACGCTAGAGAGTTCAAAGAAAATTCAGTGAGATTTATTGCTCCAAAAGAAGGTTTGGTTGTTAAAAGGCAAGAGAGTAGTAAGAGCACAGAGGGTTCAGTGGTTACGTTAGAAAAAATCATTACGGTCCAATGTTTGTCTTGTTTGCCTCAAGATAGCCCTTATGATCTAGGCGGATACGCGGTGGTCATGGAACATAAGAATGGCAAACTGGAAACTTTTTTTGCCGGAGATCCACAACTTCGTGTGGTGAGCAGGCTTTCGTCGGCAGATCCTCTGTTTTTCCCCCAGACGCCGATTGTTAATCCGATGCGACCGGGAATGAACCTGACCCCTTATTTTATCTTCTTTGCCGTGGTGCTGAGTCTTTTGGCTTTTATTTTTATCGCAGCTGCATGTTTTTTGCCACAAGGCAAAAAAATCAAGGCGCAGCAGCCGATCGCGAATACTGCTTTCCGACAAGAACTGGTAGACATTTCGCGTTTAGCTGAAGCCTTGGCTCAAAATAAGATTTCTCCAGATAAGATTGTTCTTGAAGCCTACCGTCTTTTCCGGACCGTCTTAAATATTGGTCCGGTTGCCGGCGCTGTCGCTCTTGAGCAGAAATTTCTGCCCATAGTTTTTGGCCCGCCAGAACAAGTTAAAGTCCAAACCGCTCAAGAGCTGCTTTCCCAGCTGCGGAGACTAATCATCAATGCAACGAATAGCCAGGAGCGAGGCCATGATTGAGATTTTAATATCTTTGGCACGATCCTCAATATTTTTATGGAGCGCGGTTGCGGTTACAGCTTTGATTCTGGTAGCGGCCTGGACGATTAAAAAGCATCATACCATTCCTCTTGGTGATAAAGCTGAGCCGATCGCCTGGCCAAAACGGTGCGCCAGTTTAGCCGTTATAATTGTCATTTTTCTGCTTATCATCGGCGGATTAGTTATGCTTGTGCATCCCTCAACAACACCCCAGCAGATTCTACCCAAAGAGCAACGGCCGATAGACGCAATTTATCTTTTGGATTTTTCAGGTTCAATGTCTGCATCGGCGTTTCCCGGCAACACTAATTGCGCGGACGATTACAGAGTTACCAGCATAGAAAATGGTTCGGCGCGCAAAGATTGCACCGCAATTACGCTATTGGATAAGCTATTGCTTCGCAATCCAGGCGCTAATATTTTGGTAATCATTTTTGGAGGAACAGATGTAATTATTGGGCCTAGTGCAGAGCGGGAAAGCCTCTTAAATGCAGTATGGCTGAACTGGAAGTTATCGCAATCGCTAAGCTTTACAGGCGCAACAGATATCAAACAAGCGCTTGGAAAAGCTATTATGTTTAGCAGCCAGGAAAAAGGGTTCTCGCAAAACCGTATTCCTGTGATTATTGCAAGCGATTTTGAGGACGATGAACCCCCGGCTCTTATGCAGCTGCTTGCAGCGCTTGTCAATAAGAAGTTCAATCTCGTTGCCTTTGTTATGGAGAATGAAGGTTATAATTCTTCCGTAGATCAGCTCAAAAATATCCTTGGTGAAGCCTCGGTTTTCATAATTAGTGATGTCGAAGCGCTAGATACAACCTCCTTGAATCTCGACCTTCAGAAGCCGAATACAGAAATTTCTGCGAGCGGCGTCGCAAGCCCAGAAGTGGGTTTGTCATTGCGAATTGTGCTTGGAGCGGCCATGTTGATTGCGGCATTAACGACGGGCGTAATATTTATGCGTCCTGTTCGCTGGCCGAAAGGGGAGTGATGTCATGTTGTGGCGAAGAAGGATCATTGGGTTTGCAATTGCCATACTTTTGTTGGTGTTTGCAGGCGTATTGATCAGCGGCGCAATCGTCATTTCCAGAATGAACTCATTGATCGCAAAATCAGACGCAAGCCTTGAGGCTCAGGGTTTAGTAGGTGACTGGCGATCTTTTCTCGGCTATGATATTAACCGTTGGCTAGTTGAACAGATGGGTCAGGGCGATGGGCTCAAATTGCGAAATGTATACGTACTTTTAGCAGAGAACCAGACAGAGGCGGCAGTCAATCAGCTGCAAGAACTCGCCAATTCCAAAAATCATCAGATAGCCTCTATTGCCCTTAATGAACTTGGAATCATTACAGCCTCCCAGGCTTTAAGCAATCAGGATTCTCAGTTGCTGGAACGGGCGCTACAGTTATTTGCCAAGGCTTCTGTGCTCGACCCGGAGAATGAGAACGCTAAACACAATCTGGAGTTTTTAAGTTCCCTGCGCAACTCTGAAGGTAAGTCTCAAGATAGTGGCCAAAATAAACAAGATAACGGAGATTTACCCCTTGATACCTTGCCGGGAATTCCAGGCGGGAACCCCGGCAAATACTCAGATTATTAGGAGGCATAAATTGATTAGGCTACTTTTCCCGGAGGGCTTGCTTGGCCTGACAATTATAGCTCCGCTTTTCTTAGTTCTCTTTTTATCGTGGCGTCACGAACAAGAAGTGCTAAGAGCGTTTTTGCTGAAAGTTAATGGCAGAATTTTTATTGCCGAAGCTATTAGCATAACGCTGTTCCTTGTTTTGCTGGTGCTTGTCATTGCTAGACCTATAATCCTGACCAATGAGAAGAGTAGAATAAAGCTTAGCAACGATGTTTCGGTATTATTAGTTTTTGATGTTTCGCGCAGCATGCTAGCTCAAAAAGAAGTTTATGCGTCGACGCGTCTGGCAAGGGCAAAGATTATTGGTCAGGAACTTGTTGGACAGCTTGATGCTAAAATCGGGATAGCCGGCTTCACAGACATTATGCTGGCCCATCTTTTTCCTACCAGCAATGCGTCAGCCATAGACTATGCGCTTGATAAAGATGTACAAGTAGGATCAATACCGTTTGGAGGTTTTAATGCAAGGGGCAGTTTAGACGCGTTAACAAAAGATTATTCTGCCTTTTTCCCCAAAGAGAGTAAGAAAAAAATTATGGTTGTTTTCACGGACGGAGATATGCCGGTCTTAACAAACGATGCGGATATTGTCTCACTGCGCGAAGCGAATGTTAGCATATTTTTTGTCGGCATAGGCGCGCCAGGAGAACTGATTTACTTATATGACAACGAGGGCAAACTTCGGGGTATAGATCCATACGTAAGTAATTTTAACAAAAACGTTCTAGTAGAATCTGCCAATATTGCCGGCGGAGAATATTTTAGCGAAAAAGATTATGCAAGCCTGTTCGATGCAGTTAAAAAAGCCGCAGGCCCAGTAAGCCCCAGCTATCAAACCAGCGAACGCCGCACAGCGGTAGAACTTGCTCCTTTGATTGCAATAGCATCCTTTGCCAGTTTAATGTTCTTTCTTTATTTGCGTAGACCAAATTAAAAAGTCCTCAGCGTAAAGTCGCTAGAGGACTTTTTTTATTGATCATAATTCTTGGCTCAAGATTTTTTCTTCGCTTCAAGCTCAAAATGATTTTCATTATAGCCGTGTAACAGTGATTCTATGGAATAGATTAAAGGGAAAAACCCCCAAAATCTATCAAATTGCTTAACATGGACGAATTCGTGCTGTTTTAATTTTTCAGCATCGTATCCCCATCGCCGTTGTTGATTGCGCGCTTTCATTTTGATTAAGATGACATGGCCGCAGGTCAGAGCAAAAAATTCGCTTGGTATAAATTTGATATTTTTTACCCAAATGATTAGTGTTAACCGGCTGAGATTGATTTCTACTTCAACTGGTTGGCTGATAAGCGCATTTAGCAGACCAAATATAGTCCAAGGAAGATTTATAAGGAACTGTACTAACTGCATCATATATTTCATCGGTCCTTTCTCGCCCGGCAAAAATTGATCAAACCTGATCAGTAAAAGCTTAACACATATGATGGGGATTGACAACTAACGGTAGGTTTGGTATTCAGGCTGGAGTACCATGACAACTTAAAAAGGAAAGGTGTCTGTTATGGAAGAGATGGTTAAAAAGCTGCAAAGAGTTATTGGTTCGTTTTTGCCCGTTTCTTCACAGCATTTGCCTCATTTCTTGTTGGCATCCGCCGGATATTTTATTTTTTCGCTTGGCTGGTTTGTTTGGCAGGGTGTTTCTATCCCTGCGGCTTTTCCGCTCGTTGCTGTAAGCTATCTCGTTTTTACCATAGCGCTTAGAGGTGGTCTTGCTTTACATGCAGCAGAGCAAATAGTGCATATGGATGACGTCGAGGAAGGTTCAATCGAACCCAACGCTCAAATTGCAAAACAGTCGCAAGGATCTGATCAGGAAATTCTGCGTAAAAAAGCGCGCCTTGCAGCCTTAAAGCGCGAGGCGGCGCGCATGCACGATAAAATGTTTGGCATGGGCGCGAAAATCAGCATCGGTCTAGTTTTATACTGGGTGGTCTTTAAGCTTGTTTTCGGCAGTTCGCCACAGGATACTTTCCTCGTGCCATTGTATCTGCTGGCCATTATCTGGCTTTTGCAGATCATCTGGCTGCCTTCATGGCTGGTGTATGCGTCATTCTTTTCCGCAGCCGGCCTGCGTTTCTCTTTTGAGGTTTTTGGTCCAACTATTTTGCTTTTGCTGCCTAACTTTTTGATGCTGCCTATTTTCTACTTAGTAATGACGATTTTTTTGTATGGCAGTATTATGTTGCCAAACATTATGCAAATCAAGTTTCATAAACCAGGAGACGCCACGTGGGAAGTTCCGGAAGGAACTATGCGCGGACAAGCAGATGCTCGTGCTACGACCGAGGTCGAGCTGAGAAAATTCGTAGCTTTTGCCGAGGGCAAAAGCGAAAGACCAGCTTCGCGCGGGATTATTTTTGAAGGTCCACCAGGTACAGGAAAGACTTTATTCGCAAAGGAGATTGGTACGAGGCTTGAGCTGCCGTACGTTTATGCCGATGCTCAAGCGCTTGCGCCTGCCTTTTTTGGATTCGCCCAATTCGTGGTGCTTTATTTGAGGGCGCGTACCGAAGCATTGGCCAAAGAATACGGCGGCGCAATCGTCTTTATTGACGAGGCCGAGCAACTATTCCAGGTGCGATCCGGCATGCCGGGTATGACGCCTTTTGGCAGATCAACAAACCAAATTTGGGACATGTTTTCTTATGACAGTGCTGGTTGCACGAGCCAGTGCGGTATTATTTACGATACCGCTCAGGCCCGGGAGAGATTTTGGGAACTCAAACAAGCAATGAAAAACCGTTACGAACATCAGCAGATGTTCTTTGGCGGAGGTGGTGGGGGTGCGAATACTGCAATTTTCTCCTTTCTCACTTGGCTGGATGGAGTAAGTACTCCTCCCTTCTTGGAAAAATTGCTGCGTGGCAAGACAAATGAGCTTCTCGATGCTCTGTTTATGCCGGTTACCTTTAGAGGTAGACTATTGCGCGTGCCACCAGGCAAGGCGCAGAATTATAATATTCTTTTCTTAGCTGCGACTAACCGAGCCTGGATGCTTGATCCGGCCATTCGTAGGCCGGGACGCTTTGGAGTTACGGCAAGGTTTAAGACTCCCGACGTGCGCGCCAGGGCAGATGTTGCGGCGCTCTATCTAGATAAGGCAATAAAGAAGAGATGGGCGCAACCTCACCTGTTGGCTCCAGAAAAAATAGAAGAACTGGCTAGGGCTACGCCAGGTATGAGTCCGGCCGAACTTGAGCAAATGATAAATCTTGCTCCTGATGTTCGGAGCAGTCACGTAGAGAATCTAAAACGCATCAAAGAGATGCTTGATTCTGGTTCTTTGCTTGAGAATTTGACCGAAGAAGACAGAAAGTTCTGGCTGCGTCATGAGGCTGAGCTGGAAGATTCTGCTTGGGACGACCCGCGGGCCGACTGGAAGTCTCTAATGGAGGCTCGTAGTCAAGTGCTTTATGGACGGGCAGATCCCGGCCGAGTCTCCAGTGAAAACCGGAGACGCACGGCCTATCACGAAGCGATGGGTCATTTCCTGCCCCTGAAAGCTTTTCTCGGAGAGCAGATGAGACCGACCGTCTTGTCGGTGATGCCGCGCGGACAGGCTTTGGGGATGGTCGCCCACGTTCCGGTTGAGGAAAGAGATGCTACGCCCCAGTCCTTCTATGAGGGATTGCTAAGAGTTAGCGTAGGGTCTGTAATTGCCGAGCGTTTCTTCTTTAACGAGAATGAGCCCGGCGTTTCTTCTGACCTTGAGAATGCAACCAGAATCGCATCCTTTATTGTCGGAAAGGCAGCAATGGTGCCATATCGTTGTTCAGTCAAGCTCCGACAAAAATACGCCGCCATCGGCGAGACGTTGATTTCGGCGCCGGACGAACATCTTTCTGTTTCTGCTGGAAGTAAAACTTTTGTTGATCAGGTTCTCGCCAATCCAAAAACGCGAGAACGTGTAGCTGTATTTCTCGGTCAGGCAGCGGTTGATGTCTATCGTTTGATCAGGGCCAATAAAGATTTGGCCACAGACATTGTGACCAGACTCCAGGAACTTGATGAACTTTCAGGAAAAAACTTGGAAAATTTGTGGGATAGTTTAGATGCAAGGCTTATCAAGCTAAGTTTCTTGTCAAAGGAAGACCGTAATCTGTTGCCGGAACGAATGTTCTTTGGCCAAGATAATCCGTTTTATGCCAAAACCCTTCAACTCCCTGAGGCACAAAAGGTGGTGAACTAGATGAAGCGCTTGATTAAAAACTGTATTGCACTTATGGTAATTTTAGCCATTGGATTTCTGGCTTTCAAGTTTTATGCCCCTAAGGAAACAACGATAGGGGGCGGCACTATCACGGAGCGACTAGAAGAGATTCGTGGCCGGGTTGATAAACGTGCTTACATTTCCGTGCCCGCAGCTACGCGCGAGGATTTATCAGGCACAATTGTAGTGCGATATCAATTTAATTTTAATGCGCCATTGAAAATTTTTGTGCAAGCTCAGCAAGGCCAAAGTCTTGGCGGCTTAACCTCTGCGAGCGAGCTGAAGAAGGCTATCGATGCTTATAACGGAGGGGTATACGATTTGCTGCAGTTGACCATGAAATATGTCGTGCCCTTTGACCCGGCAGTCAGGGCAATCATTATTGATATCAGGCTGCCAGATGGTTCTATGCAAAGAGCCATTGGCGTGGTGGAAGATTTAAGAGCCATACCGAACGCTTCGCCAAAGGTGTGGCTGGAGAAATTACAGTTTGTAGATCTGGATTTGATTCCGAAAACACAGAATGCAGCACAAAACAGCTCCAGCCAATAAAGACACAGTAAACAGTAAGAGCCCCATTTCATTGAGGGCTCTTTTTATCTCTTGACTTTCCGAGACCAATGAGCTAGTCTAGGTGGACGAACATTAACATTTTTAGCGATTAAATGGGAGGTAAGGCGTTGCTAAATCGAAGTTTGCGTTTTGTTGGCTTGAGTCTTATTCTTGTCTTGGTTTTGTTGGTCACAGCAGCTTGTTCCGTTGGTTCTTCTTCTGACGATCAGGGATTATCTACCCGGTCTGGTACCTCTGAGACAGCATCTTTGCCATCAGGGCTTAATACTCTTTTGGGCGTTGCTCCAACCCCTACAGCAATTGTGCCTTCTGCAACAGTGTCCGCTCAGGATATAAATCTGGCTCAAGATACTGCTAACAAAATAGCCGCAGGAGTTACGAATAGCTATAGTGATATTCACGTTGTCGTTACCGCGGCCCGGGTAGTTGAGAATAGCGGCAGTTTAGTTGTGGGGTACGTGGTAATGTTTGCGGTGCCAGAATATCTGTTTGACCCGCAAACTCTTAGTCAAGAACAACAAGCAGAAACTTTCCAACCGCGTGCCGGCGAAGCACTGGTGAGTCTTCTTAAAGAAACCATGGTTAATGTTGTGCCGAATGTTGCCGCGGTTAAAGCACTGGAGATAATCGTTCTTTATCCGGATACCAGCGGTATAGATTTTATAGTTTCTACCGATGCATTGTCGACTTTGCCACAAGATGCGGCTAAAGCCAGCTGGTTGTCTATGCTTTCTGCGACCTCTCTTGTGTTTGCCCCGGCCCAGACGCAGCAGCAAGGGCAAGCAAAGTAAAGAGCAAATTAAAATTAAGACGGTTAGGGCGCGAAATAAAATTTCGCGCCCTTTATTTGCCGCACATAAGCACAGTAAGGTATAATTAATAAAAGCTCATTTTGAATCCCTCACAAGCGCCATAAATTATTAATAATTTAAATAAACCTATTATGAAAGGATACGTAATTAATATAGAAAAAGAAACAAAAGAAAACAATTATTTTCGCAAGGTTCTCTATACAACAAAAAATAGCCAGCTTGTCTTGATGAGTTTGGGGTCTGGCGAAGAAATCGGCGAAGAAGTGCATTATCTTGACCAGTTTTTACGGTTTGAATCGGGCAGGGGAAAAGCGATTTTAGACGGTGTTGAGCACGAAATTGGAGACGGATTTTCTGTAACTGTCCCGGCCGGAACAAAGCACAATATTATAAACACCGGCGAAACGGAGATGAAGCTTTATACGATTTATTCGCCGCCAAACCATAAAGACGGTACTGTGCACAAAACGAAACCAGAGGCGGAATCTTCTGAGGAGCATTTTGACGGTAAAACAACCGAATAAACAAAATGGAAAAATTAAAAATAGCATTTTTTGAAATAGAGCCCGGCGAAGCGGATTATTTGAAATCAAAACTTAAGCGTTTTGACTTGTTATTTTCAGGAGAAAAATTGAACCCGCAAACGTTAAAAAAAACCTCAGGCGCAGATGTTTTTTCAATCTTTATTTATTCTTCGGTGGATAAAAATATTTTGGGCCTTGCAAAAAATTTAAAATTTATCGCAACTCGTTCAACCGGTTTTGATCATATAAACTTGAAAGAATGCGGCAAAAGAAACATTTTAGTTTCAAATGTGCCGACATACGGCGAAAATACCGTTGCCGAGCATACTTTTGCTCTTATTCTTGCGCTTTCGCGTAAAATCTGCGCTTCTTACGAAAGAACTAAAAAGGATGATTTTTCGCTTGACGGATTAAGGGGATTTGATCTTGCTGGAAAAACATTGGGCGTCGTAGGCATCGGTACTATAGGCCGCGATGTTATCAATCTGGCGCGGTGCTTTGGAATGGAAGTTTTGGCCTTTGATGTCAAAAAGGATTTGGCGTTTGCCAAGCGCGTAAGGTTTAAATACGTAACACTCGATTATTTATTTGGCAATTCCGATATCGTGACTTTGCACGTGCCGCATAATCCAGCAACGCATCATCTTGTCAATTTAAAATCGTTAAAGCTGTTTAAAAAAAGATGTTATTTGATAAATACCTCGCGCGGCGAGGTTTGCGATACATCGGCTTTGCTCGCCGGACTTAAAGATGGTATTTTTGCGGGATTGGGATTGGATGTTCTAGAAGGGGAGGGTTTTATAAAAGAAGAATGGGAGCTTTTAAACGCCGCTTTCAAAAAAACCCGCGATCTTAAAATAACTCTGCAAAATCATATGCTTATTAGCCATCCGAATGTTATCGTTACGCCGCATAACGCTTTTAACAGCGTCGAAGCGCTTCAGAGGATTTTGAATGCTACGGCTGAAAACATAATTGCGTTCTCAAAAAACAAACCGATTAATCTGGTGAGGTGGCCGAGTGGTTGAAGGCGACAGTCTTGAAAACTGTTAGGGTTAACAGCCCTCGTGGGTTCGAATCCCACCCTCACCGCCAGAATTGGGAATCGGAATCGGAAGCCGCTCGCGGCGCGAGACGCGCCGCTCGGCTAGCATTTGAAAAGGCTTTTTTAGCGAAAACGAAATACATGAAATACATTATCAATAAGGGCAAAATAATTTTTCATTCGAATTTTCTCAACAGTTGGAAAACTTGCCGACTGTTGCCTTTCGCTTTTTACTCCGACCATCTAGGCTTTTTGCCGATCGGAAACTTTCCAAATATACAACCCTTGACGGCTGGTATGAATCAAATATGGCAAAGGTAGATATTTATGCATTAGCAATTGGTTGTAAATGCACCCATGATTTAAAAGAACAAGAAAAAGAATTTTATGAATACAGGAAAAGCGTTTGTACAACCCTGGAAGAGTGGTCTAGGCTTGGTGATGAACTAGAGTACACTTAGCCCCTTCAACGAATTATTGAGAAATACAGACAACAAAAAAGATGCTATAGGGACTTTTTCGGAGCGCAGGCGGGTATACGGTGTTACTGCGATGAGCATAGTCACCAAATAAACCAAAAACCATAGCCGGACGATAATTTTCGTCCGCCACTTTTTTTATTTTTCCAAGAGAGCAATCCTCCCTCTTTTATAGAGTAGTCTGCCTTTAAGACCGGAGAACGATCCTCATTTCTAGATTTATCATATCACCAAAGCGTTCAGGATGTATGTTACGACTTAGATAGCAGCCTTTGAACTTATGCAGTTTTTATCCTCTTGCTATAACTACTCCCCATACCTCTTTTGCCCCCGCTTTAAGTAGTTGTGTGGCGCATTCTTCCATTGTCGCGCCGGTAGTAAAAACATCGTCAACTAGCATAATTTTTTTACCCTTGATTTTCTCAGTATCACGGCATTCAAATGCGCCGGAAATATTAAGAAATCTTTTTTCCTTTGGCATTTCCATCTGCGGCAAGGTTTCTTTATTTTTGACTAAAACATTTTCCTCCGATTCGCAGCCAAGCGCTATGGCAAGGTGTTTGGCTAATTCAAGCGCCTGATTGAATCCGCGCCGTTTCAGTTTCTTTTTGTGGAGCGGAATTGGCACCAACAGGAATTCAGGCAGAGCATTTTTGTTAAGCAGATTCAAATGGGTTATAATTAAAGACGAAAGAGGCTGGGCAAGGTATTTCGCCAGATGCGGTTCATATTTAAATTGGTAAATTAAATTGCGCGCCACCTTATTTTCAAAAGATGCCACGCAAAAAAGACCAGCAAGTTTATTATTTTTCCGGCAGGATGCGCAGGTTTTGCCATCTAATACAATTCCAGGATGGCTACAAAATGGACAATACTGGCTTTCCAATATTTCTATAAGCGATGCGCAATCCTCGCAAAGCCAGCTGCCCTCACCGCCGCAATTTGCGCATTTTTTAGGGAAAAGTATATCAAGTAAAAATTCTTTGGCCCCCTCTAAATTATTCATAAATTAAAAGTGTGAATAACCTGTTTTTTTAGCACAACAGAGGAACGGATTTATGGTATTATAAATTAAGCCCCCTCGCAAGGCATTTCCATGCATATCAAGCTACCATTCGACATAGAAACATTAAAATATAAATTAACCAAGCAAAAGATTGAGCTTCCGATCGTAAGAACTTGTTTAGGCATTGATATAGGCACTGCTTCGGTTAAGATTGTCGAAATAAGTAAAATTGGGGAGAGAATAAACCTTGAAAATTACGGCGAAATGCTCGCCTCGGCTTTTTACGAAAAACCATTCAGAACGTTTCAAAAAAGCACTCTTTTACTTTCGTCTCAGGATGTTGCCAAAGCCATACGCGCTATCATAGACGAAGCCAAAATGAAGGGAGCTCAGACTATTTTTTCAATTCCGGATTTCTCCACCTTTTTTACGACCTTTGAACTTCCGCCGATGTCGCAAGAAGAGCTTGCTCAAGCCGTAGAATACGAAGCTCATCAGCACGTTCCCTTGCCGCTTTCTGATATTACCCTTGACTGGCAGGTCATCAGTGGAAAATTGAGCAATGACGGCCAAAAGGGGAGGCCAATAAAAATTCTTTTGGTCGCGGTTCCCAACGAAGTAATTAATCAGTATCAGCAAATCGCCTCATTGGCCTCGCTCGAATTAAAAGCCATAGAAGCGGAAGTTTTCAGCTTGACCCGGGCTATTGCCATTTATGAGCAAAAACCCATTGTCTTGATAGACGTCGGAGCTCAAACAACGACAATCAGTGTGGTGGAAAACGGAACAATAAAATTGAGCCATAGTTTTGATATGGGCGGCAACGAGTTTAGCCAGCGTTTGGCCCAAGCTTTACAAATTGATTATAATAAGGCCGAAGAGTTGAAAATTCAACAGGGCTTGGAGCATTCTATCGGCGTCGCTTCGGAGGAAAGCGTCTTGGCGCAGGGAGTTACTCCTCGGTCGGTATTGGCTCCATTGATAGATCTTATCGTTTCCGAAATAGAAAAAATCTCAAAAAGTTTCAAAAATTCCGAGAAAAAAGATATATATAAGATTTTTATCGCCGGAGGTTCAGCGCGTCTGCCGGGGCTTGCAGAATATATAGGTTCGCAAATAAAAGAACAGGTTTTGATTGCCAATCCTTTTGAAGAAATGTTTTACCCGCCGATTTTAGAAAATACCTTAAAAGAAATGGGGCCCTCCTGGACCGTCGCGGCCGGAGTAGCTCAGAGAGGATTTATTTAAAAATGGTTGAATTAATCCCCAAAAAAGAAGAAACAAAATTGCCGCGCTGGACCAACGTTTTGTTTTATGCGAGTTTGGCGTTTTTGATATTCATCATCGCATCATTTTTTATTCTCGGCACGCTAGATACATCACGCCAGCAACAATTGAAAATTATAACGGACAGTATAGCTAAAGAAAATTCGCGGCAAGACAGAAAGGAGTTAAAGACCAGAGTTTTAACTTATAAAAAGAAAATAGATAATTTTACAATGTTGCTTGGAGTTCATCGCGAGGGCACAAAATTTTTTGACGCTCTCGGTAGCATAACGCATCCTGCAATATGGTATAACGATATAGCTCTTGATATGCAAAAACTTAGCGTAAAACTATCCGGTACGGCCAGCAGTTTTGAGACATTAGGCCAGCAGATTTTAATTCTTGCCGCGGACCCACGGATCAAAGATATCGTTCTTTCGAACCCAAGGCTGGCGCGCGGTGGCGGAATAGACTTTTCCATAAGTTTTTCTTTTACCTCAGCCATTTTCGTGGAACAATAATTCATTATGCAACTGCAAAAACCATTCATTACTGCGTTTGTGCTTCTCGCCACCCTGGCAATTATATTTTTTCTTGTTTTACCAGTTTATAATAAATTCCGCGTCCACTCTGCGGATTTGGTAAGAGCGCAAAAAGAATATCAATATCTAGAAGATGATTACAAAAATTTTGAAGAACTTGATACGAAATTGAGCCAAAATGCTGATGCTTTGGCTAAACTGGACGCGGCTTTGCCGACAAATCCTTTGGTACCCGAACTTCTGGCGTATCTTCAGCAAGCCGCATCGCAAAATGGTTTGATTTTAAGCTCGGTTTCAGTTTCGGACCCGAAAGAAACCGTGCAACCAGGCATTACCTATACGGCAGTTAAAATTACGGCTTCCGGATCGTATGAATCTTTGAAAACTTTTCTATCCTCCGTCTATAAAAATTCAAGAATGATTGATGTTGATTCCATTTCTTTTTCCGCACCAAAGCCGGGCCTAGAACTATTTAATTTTAATATCATTCTTCGCGCGTATAATCTTGCTTCAGTTAGCACCGCATCTTCTTCGGCTAAATAATTTATGGCCATAACATTTGCCCAACAAAAAAGAAAACAGCAATATATGATTTTAGTTTTGTCCGGAATTGTTTTGTTAACTCTGGCTATTATTTGGTGGTTTTTTTTGCGTCCTGCTCCGGCGCCGAGCCCGGAAATCCAAGTCGCCAAGCCCCCCAAGATAACGATTGATTTTAGTATATTGCAAAGCAAATTCTTCTTAGATCTTGAGCCGTTTCCAAAAATTCAGCCGCTGGCAACATCCGCGTTTACGACAGGAAGGGATAATCCTTTTGTGCCGTCCTCGGCCACATCAGGGCAAATTTTGACAAAATAGATTAATCATTATGCCGGAAATAATACAACAATTAATCAAAAAGGGAGTTTTAAGCCTGCAGCAGGGAGAAAATCTGGAAAAAGATTTTAAAAAGAGCGATCAAAAAGAGGAGAATTTTTTGCTGGAAAGTGGAGTTGTCGCCGAAGAAGAGATATTCAAGATTAAAAGTGAAAAACTTAAGCTGTCGATAAAGGAGGTTGTGGCCGAAGATATTCCTCTTGACGTTTTGGGGCTTATTCCGGAAGATGCGGCAAAGCACTATAAAATGGCGGCCGTGGGCAAAACTGGGGATGTTGTGGATGTTGGTATGGTCAATCCGGAAGACATATCTGCACAGGAAGCCCTAAGTTTTTTAGGAAGGCGCAGCGCGTTCAAGTATCAAGTTTTTCTTATTACGCCCAGCACTTTTGATGCGACGCTAAAGCGTTATAGAACTTTTAAAGCCGAAGTTACGCAAGCATTGGGAGAGCTTGAACAAGAAATAAAACAGGGTAAAGCAAAACCCAAAGGAGCAGGAGCCGAAGCGCTTGAGCGTTTGGTTGAAGAAGCTCCGATAACGCGTGTCGTGGCGGTCCTTTTGCAATACGGCGTGGAGGGCAAAGCATCTGATATACATATAGAACCGACAAGAAAAGAAGTCCGCGTCAGATTTCGTCAGGATGGGGTTTTGCACACGAGATTGATCCTGCCGCTTAAAATTTTATCCGCTATAGTCGCAAGGGTAAAGATTCTTTCAAATTTGCGCATTGACGAATCGCGCGTGCCGCAAGATGGCAGATTCAGCACCAAACTTGAGGAAAGAAATATTGATTTTCGTGTTTCAACTTTTCCCACATCAATGGGCGAGAAAGTTGCCATAAGAATTTTGGATCCGAACGCCGGCCTTAAAGGTCTTCCAGACCTGGGCCTTACAGGCAGGAACCTTAAACTGGTTCAGGAGGTAATTAAACAGCCATTCGGCTCCATACTTTCAACCGGCCCAACTGGTTCCGGAAAAACAACGACCCTTTACGCGCTTTTGCAGATTTTAAACAAGGAAAGCGTTAATGTCATAACCCTTGAAGACCCCATAGAATATTTTGTTGAGGGCGTTAATCAGTCGCAGGTAAGACCCGAAATAGGTTACGATTTCGCCTCCGGTCTAAGGGCAATATTGCGCCAAGATCCGAACGTCATAATGGTCGGCGAGATCCGTGATTCGGAGACTGCCTCGCTTGCCACGCATGCGGCTTTGACGGGCCATCTTGTTCTTTCAACGTTGCACACCAATAATGCCGTCGGCGTCATCCCTAGATTAATAGACCTGGGCGTCGCATCATATTTGATACCGCCGACCCTAAAACTTGCCATGGCTCAAAGATTGGTAAGATACCTTTGCGACGCTTGCAAAAAGAAAGTGAAAGTAAGCGAGACCCAGTTTAAGATATTTGAAACAGAATTTAAAGACTTGCCGGATGGAGCGATAAAAGAATTGCCCGCAGAGCCTTGGTTTATGTGGCAGGCGGTTGGATGTCGCAAGTGTCATCAATCTGGCTACATAGGCAGGGTGGCGCTTTTTGAATTATTGGAAGTGTCGGATGAAATCGCGAATCTTATTTTGAAAAATCCATCCGAATCAGAAATCGCAAAAATCGCCAAGCGTCAGGGAATGGTTACGATGCATCAAGATGGAATGATGAAAGTTTTAACCGGCATAACATCGCTGGAAGAAGTTATTAGAGTGACCGAAGAAGAATAATAATTTATTTATTTGAAATATGCCAAACTATGAATTACAGTTTAAAGAATTGCTTGCCTTGGTTGTTCAGGAGGAGGCTTCGGATTTGCATTTAACGGTTGGTCATCCTCCGATATTGCGTATTTCAAGGCGTTTGGTTCCGTTGGTGCGCTATAAAATTCTGACAGGCGAAGACACTAAAGAACTGGGCCTTGCGCTTATGGAGCCAACTCAGCAAGAAAGGCTTTTAACCCGCAAAGAAATAGATTTTTCTTATACTTTTGACAATAAGGCGAGGTTTCGGGTTAATATTTTTTTTCAGAAAAGCGAAATCAGTATATCTATGCGTCAAATTCAGATGAAAATAAGGACGATAGAAGAATTGAATCTGCCGCCAGTAACTCATGAGTTTACACGGCCGGCGCAGGGATTTGTTATTATCACCGGCCCATCAAGCCACGGAAAATCTACGACGCTCGCCGCGATGATTGATGAAATAAATCAGGAAAAATCCATGCATATCATAACTATTGAAGATCCGATAGAATATATTTTTACCGATAATAAATCCATTATTGAACAGCGCGAATTATACCAGGATACTCTTTCATTTGCCGGGGCTTTGCGCGCGGCGTTCAGGCAGGACCCGGATGTTATAATGCTTGGCGAAATGCGCGATCCAGAAACGATGTCAATTGCCATCACCGCCGCCGAAACTGGTCATTTGGTTTTTGCTACGCTGCACACAAATTCCGCGGCGCAGACCATCCATCGCATCGTTGATTCTTTCCCGCCGGACCAGCAAGATCAAATCCGAGCGCAGCTTTCAGGCTCTCTTTTCGGAGTTATATCTCAGCGATTGATACCAAGAATCAGCGGCGGATTGATACCAGCTTGTGAAATACTGTTTAACACACCCGCCACGGCTAATCTTGTAAGAGAAAATAAGATTCATGAAATTCCACTCGTGATTGAAACTTCCGCTGAATTGGGCATGATTTCATTGAATAGGGCATTGGCCGCGTTGATACGCGATAAAGAAATTACAATGGAAAATGCGCTTAATTATTCTTCGAATCTGCAGGAACTACGCGCGTTAATAAGAAGATAGGTCCGCCAAAAAGTCGGCGGTGTGCCATCAAATGAAATTTAACTACCAGGCCAAAACCCAAGACGGCCGGACTCAAACGGGCATAGTTGAGGCGTCCAACAAAGATGCCGCCTTGCTTATACTGCAAAAATATGGCCTTTATGTAACCTATCTTTCTCGACAGTCACTGCCTTTTTACGCCACGCAAGTCAAATTGCTTCAGCGCACGACCATGCGCGATGTCGTTTTATTCTCGCGCCAGCTGGCCATAATGTTTAAAGCGGAGGTCAGTTTGGTTGAGGCCCTGCGCTCTTTGGCCGAGCAAACCGGCAATGGCGATTTCAGAGAAAAAATTTTGACCTTGGCCAGAGAAATTGAAGGCGGCTCTTCGTTCTCCGATGCGCTAAGCCATTTTCCTGAAACATTTGACGCATTTTTCATTAATATGGTCAAATCCGGGGAGTCCGCGGGAAAATTATCTGATGTTTTGAATTATCTGGCCAATCATATGGAAACGGAATACAATTTAAAATCGAGACTGCGCGGAGCCCTTATCTATCCGGCAATGGTCATAATTGTTGCCTTCAGCGTTTTTATTTTAATGATATTTTTCGTCCTACCCAATCTTACCCAGATTTTGACTGAAACTAATACTAAACTTCCTTTGCCGACAAAAATAGTTATAAGCGTTTCCAATTTCGTAAGAGCATGGTGGCTATTGATGCTTGTTGGTTTAATTGCCGTCGGCACATCTTTAATGACATATATCAGAACCGAGAATGGCAGGAAAATTTACGATGCGGTACTTTTGCGGATGCCGGTTATGGGTGAGGTATTAAGAAAAATATATCTGGCGCGCTTTGCGGAGAATCTGTCAACTCTAATCAGCGGTGGCCTTCCGATTGCCCAAGCTCTTGATTTTGCCGGCCAGGTCATAGGGAACGTTATTTACAAAGAACTCATCTTCAAGGCGCGCGATGGCGTGAGAAAAGGCGAGGCCATCAGTTCGATTTTGCGCCAGGATCCGTATCTTTTTCCGCCAATGTTTACGCAGATGGTTTATGTCGGCGAAAAATCAGGTTCCATAGACCGAGCGCTGCAAAACATGGTTACCTTTTATCAAGGAGAAGTGAATAGGACCATGGATAATCTTTTAAGCCTGATCGAGCCGATTTTGATAGTATTTTTGGGCGTAATTGTCGCTGTCGTAGTTGCCGCTGTTCTTTTGCCGCTTTACCGATTGACCAGCGCTTAGTTATCCACAGCGCCGTTGCATCCCGCCCGTGATGTTATGGTATAATAAACGCACATTGGCGGCACAAAAGCCGTCCTTAAAAAAGGAATACAGAAAGGTCGACTCCTAAATATAAAAATAAAATATAAATAAAATGAAAAGTGAATCAAAAGGTTTTACATTAATTGAATTATTGGTGGTTATCGCCATCATCGGTATTTTATCTTCAATAGTCTTGGTTTCAATGGGCAATGCAAGATCTCAGGCCCGTGATGCAAGGCGGCAAGCCGATATGCGTCAGATAATTTCCGCGCAGGAATTATATTATGGAAATAACTCGCAGTATGCCACAAGCACTGGTAGCCCGTTTCCCACCACTATTAAAGACGCAAATCAGACTTATATGGCAAAAGTTCCGAGCGATCCCGGTTCAACCCTATATGTATGGTTAGATAATTCAGCTAGCTCGACTAATTTCTGCGCGTATGCTACCCTGGAGAATAAAGGCAGCTGCACTACCACACAGTATTATACTGCTTCCCCTGCGGGTAATTTCAGCAAATGTGATACGGTACCAACACTTGCCAGTTGCTATTAAATCTGCATTGTTGATCTAAAAACTCCCTGCCATTCCGGCGGGAGTTTTGTTTGCTATTTCGCTCGCCAAGCATTCACAAATTGACGCGGTTCTCGCCTCCAGCGAGGCGAACCCGCTCAGCTCTCGGCAGTTTGTCCCGCCTTCGGCGGAAACCATGCCAAACTGCCTCCGAGATGCATTTGCGAACGCTCGGCTCGCTCAAGAAAAAGAACTTATCTCGCTTCAAGAAACCTTGCGCATCTCTTCTGGCCTACCCGCCACGCGCGAG
>CAYNXX010000003.1:64027-66494 GCA_964401295.1 uncultured Candidatus Saccharibacteria bacterium | reverse complement strand
TATCTCGCTTCAAGAAACCTTGCGCATCTCTTCTGGCCTACCCGCCACGCGCGAGGTTTCTGCATACGAAATAAACTGATTTTTGAGCGAGGTAAGTGATTTCAGGGACACTCACGCTCGCTCGCGGGCAAGGATTTTCGCGAAGCGAAAAGAGCGAGCGAGGCGTGCGCGAGTGAGCAAGCTTCGCCGGGGTGAGCGAACGACCCTGAAATCACTTGCCGAGCGAGTTACCTTTCCCCTTGATCTTATTTCTTGGTATAATAATATTGATGGACTTTATTTTTTATTATGTGCTTGCGTTCATTTTTGGCCTTTGCGCCGGAAGCTTTTTAAATGCGTTTTCACACCGGCTTTACACAAGAGAAAAGATGTTTCTTGAAAGATCTTATTGCCCGAAATGTTCTCACCGGCTTAATTGGAAAGATTTAATTCCGGTAATAAGTTTTATTATGCTTCGCGGCAAGTGCAGATATTGCGGCAATACCATATCGCTGCAATATCCCATCGTTGAAATCTCCACGGGAATTTTATTTACGGCTATTTTGTGGTATTCGTCTTCTTTCCTTTTCCCAGCGCTAATCTCTCCGACCGCCGGAATGGCATTTTTCGCGCTTGCCACATTTTTTTATTATTTAATAATCGCCTCATTTTTAATAGTCATTTTTATATACGATTTAAAGCACTATATAATTTTGGATAAAATCGTTTATCCCGCGATAGGGCTAGTTGCGCTTTATCACATTTTTGAATTTATGAATACAAAATGGAGAATAAATTTTACCCTTCTAAGCGTTGGGGACGACAGCTGGGTTTTGCTGATTAATCCATTGATTTCTGCGCTTGCCGCGTCCGCGTTTTTCGGCGCAATAGTTCTGATTTCGCGCGGCAAATGGATGGGTATTGGCGATGTGAAGCTAGCCTTTTTAATGGGATTATTTTTAGGTTCTGTCGGAGTAATCATTGCGCTTTTTGCCGCTTTCTTTCTCGGGGCGATTGTCGGTATCGGCCTGGTTCTTGCCAAAAAGAAAACCATGCGCTCGGAAGTTCCTTTCGGCCCATTTCTGGTCACCGGAACTTTTATAGCTTTATTTTGGGGCCAGACTATTTTGGATACATATTTAAGGCTTTTATTATATAAATGAACAGCAACAAAACAGGTTTTACCATAATTGAAATTATGACAGTTACCGCCATAATTGTTTTGCTTACGACATTGATTGTTCCAAACTGGCAAAATGGTAAGCGGCAATTGGCGCTGGACCGGGCTGCGTATAAGTTAGGTCAGGATATCCGCCGTGCGCAAGAATATACTTTAGGTTCAAAAGAATTTAATGGCAAATTACCCTATGCATACGGCGTTTATTTTCCGGGGCTTTCCGAGCCATACCGTTACATTATTTACGCCGATTTTGATAATGATCCGAATTTGGCTTATAATCCCTCTACCGATCAGATAGTTGAAGACATTAAGATAGAAACTCCTATTTATATCAGCGCGCTTCCGGCGAGCCAAATGTATATTGCTTTTGCTCCGCCGTTTCAAACCGTGAATATATCTCCGGCAGCGCCCGCTTATATTACTTTATCCAACGGGGCGAATACAAAAAGCGTTTGCATCAACAATTTTGGCTTAATTGAAATAGCAAATTCCTGCGTGACAAATAATCCTCCGCAGGTTTTATCTTGCGCGGTTTCGCCCAACAGCGCGGCCCCCGGCGCGTCAACCACTTTTACTCTTACCGGAACCGCAACCGATACCGATGGCACTATTGCCAGCTGGCAATGGGCTTGGGGTGATGGTGATATTACCGGCGAGCTTCCCGGATGCCAAAACGATTTTTGTTCGTTTAACCTTCCACATACTTATGCGGCCGGCGGAATTTACCAGCCAAGTCTGATAGTTAAAGATGACAAGGGTGCTGCGTCCGGTTTCTCTTGTCAGAATTCTGTTCGTGTCGGCCCGGTTTTGGCGACAAAAACCTTTATCCGAATTGCGCAGTCGAGCGAAATTTATCCTTTAGCGATGGCCAAAGGGGCTGATGGAAATCCGCTAATCTTGGTTAATGATCCCTCTGGCGGCTTTGATCAAAGTTTAAAATTTATAAAATGCGGAGACGCAAATTGCACGCCGGCAAGCAATACCAGCGTTATATTTAACACCGCTTCTTCATCGCCCAATTCAGCGGATTTGGCCGTTGACCAAAATGGAAATCCGGTAATTGCCTATCCCTACGCTATTAACGCTAGCACGTCGGCTATTCAAGTTATAAAATGCGGCAATCCCTCCTGCTCTTCCGGAAATACCATTTCTACAATACCTTTAAGCATAGGCCCGTGGTCCCCAAACGTACAGATTGCGATTGGACCGAACGACGTTAATCCTGTAATTGCATATGGCTCTTACAATGGTAATGGTTTGAATTTGATAAAATGCGGCAACCCTTCCTGTTCTTCCGGCAATACAAAC
>CAYNXX010000003.1:0-63927 GCA_964401295.1 uncultured Candidatus Saccharibacteria bacterium | reverse complement strand
TGGTTTGAATTTGATAAAATGCGGCAACCCTTCCTGTTCTTCCGGCAATACAAACAATAATCTTGATAGTTCATCTGGCCTCGAGGCTTTAGCCGTTGGAGCAGATAATAAACCTATACTTCTTTATATGACAGATACCCAGACCAGCGGTTATCCTACATATCAAGAAACTTTTACTTTTAAAGTTCTTAAATGCGGCAATCCTTCCTGCTCTTCCGGCAATAGCGTATCTAATATTGCCGGTCCGACCACCGCAACTCAAGATAGCAATGGCATCACTTATGTTTATGGCTGGAACGGTCAGGTAACTTTCGCTAGCGACGGCAACCCCGTTATTATATATGATTATGCCTATGTAAAATGGAATCAAGGCCAGCTTTTAGGTCAATCTTACGCGCTTTACGCCGCAAAATGTTCTAATGCTTCTTGTTCATCGAAAACCACCGTTTCAATTCAAAGCTCAACAACCGCTGCTTTTTCAGTGGGCGGCCTTGCAAAAAAAACAAACGGTTATCCGACCTTTATCTATACCTCATCCGATCAGAATACATTCGTTGTGGATAATATCGTTGTAAAATGCAATAATGATTCCTGTTCAAGCCGCGCAAGCGCTGATATCGGACCGGATTCTAGCACTTATCTTTTCGGCGCCTTCGCCCTTATTCTCGATTCTTCAAATAATCCAATAGTTGGACGTAGCGATCAATGGAATCAGTCTTATGGCAGTAGCATTTCTGTTTTTCATTGCACTTCTGATACCTGTTCTTCTTTTGATAGAAACTACACGATTGCTTCTGACACGGTTGTTAGCACAGCGGGGCCTGGAATTGCCATAGGCGCTGACGGAAATCCCGTGATTTCTTACGCTACGCAAAGCGCTGGCGGCGGTTTTAATGTCGGAGTTAATGTTGTTAAATGCGCCGATCCATTTTGTTCCGGAAACCGCAAAAAGACATTTATTGATGCTACTAGCGGTCAGTACATTTCCTCACCACGTGGTTTGCCGATAGGTATTGGAAAAGACGGCAAACCTGTAATTGTCTATTCACCGGACGGATCGGGGCTTAAGGTTATAAAATGCGGCAACGAGGCTTGTTCCTTGGCAAATACGCTCAATACTCCTGACCCGGCTTCTATTAACAATGATGCTGACATTTCTTTTGCCGTTGGTCAGGACGGAAATCCGGTAATTGCATATTCGGCCTATATTAACAGCGCATGGACTATTCGAGTTGCAAAATGCGGCAACTTTTCCTGCTCTTCTGGCAATGCAACAACTACTATCGCCACAGTTAGCATGATTGATGCCTCTTTAGACATTGCCATTGGTCAGGATGGAAACCCAATTATTGCTTATGCTTCCAGTTCGCTTTCGCTTCCGGTCACTACGTATGTTAAAGTTGCAAAATGCGGTAATCCTTCCTGTTCTTCCGGCAATATTATAAACACCGTTGGTGCTTCCACGGGGAGTTTTGATCAGGCCTCGGGCCTGATCAAGATTGCTATTGGTTTGGATGGCAAGCCCAGAATACTTTATGGCGATAAGATTGTTGTTTGCGGCGACGCTTCCTGCTCTTCCGGCAATCAAACATTTTCCCTTGCCAACGTGTATGGTGGTGATTTGGCTATTGCCGCAGATAACACGCTGACCATTGCTTATTTCGGTTATTGTACGTCATCCTATCAGTATACTTGTTTAACCAAATGCGGCGATAATCTTTGCTCGGCCGGAAACACTACGGTAGAACTTCCCGGGGGATCCAACGGTTCTAGAGGGATAAATTTGGCCATAGGCAACGATGGCAATCCATTGGTAGTTTGGATGGATCAGCTGCTGAGTATCATAGGTCTTGTTGTTTGCGCGGACCCGGCTTGTCAAAAATAAAAATGTTTAAACAATCACCTTACGGTTTTACTATTATTGAAGTTATAGCCGCAACTTTTGTGCTTGTGATCGGAGTCGTAGGCGTTTTTGCGCTTGTAAATCAAAGTCTTTCCATTTCCAATATGCTTTCTTCGCGCCTAACCGCCGTTTATCTTGCGCAAGAGGGTCTGGAGTTGATGAGAAATGTCAGGGATTATCACTGGCTTATTGATGATAATTGGAATGGGGGTACGGCCGCGGACTGCGGCATAGATTACACCATGGTTGAGTCGGCCACCCCTTGCGACCCGGCTCTTGCCAGCACTTACTTAACTCTGGATAGCAATGGATTTTACAGTTATTATATCGGCGGAAAACAGACTAATTTTAAAAGAACTATTAGCAGCGTAAAAACTGTTTTAACGAAGCCATGGGATAAACTTGAGATAACCGTTACTGTTAGTTGGGATGAACGCGGGCAGACTAATAAATTTGTAGCCAAAGAAATTTTATATAATTGGAGATGACAAACCTAGCAGTTCAACGCAGAAAAAAAGGCTTTACCCTGATTGAACTTATGGTGAGTGTGGCTGTCTTCGCGATCGTCACCACGATGGTTGCCGGCCTTTTTATCTTTGCCATACGCATTCAGCGAAAAATTTTAGTCCGGCAAGAACTTTTGGATCAAGTCAGTTATGTTACAGAATATATTTCAAGATCTTTGAGAACGGCTAAGAAAGCTTCGGATGCCAGTTGTCTATCCGCGGCCGGAACAAACTACGAACTTAGCCGCGATGGCTTGGGCATAAAATTTATCAACGATCGTCAGGAATGCGAAGAAATTTTTCTAGACCAAACCGTAGGTAAGCTTAAAGAATCGCGGGCTGGTACAGAAAATATAATAACCGGCTCCTCTTTAAAGGTCTTGAGTTTTAAACTGATGCTTAATGGAGCAGCTGTGGCAGATCAAGGCTTGCTTCAGCCGCGCGTAACTTTTTTACTGCAGGTGCAAAGAGTTGGCCAGAGATATGAAGAACAAGCATCGGTTTATGTGCAATCCACTATAAGTCAAAGAGATTTAAACCTAGCGCAATAATTAATAATGCTTTATTTTAACTCGCAAAAAGGTGTATCTTTGTATCTGGCTTTAGCGTTTTTGGCGGTTTTATTGGCGATTGCGCTTGGCGTTGCTACGATTATTTTTGGACAGCTCCAGCTTCTTAAAACAATTGGTTTTTCAACCATAAGTTTATATGCAGCCGATAGTGGTATTGAGAGAGATCTTTATGAAAAGAATTATTCAACACAAGGCGCAGGTTTTACTTACGCCGGGTTTATAGATATGAATGGCAATGGCGGAGGAGCCACAACTTGCCCGATCGGTCTTCAAGACAAAGAAGACGTTTGTTACCAAGTTACGCTTGTCCAAACGGGTCCTGTAATTTTGCGTTCCGTAGGTTATTATAAAGAAGTTAGTCGCGCCCTAGAGATAACCTTCTAGTATATTTAAATAATTCACAATCAGTAATATAAGCAATAATTCATGCCGCTAAATAATAAGCGGCATTTCGTTTAAAGTGACACTTTAAACGATCTTTAAATAGTCCACAAACGCTCGAGCGGTTAAAATGGTTTTGTATTTTTCCTCGTACTTGTTATAATGCGTCATTGTGTCTATCTCGCGAAATTCTATTTTTAAAAAAGGAGCCTTTTATCATATCTATAATAGGGGCATAGACTCTAAGGCAGTTTTTGATAATGAGGCTGATCGAGACCGCTTTTTATTTTATATGTATGCCGCAAATATAGGCAGACCAAATCTTAATATATATAGAGAAGACACTACTAGGGCTGTCCATGCAATATTAAACGGTTTAGAACCACAGAAGAATCTAATTACCAGAGAACATCCTCCATTGGTAAATATATTGAGTTTTATATTGGTCCGTGATCATTTCCATTTGCTTGTCTCTCCCTATACTAAAAATGGTATTTCCAAATATACACAAAAAATGAAAACAGCTTTTTCAAAATATTTCAATAATAAACATCACAGAACTGGAAATGTTTTTGAACGACCATATAGGTTGGTATTATGTAAGGATGATGTTCAGTTGGCAAGGCTAATATTTTATATAAACATTAAAAACGCAATAGATGTTTGGAAACCGGATTGGAAAAAGCTTGGAGTGGGAGAATGGAACGATTTTTTTGATTTTTTGGAACAGTATCCTTATTCCAGCTTCCAAGACCTGTTTGGGGCTAGAACATCTCTTTTGATGGGTGAGCGCCAATGGATAAATGATTGTTTCGCCGGCGGCATAGCCTTAACAAATGAGGAACTCAAAAAATTAACCAAAAATTATCTAGAGAAGAAAAAATACCACACAGATCCTATTTTTATCGAACTATCTTGATCCTAAAGCCTAAAGCGACTACCAAAACGTGTTTAAAGTGACACTTTAAACACTTAAATAAATAAGTAATAAAGTAATTTAATTTTAATTAATGAATCTTATTCAAACTGTTAAAAAATTTGACCCCGGAATAATAATTATTCCTATATTTTTGGTTTTTTTTGGATTAATTTCCATTTATAGCTCATCTTTAAGAATTAATAATTTTATTAATTTCGAAAAACAATTATTTTTTTTCATATCTGGAATTATTTTAATGATAATGATTGGATTTTCCGACTGGAGATTTTTACGGAATGAATCATTTTTTATTTTATTTTCTTATATCATTGGCATTTTTTTGCTTATTGGATTATTTTTTTTAGTGCCAGAAATTAGGGGAACAAAAAGCTGGTACAAAATAGGTTCATTTTCATTAGATCCAGCCGAACCGATGAAAATAATTATAATTTTATTATTAGCTAAATATTTTTCCCAAAGGCATATTGAGCTTTACAATTTAAGGCATATATTTATATCAGGAATATATATTGGCATACCAGCCATATTAATTTTTCTTCGTCCGGATATTGGCCAGATTTTAATATTAGGAAGCATGTGGATAGGTATTTTATTTGCATCTGGTATAAAAATTAAGCATTTTTTATTATTGTGTACTTTATTTATTATTATTTTTAGTCTTAGCTGGTTTTTCGTCCTTAAAAATTATCAGAAAGAAAGGATTTTAACCTTTATTTATCCACAAAAAGATTATTTAGGGATTGGTTGGCAGCAGGCTCAATCTAAAATAGCCGTTGGGTCTGGCGAATTATTTGGGCGCGGTTTTGGTCAGGGGCCACAAACCCAGTACGGTTTTTTACCAGAAAACCAAACCGACTTCATTTTCGCCTCTATTGCTGAAGAATTCGGTTTTTTGAGCGTGAGCGTTCTTCTAATCCTGGTTTTATTACTTTGGTGGCGTATTTTGCATATAGCAATTACGGCATCAAATAATTTTGTTAGACTTTTTGCGGTTGGTTTTGTTATTGTTTTGGCTTCGCAGTCTTTTCTCAATATAGCTGTGAATTTAGGTCTTTTCCCGGTAGTTGGCATTCCCTTGCCATTCGTCAGTTATGGCGGATCTGGGCTGATAATGAACTATGTTGCATTGGGAATTCTGCAAAGTATAAAAACTCATTAAACTTTCAAGTTACCAGTCCACTATGGAGTGGTTTTTAGTTATCCACATATCAGGCTATTGACTGCTCTTTATGATCGAGAGAAAATAAAATAATTTCAAAGGTCTTCATATCGGATTCCGATATCCGATATGAAGTATAAATATAAACAATGGAAAATATAAAAAATATAAAATATATTTCTCTTACGCAAGCATCTAGTCAATGCGATTATTCGCAGGAATATTTAAGTTTGCGCGCGCGGCAAGGAAAATTGAAATCAGTAAAAATTGGCAGAAATTGGGTAACTACGGAAGAGTGGCTAAAAGAATATATTAAAACAATTGGAATGTATGCGCCGGAAACGAAAAGCATAAAGAAACAAACATTGATGGAGATTTCTTTACAACCTAAAATCATTAAGAAACTGGAATCATATCCGCCGATAAATTTACCGGTCGGCGAGCCGAATTTACAATATAATACCGCCGGACTGCTTAAAACGATTAATCCATTAATACACATTGGCGCAGCAATTTTATTGACGATTATTCTGTTTGGGATATGGGTCGCGATTCCATATGCCAACAACCATTCATTAGTGCCAACGGGAAATACTGTCCAAAATTATGGGAGGCTGGAAATAGAAAATTTGCAACGTATCATTGCAAGCGTAATAAATCTTACCGGTTCTATCAGTGAGACAAATGCTTTGGCCGATGCTTCAAGTTTTTGGCAGAGTATTAAAAATATTTTCAATAGCGCCAAATCTCTCGTTTTCGGAAAATCGCCACCGCCGACACAAAATAACTTGCTAGCAACCGGAGATGCCGTGAATCAGACAAATCAGCTGGAGCAGGGAATTATAAATGATATTCAACAACGCTTTGATACTTTCAGAGAAGACGTGGGCATCACCCGCATTACCGGCAGCAAAGAAGGATTGGTGGTGGTGCCGTCAAGCGATAAGGATAAAGTGTTAAAAGATAAACTTTCAAAATCTTTTTCTGATGAGGTCACGATTGAACCGCAAGATGAAACATCTGGGATTATCCGTCCGATTTTCCGCGAAGTCGCTCAGCAGAGCTATATATATATGATGGTTCCGCTGAAAAACTAAATTTAAAAATTAAAAATAAAATATGACAATAAAAATATTAGGCATTTCAAAAGTATTAAGCATTTCTTTCGCATTATTGCTTCTTATCCTTGGCAGCGGGATTCTTTTTGAGCCGGAATATCTCGCCGGCGCGACCGCGAGCGATGCGGTTGTCATAACGCAAGTGGTAAGTTCGGCAATATCCATTACCGACTGCGCTAATTTTACGATGTCGCAAACCCTTCCTGGTCTTGGTGGCGGCACGGCTACGGGTCAGTGTACGTGGACCGTCAAAACCGCAAACGGCACAGGATTCAGTTTTAGCCTTGCCAATTCCAGTTCAACGCCGGCCTTACACAGCAGTACGGATAGTTTTTCGGATTATAGTCCATCGCAGTCCGGTACGCCGGATTATGCTTTCACCGTTGCTTCAGCCGCCTCTGCTTTCGGCTATACAGTTGAAGCCCAGACTGCCGCGGATACAGTTGCGAAATTTTTGGACAATGGTAGTGCCTGCGGTACTGGCGCAAGTGCCGGAACGGATACCTGCTGGCTTGGTTTTGCCACTGCTGGCTACACGGTTATTAATCGTTCTGCCTCTACCTCTCCAAGCGGAGAAGCCGAGGTTATAAAATTCAGGGCGCAAACCGGAGCAACAAAAGTGCAGACATCCGGAACATATCAGAGTCAGATTACTGCTACGGCAACGGATAACCCATAAATTATGCGCATCTGGACCAAAAATAAAATATTTTTCATTGGTTCTCTGTTGATATTAAGCGGTATGTTTTTTGGCGCGCCGTCTATTTTGGCATACAGCATAGAGGGAGTTCCCGATGTACCCACCAATCTTAATGATTTTGTTGTCGGTCCAACGAGAAACGAATTCTTCTTAAATCCTGGCGAAAGCGCAGTGAAAGATTTTTACGTTATGAATAGACTGGGCAGGACGATGAGTTTTAAAATACAAACAGAAGATTTTACCGGTTCGTATGATCCGACGCAGACAGTTGTTCTTTTGGGCGATCAAAAGGGTCTCTATTCTCTTAAAGATTATTTAAAGCCGGAAATAACGGAGTTTACATTGGCTCACGGCCAGAGAATTAATTTTAAGGTAAGTGTCAACGTGCCGTCAGACGCAGAACCGGGTGGAAGATATGGAGCAATACTGGTATCTACCAATCCTGGAGCCACGAGCACAGAAAATGCAGAAAATGTCAGCGGAAGCGTTACGGTGAAAACTCGTATTGCCAGTTTATTTTTTGTAAGAGTGAACGGCGAAGTGCAAGCGAATGCTTATTTAAAAAGTTTTAAACTTACAAATCAGGCGAGATTTTATTCAAAAGGACCGATCTCTTTCAGTTTGGCCTACCAAAATGACGGTAGTATTCACGTTGTGCCATACGGCGCAATCAAAATAAAAAATCTTTTAGGTAAAGAGGTAGGAGAAGCGCCCGTTGATTCTTTTTTCTCAATGCCGACCTCTTTGCGGACGCGCGAGATTACGTGGGATAAGCCCTGGCTTTGGGGACGTTATACGGCAACGCTAAGTTTAAACAGGGGATATGAGAATATTATTGACCAAAAAGAAGTTGATTTTTGGGTGGTTCCCTGGAAAATCATGGCTGTTGGCCTCGCGGCAATAATTTTAATAGTATTTATAATTATTTTATTATTGCGCAAGATAGAAATAAAATTTAAAAAATAAAATAAACCCTCCGATTGCAGTCGGAGGATGAAGACCCGCGCATCGGTAGCCCACAGTAAAAATTAAGCCACTTTTGCGTCAAGAGCCTTCATTTTGATAATGCCCCCCCCCATATTCTATGTCAAGTCTCTGCGTGCAGTCTCTAAGATAATGTCTACAACGTGTTTACAACATATATGCAATGAACAAAACTATCACCACATTTATATCACTTTTATTCGGGATTTCCGCTTTTTTTGCGGTAAATCCCGTTTTGGCTTTTATGTCCAGCCAAAATTATCGCATACCATCAGATTCAATAAATATAGGAGGCATTGATCAAAAATCATCAAGTTATTTAAGCAAAGATACAATCGGTGAAATAGGCAGCGATGAATCGCAAAGCGCGAATTATAAAATAAAATCTGGTTATCAACAAATGGCTGAAACCTTTATTTCCATCAGTGCGCCTCCGGATATCACTATGTCTCAGGTTATTCCAGGTATAGGCGGGGGAGCGGCCACAGGATCCGCCAGCTGGACCGTTATAACCGACAATTTGGCTGGTTATACGCTTACTGCGCGGGCCTCTACGGCGCCAGCGCTTAAAAGCGGAGGGAATAGTTTTGCCGATTATACGCCGGCTCAATCCGGAACGTCTGATTTTAGCTTTTCTATTGCCAACAATACTTCTGAATTCGGATTTACGCCCGAAGGAACCGATGTTGTTCAAAAGTTCCTTGATAATGGTTCAACATGCGGAGTTGGTTCTGGTAATACGTCGGATGCTTGCTGGTATAATTTTGCCACCTCAGACGTAAATATTTCCAATTCGCTCTTTGCAAATCAGCCGTCCGGCACCAATACAACTATTAAAGTAGAGGCAATGTCTGGATCCGCCAATACTCAAACAGCAGGAACTTATACAGCTATGATAATCGTAACAGCCACGCCAAATTAAAATTTAATGTTTAAAGTGACACTTTAAACAGATAAATAATAAAATAATAAATAATAATGGAGAAGAATATTAAAAAATATATTTTCGAAGCCGCAAAAATAGGGATTTTTATTACCTTATTCGCGCCATTGGTTTTGGGACCATTCGGTTTATCTTTCTCGGAATATCCAAAAACCATATATTTTAGAACCGCAGTTGAGGTGGTGGCAATTTTATATCTGATCTTGCTGTTAATAGATAGCCGTTATGCCCCAAAATTTACCTTATTGACGGGCATGTTACTGATATTTTTCGCCGCAATGCTTATATCTTCTATCACTGGATTTAACATTATACGAAGTTTTTGGGGAAGTTTAGAGGGTGGTGGCGGCCTTGTGACAATTTTGCATTATTTAGTTTTTTTTGTAATCGCATCAGGTCTTTTCCAGACATATAATAGTTGGTTGTTTCCTTTGCGCGCAATAGTGCTGATAAGTTTTGTTTCCACCTTAGCTGGATTCGTCCAAAAACTAGGCATAGCTGGATTTTACGGGGTGGGTATTCAGACGGGCAGAATAAGCGGGACTCTTTCCAATCCAGTTTATTTCGGTTTTTTTCTGGCAATGACTATTTTTCTGGCTTTATATCTTGCTGCCGTTGAAAAGGAAAAAATTTTAAGAAATGTCTGGCTTGCGCTTGCCGCACTTGAAGCAGTCGCTCTTTTCTTGTCTGGCGGGAGGTCTGCGCTCCTGGGTCTTTTATTGGGGCTTGCAATAACGGGTTTTTTCTATTTCCTACCGCTTCTTAATTCAAGAAAAAACCTCAGAAAATATATTTTAATCGGCGCATTGGCAATAAGCATTTTATTGCTCTTGCTTATTGTGTTTGAATCAAAAATCCTTTTTAAACAAGGATCGTTAGGCGCTAGATTCTTGCAGGGATTTAATCCGGCCAGCATAATGGGTCGTTTCCCAGGATGGGAAACAGCGATCAAAGCATGGCGCGACAGACCTATATTTGGTTGGGGCGCCGAATCTTTCAACTATCTTTATTACAAATATTTCGAAGCTCGTTATCAGCAATATATTCAGGCTTATTACGTTTTTAGCGATGCGCATAATGAGATTTTAAATTTTATGGCCGAGACCGGAATGGTTGGCGCATTAAGTTATATTTTAATTCTAGTTTTAGCCTTCGCGGCTTTATGGCGTGGTAGGAAAAAAATGGGGGAGCTTCCGACTTTCCTCTTAATATCGTTATTTATTTCATATTTTTTACAGAATATTTTTGCATTTGATACTCTTAGCACTTATCTTGTTTTATTTCTCGTACTTGCCTTTGTTAATAATAATTATTTCGTCGAGCGGCGTTTCCCAGTGAATCTGGCGCCGTTAAAACAGGCAATCATTATAGCGTTTCTGCCATTGGCGATTTTAAGCATATATTTTGTCAATGTAAAATCGGTCCTCGCAAGCTATGATACGGTGCGTGGATTTTTTATGGAACAGAAAGATTTTCCGGGCGCGCTTAAGTATTACCAGCGCGCCATGGATCGCACCACTCAGTACAGAAGAGAAATCCTTCTTAATATGGTCGGGCGCGATCTTACAGTTCTTGATCAGCAGGCCGGCGGCCAATGGCAAAAAGAAATCTTGGAAAATCTTGCGCAGTTCCGGCCGGAACTGCTGAAAAGTTTGGATCAGCCGGAGATAAGGTACCTTAATTTCTATGAAGCTGCCGCTAGATCTGACGAATGGCTCTATCTGGTCAGTCAAAATAAAGATTTTCTGCGCGAAGGAGAGGATATATCAAAAAAGGCCCTGGCTTTTAACAAACAATGGCTGCAATACTATTATATTTTGGGCCGTTTTTACATCTATGAAGGAGATTACGCCAAAGGCGAAGAGTATTTTAACCGCGGCTATCAACTTTCATTACAAAGACCTCAAGATGCTTTTGAAATGCAAAGAATTATGGGTATCGTATACCTGCGCTCTAGTCAATCACAGAAAGCCGCGGAGCACTTTAAAAACGGAATTGAGCTCAAATACACAGAGAGGATGGGCGGGGTTAAAGAATTATTGAAACAATTACCGGGATTTAGTCCCGAAACCATAGCGCGTATGCGTCAGGAAGCCAGCCCAGAGATTACATTTTTTGAAGCAACGGCCTGGCTTTTCGGGCAGCTCGGGGATCAAAATACGGCCAAAGATATATATCAAAAGGCGATCGAGGTTTACCCGTTTTACGCAGATAAATTGAAGGCTGATGCCGAAAAATTGACGGCGCCAAGTCCGGATCAAAATTCCAATCAAAATCCAGCAAAGACCAAATGAAGCAGATCTTGATTTACATTTTAATATTTGCATTTGCGGCTTCGTTGACGGGGTTTTCAGAAACGAGCGCTGATTTAACTTCGGACAAAGTGATTATTACGCAAGATGTCGTAGCTAGTGTTGTCGGGCCAGTCTGCGGCAATGGTATTTGCGAGTCGGGAGAAAACTCAACGAACTGTCCTACGGATTGTCCTGTGTCCATCCCGGGAGGAGGATTCGTGGATATATTTCCCCCGCGTATCACGGATATTGTTGTAAGGCCAAGTTATAACAGCGCGATTATTTCTTGGAAAACGTCAAAGCCGGCTATTTCACAATTTTTCTTGGGACGCACCGCCGAATATGAAATTGAAACGATTGCCGAAATAAAACCTTCCACCGAACACTCGGTTGCGCTTATAGATTTAAACCAAGACACTTTATATCACTTCAAGATTGAAGCGCGAGATAACAAAAACAGGTTGGGCTTTACCACGGATAAAACCTTTAGAACATTATTTGTGCCAGCGCCACCGCCAAACGTGCAAAATTTCCAGGCGGTGGCCGGCGATGGGCAGGTAAATTTAACCTGGCAAAATCCGAAGGATCCAAATTTCAAAGGAGTGAGAATTTTGCGCAGCACTTTCTTTTATCCACAGGATCTCTACGACGGCGAAGTTATCTATAATTCTAATGGCGAATCGTTTGTTGATAATGGTTTGATCAACGGCGTGGGTTATTATTATACGGCTTTCGCCTATGATAAATCTGGCAAGTATGCATCTGGCGCGATCGCGTTCGCCACGCCCGGCGCGCCGACAACTGTGCCCCCCGAACTTTTTCCGCCAACCGCAGGGATTCTGCCCGAACTTAAAGCGCTGCAGTTATCCGATTTTGAATTCTGGCAGGAAGGAAAACGTTTGCCGATGATCGAGGGAAAAGTACAGGCGCAGATAGGTCCACCGATTACGGTAAAACTTGCCTATGAAAAAGCACCGAAAGTTTTAAAAACCATACTGGTTACTTTGGAAAAACCGCAGGACCGTAATGCAGATGTCAAATCTACAGATCAGAGTGGATTGGAAAATCAGCAGGCTTCGCTGGCTCAGGCGCTGGCAACGAGAAGATTATTTTCCTTTATTTTGCGCATCAATGGTGATAAAACCGCATACGAGGCAAGAATTTTTCCACCCGATAGCCCAATAACTTATCCGCTTTACATCAGCGTGATGGATTTTAAAAATCAGGTCAGAAAACGCATGGCAGGGGAAATAGAGATTTTGCTGGCAGCTATGGCACCAGCGCCACAGCCGGTTCGCCCGGGAATCTGGCGATGGCTTCCATATATATTACTATTGCTGATTTTATTGCTCGCCGCGAAAAAATTAAAAAAATTGCGTAATAAAGCGGCGCCCGCGTCACAGGCGCCATCTGCGCATCAGCCGATCCTGCGCCGACCCGCTATTCAGACTGCACATATGCCGCAGGCACCGGCGCAAGTGCGGGCCGTTGCGCGGTCAACGCCCCAAAGATCAATCTTAACATCGGCGCAAATCCCGCCGACCAGACAACAGGATAAGCCGTCGCGAATAAGATTAATTCAGCAACTTTCTAGAAACGACGCCCCAATGTTTAAAGTGACACTTTAAACATTTAAAACGTAGGACAAAAAAGTATGGAAAAATGGTTCCAAAATAAAATAACAATAATTTTAGTCGTAGTCGTAGCTATATTTGGCGGACTTATTTTTGGAGCCAATCAAATTTCGCGCGCCGCTTTCAACCCCGAGCTAAATTATCAGGGCAAACTTACTGATTCAACCGGAGTGGCGGTCGCGGACGCGACGCGGGATATGGTTTTCAAGCTTTACGCCGCGGCCGGCGGGGGAATCGCGATTTGGACCGAATCTTGGATCGCATCCGCGCTTTTCACAGACACAAACATAACTTTTACTAAGTCTGATGCAACTAACTGTGGCGGCGACGACAAAGTAGCATACACTAATAACACCAACGAAAACACCTTGGCGGCAGGCCAATATCTCTGGGATACGAATAAAAAAGAGTCCGCGGTTATAAAATCGGTTGACACAACGAATAATTTTATCTGCGTTTATAGCACATTTTCCACTTGGTCAAATGGCGATACCGTTACGAACCAAATATATACCAAATCCGGATTATTTTCAACAATGCTGGGAACTCTTACGAGTTTGGCGAGCATTGATTTCGGCCAAACTTTGTGGCTTGGCGTTACCGTTGGTTCTGATTCAGAAATGATTCCACGCAAAAAACTCGGTGCCGCACCCGCAGCGTTTGATGCGGATAAATTGGATAATCTGGATTCAACCCAATTTTTGCGAAGCGACGTTGCTGACAATGCAGACGGTTTGATAACCTTTGACGCATTGCCGACAGGCACCGGCGTATCGCAAGGCTCTATCTATATCAACCCGGTCAACGCCACGGCAGGCTGGACGCTTTTCGGAGCGGCGGTGAATGGTACGCAGAAGTTTCTTGTTGATTCCTCGGGCAATGTTACTGCGGCAGGAACCTTATCAACCGCAAGCACGACTATTTCAGGGCTGACTTCTGGTTCTGTTTTGTTTGCCGGCGTGAGCGGAGTTATTGCTCAAAACAATGCTAACTTCTTTTGGGATAACACTAACAATCGTTTAGGCATCGGGACAACGCAGGCGTCTAGCACCTTGCATGTTGTTGGAACCGCAATCACTACCGCGACCACAACGCTCGCAACCTTAGGCGGCAAAGTCGGGATTGGGACGATAGCACCGTCAGCAAAATTGGATATCGTAGGTGGAATTCTGGCCCTAGATAACGGAGATTGGACGGGGAATCGAGGGATCCGTTTTAGAAATAGCGCTGACGTCAGCGCACCAACGGGTGGGGGGATATACCAAGGAAGTAATGATAACCTCTACATTCAGATGGGCGCTGCAGGATTTATTAATATTAGAGATACTAGCGGCACCGCCCAATTTGCGTTTAATAGCAATCCAGATTTCATGATAAAAGCCGGAGGGCGTATTAGGCCACAAGATACTGATTCTACGACCTCTCTTCAGATCGCCACATATAGTACCAATACACCTTATGTTACTTTCGATAGCACCAATAAACGTGTCGGTATCGGCACGACACAACCTGGAACATTGCTTACGGTTGCTGACAGCTCGCCGATTGCTTCTTCAAGCGCTATTCAGTTTGGGACGACTGATCCGCTCAGGATGTGGCGCTCCGCGACCAGCGCATTTACCATCAGCGCGGTAACCAGCGCCAGCACGACTAATTTGATAATCGGCGACGGAGGCGCCAATTCAAAAATTACTTTTGGCGTTCAGGACCCGCTGTACAGCATCGATAATTTACTTTACGCAACTTATGGGCCAAGTATGCTTGGCCTTAAAGAAGAAGTTGCCGGCAATGCCAAGCTTTTGCCGAGCTTAGAAGAGGGATTATTTGCCTATGTTATTGATTTTAATAAGACCAAGAAAGGCTCTGATTTATGGGTATTCAAACGTGTTACAGATTTCGGAGAGAAGATGGATTTATTGAGCGTTTTGCTCTCGGCCGAGGATGGCGCTAAGGTTTCTTATAAAAAAGATCCGGCAAATAACCGCCTGATTATTTTCGGCGACAAGCCGCTTGAAGTTTCATGGCGGCTTAGCGCGCCTCGTTTTGACTGGCGTAATTGGCCGACCGATCAAGGCAAGGAATATCAGGGCATCGGCATTGTTGTGTCGAGCAGTACGGAAAATTCCAATTATGCCCTTACTTCTGGCTCCGCTTCCAGCGATGCGTCGCTGTTTAGTCAGTTGAAGGGTTTCTTAACCGGTACTGCGGGTGGTTTTGAAGATTTTTTGGCGGCCATCGGCGGCACGATAAAAGATGGCGTTTTGTCTTTGCGCCAGCTTGTGGTTGATAAATTGTTCGCTAGGACCGCGCGCGTAGGAGGTCTTGAAATGGTTGACAAGGCAACCGGCAAAATCTGGTGCGCGCAAATTGAAAACGGCATTTGGTCACTGGTTCAGGGCGAATGCGTTTCGGCAAGCTCTACCAGTTCTGCTTTGGCGCCCGCAGCTGCGCCCGATGGCGCAGCTGCGGGCGGCGCGGAGAGCGGCGTCACGATCACCGGCGATATAATCTCGCTTGGCACCGCTACGTCTACTCCCACCGCTACAACCACAACCACATCTACAATCACCACTACATCTATTGCCACGTCCACAACTAGCGGTGTGGCAAGCGAGAACGCAACTACAACAGCTGCAGGTGTTAGCACAACGAGCTCTACGCAATCGCCAACTGTAAACGATTCCCAATCGACAAGCACTAGCGCCGCGCAGCCGGCCGGAGCTGATCAGGCATCGTCTACGCCTAGCGGATAGCGCAAGGCAGCTGCTCGGCACTACATACGCACTCATCTTTTCACTGCTTGACGCTCGTTTTTATTTTTGAGAGAAATAAAATATGATAGTGGATTCACCTCCATGGCTATGAGCTTACGGAAATATAAACCGGAGTGACTATCTATTTCAGTTATCCTATCATTCTTGCGAAAAAGACCGAGACTTTTTAAGAGCAATATATGGCCCATGAAGAACTCGTGTTGAGCGCAGAAAAAATAAATGAGCTAAGAAATATTAAAGACGGTGTATATGCGCCGCTTTCCGGATTTTTAAAGAAAAAGGATTTTGAAAGCGTATGCACCGAAATGCGGCTTAGTAACGGAGCGATATGGCCGATTCCGATTATTTTGGATATTGACCAGCAAACAGCGGATAGACTTAAAAAAGAAGATGAGGTTTTATTAAAGGATGAGGAATCTAAAATCATAGGTTTGCTCAAGGATATCGAAATTTACGAGTATGACAAAGAACGCAGCGCGCGATTAATTTTTGGAACCGCCGACAGAAAGCATCCGGGAGTTGACGAATTCGTCCAGATGAAGAATTATTTATTGGGTGGAGAGCTGGAAACTATAAGTTTGCCCGAAGTTCACGAATTTAGGGAATATTATTTTAGGCCCGTCGAAACAAAAAAGATTTTCCATGAAAAAGGATGGAAAACAATAGCCGCGTTTCAGACGAGAAATGTACCGCACCGGGGCCATGAGTTTTTACATCAGCAAGCGCTATCTGTGACAGACGGACTTTTTTTACAGCCAATCGTGGGGAGAAAGAAGCTTGCAGATTTTAAGGACGAATATATTCTTGCGAGCTACGAAATGCTGTTTGACCATTATTATCCCCAAGGACGAGCAATTTTGGCAGTCGCATTTTTGAAAATGCGTTATGCTGGTCCTCGCGAAGCGGTATTTCATGCTCTAGTGCGGAGAAATTATGGCTGCACTCATTTTATTGTGGGGCGGGATCATGCAGGGGTAGGCAATTATTATCTTCCGTTCGCGGCTCAGCAGATTTTTGACAGCTTCTCAAAAAAAGAATTGGGAATTGAAATTTTGAAGTTTCCGGAAGTGGTGTGGTGTTCCGGCGCAAAACGGCATCGTTTCGCTGGCGAATGCATCACGAACGATGATATATCTTTTAGCGCGACCCTTCTGCGCGATTTAATTGAAAAAAAGGAGCAACCGCCCTCTTTTCTTTTGCGTCCGGAGATTTTCTATCTACTTTCTTGCAGCCGAAAGCCGCTGATAGATCAATGGTATCAGTCTTCAGCCATGAGCAAAAAAGGGGGATTTGTATTATGGTTTACGGGTTTATCGCAGTCTGGCAAAACAACAATCGCAAATAATGTTTTTCGTTTCATTGAAGAAGCCGGATGGCCGGCTGAACGTTTAGACGGAGATGATGCGAGAGAGTATCTAAGCAGCGACCTTGGATTTTCAAAAGCGGATCGCGATGAAAATATTAGAAGAGTTGCAACTCTCGCGGCATTATTTACAAAAAGGGGAGTTGCAGTTGTCTGTTCATTTATTTCGCCCTATGCCCAGCAGCGATCGTTTGTGAGAAAGAAAGTAGAAGAGGCTGGCGGAAGATTTATAGAGGTATTTTGTGATTGTCCGCTGGAAATATGCGAGAAAAGGGATACTAAAGGACTTTATCAAAAGGCGCGGTTGGGCAGAATTTTGCACTTCACTGGCATATCCGATCCTTATGAACCGCCAGAGCAAGCAGAAGTCCATCTTTTTACTCATCAATTAGGCGCAGAAGAAAATGCCCTAAGAGTGATAAAATTTGTTAAAGAAAATTTATTTAATGGCTAGTGGATTGTTAAAACCAAATTTTTTTATCATCGGAGCGCCGCGCAGCGGAACCACAGCGTTGTTTGAATATTTGAAGTCGCATCCGGATATATTATGTTCTTGTCCGAAGGAGCCGAATTTTTTTAATACAGATCTTAATCTTCCGAGGGACCAGCGTATGTGCACCGTTGAGGATTATATCAATATATGTTTCCCAAGGCTGAGGCAAAGACTATGGAAAACCGCAGGCGAAGGATCGGTCTTGTATCTTTTCAGCAAAAAAGCCGTGCCGGAGATTCTGCGATATAATCCCGAGGCAAAATTTATCGTCTTACTGCGCTCGCCGCTTGCAACAGCGCCTTCTTACTACCTTCTCTATCGTTTTTTGGGCACAGAAGACGCTCCTGATTTTGAAAAAGCATGGCGGCTTCAAGATGCCCGCAGAAATGGTTTATTTATTCCTGATATGCCAGACTGGATTAGAGAGCCGCGCGTGTTGCAATACGGAGATATATTTCAACTTGGCAAGCAGATGCAAAGATTTTATCAATTAATCAGTCAGGAAAGGGCATTGATTATTATGTGGGATTATTTCAGGCAAAATCCCAAAGAGGTATATGAAAAAGTGCTGAGATTTTTGGGCGTGCCATCCGACGGCCGATCAGACTTCCCCGCGATAAACAGAAGCAGGATGTGGAAGGCAAATTTTATAGCGCCTTTACTATGTCGAAAATTTTTTGAGCCGCTTTTTTGGAGAAAACCTTTGCCGCTGGTGCAAAAAACAAAAGAAAAGTTAGGCATAAAGCGCAGATTTAACATTTTGCCCAGGGTTAAAGATTTATTAGGGCCAGCGGCCTATTCGTTGTTGGTAAAACATGCTCCTTCGGCTAAAATAAGAGACGAATTTCGCAACGAATTGCGAAAGTATTTCAGAAATGATATTTTACTTTTAGAAGAGACGCTGATGCAGAAAACTCCGCGGCATCTCCTTCTGGGCGATGGCGACATTTCCCATTGGCTTCGCTGATCAAGAATTAATTTTCCGTGGCCTATGCCGAAAAATCTTAAAATTTTTGTGACCGGAGGGGCAGGTTTCATCGGCTCCCATTTTATACGTTATATTCTGCGAAAATATCCGTGGGCGCTAATTTTGAATTATGATAAACTGACTTATGCTGGAGATTTGCGCAGACTTAAGGACATAGCAGGCAACAGCCGCACGAAATTTTTAAAAGGAGATATCGCAGATTTTCAGCGTCTCCGGCGAGCTATCACTTTGTTCCGACCGCAATATCTGGTTAACTTTGCTGCAGAAACGCATGTTGACAGATCTATTTATTGCGGCACTGAAGAATTTGTAACGACAAATATAGAGGGGGTGCGAAGCATTGCTGACGCAGTAAGGATGGCGAGTCCGCATATAAAAAAATATTTGGAGGTTTCTAGTATTGAGGTTTATGGAAGCTTGCCATCCAGGTTTAAAAGAGGCTTTCGGGAAGAAGACCGTCTTTCGCCGCAAAGTCCCTACGCAGCGACAAAAGCCGCCGGAGATCTTTTGTGTCTTTCGTACTTTAGCACTTTCAATCTGCCGGTAGTTGTCGCAATATGCGCCAATAATTACGGTCCATTTCAGCACCCTGAAAAATTTATTCCATTTTTTGTTCTACGCCTTATGGAAGGAAAAAAACTACCCCTTTATGGCGATGGAAGGCACGTCCGAAACTGGATTTATGTGCTGGATACCTGCGCGGCTCTGGAGCGCTGCCTTTTTAGGGGCACGCCTGGGCAAATCTATAATGTAGGCACAAAAGAAAATCTGCAGAACATAGAAATTGCAAGAATGATCTTGCGCTATTTTGGCAAGGATGATTCGTGGATTGAATTTGTAGAAGACAGGCCGGCTGATATTCGTTTTCATGCCATTGACAGCGGGAAGATAGAAAAAGAGTTTGAGTGGCGGCCCCATTTTTCTTTTAGCGATGCTTTTTTGGAGACAATGCGTTGGTATAAAGAGCATAAGAGTTGGCTTATGGATATTCGTAAAAATGTTAAAAATAAATATCTGAATCCGCATCTGTATTATGGAAGATAAAAGATCGAAAGTTTGCGCCATTGTGGTGATTTATAATGCGAAGTTTGTTGTGCGGCAATGCCTTGATTCGCTTCTTCGGCAGAGCTATCCATTGGATAAGATTTTCCTAGTGGATAATGCTTCTCGGGATGGAACCGAGGAATTTTTACGCCAGGAGGGATATCTTTCAAAACCGAAGGTAGCCTATTACAAGCTAAGCGTAAATGTTGGTCCGGATGGAGGATTTTACGCAGGCCTTAAGATGGCATACCAAGAAGGGTTTGATTACTTTTGGCTTTTTGATCAGGATGCTGGAGCTAAAGACGATGCACTGGCGTATCTTCTGGCCGCCGCAGAAGAATTTCCGGCGCAAAAAGCATGTTTTAACAGCTCCCACCTTGCGCCGGGCGGCATTTATTTTTCAGAGCCTATTTTTATTGCTAAGACAGCCGCAAATTCCGACAAGAGGCCTATTTTTACTACGCCGGACGGAGTTGCCTATATAGAAATAGAGCGCTATGAAGAGCTGCGCGGATTTGGAGAGCTTGTAGAAGGGCATGGTGCGGTTTATGCGGGACTGTTTTTGCCGCGCCAGGCGCTTACTAGTGCGTTTCCCAATCCGGAATATTTTTACGATGGATTTTTTGAATTTTGCCGCAGGCTCAGACAAAGAGGTTTTCCGCTCTATTATTCTACAAAGAGCATCGTATTTCATCCGCGCTTGGCGCACGGATATAAAACATTATTCTGGGGACCAACGAAACGCTGGAAAATATATTTTTACAGATTGCGTCCTGCCTGGAAGTATTATTACCAAATGCGCAATGGTCTTATAATGCGTTTGGGCAGAAGAAGCGAAAGACACGGCATTAATTTTTTAGTGCGGTTTTTTAAGGCTGTTCCTTATTGTCTTTTCCGCCTCTTTGTTGTTATAAGCATGGACAAGAACCGTTTGCCGGCCTTTAAGTATTGCATGTTGGGCTTTTGGGACGGCTTTAACGAGCGCCTTATTAACAGATTTACATTATGAGGCCCAAAGTTTCGGTTATCCTTCCGGTATATAATGCCGAGACCACGCTGGAGCGCACGGTTTTAAGCATAAAAAATCAGACTTTGCAAAATTGGGAATTGCTTTTGATAGATGACGCATCAAACGATGGCACAAAAAATTTATTGCAGAGATTTGCGAGCGAGGATAAAAGAATCCGGCCGATATTTATTTCCAAGAATTCCGGCGGTCCGGCCGGGCCGCGTAATATGGGAATAAAAATGGCCGTAGGAGATTACCTCGCGTTTATCTGTCAGCACGGCGAGTGGTTGCCGGAAAAATTAGAAATTCAATTAGATTTGTTTGAAAAAAGCGCTGATCCTTTGCTGGCGGTAGTGGCCTGCGAAGATGTTAGGACGTCAAGGATGGTTTCCGTTCCAAGAGCAATAAGTGGCGATTCTGTTCTTTCAAAAATGCCCATCTATTTCTCTTCGGTGGTGATAAAAAAACAAATCGTGCAAAACTGCGGATTTATAGATGAAAATATTAGTTTTGCCGACGATTGGGATTTGCTTTGCAGGATCGCGCTGGCCGGCTACCATTTTATAGTCGCTCCGCAAAGAGCTTTGAAAAGAAATAATACAGAAGAAAGTCTGACCTCCCGTAAGCATTGCGCTAAGATGCAAAGAGATATGGACCAGATACTGCAAAAATATATATTATATTACACATCCAATCCGTTTCATTTGACGCGCCGGCTGTTTTTCGACGCCTATATTTATATGAACTGGGGCGATATTAAAAGCGCAAGAAATAGAATCATTAAAGCAATAAGGAGTTACCCAATTTATCCTCCTCCGTATTTTCTTCTTATCCTTTCCTTTCTGCCCGAAAAAATTTATTTATTTATTTTTTATTTAAGATGGATCCTACTGCGTCTTCTTTCTCGGTTGCTAGCGTAACTGTTGCTTATAACAATAAAAAAGCGCTTGAAAAATGCCTTAGGGCTTTGTGTTTGCAGATGCGGCCGCTGGATGCGATTATTATCATAGATAATGCTTCAGAAGACGGCGCCTTGGAATTTTTAAGAAGTCTTGGCTATTTTGGGAATAAAAAAATTGACTATTTGAGACTCAAGCATAACACGGGAAGCGAAGGCGGGTTTAACGCCGGACTTAAAAGGGCGCTGTCGGCTGGTTTTGATTACATTTGGGCCATAGAGCAGGACGTTGTGCCGGCAAAGGATGCTCTTTTAAGACTCCTGGAGTCTGCCCGCGAGCAACCGCAGAAAAAAAGAATTTTTGCAAGTTGCGCGCTCGTGCCAGACGGGACGCATTTTTTTGAACCGGTCAGCGTTATTCTTGCCGGCAAAAAATTTTCAGCAACGCAAAGCTATGAAGAATTATGCAAAATAGGTGAACTGGTAGAAGGGCACGGCGCTCAGTGGACGGGAATACTTTTTCCGAAAAATGCCCTACTCGAGGCCGGCCTGCCTGACCCTCTTTATTTTACCCATGGAGGATCGTGGGAATTTTTTGAGCGGCTAAGAAAACATGGCTTCCGTCTTTATTATCATGCAGCCAGCATCGTGTATCACCCAACAACAATCATAAAAGTGGTTTCAGTGCCGATATGGAGCCCTAAAGAGAAAAAATTTTTTATTGCCAAATTTTTCCTGCATAATTTTTCCCCTCCGTGGAAACATTACTATATTTTCCGCAACATGGTCTACATGGATATAATCGGTAGAAAAACGAAAAACGAAAGCATGGCATTCGTCTTGTTAAAGCTCGGTCTGTATTATTCATTCTGGGCATTCTTAACAGGTTTTATGAATCGCGCCCGGCGGCCACAGGTGTTTTACTATTCTTTCCTAGGCGTTTTTGACGGATTGAGAGAAAATATGAAAAAAGAAGGCGAACTATGAAAATTTTATATATTGTCACAAATTCGGATGCCGGCGGCGCGCAAACATACGTGGCGCAGCTAGCTTCGCATATGAAAGAACTCGGACATGAGGTTGCAGTAATGAGCCGCGGATCAGGTTGGCTATCCCAAGAACTGCAAAAGAACAATATTCGATACTACGAAAATCCATTTTTTGCGCACCATTTTTCACCAATTAATATTTTGAAAGCGATGCATTGTTGCCGAAAAGCGATCGGCCAAGTTACGCCAGATATTGTGCACTGCAATAGTTCTTTTGCCGGACTGATAGGCGCGCTTTCGATCTTCACAAGAAGGCCGATGATATTTACGGCGCACGGGTGGCCTTTTGTGCCCAGGGCTTCTTTTTGGATGCGAATAGTTGGTTTTCTCAGCGCCCAAATTACAGCCAGATACGCTGCAAAAATTATCTGCGTTTCCGAATTTGATGTTGAGCTAGCCAAAAAATGGAGCATCGCGGAGAAAAATAAACTTATCTGTATTCACAACGGCATAGAAATGGTTCCGGCGGATGGAATTCGCGGAAAAATGGAATCCAGCCCGGTCAGGATAATTTTTGTAGGACGATTGAGTAGCCAAAAAGATCCGTTACTGCTTTTAAGGGCATTTTTTGAACTGCAGGTTGCAACAAAAAATATTTGTTTGGATATTGTTGGCGAAGGTCCTTTGCGACCAAAACTTGAGCGTTTTATCCGCCAGCATAAAATGGAGCAAGCTGTTCGCCTTGTTGGAGAAGTGCCGCGCCCTATGGTGTGGCAGATGTTGAAACTGGCTGATATTTTCACGCTTATTTCAAATTTTGAAGCTTGCCCCTATAGTGTTTTAGAGGCGATGAGCGCTGGCATTGCGATTATTGTTTCCAATGTCGGCGGAGTAAAAGAATTAATTAGCGACAGATGCGGGATATTGGTACCGGTCAGGGATAAAGAAGGGATAAAAAAAGCGCTTGCCGCACTTATTGAAGATGCGGCCCTGCGCGATGGCTTTGCCAGAGAAGCGCGGCGGCAATCTTTGCAATTTTCTCTGGATAAAATGCTAGAAAAAACCAAGAAAGTATACCATGAAAATTTTATTCAGCCTCATAATTCCAACATATAATCGGTCGAAAGACTTGACAGAGTGCATTGAATCGGTTTTCTCGCAAGACGTCCTTCCAAACGAAATTATTTTAATTGATGACGCACAGACAGACAAGCTCTTTTTAGAAAAAATTAGAAGCGAGGCGGAGAAAAAAGAAATCAAACTTATCTATCATAAAAAGAATCACACAGAAGAACTTCGCGGAACGGCGACTTCAAAAAACATTGGTTTGCGCAAAGCCTCAAACGAGATCGTGGTTTTTCTTGATAATGACGCGGTTTTATATCCCGGCGCCCTAAGAGAACTTATGGAGATATGGCAGCGTAACCGGCAAGATCCGCGCTTGCTAGGCGTAGGAGGCGTAGCGCCAGGCGCAAGAAAGAAAAGGACCGGAGAGCGAATTTTCAACTTCATATTTGGTCTTTCCGGGCAATGCGCCTGGGATGTGAACAGCGCAGGATTTCAAGTTTGGGATGATTTTATTTCATGGCCCGCCAAGGGATATTATTTGTTAGGCTGCTTTTGCTCTTTGAATAGGACAAAGGCGCTTAAGATAGGCGGTTTTCCTGAATTTTGCGAAGGCCACGTTCCACTTGAAGAAACGGATTTTTTTATGCGGGCCAAAAGGCTCGGATATCACTGCATCATAAATCCAAGAGCCAAATTTTTTCATAAAAATTCTTCAGGCGAGCATCCATTTCTAACCGGCCTAAAAGAAAGCAGAAATAGAAAACTTATTTTTATGCGAAATTGCAAAAAATCTTTTCCTTCTCAGATTAATTTTTATCGCGCCAATGCCGGTTGGATATCACGCCAGTTTCTTGCTGGAAATTTTTCCAAAACAAGAGGAATGATAATCGGTTTATTTTTATGAACAAAATCGCCTTTTTTGAAGAAAGCATTTTGGATCGCGGCATACACATCTGCCTTTTTCTGATTTTGTTTACCCCGCTTTTAATATTCATTCTGCCGTTTGGATATGTCTCGCCGGAATATGTAAAGGGGATATATTTTATTGTCCTGATCGAAGTCGCTCTTTTTCTTTGGCTGGCGCTTGCGCTGCGTGGTCGGTTGCTCCTTCCGAAGATGGATGCGCTGTTATTTCTTGTCTTACTTTTTTTTGCCGTCCGTATCATCTCCGCATTTCTTGGATTTAATTTTAGCCGCAGCTTCTGGGGCGCGGCAGAATTTGGCGGAGGACTCTTCTTAGAGCTTCATTTTTTAATCTTTTTTATTCTACTCGCCTCAATATTCAGTCAAGATAAAGAATGGAAATGGCTGTTGGGAGTTTTGGTTTTGGTTGCGGGAGGAGTTTCGTTTACCGGCATTTTACAGAAGTTCGGCTTGGCAGAGATATTAAAAAGCGCTGTTGCAGTGCGTTCAGGCGGCACGCTGGGAAATCCGGTTTATTTCGCCGGATTTCTCGCGCCAATAGTATTTTTGGCTTTATATCTTTTGCGACAGGAACGCAATAAACCACTTATCGCCATCTGGTCATCCAGCGCAATACTTATTATTATTGCCTTATTTTTCTCGGCAAGCCGGGCTGCGCTGCTTGGCCTTGCGGCCGGATTTATTATTTTTGCCATTTTATCTTTCGCCGAGTTGGCCAACTGGCTGAAGAAACAAAAGAGGATATTTATTTTTTCTTGCCTTTTGTTTGTTATTTTTCTTGGCATAATTTTTTTGCTCTTTGCCAAAGCTTATCTTCAGCAAAGTTTTATTTTTAAGCGATTGCTAGATTTGAGGCCGGAAATATTGAATAATCGTCTGCCCGCATGGGACGTTGCACTTCGCGCCTTCAAAGATAAGCCATTTTTGGGATGGGGACCATATTCATTTGCATATCTTTATCAGAAATATTTTATTTCGCGATATTATCGTTTTCTTGAAAGTGATTCTTTGTTTTTTGATGCACATAATAAAGCGTTAAACCTTTTGGCCGAAACCGGCATTATCGGCGCTTTCGTCTGGATTGCAATTGTCTTTTTGGCGCTACTGAAGCTTTTTTATAATAGAAAACGGCTCGGACTCGCAGCTGCTCTGCTTATTGCATTTTTCTTTTCGAATTTAGTGCAGGATATTTTTAGCTTCGATACCATAAGCAGTTTGCTATCATTTTTTTTAATTCTTGCCTTTGCCAGATTCAAGCTGTCCAGCGGAAAAGGAACCGGCCTTGAATTAAATATTGCGTCCCCTTTGGCAAAATCATTTTTGTTTTTTGCGATTTTTATCCTAGCGCTTGTTTCTTTTTTTGGATTTTTTCGGCCTCTCCAGGCCAATTACAATTTTTTGCAGGCGATTTTGGCCGGTCAGAAAGGTGACGTTGCGGCTGAAATGCGCCTTATAAACCTTGCGGAAAAAGAAAATGTTTTTATGGCCGCGGATTTTGCCCGAGACTCGGCAAGGCACATCATCCCTCTTAGGGACGATCCGGGAACTATAGCCTACAAGAATCAATATCTTGACAATAGCGTTAGGCCTCTCATTGAATCATCGTTTGCAAGGCCGGATACCAGCGCAATGGTGACCTATGAAGTTCTTGCGGCAATTGCGGAGCGACGCTTTCTTTTGCTCAGGGACCAAAATGCGGCCCGCGAAATGGAGAATATCGCAAACAGGGCCCTGGGATTTAATGGTCAGTGGTCTCGATTTTATGGTATTTTGGGCGCGGCAAAGCTATACCAACAAGATGAGAATGCCGCCTCAGAAGCGTTTGTTAAAGAATTGGCCCTTGTGGAAGGGAGAAATCGGCTCTTGCCGCCTATCTATATGCAAATTTCCACCGCGTATCTTCGCGCCGGCAATCTTAAAGAGGCTGCCAGCTATGGCAAGAAGGCTGCGGATGGCGTCTATGAAATTTTTGCGTCCGGTTCGAAAGAACAGCGACAGATAATTGCGAAAAATACAAAAATGCTTTTTATTTTTGAGAATGTGGCTGCGGTTTTATGGCGCGAGGGCAATAAGCAGGCAAGCCTGGAGCTGTATGACAAACTAACCGAAATGTATCCAGCCTATTCTGGCCAAATCCTGACAGGTCGAGAAAAATTGGAAAAAATCGCGCAATAAACTGAGGCCTCTTTGACCTATTGACAGAGTTTTATCATTTGAGAAAATAAAAATAGAGAGAATCCGTATGGATTCTTGCTAAAATGATCAGAATTCAAAATACGAAGCTGGCGCATTTTTTACTAATCCTGGGCTTGGCAGGTATTGCTGGAGCGTTTTATATATTTTTCGCAATTAAAAACATAACACCGGCAAAAGAAATGCCACCGCAGCAACCGCCTTCGTCTTTAATAAAAAGAGGGGCGGGGGAATATGACTTATTGGCTCTTGATTATGCTTTTTCCCCCGAAGAGTTTACTGTGCCAAAAGGCAAGCCTGTGAAAATTTTCGTTGATAACACCGGCGAGCACACATTTACTGTAGACGAATTGGGAATCAATGTTCCTTTAAGCAAACGGTTTGAGATGATTGAGTTCACCCCGACAAAATCCGGAACTTTCAAGTTTTACTCGTCAATACCAGGCCAAAAAGAGCAGGGCATGTTCGGGACGCTGAAAGTAGAATGATATTTATTAATGATTATGAAACGAGGTTTTACCATCATTGAATTATTAGTCGTTATTGTAATTATCGGAATTATAGCCTCGGTTGGTTTAGTGTGGTTGCGGAGCCCCAAAGCTCAGGCCCGTGACGCAAAACGTTCCGGCGACATTGCCGCGCTCCAGCTCGCCCTTGAAATATTTTATGTCAAAAACAATACTTATCCGCTTTCAACGCCGGAATATCAAATCGCCGGAGTTCCATGGGGTGGAAGCTGGGATGGGTATTTGAAAAGAGTGCCTAAAGACCCGCTTTCCCCTGCGCAAGAATATATATATGTAAGTAGCGACGGAAAAACCTACCAGCTTTACGCCAATTTTGAGACAACGCCACCGAACCAGTGGGCATGCCCTAACTCTTGCGGTCCGGACGGAAAATACAACGCCGGAATAGCCGCCGGGACGGGTTCATCTCTTGTGACTTTTGCCGCCGCCACAACCACGATAACAATCACGCCAACCCCGACCCCTCCACCTTTGTCGGGGCAATTAGCCGCGCTCGTCCAAGGCCCGCAGACCTGGAGCATAAGCCAGCGCCTTGCAATACCTCAGATGTACTCGCTTTGGACAAGCACCATAGATCCGGCTTCTGAGGGCGGAAAACAGGAAGTTCAGCTTTCGGTAAAAGACGATCAGGCGGATGTTACATCTGTAGCGGCAACCATTCAGACCGATAATGGATGGTTCACCAAAACACTTAATCTTACTTCCGGCAGTCCGAACGACGGCACTTGGTTGGGTTCTTGGACCGTCAGCGACGCTTACAACAATAACTTTATAATTACCTTCGCCGCCGAGGATGCGGCAGGCAATCGTTCTTCAGTTGATTTTGCCATAAGATGATTAATAGACATGAAAAATAGAATTAACCAACAAATTTTTCCGATCGTTTTAAGCGCATTTATGTTGCTTTTAGCGGCTAAAGTCCAGGCTGTTGCTTGCAGTGTGCCCATTTCGGGAAACGTAACTCTTCTTTCAAGCTGCAGTTTTTCTTCCGCTGTTAACGGGGTGGACGCCGGTACCGGCAGCACAAACAGCGCAACCTTAACTGTTTCCTCCAGCGCGACTCTTACCGTCGGTACGGTAGCCAGTCAGACGATTGCAAGGGGTACGATTGTCGTTTCGCCGGGCGGGGCGATAATACTTAATAAAGGGGTTGGCGCAAAAATAGTCAAAATGCCTTTGTGGATGATTGACGTAGACGGGGACGGTTATCCGGAGAGTTTATCTCAGATCGCGCAGACAAGCGCGCCTCAAAACGGATTCAGAAGAAATATAATGAATACTACGACTTCTACTGACTGCAATGCCTCAAGTTCTCTGGTCGGGAGAATCGCTACCTGCTACCAGCCAGGCACAGGAACTAGCACTTCAATGTGTGTGGGCTCATCGTGCAACGCTCTTGCCAATTCAGTGTCGCAGCCCTGCGAGGTTTTTGCCACCAAAGGTACTTATAATGGAGCTATCGGCCGTTTGGGTCAGGCTGATGCTATTTGTCAGGGTTTCGCAAATGACTATAACCTTGGAGCAGCGAATTGGAAAGCATGGATGACAGACGCATCCACAACTTCTATTTCCTCGCGCTTTTCTTCAAATTGCGGATCACAAAACACCAGAGGATACGTAACTGCTGCTTACATAAATAGTATTGCAACAAGCTGGACTGACCTTAAAGATGGCACGCTTGCTAATCCGATAAAATATTATTTAACCGGAGACTTGGCTACTTCTGTTATTTGGACAGGGACAAACTATACTGGCACATTATACTCATCTTCCTACACATGTAGAAACTGGACTAGCAGCAGTACTGTAGACTCTTCTTATTATGGCTTTAGCGCTTATACCAACAGCTATTGGAGTGCATACTCGAGGAAAAGCTGTGATAATATCTTGGGTATATATTGTTTTGAGCAAGACGTTGACCCCTCCGGTTATTCGCTTGCGGTCCAAGTCGGTCCTTACAATGCCGCAACGCTGACAGCTTCGGGCGGAACGGGTCCTGATACGTCTATTAACTGCGGCAATGGCAATCAGGACTGCACGGCCAGATATTATCCCGGGAGCACTCTTGTTATTACCGCCTCGGCAACAAGTTCCTCATTGTTTTGGGTAGGATGTTCTAGCGTAATTGCAGACAATCAATGCCAATTGATTATGACCAAAGACAGATCGCTCTATTACGGACAATTGAGCTACTAGCACAAAGCCCTTGACAAATATTTATGGAGGTGTAGAATAGTAATTGAATTTGTAAAAGAGCCATATCCGCCAAAAGCGGATTTATAAAGCGGTTAAATTCCCAGTGGACAGCCTCTTTTTATAAAATTAAAAAAGTCCTTGTACCCTAAGGGAAAATTGTTCCAAGGGTCTTTTTGTTTCATTTCGCGAGCGCCTTACGGAAGTACGAATCTATACGAATATGCGAATTCTGTGATTTTTTATGCAAGATAAAATTCGTATTTAATTCGTAATTTCGCAAGGTTTCAATATGAATTTTAAATCTTTTTCAAAAGCGCGGATATCTTTGCCCCTTCCGTATCTTTTGCAAATGCAAAAAGATTCCTGGGAAATTTTTTGGCAGCGCGATCTGCGCGAGCTTTTTCAGGAAATGTCGCCGGTTCGCGATTACACCGGAAAAGAGCTTGAGCTCTATTTTTTGGACTATAAACTGGATAAGCCAAAATACAAGGATTATCTTGGGGCCAAGCTTAACGACGACTCTTACGAGGCTTCGCTGCGCGTAAAAACGCGCCTGGTCAATCTTAAAACAAAAGAGGTAAAAGAACAGGAAGTTTTTTTTGCAGATTTTCCCTTGATGACCGATCAGGGGTTTTTTGTCGTTAACGGAGTTGAAAGAGTTTTGATTTCGCAGCTTATCCGTTCACCCGGCGCATTTTTTACCGCGGCATCAATCGGCGGAAAAAAATATTTCGGAGCGAAAATAATTCCGAATAGGGGAGCTTGGCTTGAGTTTGAGACGGAATCATCGGGAGTAATTTCCGTGAAAATAGACCGTAAACGTAAGGCTCCGGTAAGTACTCTGTTGCGTTCTTTCGGCGTTGAGACCGACGAAAAAATACGGGAGATTTTTAAGGGTACCGACATCGGCCAAACCAAATATATAGAAGAGAGTTTAAAGCGCGATGCCAGCCACAATCGCGATGAGGCGGTAGTTGAGATATACCATCGTTTGAGGCCAGGAGATCCGGTAACGCCAGATACCGCACGCGAATTTTTGAATAATATTTTTTTCAATTTCTCAAGATATGATCTTTCGCGCGTGGGAAGATGGAAGACTTGGCAGAGGCTTCCATCTCTTCAAAAAGGAAATCCGGATGGCAAAACAAAGAAAAAAAACTCCGCTTCCGCCAAGACCGCGGAGAGCGAACAGGATGAACCCGAAATAACCGTGAAGGACCGCATTTTAACTCTGGAAGATATCGCAGAAGTCGTGCGCGAAATTATCCGTTTGAACAATACTCCCGGGGCCCAGCCGGATCAGATAGATCACCTCGGAAACAGACGCGTGCGCGCATTAAATGAATTGATGCAAAATCGTTTGCGCGTTGGCTTGATGCGTATGGAAAGGATTATAAAAGACAGGATGTCCACGCTGGACATAGCGACCATAACCGCATCGCAAATAATCAATCCGCGGCCCTTTATGGCGGCGGTTAAAGAATTTTTTACTTCTTCACAACTGGCGCAGTTTATGGATAACGAGAATCCGCTGGCAGAACTTGAGCATAAACGCCGGCTTTCGGCCACTGGCCCCGGAGGACTTACCCGTGAGCGCGCCGGTTTTGAAGTGCGCGACGTGCAACCGAGTCACTATGGACGCATTTGTCCCATAGAAACTCCCGAAGGTCCCAATGTCGGTTTGGTTGGGCACATGGCCGGATTTGCCAAAATAAATCCCTACGGCTTCATAGAAACCCCATATTTTAAAGTTAAAAAAGGGAAAGTGACAGATGAGCTGGAATATCTTACAGCCTATGAAGAAGAAAGAGTTAATATAGCCCACGGCGGCGTGCTTGTTGATAAACAAAACAGAATTATTCCCGATAAAGTTTCGGCAAGGGTCAAAGGCGAGCCTGGAACGGTGGTAAGAGATGAGGTTGATTATATGGATGTTTCGCCCCAGCAATTCTTGTCTATAGCAACAAGCTGCATACCATTTTTACAAAATGACGACGCAAATAGGGCATTAATGGGGTCTAACATGCAGCGTCAAGCCGTGCCGCTTGCAAAACCCGAGATGCCTCTAGTATGCGTTGGCACAGAAGAAAAAGTTGCGAGGGATTCCGGGCGCGCGATTTATGCCGACGAGGATGGAGTTGTGGAAGATGTTGACGCCACGCATGTTAAAATCAGGGAAAAAAACGGCAAGATAAAAAACCACGAACTTAAAATATTCGTAAGAACAAATCAATACACTTGTTTTCATCAAAAGCCAGTTGTAAAACCCGGTCAGCGAGTTAAAAAGGGCGATGTTTTGGCCGATGGCGGCGCGACCGATCGCGGCTGGCTGGCCCTAGGAACGAATGTTTTTGTTGCGTTTATGTCATGGCGCGGCGGAAGCTACGAGGACGCAATTATTATTTCCGAGCGTTTGGTGAAAGACGATAAATACACATCAATACATATAGAAGATTTTACCTGTGATATCCTTGAAACAAAACTGGGGCCGGAACTTACCACATCTGACATTCCGAACGTTGGCGAAGAAAAACTTAAAGATTTAGACGAAGATGGAATTGTGCGCGTTGGAGCCGAAGTCGGTCCTGGCGACATATTGGTCGGAAAAATTTCACCAAAAGGCGAAACAGATCTTACAGCTGAAGAACGGTTGATGCGGGCAATTTTCGGAGAAAAAGCGCGCGATATCAAAGATACTTCGCTAAGGATGGAACACGGTAAACGCGGCCGCGTGATTTCTGTTAGGATTTTTTCTCGGGAACTCGGTCACAAATTGGAGCCAGGAGTCATCAAAAGAGTGCGGGTTGAAATCGCGCAGACGCGGCGTATTCAGGCGGGCGACAAGCTCGCCGGTCGTCACGGAAACAAAGGAGTCATTTCAAAAGTTTTGGCGGAAGAAGAAATGCCGTTTACGGAAGACGGTACACCGGTTGATATTATTTTAAATCCGCTTTCTGTTGCTTCGCGCATGAATTTGGGTCAGATTTTGGAAACGCATCTTGGCTGGGCCGCAAAAAAACTTGGATATATTGCTATTAGTACGCCGCTTTCGGGAGCAACCGAGGATGATATTAGAGACGAGCTTCAAAAAGCTGGATTGCCAAGATCCGGCCAGATAACATTATACGACGGCAGAACCGGATTGTCCTTTCCTGAAAAAATAACTGTGGGATATGTATATATGATGAAATTGGTGCATATGGTTGAAGATAAAATTCATATGCGTTCAATCGGTCCGTACTCTCTGATAACTCAGCAGCCGTTGGGGGGTAAGGCGCAGTTCGGAGGGCAGAGGTTCGGAGAAATGGAGGTGTGGGCGTTGGAAGGCTACGGTTCGGCGTATACGTTACAGGAAATGCTGACCATAAAATCGGACGATGTTATAGGCAGGGCAGCGGCATATGAAGCAATTTTGAAAGGCGAACCCATTCAATACCCGGGCGTGCCGGCGTCGTTCAACCTTTTAGTCAACGAATTGAAGGCATTAGGTCTTAGCATTGAAATAAAAGAAAAGCTCAAGGAGGAGAAAGAAGAAGAGGAATAAATAAAATTTCAATCATGCGCGTCCAAGATTTACAAGCAATAAGAATAAAATTGGCCTCGCCACAGGATATTTTGAATTGGTCGCATGGAGAAGTTACAAAAGCCGAAACCATTAATTACCGCACACAAAGGCCGGAAAAGGACGGCTTGTTCTGTGAAAGAATTTTCGGTCCAGAAAAAGATTACCAGTGCTATTGCGGTAAATACCAAAGAATACGATACAAAGGCGTTATTTGTGACAAGTGCGGAGTAGAGGTTACCAAGTCTTCGGTCAGGCGCGAGCGAATGGGGCACATAAAATTAGCAAGTCCAGTCAGCCACATATGGTTTTTAAGAGGAGTTCCGTCGATGATGGGTTTGATTTTGGATATACCGATGCCGCAGCTTGAAAAGACCATTTATTTTTCAAGCTATATCGTTCTGAAAGTTGATGAGGAGGCTAAAAATAAAACCTTGGAAGAAATAGACAGGGAATACAAGCAAAAAGTAAAATCCGAAAGCGAGTCTAAAGCGCGAAAAGACAAAGCCGAAGCGAAAAAGCGAGGCGCGAAAACCAAAAAATTTGAGGCGACTGAAGAATTAAAACAGAGAGACCTGCAGGATTTAAAGGCAGCGCGCGACAAAGCCCGCCAGGAAGTGCTTTCAATCCAGCCACTACGGGTTTTGTCAGAAGCGGAATACCGCGACTACAGCTTAAAATACGGAGAAATATTTGAATCCGGGACCGGCGCTGAAGTAGTTAAAAAGATTTTTGAACAGATGGATCTTGTCAAAGAAATCGCTGCGATAAAAGAAATATTGGCCGAAGAAAGAGTTGTTGACCGCAAAAAACTTCTGCGGCGTCTGCGTGTGCTCCAGAGCATGCAAAAAGCCGGCGTCAGGCCCGAGTGGATGTTTACAACCATGTTGCCGGTTCTGCCTCCTGATTTGCGGCCGATGGTTCAGCTCGGCGGCGGACGATTCGCCTCCTCCGACCTTAACGATTTATACAGGCGTGTTATAAACCGCAACAATCGTTTGAAATATTTGCTTGAAATAAACGCTCCAGAAGTGATTGTGCGCAACGAAAAAAGAATGCTGCAAGAAGCCGTTGACGCTTTAATTGATAACAGCATGCGTGTCGGCCAGATGACTACTGCCACAACCGGTGGAAGAAGGCTACTGAAAAGCTTGGCCGATATGCTCAAAGGCAAACAGGGACGTTTTAGACAAAACCTTTTGGGTAAAAGAGTTGATTACTCCGGTCGCTCGGTCATCGTCGTCGGCCCGGAGTTAAAACTGCACCAATGCGGCATTCCAAAACAAATGGCCTTGGAGCTTTTCAGACCTATGGTTACGAAAAAACTTTTGGAATTGGAACTTGCGTTTAACGTGCGCGCGGCGTCGCGCCTGATTGAGGATCAGACGCCGGAAGTTTGGGCCATTTTGGAAGAGGTGGTTAAAAATAAACTCGTTTTGCTTAATCGTGCGCCGACACTGCACAAACTTGGCATTCAAGCGTTTCAGCCGGTTTTGATCGAAGGTCAAGCTATCCATTTGCATCCTTTGGTCTGCAAAGCGTTTAACGCGGATTTCGACGGCGACCAAATGGCCGTTCACGTTCCCTTGTCGGATGAGGCTCAACAGGAAGCTAAAAAAAGAATGCTTTCCGCCAATAATTTGTTAAAACCCGCAACCGGAACGCCAATTGTTACGCCTTCGCAGGATATAGTTTTGGGTTGTTACCGGCTTACGATGATAAAGGAAGGTGCTAAGGGCGAGGGAAAACCGTTCGGCTCGGCGGAAGAAGCGCTTTTAACTCTTGATTTTGGCGAGATTGACCTTGGAGCAAAAATAAAAGTTCCCGAGCCAAAATCTAAAAACAGCGAACTAATTGAAACCACGGTGGGAAGGCTAATTTTCAACAAAGTTTTGCCGGATAGTTATCCATTCGTAAATGATATTATAAATTCCAAGCGCTTAGACAGAATTACCAGCGATATCATAGAAAAATATGGCGTAGAGCTATCTGCCGATGTTTTGGATAAAATTAAAGACCTCGGTTTTGAATATGCAACGCTTAGCGGAGTTTCTTGGGGTATGGATGATTTATTCGTCCCTGCGGAAAAGAAAAAAATCATAACGGCCGCTGAAAAAGAAGTGGATGCCATAAACTCTTATTATATGAAGGGTTTACTTTCCAAGGAAGAGAAAAAAGTGCGGATCATTGAACTTTGGCAGAAGACTAAAAATGAAGTTGAGAAATCGGTACCCGGAGCCCTTCCTAGGGGCGGGTCGGTGTTTTCCATCGTGGATTCAGGAGCGAGGGGTAGCTGGTCTCAGCCTGTGCAGATGGCTGGAATGAAGGGCTTGGTAATTAACCCGGCCGGCCAGATTATCGAGTTGCCGGTTAAAAGCTCGTTCAAGGAAGGTTTTGATGTGCTTGAATACTTTATTTCAACGCACGGCGCTAGAAAGGGCACGGCGGATACGGCGCTTCGTACCTCTACCGCCGGCTATCTTACACGGCGCCTTGTTGACGTTGCGCACGAAATAGTTGTCAGCGAAAAAGATTGCGGCGATGAAAACGGATTTTTAGTTTTAAAATCCGAAGCCGAAGCCATGGGTCAAAAACTCATTTTTAAACTTATCGGCAGGGTCGCATCAACCAATATTAAAGATAAATATGGCAAAATCATTGTTAAAAGAGACGAGATTATTGATTGGGATAAGGTCAGGGTAGTCGATGCCGTGGGCATAGAAGAAATTTATATACGTTCTCCCTTAACATGCAAATCAATAAGGGGTATTTGCCAGTTTTGCTACGGCTGGGATTTAAGCTTGAACCAATTGGTTCCACTTGGCGAAGCGGTCGGAATAATCGCGGCGCAGGCAATCGGCGAGCCCGGCACACAGCTGACTATGAGAACTTTTCACACCGGAGGAGTTGCCGGTGGCGCGGATATTACTCAAGGTTTGCCGAGGGTTGAGGAACTCTTTGAGGCAAGAATGCCTGCAGGAAAAGCAGTTATCAGCGAGGTCGATGGGAAAGTTTTGAAAATTACGGACGATAAAAGAATAATAATTAAAAAAGCCTCAGTGAAGATGGCAAAAAAGAGTAAAAAGGGAGGAACGAAGCAACAAGAAAAAGTTGTAGAATATGCAATTCCAGCAAATATGAGTATTTGGGTTAAGTCAGGAGAAGAGATTAAAAAAGGACAGCAGCTTTGCGACGGTAGTATTGACCCGCAGGAACTTTTTGATGTTGCCGGGCTTGAGGCCGCGAGAAAATATCTAGTTCAGGAAGTCCAAAAAATATATGTATCACAGGGAGCGTCAATCCATGACAAACATATAGAAACGATTGTTCGGCAAATGTTTTCCCGCGTTAAAATCAAAGACGCCAGTGATAGTCTTTTCGTGCCAGGCCAGATAGTTGAAGCGGCTCAAGTTTTGGAAGAAAATAAAGCGCTCAAAAAAGATAAAAAGAGGCAGGTTGAGAGCGCACCGGTGCTTTTCGGCATATCTCGCGTATCGCTTTCAACGGAGAGCTTCTTATCTGCGGCATCTTTCCAGGAAACATCCAGAGTTTTGATAAGAGCCGCCATTGAGGGTAGGGAAGATATGCTGCGCGGCCTTAAAGAAAATGTGATCATAGGTAAATTGATACCCGCAGGAACCGGATTTAAAAAATAAAAAGAAGTAATTTTCCAGCGCGCGGCTAAACTTAGTTTTGCCGCGCGCTGTTATACATTTTATAATCCCGATATTTTGTGATAAAACAGAATAAGATGTGCCCCAAAGTGAAAATTAGACATTTTTCGATAAGTTATTGATATTTCATTGCAATGGGGCAAGAAATAATTGTAATAACTCATATATAGAACATTGAGTTTGGATAATATATCGCTGTCCAATTTCTACGTCAGAGTATGGCAAAAAACAAAAAGATTAAAATTTCTGGCCGGAGCGGATCCGTCTATGGCGGAAAAAAATCGAATCAGAAACAGGGAAAGAATTCACTAGTTCCAACCGAAATCCGCAGAATTTTGTGGGGGACCATCATGTTTATAGCGGCCATTATAATCGGCCTTTCTTTTTTTGGCTTGGCCGGCCGCGGCGGCGTTGTGTTTTTGAAATGGGCAACCTGGTTTATCGGCAGGACGGTTTTTGTTATGCCGGTTTTATTCGCCTTGGCCGGAATAATGTTGCTTAACACCCAAAAGAAGCATTTTTTGCGCTCCATAATAATTATTTTAGTTTTGTCGATTTTGGGCATAGACGGATTACTTGGAGCCTTTGCGATTTTTTATAGCAAAGAAACAAACATAATGGGTGGAATTGTCGGTTATATTTTAGCTTGGCTTCCGATGATAGCATTTGGCATTTGGGCTAGCGTAGTAATCTTTTTGGCTTTCCTTGCGGCATCGTTGGTTATTGCCTGGCAGATACGTCCGCAAGGCGAAGAAGAAAAAGGCGAGGTAAAAGCTGAATCAAACTTGGCACTAAAAAATTTTTTGGCTCCGAAGTTTACAATTAAAGAATTGCCGGCTGGAAAAATAAAAAGTTTAGATACGAAAGGCCAGCCGGAAGTGATTAATCCTGTTCCGGCCGAAGTTAAACCCGTTGCTGTCGGCATGCATGGGGATGCATTCGGCCCCAAAAATGGAAAAAACTTTTCATCGTACCATTTGCCGCCGATTGATTTACTTGAACCAGATCGGGGGGGGGCGCAATCCGGGGACATTAAAGTCAATTCTGCAATAATAAAAAGAACGCTTGAAAATTTTGATATACCGGTTGAGATTTCAGAAGTTAATATTGGGCCGGCTGTGACTCAGTATGCGATGAAGCCGGCGGAGGGCATCAAGCTTTCCAAAATTGTAGTGCTTAGCAATGACTTAGCCCTTTCGCTTGCGGCGCATCCAATCAGAATAGAGGCGCCGATACCTGGCAGACCACTTGTGGGAATAGAAGTTCCTAATCGCGTGCGAGCCCAGGTGAGATTGCGCAATATAATAGAAAACCCCGCTTTTCAGACTGCCGCTTCGCATTTGATGTTGGCCTTGGGGCGGGACGTCGCGGGCAACCATGTCTATGCTGATTTGGAACGTATGCCGCATTTATTGGTCGCCGGCAGTACCGGTACTGGCAAAACCATAGGCTTAAACTCAATCATTATGAGTTTGCTTTATCAGAGTTCGCCGGATATTTTGCGTTTGATTCTGGTTGACCCCAAAAGAGTTGAGTTTCCGGTTTATAATGATTTGCCACATCTTTTGACGCCGGTGATTTTTGATCCGCAAAAAACTGTTAATGCATTAAAGTGGCTTGTAGGTGAAATGGAGCGGCGTTTTGACGTGCTGGCGGAAGTTAAGGCGCGTGATATTCTCGGTTATAATTCGGTGATGCTCAAAGAAAACAAAGAACCTATGCCCTATATCGTACTTATAGTTGATGAGCTGGCGGATTTAATGGCCGCGCGAGGAAGAGATATTGAGGCGGGTATCGTAAGACTTGCGCAAATGGCGCGGGCAACAGGTATCCATTTAGTCGTTGCAACCCAGAGGCCATCGGTAGAGGTTATCACCGGTTTAATCAAGGCAAACATCACTTCGCGCATGGCGTTTCAAGTAGCTTCGCAAGTGGATTCAAGAACTGTTCTTGATAGTTCTGGCGCGGAAAAACTGCTGGGGCTTGGCGATATGCTTTTTATTTCAGCAGAAATGTCAAAGCCTAAAAGAATTCAGGGATCTTATGTTTCTGATAAAGAGGTTAAAAGAGTGGTAAAATTTATAAAAGAGGAAGCTTTTAATGAAAAATCCGAACATGATGAATATGTCAGAGAAAAAATTAAAATGGCTGAAGATTTGGAGCATGCAATTGAAAGCGGCGGAGTTGAGGGTGGGGGATTTTTCGGCGGCGAAGGCGATGAACCCCTTTATGAAGAGGCAAAAAAATTGGTGATTGAAACAAGAAAAGCTTCGGCATCATTTTTACAGAGGCGTCTTCGCGTTGGCTACGCGCGGGCCGCGCGGCTTATAGACATGATGGAAGAAAAAGGAGTTGTCGGACCAGGCGAGGGCGCGAAACCACGTGACGTATTGATGGACCCCGAAGTTTCCAATGGTCAGCGTGCCATTGACAATGTTGCAAAAGAAGAAGAGGATGACGAGTGGGAGAAAGTATAAATTATAATTTAGAAAACAGAAGCCAGATTCTGTTTTCTCGTTTTATGCCAAAGAAAAAAGAAACGAAAATCGAAAAAACTGATTTGAATGAGGCGCTAGCCGAACTTAAACAGCGTTTCGGCGAGGGATCGATAATGACACTCAAAGAAGTGAAGGCAGTTGACATCGATGCCATTCCAACCGGAGCAATTTCGCTTGATTTGGCGCTCGGTGTTAAAGGCGTTCCACGCGGAAGAATCGTTGAGATTTTCGGGCCGGAGTCAACAGGAAAAAGCACTCTGGCTTTGCATATTTGCGCCGAGGCGCAAAAAAAACGCGGAACCGCCGCGTTTATTGACGCAGAACACGCTTTGGACCCAGAGTATGCAAGAAGGCTTGGCGTAAGAGTTGACGATCTTTTAATTTCGCAGCCGGATTCGGGAGAACAGGCTTTGCAGATAGTTGAGGCTTTGGTGCGTTCCGGCGAGGTTGATGTTGTTGTTGTTGACTCCGTGGCAGCGTTGACTCCCAAATCAGAAATTGCCGGAGAAATAGGTGATCAATTTATCGGCACGCAGGCGAGGTTGATGTCGCAGGCTCTAAGAAAGTTGACTTCAACGGTGGCGAAAACTAAGACGGTCGTTATTTTTCTAAATCAGACGCGAATGAAAATCGGCGTTATGTTCGGAAATCCCGAAACCACTCCTGGTGGAATGGCGCTTAAATTCTATTCTTCGGTGCGTATTGATTTGCGTAGAATCGGGCAAATAAAACATGGCGATAATATCGTAGGCTCAAGAATTAAGGCAAAAATAGTCAAAAATAAAGTTGCACCACCATTTAAAACAGCGGAATTTGATATTTATTACAATGAAGGAATTTCCGCCGAAGGAGATTTAGTAAATACCGGATTACTTTCTGGGGTTTTGACAAAAAGCGGAAGTTGGGTACTTTACGGCGAAACAAAATTGGGTCAGGGCGTTGAACAGGCCAGAAACTTTCTAAAAGAAAATCCGGCAATGGTAAAAAAGATAAAAGAAGACCTTTTCAAAAAAGGCTAAAAATAAAAAAATATCCCGCCGGATTCGGCGGGATATTTTTAAAATCTATTCTATTTTACGGTATACGGCAGCAATGCGAGATATCTAGCTCTTTTGATTGCGCGGGCAAGCTTCCTTTGGTGTTTAGCGCATACGCCGGTTTTCTCGGTCCTTCTTATTTTAGCCGAACCAGACACGAATTTTCTTAAAAGCAGCGTATCTTTGAAGTCTATTTCCTGTGCATTTTTTTGGCAAAAATAGCAGTTCATTAGAGGGGTATGTCTTTAACGTCTATTTCCTCTTCTGGTTCTTCTATAATCGGTATTTCCGGCTCTTCTGTTTCGGATTTTTCGCTTATCTGCGTCTGTCGCGATATCGAACCCATTCCGCTTTTCGGGCCAAGTTGCAAGTTTTCGGCTATTATTTCGGTGCGAAAATGTTTTACGCCAGAGTTATCCTGCCAGGACCTGGTCTCCAAGCGGCCCTCTATAAAAGCCATGGCTCCCTTGGAAAGGTAGCGCGAAGCGATTTCTGCGAGACGCGCCCAGGTAACGATATTATGAAATTCAGTTTTCGTTTGTTTCTGGCCATTGGATTTATTTGTCCAGATCCTGTTTGTGGCCAGCCTAAAAGAGCATACCTGCTGCCCGTTTGGAGTCGTACGCAATTCCGGGTCAGAAGCGAGATTTCCGACCAAAATAACTTTATTTATGTTCATGCATGTTTGCCGATTAATCTTTGAGTAATTCTTCTATTTTTTCCTCTATTCTTTCCAGCTCGACCTTTGATTCTCTTACCTCTTTGGCTTTGGCGCCAGGAGCAGAAATTTGCGATCTTTCTCTTTTGGCCTTCCGGGCTATGAATTTTTCGCGTCTTGAGAAAAGCAAAAAGCGCAAAATACTCTTTTCAGTTTTTAATTTTGTCATAAGATCTGGTATTTTGTCTTGCGGCATGTAAAACAAGATCGTAGCAAGGCGTGCGGAATTTCGCTTTTGAATGGGATAGGCAAGGCTCCTTTTTACTGGTAGACCTGCGCTGCTTAAAACTCCACCATCATTTTCTATCAGAGTTTGCAAACGGCGCTGCGATTCCCGCAGCTCATCGTCACTAACGTCTAGCGATATTAAATATGTCAGCTCGTAAAATTTCATTACCCACGTCTTAGTAAATTACTAATCCGATATGAATTACGCATTTCACTGGTTTAGTAAATCAAGAATAGTGTAACAAGCAATAAGCGCTAGGTCAAGCGCCGTGAGGCGTAATGTTTGCAAAAATGATATACGCCTATGCTACAATATAAGCATATGAAAATCAATCCTTTTATCTTTCGGGGCTATGATTTGCGAGGTTTGGTTGGCGAGGATCTTAACGAAGAGGTAGCCGAGCAAATAGGAAAAGCGTATGGCACTTTTTTGGCGCGTAGGAACATAAAAAAAGCGATCGTTTCGCGCGATTGCCGCGCTACGAGCCCGCCATACAGCGTGGCCATTGTCAATGGCCTTAATTGGGCCGGTATAGACGTTATTGATATCGGCATGAATTTGATAGGAACGTTTTATTGGTCACAGTATTATTTTAATTCGCGTGCCGGAGTTTACGTGTCGGCTTCGCATAATCCTGCGCAGTACAATGGATTTAAATTTGCCATAGATTTTTCCGAAACGCTGGTGACCGAAGGTATACAGGAATTGAGACGCATGGTTGAGGAAGACGATTGCGAAATCGGCGAGCGCCGCGGTTCGGCTACAGAGCAGGATGTAAAAGGGACTTATTTTGATGATTTATCGCAGCGTTTGCCCCTGAAAAAAAAGTTCAAAGTTGTAGTTGATCCGAGCAATTCCACGGCTGGGGTTATCGCACCGGAATTTTTGCGGCGTATGGGGTGCGAAGTTGTAGAGCAAAACTGCAAAGTTGATCCTGCGTTTCCTCTCGGCACTCCCGATCCGACGGATATTGAAGTGGCAAAGCGTCTAAGTCGCGAAGTTTTAAGCGCCAGCGCCGATCTGGGATTTTCTTATGATGCGGATGGCGATCGCATAGGAGTGGTTGATGAAATGGGTACGATTCTTTGGAACGATATTTTGGTTGCGCTTTTCGCTGCCGACGCTTTAAGTCGTCATCCGGGGGCCACGATAATGTATAATACCCTTTGCTCGCGTGCAGTGGAAGAAACTATAATAAAACACGGCGGCAAGCCATTTATGTGGCGCACCGGCCATTCATTTTTAAAAAAGAAAAATCAGGAAGTACGTGCCGCATTCATAGGTGAGCTTTCCGGGCACTTTTTCTTTTCTGCAGATTTTTATAATCACGATGACGGCCTGCATTCTACACTACGCCTTTTAAGCTATCTTGCCAGTAATAATCTTTCCTTGGGCAAGGCAATTGACGCTCTACCTAAGTACATATCCAGTCCGGAGATTAAAGTTTATTGTCCGGATGATAAAAAGATAGGCGTCGTACAGAGTCTAAGTCGCATTCTGGAGAAAGATTTTCCCGACGGCAGTATTATTGACGACGAACGCGCAGGAGATGGAGTGAGGATTGATTTTTCAGATGCGATGTTCGTCATCCGTTATTCTCAAAATGGGCCGTACTTGACCATAAAATTTGAAGCAAAAACAAAAAAACGACACAACTTTTTAAGGAATTATATTTCTGTTTTACTCCACGACTATAAAGAAATAGACTGGTCAAACTCTATTAACGTCAATGCGGAAGAGTTTTAGATTAAACCCGTCTTTTTTCTCACTTCTTCCATGGTAAAGGCGGCGAGTTGTCTTGCCTTTTTTGTTCCCCCGGAGATTATTTCGTCAATATATACTTCTCTTGAGAGAAATTCCCTTTTCTTTTTGCGGAATGGTTCTAATTCCTCGACCAGCAACTTTATGAGATTCTTTTTAAATTTTGCATAACCTCGTCCCTTGAATTTACTTTCAATATCTTTAAGCGGCGCCTTGCTTACCAACGAATAAATAGTAAGCAGGTTTGAAATGCCGGGTTTTTTTGCCGTGTCATATTTTATCTCCTTGCCTAGATCAGTCACGGCGGACATAATTTTCTTTTCTATGGCTTTCGGTTCGTCAAACACTCCGAGATAAGACTGGGGTTGGTCGCTTTTGGACATTTTTTTCTTGGGCTCTTCCAGAGACATAATTTTCGACCCACCTTCAATTATAAGCGCTTCTGGCTCTTTTAGGGTTTGGCCGAATCTAGCATTAAAGCGCCTTGCTATGGTTTGTGTAAGTTCAATATGCTGTTTTTGGTCGCGTCCCACCGGTACGACATCCGAGCTGTAAAGAAGTATATCTGCGGCCTGCAAAACTGGATAAGTAAACAGACCCGCATTTACGTTTTGTTTAAATTTTTTAACTCTTTCTTTATATTGGATCATGCGTTCAAGCTCGGCAACGGGAGTCAAAGTGTTTAGAATCCAGGCTAATTCGGCATGCTCTTTTATTTTTGACTGCACGAAAATGACGCACCTTTCAGGATCAACCCCCAAAGCTAAAAGTTCGGCAACCTTTTCTTTGGTTTGTCTGGCAAAGTTTTGGGAGTCGTAAGGAGTGGTAAGGGCGTGTAAGTCCGCGACAAAAAACAAGCATTCATATTTATCCTGAAGGGTTGCCCAGTTTTTGATTGCTCCCAAATAATTCCCTATATGCAGCTGGCCGGTCGGCTGAATGCCGCTGATTGCACGCATATGTTTATACAACGATTACTACCGGTAGGACCATCGGCCGTCTCTGCGTTTTATTATACAGGAAATCGCCGATTTTGTTTCTTATCTCGTCCTTTACGTAAGTCCAGTTGACCGTTGTTCCCGAGCCCGTGGCGTGTTGTATTATGCCCACAGTTTTTTTCCGCGTTTGGGTTAACAGATCTTTAGATTCTTTAAGATAAACAAAGCCTCGGGAAATAATATCCGGACTGCCTTTTACTTTGCCGGTTGTCCGTTCAACCACGGCGATAATGACAAACATCCCATCTTTGGAAAGAGCTTGCCTGTCGCGCAGTACGATTTCGCCGACATCGCCTATGCCGAGGCCATCTACCATTACATCGTTCGCTGGCGCGACGTGTTTTTCAACGTAAATTTTATCGCGCGCCACCACAACAGCGTCGCCATTGTCTACAATGGCGATATTTTTTTCCGGAATGCCACATTTTTTGGCAAGCTCTCCTCCGGCAACAAGCATTGAATACTGGCCGTTAATCGGCATGAAAAATTTTGGCCTCATTATCCTTATCATTTGTTCTATTTCTTCGCTTTGAGCATGGCCTCCGGCATGGATATCCATCATCTTGTAATGGAATACTTTCGTGCCCTGACGCAAAATATCATCTTTTAACTGCTGGACTAAGCGTTCATTTCCTGGCACCACTGAAGAAGACAGAATTACTGTATCGCCGCGCCTTAGCTGTATGAAGCGGTGCTCTTTGGTGGCTATTCGCATCAAAACCGCTTGTCCTTCGCCCTGCGCGCCGGTACAAATAACCGTTATTTTTTCCGGAGGATAGTGATCAATATCTTTGGCTTGTATTTGTGTATGTTTTTCCATTTTAAGGTAAGCAAGGCGTCTTGTGATTTCCACATTTGTTTTCATTGAATGTCCTTCAACTACAACTTTTCTGCCATATTTTTCCGACAAGGTAATTACTTGTTGCACGCGGTTTAACAGAGAAGCAAAAGTTGCGACTATCAGGCGGCCACGCGTTTGTTTAAAAATTTCGTCAAGATTTTCAAAAATGGTTTTTTCAGAAAAAGAATGGCCTATTGTTTCCGCGCCGATTGAATCTGAAATCAAGAGCGTGATTCCGCGGCGTCCCAAAGCCGCAAGCTTCTTCATATCGCTTGGTGGTTCGTTGACCGGATTGGGATCAAACTTGAATTCAGAACTATATAATACATTGCCCATCGGAGTTTTGATAAGTACGCCAAGTGTGTCGGGAATATTGTGATTTTCTCTGAAAAACTCAAGATCAAATGGCCCAAGTTTTGCTTTGGACCCGTCCCTGATTGTATTGATTTCAAGCTGTGGACCGCCCGGAAATTCTTCCTGCCGGCGCAAAACTATTCCGCGCGTCAGGGCGGCCGTGTAAATCGGAGGATTTCCTATTTTTCCTATAAGATAGGGGACGGCGCCAATGTGGTCGTAGTGGCCGTGAGTCAAAAAGAGACCTACGATATTTTTTTCTTTGCCCCTAAGATAGGATACGTTTGGAATAACATAGTCTACTCCTGGCATAGATTCTTCGGGCATTTTAATGCCAAGGTCAATGATAAATGCGGCCTTTCCATATTCAAAAACCATCATACATCGTCCGACTTCGCCATTTCCGCCGAGCGGCGTAATGCGCAAAGCTTTATTGTCTTTGGTTATTTGTTTTTGCATAGTGCTGGAGGAGGGATTCGAACCCTCATGGCCTTGCGACCGCTAGCTCCTGAAGCTAGTGCGTCTGCCAATTCCGCCACCCCAGCATATTTCTAACGGGGTGAACCAGTCAGCGCATCTCTATCTAAAATATACATTTACGCCCGCTTGGCTTGTTTCAACAGGCTATTTGAAAACCCGTTTGGTTTTAATATACCAATCAGAGATATTTATAAATCTTTTTGAAGGATCGGTTATAAAATGCCCGGAAAGACCCTTAATTGTTGGCGAAACAAAATAAACATAATCCGGTTGAACCAAAAATATAGCCGGCGTTGCTTTTAAAAGAATATCTTGGAAGTCAGATAGCGCTTTGTTTCTTTCATCCGCTGATTGGGCTTCTCTCGCTAAGGTGAGCTTGGTATCCGCATCTTTTGATCCGAAACTGGTTAAGTTTAAACCCGGATCTTTTTTCTGGGAAGAATGCCAGAAGGGCAGAGGGTCGGGAATCGCGCCTAGGACTTGGCCAAAAAGCAAAGTTTCATAATTTCGTGTCCTGATAACGTCTCCGATAATGTTTTGCGCCGGAATCTGTTCTATGTTTACTTTTACTCCTATTCTTCCCAACTGTTCTTTTAAATTCATCGCAAGATCAAGAAGCGGAGATTCAGAGATGGTGGTAATGCTAATTGCCAGTTCCGTTTTCTCTTCGGTTTTTGGAAAGCAAAGGGTATTGAGTTGGGCGCGGGTTGTCGCTCCAACTTTTCCATTGCCGTTTTTCAGCCCGGCCGGATTCAATATTTCTTCCTTATATTTTTCCTGGAAGCGGATTACAGCGCTTTTTGTCTGTTGTCCGAAGTAAGCCGTGATTTTATCAGAAAAAATTTTCGGATCTTGGGCAAGGCATTTTTGCAATTCTTCCACTTCTTTGCCGGAGGAGTTTAGCGCAAGATCGGATTTAAACTGGAAAGAAGGATTTTTGGTTGAAATTTTCTGTCTAAAATCCGACCCCGGGGTTATTTTGAAACCGGCTTTATCAAAGAGTTCCTTGGCTTTATCTGGATTGAATTCATAAATAGTTTTCGGCAGCGCCAAACCAAAAGATTCAGGCAAGACGGGGGAATCCGCCGCTACGGCAGAGCCATTAAAAACTTTATCTATAATTTCCTGTTTATTTATTCCGTAGCTTAAACCAACGCGCACCCCGTCTTGTTTAAGCAGATCCAATTTATCCTCATTGAAAAATATGGCAAAGTATCTAGAAAGTCTGAATCTACGCGCAATAAAATTGTTTAAAATATAATTTTTGGCTAATTGCGGCGCAAATCCCGTTATGGAACCCTGTTGGACCACGGTTATAAGCGCCCTTTCATCGTTAAAAAAATAGAAAGTGAGAGTTTTCAGATACGGTTTTTTGCCGAAATATTTAGGATTAGCCATTAATTCTGCGGAATTAATACGGTTATCTTTGTCCTGCGATATTTTTTTAAGATAATAGGGGCCAGACGTTACGATATTTTTAAAATTGCGCTCGCTCAGCACGAAATTTTCGGGTTTAACCCCTTCCCATATATGCTTCGGAATTATTTTCAGTGTAGCCAGCTCCAAAAAGGCGGAATATGGTTTTTGCAGACGAAAAGCCACCTGTTTATCAGATAGTTTTTCAACTTCTACGCCAAGCCACGATCCTATAAGCGGACTCTGGTAGGTTGAATCCTGCAGAGTCTTTATCGTGAAGACCACATCATCCGCCGTAATCGGCTTGCCATCGGACCAAAAAGCATTCTTTAACATAAATTCATATCGTTTTCCGTCTTCTTTTACTTGATAGCTCTCGGCAAGATCCGGGATGATGTCGCCATTTGACGAATAAGTCATAAGCCCAACGAAGAGAAGTTGAACTAAGTCTCGATCCGCATCCGATGCCTGGCTGTATATTGGATTTAAAAACCTCGGCTGGCCGATTATTCCTTCGCTATAATTCCCGCCGAAGGCCGGTTTTATTTCTGTAACCGAAAAATAAAATGACATCAGGAGATAAATGGAGGAAACGGCCAGCAAGAAAAGAAGTGTCGTAAATACAAGGCGCTCTTTTAGATTGAGAACGCTCCAAAGCCCTATTGATTTTCGCCAACAAAACGATGGTTTTGGGCCAGTGGTCTGCATAGAGTTATTGTCTGTTTACACCAGAAGATGTAAAACGGCAAGAACAAGGAAAAGAATAGCTATGCCAATGGTTGCGTAAAATAACTTTTTTTGCACGCCGCGCATTGTGCCGTAAAAAGTTCCTTCCGAACCGAAAGCAGAACCGAGCGCCGTACCGCGCTGCTGCAGAAGTATAAGCACAATCAATAAAACGGCTACCGCCGCTTGTATTATTGGAAGATAAGAAGCTAATGCCATAATAAAAAATAAAAATCGTAAACTCTATTTAAGGTTGCGGATTATTTTACGATGAGATTTGCTGCGGTCTTTCTGCGCTCCGGCATCATTACCGGAATAATAAAGCCAAGAGCCCATATAAGGACCGTGGTCCAGAAGAGCGGAATTATACCTATTATATCAAAACCTGCCGATAGAATGTCAACCAACCAGATCATTACTATGCTTATCACGAAACTAAAAAGTCCTAAGGTTAGAAGCCGCAAGGGAAAAGTTATTAAGTTTACAATAGGTTTCAGGAAAAAATTAACCAGTCCCAAAATGGTTCCTACCAGAAGAAGCTCTTTATAATATTCGCCTTTGATGATTACGCCGCGTATGTAGTGCGTAGCGATCCAAAGGCCTACAATTCCGATGATTATTTGGATAATCAGTCTTCGCATCTTCTTTACGGAGTGTAGCATAGATGGTTCCGGCAGGCAAGGCTGTATTGACGGTGCTTTGAATTCATGCTAGCTTTTAGGATCCTTTTGCGGAGGAAAGCCCATGCCTGCCGCGAAAGAAGATAGTCCTAAATGGACTCGAAAGGAAGGGAAATGACAAGGGGCAGAACATTAACAAGCTCTGAAAAGGCGGCAATAGAAGTCGTTAACCGATTGCAGGAATTGCATGCCTTACCCCAGCGTGCGTACGATTTCATAGAGTTTAGCGCAATTACCAAAAAACTACAGCAAGTAGCTGGTAATGGAAAGTTATACAAAGCGCTTGATATGGAGCGTGTAGTTCGTCTTCGTTGGACATCTTATTGGGTCATTGAAGTAACCGTGCGCCTTAAGAGGCAAGTTTATGGGACTCAAGATCCGGACAAAAAGGATGTTTTGCCGTGGACGCCTATCGGGCTCGAGATAATTGGACCGAAAGTGTACTGGTCTTCTCCCTTTTATGGCGAAAAGCCCGAGATGGCTATATTGAAGATTGATGGATTTGCTTCTGTGATGGCATTTCTTAATCTTGGCCGGGATTCATACGTAGCCGCGAATGGGGTCTTGTATTCCATTGCGAAAGGAGCATTCGTCCCCGGGTTTCGCTAATTAAATCAAACAAAATCGCGGCACTGGGCTCCGCGATTTTTAGTTGGCAAGAGTTTTTGCGCGCAAAAGATGGTGATAAACTCTCGAAAAGCGGTGGGCTTCGTCGCGTATGCGAAGAATGAAATTGGAAACCGCCGGCGGAAGATTTTTAAGCAATAGCGGTTTTTTCCGTCCCCCAATGAATAATTCATTATTTTTTTTGGCAAGCGCGATTATTTTTATTTTTTTGGATTTTGGGTTTTGGACTTTGGATTTAAGCGCAGCATTAAGCTGGGCTTTTCCGCCGTCAATCAATAAAATATCCGGCATGCCCCATTCTTTATGGCGCAATCGTCTTGAAATGGTTTCTTTGATCATGGCGGTATCATTTGGCTTGCCGCTGATTTTAATCTTGAACTTACGGTAAAAATTTTTATCCGGTTTGCCGTCGATAAAAGTTACGATAGATCCGGTTGCGTCTTGCCCCTGAATATTTGCGATGTCGCAGGCTTCCAATCTTCGCCACACGACCGGTAGGCCGAGAATTTTTTGCATAATTTTCTGCATTTTTTGCCACTCATTTTTCTCGTGTTCTACATCCCCCCAGCCTAAAATTCTGGCATTGGATAAAGTTTTTTGAAGCGCAAAAAATTGATCACGTTTTTTGGCGGCAAGTTCAAAATCCTGCGCTTTGGCCGCGCTTTTCATATCGTGTTCAATAATTTTTAAAACCGATGTTTTTCCGCTCCTCAGAACGCTCGCGATAATTTTTATATTTTTTTTATATTCTTTCGAATTGGGATTCGGCCCGGGACATAAATCAAGATAGCAATATGGACAAGGAAGCATAGAGTGTCTAGTAGCCGTATAATATGGAAAAATCTGCCGCAAGAATCGCAAAGTTTTTTTGAGAGCTTTTCCATCCACGAAGGGCCCAATATAATTAATTTTCAATTTTAAATTTTCAATTTTCACTTGCGGTTGGTGTGTAATGAATATTTTCGGCAGCGTGTCTTTCGTTATCGCCACGTAAAAATAATTTTTGTCGTCTTTCCATATTACGTTATATTTCGGCCGATACTTTTTTATCAGTTTGGATTCCAAAAGCAGGGCTTCTATTTCCGAGTCAGTTATAATGTACCCGACGCGCGAGACCTTATCCATAAATAGTGTGTCGCGGAATGCCTTTTTTTGGAAATGATCTTTTATCCTTTTTTTAAGATTTGCGGCTTTTCCAATATAAAGCAGTTCTTCCGGCGAACGGAAAAGATATACGCCGGGCTTGCCGGGCAAGTCTTGAGTTTTTAGGAATGTCCATTTGATATTTATTTCCATCCAAAAGAGTATAGCACTCATTACGACCCTTGACAATTTTTTTCAGAGAGTTATAATTGCAGCAGAATTTTTTAAAGGAGGATGTCCCGGATGAGTAAGAGATTTGGCTTGGGTGCCGCCGAGAGGGTATTTAACGGTTACCGGCGCAGCGCCGGAAGGGCGATTTCGCCATCTGAAGTGCTTCTGGTGCATACGGCTCTGGATGCCGTTGACGTCAAGGTGACGTGGCCCGACGAGGCCGCATCTTTGAGGGCTTCGCTTCAGGCGAATGCCAGCGAGTGTGACAGCCGCGCCGCGAAGGCGACGGCGGATGGCGCAGCACGCGCCGCAGAGCTCCGGGTGCAGGCCACCTCCACTTCCGTTCGGCTCGCCGCAAGCGCGGCCGCAAAGAGGAGCCGCGCCGGCACGCTCACAGAACTTCTTGCCCTCACCAGCAAGAAGTAGCCCAAAGGGGCAAATAACAAAGGGATGGCCATCGGTCGTCCCTTTTCATTTGTTTTGTTGACCGCATATTTTTAATGCGCTATGGTTTAAAGGATTAGCACATTATAAAAAGGAGACGCATGCGTCTTGTCTGGCAGAAAGATCTTGACGCGCTTTTGCGGAATAATCTTACCGAGGAAGAACTGCGTGAATATGAAAAAAGTTTTGCGGAGCCGCCGGCATCTTTTGATGATATGCGGCGCCAGTCTAATATCCAGATGCCGTTATTCTTGAAAGCCATCGGCTGCGGATGCCGCGATGTATTCACGCTTTTCCAGGATGAATCGCTGGCAATCTGTTTTAAGGTTTTGGATGGCGATGTTTCGCGTTATTCCAAAGAAAGGGAAATGCCCGGGTACCGGCGGGCGCTCGCAAAACTCTCAAGAAAGTATGCGCGGCAGAGGCGTTGCCATATTAACTGGCGAGCCGTAGTTTGTTATTGCGATGAGCATAAGCATTAAGTTTTAAAGCCCTCCTTTGTTAAAACTTCGGCGGGCAAGCCGACATTAGTCGGCTTTTTGTTACGCGTGGCATCTTTACAATATTAGGTATTTAGTATAAAATAAGCCGTCATTAACAATAAAAAATTGGAGGCGAGACGGTTGAACACCAACAAGAGTCCGCGCGAACTTGCGCTTGATCTTCTGGTACGTTCCACAACGCGGGTTCAGGTTGCGGCAGTTCTTAGTGACAGGCATGGCATTTTCAGCTGGGGTTGGAATCACGGAGATGGCAACCGCGGCGTCCATGCCGAAGAGCATGCGTTTGGCCGCGCCAACAAAAAGCGGCTTGCCGGCGCGCGTTTGACTGTTGCGGGTCGGTGGAGAACTGGCAGGTTCGTTTATGCTCGTCCATGCGCGTGGCGCGACGATAGTGATGCGGCGTGTATAGAACTTGCGAGAAAGTACGGAATAAAGACCATAGAATATACTACAAGAAACGGCGATTGGGAAATAGTTAGGTTCCCCCCGATTCAAAATTAAAGCGTCCTCTCCGCCGATTAGCGGATTGGGCGCTTTTAAATCAATGTCTAAAGTGATATTTTAAACATTGATTTTTTATTTTATTTAGTCCGTTTTGCAATTGAAATTTGTGCAGCTGGAGCATTACCGCATCTTAATCGGTGGTTCAAGGACACCACCCCCTTGCAAACCCCCTAAATTAGAAGTATAATAAGCCATTTATGACAAAAGACATTATTAAAATCCGCGGGGCCAGGGTGCACAATCTTAAAAATGTTAATGTTGATTTGCCTCGCAACAAGCTCGTGGTTATTACAGGAATTTCTGGATCCGGAAAATCTTCGTTGGCTTTTGATACTTTGTACGCCGAGGGCCAGCGTCGTTACGTAGAAAGTTTGTCCGCATATGCGCGCCAATTTTTAGGCGTGATGGATAAACCAGACGTTGAAAAAATAGAAGGCATAAGCCCAGCCATTGCCATTGACCAGAGAAAAGGAACACATAACCCGCGTTCAACCGTCGGCACAATCACCGAGATATATGATTATTTTCGTTTGCTTTTCGGCAGAATTGGTCATCCGCATTGTCCGAATTGCGGAAAGAAGGTTAGCAGGCAAAATAGCCAGCAGATTGTTGAAGCCGTGCAAAAGGCTCCGCGTGGAACTGAAATAATTGTTTTAGGTCCGGTTGTGCGCGGCAAAAAAGGAGAGCATCGCGGCATTCTGGATGAGATTCAACGAGCAGGTTTTATAAGGGTGCGCGTCGACGGCGTTATCGAGCGCGTTGAAGAAGCAATGGCAAGAGAATTGGATCGTAAGAAAAAACACGATATTGACGTTGTGGTTGACCGGTTGGTTGTTGAGGAAAATTTTGACAGGCCGCGTCTGGTTGATTCAATTGAGCAGGCGCTCAAAGTTGGCAAAGGAACGGCCACAATCTCGCAGTCTCATGTCACAGCAGAAGAAGGAACGGTTCAAAAGATAAAATATAAAGATCAGCTTTTCAGCGAGCAATTTGCCTGTGAAGAATGCAATATTTCCTTGCCTGAAATCGAGCCGCGGCTTTTCTCTTTTAATTCTCCATTCGGTGCCTGCCCAGCATGCACTGGTTTGGGAGAAAAGCTAGAAGTTGACCCCGAATTGGTTATTCCAAATAAAAATTTGAGCATTTCCGAAGGCGCAATCCGGCCGTGGATGAGAGCATCGCATAGAGTCGGCCGTCAAGGCTGGTATTTGTGGCAATTGTCGGAGCTTGCCGAAAAATATAAATTCTCGCTAGATGAACCGTTTAAAGATTTGCCACAAAAAATAACCGAAATTATTTTTAACGGAGACGGCCGGTTCGAAGGCGTTATCCCGAATCTCCAGCGACGATACCATGAAACCGATTCCGAATACACACGCCAGGAAATAGAGCGATATATGATTGAAAAAAAATGCGAAGCATGCGGGGGAAAACGCTTGAGGCCAGAGGCGCTGGCCGTAACCGTGGCAGGTAAAAATATACATGAAGTTACAGAGATGCCCATTACAAAAACGCAGGAATTTTTTAGAGACCTTTTAAACCCACAAAACGGGCAGACAAAATTTAAAGAAGAGGAATTAAAAATAGCCCCTGGTATAATCAAAGAAATTTTAAACAGACTTCAGTTTCTCGTTGATGTTGGTTTGGATTATTTGACATTGAGCCGTAAGGCGGGAACTTTGGCCGGAGGCGAGGAGCAAAGAATCCGCCTTGCGACGCAAATCGGGTCCCAGCTTACCGGCGTTATATATATATTGGACGAACCTTCCATAGGGCTTCACGCGCGCGATCAAGGCCGTCTAATAGCGACGCTCAAAAAATTAAAGGAATTGGGCAATAGTATTATTGTAGTTGAGCACGATCCACAGACAATTTTGTCGGCCGATTGGGTTGTTGATGTCGGTCCTGGCGCGGGTAAGCATGGCGGACGTATAATTTTTTCCGGCACGCCGCAGGAATTAAAAAAATCTAAAACTTTGACCGGCGATTATTTAGCCGGCCGCAAAAAAGTAGAAGTTTCCAGTCGCGCAAGACTCCAGGTCAGGGAAAAATATTTAATCATCAAGGGCGCGAAAGAGCATAATCTTAAAAATATCACGGTTAAAATTCCGCTTGGCAAGCTAGTTTGTGTCAGCGGTGTTTCGGGTTCCGGAAAAAGCTCGCTGATGAACGATATTCTCGCAAAAGCCCTTTTAAGAAAATTTTACAATGCCAAGGAAGAACCGGGCGAATACAAAGAGATCACCGGCGATGATAATTTCAATAAGGTGGTCTTGGTAGATCAATCGCCCATAGGCCGCACGCCGCGTTCCAATCCCGCAACCTACACCGGCGCTTTCGCTTATATCCGCGATCTTTTTGCGAAAACGCGCGAAGCGAGGGTGAGAGGTTACGACCCAGGCCGCTTTAGCTTTAACCTTAAGGGCGGTAGATGTGAAGCTTGCGAGGGTCAAGGATTGCGGCGCATTGAAATGTATTTTTTGCCGGATGTTTATGTTGAATGCCAGGAATGTCACGGTACCCGTTACAACAAAGATGCTTTAGAAATTGAGTATCGCGGTAAAAATATTGCACAGGTTCTTACGATGACAGTTGAGGAGGCAAAACAATTTTTCCAGAATATCCCTGGCCTTGAACAGAAGCTTCGCGTCCTGGATGAAGTCGGTTTGAGCTATGTGGAGCTAGGCCAGCCCGCTCCAGCGCTTTCCGGCGGCGAGGCGCAAAGGATCAAACTTGCCACCGAGCTTTCGCGTACAACTACCGGAAAAACACTTTACATTTTGGATGAGCCGACAACTGGTTTGCATTTTGAAGACGTGAGAAAACTTGTTCAGGTTTTATGCAGCCTTGTTGAGAAAGGCAATACGGTTGTGGTCATAGAGCACAATTTGGACTTTATTAAAAATTCAGATTGGATAATTGATTTGGGACCGGAAGGAGGCGAGCGTGGAGGAGAGATAGTCGCCGAAGGAACGCCGAAAGAAATAGCGCGCCGCAAAAAAAGCTACACCGGACAGTATCTGAAAGAGTTCTTGTAGCGATAACAAAAATGTAAAAGCCCGGGATCATTCCTGGGCTTTGGGATAGAAGAGTTCGTGAAATATTTCGGGAGTGATGATTTTATCAGCAACGCCGCAAGCGATTGCTTCAGTGGCGGTAAGAAGGCGATCCTCCTTTAAAATTGCAGTTATGCGCCTGGCGCGCTTTTCCGCGCTTGGCTTATGTTTCGGGGCATTCGCGCCATCAAAGAATTCAAAGAATCTTCCACGAGTGCGTTCGTCAAGCAAAAGCGCCACTTCGTGGTTGGTTATAGCAAGCGATCTTTCTATGAGTTTACAGTTTCGGCACTTACTGCTGTTTTCTGTTTCTTTTTCGTTGGAATATGGCGTATTGTTTTCTCCATTATGTGCGAGACATTTGGTGGTTGCATGGGCATTATGTAAAATAATCATCGTGCTCGGAAAGACATAACGATGTCCGTATGTTCCGCATACAAGCATTATTCCAGCGCCGCTGTAAGCCTGCTGGGCGATGGTATAAAGAGGCGATGAGATCATTGACGTAAAGTCGCAAAACGAGATGAGGCTTTCGACATTTCCACCGAAGCTGTGCAGGACAAGAATTATTGGAGAATTAGACACCTGGTCCAATCTTACCAGTTCCCAGAGGAACTTATCAAAAAGTTCATATTCGGGAGCGTTGCATTGCGGAATTATTCCCCGCAAGGAGAGAACACGAGGATTTTTAGGAAACGGTTTTGAAAAGGAGAACGAGCCGATGATTTCTTCCATTTCTTCGTCCATCCTAGCGCTCCTTGTATTAAGTTGGGAGAGAACCGATGCTAAATTATATCAGAGACACTATATTTGTCAAGTAAAGTTTATGCGCGGGCGGGGGGTCTTGACATGATGCCCTTGCAAAATTAATATCAAAAAGTAGTAATTAGCACTTAAGCTATTAGATTGCTATTTTAAGATTTACATGAGTTTGTCGAAGGGAAAGGTCGTAATTAGCAAAAAAACAAAAAATAAATAAAAAATAAAAAAATGAAAATAAAACCACTTGCGGATCACATTTTAATTGAGCCGCTCAAGGAAGAAGAAAAAACAAAAGGGGGGATTTTGTTGCCTGATACCGCGGAAAAGGAAAGGCCGGAGCGCGGTAAGGTTATTGCCATTGGACCCGGCAGAAAGACAGAAGAAGGAAAACTTATTCCGATGGGACTTAAAGAAGGGGACAAAGTTCTTTTTACCAAATATGGGCCAAATGAAATTAAAATAGATGGCAAAGAATATCTAATTGCCAAAGAAGAAGACGTCTTGGCGATCGTAGAATAATATAATAGGAATTAATATTCGGAAAACTTAATTTTTAGGAGCCGCTCGTTTTACTCCAGCAGCAAAACTTGCCCATATCCCTCGGCAAAATTTTCCCGATCAAGGCGGTAAACCAAGTAATTTTGCCTCCGGATGCTCCATAAATTAATTTATCATCAATTATGGCAAAACAAATGTTTTACAGCGAGGAAGCTCGCAAAAAATTAAAAACCGGCGTAGACAAGCTGGCTAATGCAGTAAAAGTAACTCTTGGACCGAAGGGTAGGAACGCAATTTTGGACAAAGGATACGGCGCGCCGACCATCACTAATGACGGCGTGAGCATTGCAAAGGAGATAGAGCTTGAAGATAAAATGGAAAATCTGGGAGCGGAGATAGTCAAAGAAGTCGCTTCAAAAACAAATGATGTTGCTGGCGACGGCACAACCACCGCAACGCTTTTGACTCAGGCAATTGTCACTGAGGGATTCAAGAATGTTACGGCTGGGGCCAATCCTTTAGCTTTGCGCCGCGGCATTGAAAAAGCCGCCAAGCATGTCGTAAAAACTTTAAAAGAAATGTCAAAACCCGTAACCACAAAAGAGGAAATGACCCAAGTCGCGACCATTTCCGCCGAAGATGAGGAGCTAGGAAATCTTATCGCCGAGGTTATGGAAAAAGTCGGTAAAGACGGCGTGGTTACGGTTGAAGAGTCGCAAGCTATGGGTACGGAAGCCGAAATAGTTGAGGGATTACAGTTTGATCGCGGATACATTTCGGCTTATATGATTACGGATTCGGAACGGATGGAGGCGGTCTACAAAGATGTTTATATTTTGGTTACCGACAGGAAAATTTCGGCGCTCACTGAAATGATTCCGGTTTTAGAGAAAGTCGCACAAACAGGAAAAAAAGAATTAGTTATAATCGCCGAAGATATTGAGGGCGATGCGCTTGCGACCTTGGTGGTCAATAAATTGCGCGGAATGTTCAATGCCTTAGCAGTAAAAGCTCCGGGATTTGGCGACCGCAGAAAAGAAATGTTGCAGGATATAGCGATTGTTACTGGCGGACAGGTTGTTTCCGAGGAGGTCGGTATGAAGCTTGAAAATGTTGAGCTCTCAATGTTGGGTTATGCAAGGCGCGTGGTTGCGGCAAAAGAAAACACTACGATTATTGACGGCGGGGGCAAGAAAGAAGAAATCGATGCGCGCATTAAGCAAATCAAAAAAGAAATTGAAAATTCAAGCTCGGATTTTGATAAGGAAAAGTTGCAAGAGCGTCTTGCCAAGCTTTCCGGCGGAGTCGCAGTAGTTAAAGTCGGCGCCGCCACCGAAGTTGAGCAAAAAGCCCGTCAGCATAAAGCCGAGGATGCGCGCATGTCAACGCACGCCGCAATTGAAGAAGGAATCTTGCCCGGCGGAGGGGTGGCGCTTTTGAGGGCAGCGCAGAAATTGGCCGAGATGAAATTTGACGACCCAGAAGAAAAAGTGGGGCTTGCGATTTTAAGAAGAGCGCTGGAAGAACCGATCCGTCAAATAGCTCACAATTCCGGTAGAGACGGAGCGGTTATTGCCTCAGAAGTTTTAAAGCATGAGGGAAATTATGGCTACAATGCGGCAACCGATAAATATGAAGATTTGCTTAAAGCCGGAATAGTTGACCCGACAAAAGTTGTGAGGTCAGCTTTGGAAAACGCGGTTTCCGCAGCTTCCATATTGCTGACGACAGAAACGGCCGTTGTTGAAAAACCAGAACCGAAAAAGCAGATGCAGCCAGGTATGGGTGGAATGGGAGAGGAATACTAAACAAGCGATTGATATGCCGCCCCGCGCCTTTTGTGGCAAAAGGCGCGGGGCGGCATCGCTTTAAATAAAATAAATATTCAGCAAAAAGAGGCGACTTCGTCGCCTCTTTGATTTTTATTTTTTGCCGGCTTTGAAGCTGCGCCTGCCGGCCGATTAATTTATTTAGGAATGTTCGACTGCAGACTCCAGCCCTTTTTTATAGATGTCGGGCCAATCTACCGAAAGACGTTTGATTAGCTTGAGACACGCTACGGCCGCGGCGCGCAATGGCGCGCTATTCATGTCAAGAAATGTGTTTTTGCTCCAGCCGAGAGTTTCGCGAATGCGAGAAGAATATGCATTCCAAAGCTCTTCAATCGTTCTGCAGCGAATGCACTTTTTGCATGAGTCCTGCGGACAATTTGGGGCGTTCGTATGGGTCCCTTCTTTGCCCCGCGGCAACTGTTGTGCGGCCCTAAAAGCATCCGTCCATTCAATAGTAAGGCCTTCTGCGGTTAGAAGATTCTGTGCAAAGTTTAGCAATTCTACAGGATTGATGCCGGCAGCTTCATACGCCTCAAGGGCGTATTTCGTATTGCCCTTCTTCCATTCTTCGTCGCCAATTTTTCGGGCGAGCTTTCGCGCAGCCAAACAGGCGTCAAATGGCGAAAGGTCATTTCTCTCTTCCGTTGTCATTTGTCTTCTCCTCTTTTTTGTTTGGTTGTTTAAGGAGCTTCGGCGCAGCCCATAAAAATAGCACGTTTTAGTTAATCGGTCAAGATCTATTGCGGGTTTGACTTAGTCCCAAAAAAGCCATAAAATAAATGTGGCAAAAGATATAAAGGTCAGTTTTAAATTAATAATTTAAAAATATGGATATATTTAAAATAATCTTAATTATTGCCGGTCTTTTCTTCGTTTGGGCGATATTTATGTATAATAGTTTGATTACGCTTCGCAACCGCATAAAAGAAGCGTGGTCGGACATAGACGTCCAATTAAAACGCCGTTACGACTTGATTCCGAATCTGGTGGAAACGGTTAAGGGTTACGCCGCGCACGAGCGCGAGGTTTTTGAAAAAGTAACCGAGGCGAGAACTATGGCAATGGGCGCGAAGGCCCCGGGCGAGCGGGCGGAGGCGGAAAATATACTGACGGGAACTCTTAAAACTCTTTTTGCGGTTTCGGAGAATTACCCCGAACTTAAGGCGTCGCAAAATTTTCTGGAGCTTCAGCAGGAGCTTCGCGATACCGAAGATAAAATCCAGGCCGCGAGGCGTTTTTACAACGGCAATGTGCGCGACTACAATACCAAAATCCAAACTTTCCCGGATATACTTTTCGCGCGTACATTAGGTTTTAAAGAAGAACAGTTTTTTGAGCTGGAAGAAGAAGCTGCAAAAGCGCCTGTGAAGGTTCAGTTTTAATTTAAATACTTATGGTGTTATTACGACCATGATTACTATAACTTTTACAGTTAGTTGGTTTATGTTCCGGACTATTCGCCTTAAAATTGCAAACGAGCAAAATCAATTCAGCCAAAATAGGATACAGATTATGCATTATTAGTTTAGTAGGAAATTTATCGATAATAATTCCCATGCAGTTTTTTAGTTGAAAACAATATGGCAACACTATATACTTACGCGGAAAGCAATGTTTATAAGACGTGGCTGTATTTGACTGCTTTTTTGGTTTTGGTTATTGGTTTTGGATGGGCGCTGAGTTACTTCATGAATTCTACGGGGATACTGTGGATCGCGGTCATATTCAGCGTGCTTATGAGTTTCGGCAGCTACTGGTATTCTGATAAACTTGTTTTGGCAATGAGCCGCGCTAAACCAATTGCAAAAGAGGATGCGCCCGAGCTTTACCGTGTGGTTGAAAACCTCATCATTACCGCGGGTTTGCCGATGCCGAAAATATATATTATTGAAGAGGACGCGCCGAACGCTTTTGCCACGGGTCGTAATCCGAAACACGCCGTGGTCGCGGTAACGCGCGGATTATTAAACCGTCTTGAAAGAGTGGAGCTAGAAGGAGTCATAGCCCACGAACTTTCGCACATCGGCAACCGTGACATGCTTATTTCCGCCATCGCCGTAGTACTAGCTGGCGTCATCGCCGTTGCCAGCGATTTCTTTTTCAGATTGGCTTTTTGGGGCGGGCTTGGCGGCAGGCGCGATGAAGAACGCGAAGGATCACAACTGCAAATTTTATTCATAGCCCTATCTTTTTTAGTAGCAATTTTGGCGCCTATAGCTGCAACCATGCTGCGTCTTGCCATATCTCGCAAGCGCGAGTTTCTGGCTGATGCTTCGGGCGCTCTGCTTACAAGATACCCCGACGGCCTTATAAGAGCACTTGAAAAAATCTCGCAGGACCCTACGCCACTGCGCGCGGCGACAAATGCTACGGCGCATCTTTATATTTCAGACCCGATTAAAGGCAAACAAAAAGAGTCGTGGCTACGTAAACTATTTATGACCCATCCGCCAATAGAGGAAAGAATAAAAGCGCTACAGGATTTAAAAGTTTAAATCTATAAACATTTGTGAATTGTCCGGTTTGTAAAATAAAACTTGAAAAGGCCATATTAAATAACGTAGAAATTGATTATTGTCCGAATTGTCTTGGCATGTGGTTTGAGGAAGAAGAACTTCGTTGGGCAAAGGATGATAAGGATGAGAATTTAAAATGGCTGGATACTGATTTATGGGAAAAAGAGCATAAGTTTCATGTCTCATCCGGACAAAAGCTTTGTCCTGTTGATCGCCTGCCGCTTTACGAAGTCGTTTATGGCGAAAGCAAAATAAATGTTGATCTTTGCAATATTTGTTATGGTGTGTGGCTCGATAGAGGAGAATTCAAAAAAATTATTGCCTATCTTGAAGAAACTGCGAATAGAGAATTGCTGCATAATTTTGCCAAATATGCGGTAAAAGAATTTTTAGAAATTTTCGCAGGACCGGAATCATTGCGCGATGAAATAGAAGATTTCGTGGTTTTGCTCAAGCTTTTCGCCCATAAATTTTTCGCTCAACATTCTCTTTTAGCTCAGCTTATTTCCGAGGTGCCGAGATAAAACATTATAAAAATAAAATAGTGCTATTTGATGGGAGGGGTGCCGGAGTGGCCTAACGGAACGGCCTGGAGCGCCGTGCCCCGCAAGGGGCTCGTGGGTTCGAATCCCACCCCCTCCGCCAAGACAATTTTTTATCGGCATGACCCGAATGATAGCGAGTGAGCTGTGACCCGATTGCCTATAAAAAGTTGAACAAAAAAGAACGATTCGCGTCGCTCTTTTTTGTTTTGATCTATTCCTCGATCAAAGTGATTTTCTTGTCTTTGTAATTCAGTCTGCTTCTTAAATTCGCCAGTAGTTCGCGCTTATCTGATACGCTGCCTTCTTTTAATAAGTATTTGGCATATTGGCGGATATTCACATCGTTTTCTTCGACAAGCGCTTTTCCGCTTCGGCCGTTCACAATCTTTTGCAGTTTATTGAATCGTCTGATCTCATCCTCGAGCTTGTGCCTCATGCCGAGTTCATTGATATTAACTTTGTCCATAATCTTTAAAAGCTCATCAATCAGTTCTTCTTCCCGGATATATTTGTTTTTGCAGTTCCGATCTCTTGCCCGGCTGCAACCGTAATAAATATAGTGAGCCGATGTGCCGTCTTTAAGCGGTTTCCATTTTTCTTCGGCGGATATGCCCGATCCGCAGTAACCGCAGGTAAATAATTTCGTAAAAGCAAATTCTTTATTTTCTCTGACTATCTGGTCGCGTTTTAATTGTGCCTTGGCTTTTTCAAAAAGTTCTTGGGTAATCAGCGGCTGATGTTTTCCTTGATACCAATTGCCGCTCTTTTCTGGATATTCGAACGGTCCGTAGTAGAACGTATTGTCGAGTATGCGGTAAACTCCCGAAAGCGTCAGCGGCTTATTGCCTCGCGTGTAAAAATTCAGCTCAAACTTGAGCCAGTTATAAAGCTTCCGGCCTGAATATTGTTCATACGCTACTTTCTCAAACATCTTTTTGATTATGGGGGCGCGCGCCTGATCAACGATAATCTGACATTTGCGGTCCATTAATTTTTGATTGAGATATCCCAGTGGGGCCACTCCCGGCCACAATCCCATTTCAACTCTTGTCCGCAGTCCGCGCTTTACATTAATGCCCCTATTGTCGTTTTCCAGCTTGGCCTGCGATCCCAAAATCATAAGAAGAAATTTCTCATTCGGGTTATTGGTAAATCTTTGGCTGAAAGTGCGTATTTCAACCAGCAGTTTCTGATCCATCAAATCGACAATCCTGCCGAGATCCCCGGCATTTCTGCTGATGCGGTCCGGCGCCCAAGTCAGTATTCCGTTAAATTTGTTTTGGCGAATTTCCTCAATTATCTCGTTGAAGATCGGCCTTTGCCCGGTGTCTTTTGCCGAGTGCGACTCACGCTTGATTTCGGCAATATCAAGACCTTCTCGCTCGGCGAGTTGCATCATCTCTTTTACCTGGCTATCAATAGACAGGATTTGCCTTTCCTCGCTCTCAGTGCTTTTTCTTGCATAAAGGCAGTATTTGATTTTGGTCGGCTGTATTTGAGCAGTCTGCCCCTTAATGCTCCCCAAACCAGCCGTAAATGTTGTATTTTCCATACAACACAATGGATGACGCAGTCCTTAAAAGGAGTCCAGAGCGTCCCGAGTTGATAACTTTTTGCCCCAAAATCCCTAGTTTTTCTTAATAATAAGGATCGTAGTTCGGTTCCTTTACCTGTATGTCGCCGTAATAGTTGTCATAGCCATCATCCATTTTATTCTCAACTAGAGCCGCATAGCGGTGGACGTCGGCGGCATGGGAAGTCCAGTTATGATACGGAATTTCCCTGAACATATTCCTTTTTTCGTCCCATTCACGCTTGTATTCGGAAATCGCATCGATCCACAGCGCACATTTTTCTTTATCGATCATCAGTCTGTCAAACATAAATTGACCCACCTGGATTCCGTCGTCTACCCTATTTGGCTCAATAACACTGAATGGCAGTCCAAGATCTTTGGCAAAATCCAGCCTTGATTTTCCGGTGCTAGTTTCTCGGGCATTGATATCGTGCGGAGCAAAATTCAATCCGTAGTTATACTCTTTTCTTTTCACTGCTTGAACCGCTTGATCGATCCCGTCATTTTCAGTTCCTTGCCAATAATCAATCATGTGCATCATTGCACCGATCCGCTGATAAAATCCGACGGCCATTGCCGGTCCAACACCGATATCCCAAACCGTGTAAACCTTGTGTTCGCGTTGCCATGGAACGGTTCCTATTCGATTATCCTTTCTCGCTCGCTCTAGTTGCAACGCATAAACCGCACCCTTCGCAGAAGAATTGAATGAACAGTAAAGTTCCTGCATGAATTCTTCATGCGACATGGTTTTTCTTGAATTTTCTATTTCTTTCTGATCAATGACTCCGGTATCATCTACGGTTAAATGGCAGGTGAACCACTCGCTGTCATTTTTGCGCGTTTCATACAGCAGATAAAATTCATTTCTGCCTTTCGGTGTTCCGATCCAAATTCCATAACCTCCATTTTCCAGTAATGTCGGGCGGATTACTTCCGTGAAGATATTGTTTGGTTGCATGCCGTATTCGTCGAACACAACACCGCTTAATCCAATACCCCTCAGCCGATCCGGATTCTCTGCGCCGTATAGCGTTATTTTCGATCCGCCCGGAAAACTTACCGTCAGCTCAGACTCCTTGCATATCACACCAGGAAATCTTGTATATTTTTTCAGAATACCCCAGGCAACACTTTTAGCCATCTTGTAAGTTGGGGCGATATACGCATATTTTG
>CAYNXX010000002.1:77793-127421 GCA_964401295.1 uncultured Candidatus Saccharibacteria bacterium | reverse complement strand
ACACCTACCCCAACACCTACCCCAACACCTACCCCAACACCTACCCCAACACCTACACCTACACCTACCCCAACACCTACACCTACCCCAACACCGGGTTGTACCTGTACCGCCTGGCAAAATGATATTTGCGGAAGCTTATCATGCTCTCCAACCCAAAGGACTCAGACAAGAAGTTGTACCCCATATGGTTGCGCAGCGCAAAATCAGTGCGTATCCGACTCTTCCTGCGGACCATCTCCATCTCCGTCGAGCGGTAACTGTTCTTCCGGCCAGGTAAATCCTTATTGTGAAGGGAATAGTTCATTGTGCTATCCTGTTTATGCATGCGGAGTAAACCAATGCGGTTCTCCTCCAAACTGTACCACGTCGACACCAAGCCCAAGTCCAACTCCGCTACCTGGTTCCTGTACAGCTAATGAATGTACCGGTGGGAGTTACTGCACCTCATCGAGCGGAGGTCAAAGATGTGTTCGAGATCCAAATACAGGCAATTGGTGCTGGAGGCGTTTTGGCTGTGGCACAAGCTGCGAAACTGGAAAGTCGTGTTATAGTTATGACACTATATGTAGCGGCAACACGTGTGTTCAAAACGGTCCTGATTATATTAACACCAATTGCAGAGGATCTTGCACTTATGGCTGTACATCTTCTGGCACCTGTGCAAATCCCGATTACACAGTAGAAAATATCGGACATACTATTGTTTCCACCGGCACGGCAACTTACGTAGATATTACAGCTGACGTTTGGAATATCGGAGATGCCGCCGGGGGCACGTATTCAGATACAAATTTGAAAGTTGACGTGGGAAATAACGGTAGCGTAGATAAGACAATTGATTTTACTTTTACGCCGGGTATAGGTCCAGGAACATTTACAACCATAGATTTTGGTAAAAATGTCTTCGGTAAAAATGTGAATACAGGCATACCAGTTCAACAAGACACAACATACAAAGCTACTGTCTGCGCAGACTACTCTCAGTTCGGTAACGGCAACATCGCGGAATCAGATGAAAATAATAATTGCACTGAGCATACATTCAGACTTAGTAATAATCCCGATCAGCCAACAAATTTATCTACCAAGGCGGCGGATTACTGCGATCCGGCAACCGCCAAGAAAGTTGTTTTCTCGTGGACTTATTCCGATCCAAACGGAAAATCTTCGTCGGCATACAGAGTTATAGTCGGCACAAATAATCCTCCCTCGTCTCCTTATGTTCTTGACAGCGGCCAGGTTTCAAACACAGTTTCAAGCGGCTCACAACAGGCTTGGGCGCCGATTAGCGCTTTACCTAATTACAACACCACTTATTACTGGCAGGTAATGGTTTGGAACTCCAATGGCGCGTCATCGACCTGGTCACAGGTTCAATCATTTACCACGGCCCCGCATCAATATCCTGCGCCGAATTTCAGCTGGACGCCGTCAACGCCAACCGTGAATCAGACGGTTAAGTTTACAAATACCAGTTCTTGTTTTGATTCCGATTCAAAATGCAACAGCTATTTATGGGATTTTGGCGACGGCAACAGCAGCGTCGTAACCAATGCGACCAACGAGTATACTTTGGAAAAACAGTACACGGTTAATTTGCAGGCTACGGATGGCGATAATTTATCGTGTTCAAAATCAGCGAATATTACCGTTGGCGCGGCGCCGCCCGCTCCCAAATGGAAAGAGATAGCTCCTATCAGCTGGATTATTAAAATCATCGCAGCCCTTGGGAATAGATTGTCTAGATAGGGTGCAATTGTAAATATTCATTTATCAGAATCGCTTCGTCGCATCAAATGCTAGAACGCGGCACCTTCTTTATTGACGGTGTCCTTTTAATTTGCTACATTGAAAACTGATTTATATAAACGGTATTATTTCGGCGAAATTTAAATATTCAGAGCATTCGAATGAATCCATAGGTTAGGATTGTTTTATGCCCACCATCCATCAACTAATCAAAAAAGGCAGAAAAAGAATCTCGAAGAAAACAAAAGCGCCGGCGCTGGCGTCAGGTTTTAATTTGCTGAAAAACAGGCCGGTGTACTATCCCGCGCCTTTCAAGCGCGGCGTGTGCCTTAAAGTTTTTACGACTACGCCGAAAAAACCCAATTCGGCTTTGCGCAAGGTTGCGCGCGTGCGGCTGACCAATGGCATGGAGGTTACGGCCTACATTCCGGGCGAAGGACATAATCTGCAGGAACACTCAATTGTTATGATACGCGGCGGAAGGGTTAAAGATTTGCCGGGCGTTCGCTATCACGTCGTGCGTGGCGTGTTGGACACTTCCGGCGTTGAGGGCAGGAAGCAGGAGAGGAGCAAATATGGAACGAAAAGAGAGATTAAATAAATCAAAAATTAATCTGCCAAGCGGCGGATAAAAACTAAAATGTCGCGAAAGAAAAAATCAAAACGAATTACAATTGAACCCGATTTGCTTTATGACAGCGTAACCGTGGCAAAGTTTATCAATCAAATTATGCGCCGCGGCAAGAAAACAATAGCCCGCAAAATAGTTTACGGGGCCTTTGACATTGTAAAGGACAAAACAAAAAAAGAGCCGCTGGAAATTTTTGAAGAAGCCATAAAAAATGTTACGCCGGTAGTTGAAGTTCGCTCGCGCAGGGTGGGGGGCGCCTCTTATCAAGTTCCGGTGGAAGTAAGGCCAGAGCGCAAACTAAGTTTGGCTATACGCTGGCTCATTAACGCGGCAAAATCAAAGAAGGGTAAACCCATGCAGGAAAAATTGGCGCAGGAACTCATAGATGCCTCGCAGAACACGGGAGCAGCGGTAAAAAAGAAAGAGGATACGCATAGGATGGCGGAAGCAAACAGGGCCTTCGCGCATTATGCATGGTAATCGTACGGGGAATCTGCGCAGAAATTTTGGCAGAAAAGTAGCGGAACAAGCGTATTCGTATCCTAAAAATCAGTTTCTCCGCTATCAGCATTGAAATTACATTATGCCAAGACAATATCCTATAGAAAAATACAGGAATATCGGAATTATAGCGCATATTGATGCCGGGAAGACGACAGTCACCGAGCGCATTTTGTTTTACACCGGTATTTCCCACAAAATAGGCGAGGTGCACGAAGGCACGACAATTATGGACTGGATGGAGCAAGAACGTGAACGCGGAATTACAATAACCTCCGCGGCTACGACTTGCTTTTGGAAGGGAAAAGATTTTGAGGAGCACCGCATCAATATCATTGATACGCCGGGCCACATTGATTTTACGGCCGAGGTACAGCGGTCTCTTCGCGTTCTTGACGGAGCAGTTGTTGTTTTTGACGGAGTGGCAGGAGTTGAACCCCAGTCCGAAACCGTCTGGCATCAGGCTGACAAATTCAGCGTGCCGCGAATCTGTTTTATAAATAAGCTGGATAGGATGGGCGCTTCTTTTGAAAAAAGTTTCGCCGCGATTCAGGAATGCCTTTCTACAAATGCCGTCGCTTTGCACTTTCCGGTGGGCCTTGAAGAGAAATTTACAGGAGTTATAGATTTGCTTTCAATGAAAGTTCTGCGCTTTGAGGGCGATTTCGGACAAATTGTCAAAGAAGAAGAAATTCCCGACGATCTAGCCTCTAGGGCCAAAGAATGGCGCCAGATTGTTTTGGAAAAAATAGTTTCAGAAGACGAAGCGTTGATGAGCCGTTATCTTTCGGGCGAGGAAATCGCAGTTCCGGAACTTCGCGCGGCGTTACGCAAGGCCGTTTTAGAATACAAATTGATACCGGTATTTTGCGGCTCGGCGCTTAAAAATAAAGGCGTTCAGTCTATGCTCGACGCTGTAGTTTATTATTTGCCCAGTCCCGGGGATCTGCCGCCGGTAAAAGGAATAGATCCTGCAACCAACGGAGAAATAGAAAGAAAAGCTGAAGATTCCGAGCCGTTCGCCGCTTTGGCTTTTAAAATTGCGTCGGATCCGTATGTCGGAAATTTGACTTATTTCAGGGTTTATTCCGGATCACTGGCCAAGGGTTCTTACGTTTTGAATACTACTACGCGCGAGAAAGAAAGAATCGGCCGCATTCTGAGGATGCACGCAAACGAGCGTGAAGAGGTTGAAGAAGTGTTCGCGGGAGATATCGCGGCGACAGTCGGGCTTAAAAATACTGGAACCGGTAATACCCTTTGTGATGAGCAAAGGCCGATTATTCTGGAGCAAATAAACTTTCCCGAGCCGGTTATCGGAATTCGCATTGAGCCAAAAACTAAAGCTGATCAGGAGAAGATGGGATTGGCTTTGCGCCGCCTTGCCGAGGAAGATCCAACGTTTAGAGTTAAAACAGATCTTGAAACCGGCGAAACGATTATTTCCGGAATGGGGGAGTTGCATTTAGAAATTATCGTGGACCGGATGCGCCGCGAGTTTAAAGTTGAAGCAAATGTGGGCAGACCGCAGGTTGCTTATAAAGAAACCATTACTGCGATCGCAGAGGCAGAAGGAAAATATATCAGGCAGTCCGGCGGCCGGGGCCAATACGGCCATGTATGGCTTCGCGTTGAGCCGCGGGAGCGCGGCGCCGGATTTGAATTTTTGGACGAAATTAAAGGAGGAATTATTCCGAGAGAATTCATTTCGCCCACAGAAAAAGGTGTTAAAGAGGCTACGGAAAAAGGAATAATCGCCGGCTACCCGATGATTGATATCGCGGTTGCGCTTTACGACGGTTCCTTCCACGAAGTGGATTCTTCGGAGGCAGCGTTTAAAATAGCCGGATCCATGGCTTTACAAGCGGCCGCGAGAAAAGCCAAGCCGGTGTTGCTTGAGCCGATAATGAAACTTGAGGTTGTCGTACCGGGGGACTTTTTCGGAGACGTCATCGGCGACATTTCTTCAAGGCGCGGCCAGATTCTGGAAACTAAAGACCGCGCGCAGATGAAGGTTGTTGACGCAATGGTGCCGCTTTCTGAGATGTTCGGCTACGCAACTCAGCTTCGCTCCTTGACAGAAGGGCGAGGAACGTTTACGATGGAATTTGACAGCTACAAAGAAGTGCCTGCGAACATCGCGCAGGAAATCATTGAAGGAAAAAGAAAATAGATTTAAAATTAAAAATTATGGACTTAAATCAAATCCGTGAAATTCTTCGCGAAGATGGAGGAAAATTAATCATCATTGAAGAAGGGAGGGAACCATTGGTCATTGTTTCTTTAGACGAATACAGGAAAAGGATCAGTGGCGCAGAAGGTATTTCCTACACGTCCAAACAAAGATTTGTTACAGCGGAAAGCGCTATTCCAAAAGAATTTGAGGAGGACGAGCTCAAGATAGAAGATTTACCAGTCTAGGTCGTTGTGCGTCGTAGCATTGACTTTTAAGATAAACTTTTATATAGTAATAACATATTTAAAAATTAACCAATTATGACGCCTGCGATTTAAAGCTCTGAAACTGCGTTTCAGGTTTGTCATCTCAGGCGTAATCAAAAATGGCAGAGAAATTCGAAAGAACAAAGCCACACGTTAATGTCGGTACAATCGGTCACGTTGACCATGGAAAAACCACGCTTACGGCGGCAATTTTGCACGTCTTAAACCTTAAAGGTTTAAGAGCTTCCAAGAAGAACGTGGATGAAATTGATTCCGCTCCGGAAGAAAAAGCGCGCGGTCTTACTATTTCCATTTCTCATTTGGAATATGAATCGGATAAACGCCATTATGCGCATATCGACTGTCCTGGACACGCAGACTATATTAAAAACATGATTACCGGCGCGGCCCAGATGGACGGAGCGATTTTGGTCGTTAGCGCGCCCGACGGCCCGATGCCTCAGACTCGCGAACATATATTGCTAGCAAGGCAAGTGGGTTTGCCGGCAATTGTGGTATTTCTGAACAAATGCGATATGGTTGACGATCCGGAAATGATTGACTTGGTGGAGTCGGAAGTCCGGGAGTTGCTAAAAAAGTATAATTTCCCTGGAAATGAGACGCCAGTGATAAGAGGTTCTGCGGTTAAAGCGCTTGAAGCCAAATCGGCCGATGACGAAGCTGCAAAGCCGATTTTGGAACTGGTTAAAGCTTTGGATGAATATATACCCGAGCCGGTTCGCGACATTTCAAAACCGTTTTTGATGGCGGTAGAAGATGTTTTCAGCATTGAGGGGCGCGGCACAGTAGCTACTGGCAGGATTGAGAGGGGAATTGTAAAATCCAATGAAGAAGTTGAGCTTGTAGGATTGAAACCAACGACAAAAACTACGGTGGTCAGCGTTGAGATGTTCAATAAGAGTTTAGACGAAGGACGGGCTGGGGATAATGTCGGCATTCTTTTGCGCGGATTTAAAAAAGATGAAGTGGAACGCGGGCAGGTTTTGGCAAAAACTGGAAGCGTGACTCCGCATAGCGAATTTGATGCGGAAGTATATGTGCTCTCAAAGGAAGAAGGTGGCCGGCATACTCCGTTTTTCTCCGGATATAAGCCGCAGTTTTACATCAGAACTACCGATGTTACAGGCGATGTGACTTTGCCGGAGGGAATGGAAATGGTTATGCCCGGAGACACGGTGAATCTCAAGATTAAACTGATATCTCCTGTCGCGCTTGAAGAGCAGCAAAGATTCGCAATCCGCGAGGGCGGAAAAACCGTAGGCGCGGGAGTGGTAACTAAAATAACAAAATAAATCGCTCGAAAGACTATTTTAACTTAACCTTTGCTCTTTCAATGCCGACAAAACAGCAGACATCAATGCAAACTGAGCTGAAGCAGCCGCGCCTGCGCATAAAACTGCGGTCTTATGATCATAAGGTCCTAGATATGTCGGCTCGCCAGATTGTGGACGCTGCATTAAGATATGGCACCGAGGTTTCTGGCCCAATACCGTTGCCAACTGAAATATATAAGTATACCGTGAACCGTTCTACTTTCGTGCATAAAGACGCAAGAGAACAGTTTGAAATCAGGGTCCATAGAAGACTGATAGATATTTTAAATCCATCAGCTAAAGTTATTGATGCATTGACCAATTTGGCACTGCCGGCTGGTGTAGACATCGAGGTTAAGATGTAATAAAATAGATTTGTACCCCTGTGTTATTCAACACGATGATCACCTCGAACGCATTAATTTAAAAGTCCAACAGTAAATTTAAATAGCCAGTTAAAAAATCGGGCTATGCCCGATTTTCGCTTGATGTAATATATTGTTCGATGTGGCTTCGTAAGCTCCGTCTAGATTGGTTAAGATATGAAATTCATTTTGGGCAAAAAACTTGGAATGAGTCAGATATTTGACGAAAAAGGCAACGTCGTGCCTATAACTTTAGTTGAGGCGGGGCCTTGTAAAATAACTCAAGTTAAAACCAGGGAAAAAGACGGTTACGTGGCGCTGCAGGTAGGATTCAAGGAAATTACTAAGACAAAAAAAATTACCAAATCCATGCAAGCGAAACCTTACCGGTTTATCAGAGAGTTTCGCGCCGCAGATTCTGCAAAAGAAGGTGATACTGTAACGGTTGATGTTTTTCAAGAGGGCGATAAGGTTAAGGTTTCCGGAATTTCAAAAGGAAAAGGCTTCCAAGGGGGGGTGAAGCGCTGGGGTTTTTCGGGTAGAAACGCGACTCATGGAGTGAAGCACGAACACAGAACGCTGGGATCCGTCGGAGCAACTGGTCCCCAGCGGGTATTAAAGAATAAAAAAATGCCCGGTCGTATGGGCTTTAAAAGAGTGACTGTGAAAAATTTAAAAATCATGAAAGTTGATACAGAAAATAATTTGCTGGCAATAAAAGGAGCGGTGCCGGGAGCGGCTGGAACGTTGCTTGAAATCACGGGATGAAAAAAGCGCCTCTGCGGCGCCTAAAATTATTATCCAATCTTTTTTAGCTCCCACCTTTTTGTTCCCGGTCGTCTGCGGTAGAAAGTGATAAGCGTAGAGCACCCTTCATCAGTGACGAATATCCAAAACCCTCTTTTATTGCCGATCATGAAATATCTACTGCCAGCATAATGCATTTGATTGGGCGGTCGCTCAACCTCTTTTGCAAAGAAAAACATTTCACACAGTTTTTGCTGACAGGTAGACTCGCTTTTAAAAACTTGTCCTACTTCTTTCATGCGTTTCCTGAATTGTCGGAGCGCATGCGAAGAAATGCGCAGGGTCGAAGAGCTAGATAATGTTTCCTCCTGGCATTTATATCCAATTATAGCAATATATCCTTATGCTCGTCAAGACTTATGATCAAAATGGAAAAGAACTCGGAAGAACGCGATTACCAGCGGAGATTTTCGGCGTGAAATTAAATCCTGATTTAGTTCATCAGGTTACCGTTGTCCAGGTTGCAAATCGCAGGCATAATATCGCCCATACTAAAAATAGAGCTGAGGTGCGCGGCGGCGGAAAAAAACCATGGCGCCAGAAGGGTACCGGCAGGGCAAGACACGGCTCAATACGCTCGCCATTATGGAAAGGAGGCGGCGTGACTTTCGGTCCGAGAAATGAAAGAATCTTTGCGCAAAAAATCAACAAAAAAATGCGGCGTAAGGCCCTTTTTATGGTTCTGTCAGCAAAAGTAAAAGATGAAGAACTAATTTTATTGGACGAGCTGAGGCTTACTCAACCTAAAACAAAATTGATGGCAAATGTTTTAAAAGCACTCCCGGTGGGAAAATCCTCATGCATAGTTGCTTTGCCGAACATGGATGAAAAATTAATAAGGGCCAGTCGAAATATAACCAATGTCCAGCCGGTGCAGGTTAAAGACTTAAATGCATTAGATGTGCTTTCTCGCCGCTATATTTTAATGCCTAAGGAATCGGTAAGGGTTTTACAAAAGATATTTATGGTAAAAGATAATGCAGAGTAAATAAAATGGCTTTGTTAAATATTTTTAAAAAAGGAAAAAAGAAAGAAAGTAAGATATCTTTGCGTGCTAAGGCCGCAGGACACGAAGCGAAGAAAGCCCAGGTAAAAACAGAAATTTTCAAATCCAGCGAAAAACCGCAAGTAGAAGTAAAAAAAGACAAAAAGAAAAGCAGGGATGAAAGAGTTTTATATAATGCCCATAAAATATTAAAAAGGCCACACGTTACGGAAAAAGCCACGCAGCTGGCGGACGTAAATAAATACATTTTTGAAGTTTGGCCAAAGGCGAGCAAAGCGGAAGTTAAAAAAGCCGTGGAAAATGTTTATAACGTAACCGTTCTTTCTGTGCGGATGATAAATATCCCTCGCAAAAAGCGGCGAATCGGCAGGTCAGAGGGTTGGAGAAGGGGATATAAGAAAGCCCTAGTGAGATTAAAAGAGGGAGAAACAATAGAAGTTTTGCCAAGATAATATGAAGTCTTATAAACCCACAACGCCATCAAGGCGCCAGATGATAAAAGAAGATTTTTCAATGCTGTCGGATAAAAAACCAGAAAAAAAATTCTTGGTAAGTTTGTCCAGACACGCCGGAAGATCGTACTCGGGCCGCATTACCGTCAGACATCGTGGGGGCGGAGCGCGGCGTCTCTATAGGATTGTCAGCTTTGGACAGGATAAGCTTAATGTTCCGGGAAAAATAACCGCGATAGAGTATGATCCTTACCGTACAGCCTTTATAGCCTTAGTTGAGTATGGTGATGGCGATAAAAGATATATATTGGCTCCGCAAGGAATAAGCGCTAGCGATGAAATAATTTGTGCATCCGCCGCGCCATTAAAAAATGGCAACAGGATGCAGCTTAAAAATATTCCAGTGGGAACCACTGTTTATAATATAGAATTGCATCCGGGACGAGGCGGGCAGTTGGTGCGTTCGGCCGGATCTTCGGCCACTGTTTTGGCGCACGAAGGCAAATATACACATATATCAATGCCTTCAACCGAGGTGAGAAAAGTACTGAGCGAATGTTTTGCCTCTATCGGAGCCCTCTCGCGGCCCGAACACAGATATATTAATATGGGTTCAGCCGGAAGAATGCGTCACCGCGGTGTAAGGCCACGGGTGCGAGGCAGTGCAATGAATCCGGTGGATCATCCGCATGGCGGAGGCGAAGGCAGGGCGCCGATAGGATTGAAGCATCCGAAAACGCCATGGGGCAAACCGGCGCTCGGCGTTAAAACGCGGCGCAGGAAATGGACGGATAAATATATTTTACAAAGAAGAATAATAAAAAAATAAAAGTTATCACTTATGTCGCGAAGTCTTAAAAAAGGTCCATATATAGATGAAAAATTGCTGGTAAAGGTTAAAAAACTTAAATCCGGGACAAAAGCCATCATTAAAACGTGGTCGCGCGATTGCACGATTACGCCGGAGATGATTGGATTTACTTTCGGCGTGCACAATGGCAAAGAACATATCGCGGTGTATGTAACCGAGGAGATGGTCGGTTTTAGATTGGGAGATTTCGCGCCTACGACAAAGTTCCACCGTCACGGAGGAAGGATGCAACGGGAAATAGAGTCCGAAGCGGCCCAAAAAGAAGCCGCGAAAACTACTCCGGCGGCGAAATGAAGAATACATTAACATGAAAGTTACAGCAAAACTTAACCAATTAAGAATAGCGCCGCGCAAAGTACGTTTGGTTGCCGATTTGATCCGCGGGAAATCGACCAAAGAAGCCGAAACAATTTTATATTTCCAGACCAAAAGAGCGGCCCATCAGATTACAAAACTTTTAAAATCGGCCGTGGCCAACGCAAAGAACAATTTTAAACTTAATGAAAATCATCTTTATATTTCAAAATTAACCGTAGATGGAGGCCCGCATCTTAAAAGATGGAGGCCAAGGTCAAGAGGGAGGGCATATCCAATATTAAAGAAAACTAGCCACGTAACGTTGGTGTTAGACGAAATTGAACTAAAGAAGCGGCAAAAGAAAGTTACAAAAATGCCCGCAATAAAAACGCCGATAAAAATACCAAAATTAAGAAAAAAACAGCATGGCTCATAAAGTCCACCCGAAAGTTTATAGAATACGCGGAATAGGCGACTGGCAATCGCGCGGTTTTTACGGCAAGAAATTTCCGCAGTATCTTGAAGAAGATTTTGAAATAAGAGAGTTTTTGGAGAAGCTACTTCGCGAAGCCGGAATCGCCGAAATATCGATTGAGCGCTTTCCGGGAAAAATAAATATCATAATAGACACAATGCGTCCAGGTATTATTATTGGAAGGGGTGGCGGCGGAATAGAACGATTGAAAAAACAAATAGAAAAAAAGATAGCCAAAATTAGGAAAAGGCGTAAGATAGCAGCAGAAGCGGATAAAGGAGACGAAACAAAAATAGAAGTACGGGAATTGCGCAATCCTTGGGTTAACGCCAGCGTCATCGGTCAGTGGATCGCCGAGCAGATAGAAAAAAGAATACCATTCAGGCGCACCATGAAGCGGGCAATAGAGCGGGTTACGGCAAATAAAGAAATAAAAGGCGTTAGGCTTGAATTTTCCGGCCGCCTTGACGGCAACGAAATTGCCAGGCGCGAATGGCTCCAAAAAGGGCGTCTGCCCCGCCAAACATTGCGCGCGGATATAGATTACGCACAAAAGGAAGCTTATTGTGCGTACGGAGTTATCGGAATAAAAGTGTGGTTATATAAAGGAGAAAAGTTTGAATAATTATGTTAACACCAAAAAAAGTAAAACATAGGAAGTGGCAGAGGGGAAGATCGCGCGGCATTGAGGTCAGGGCCACCGAGCTCGTTTTCGGCATATATGGACTAAAGGCAATGGAGCCAAGATGGATTACCGCGCGACAAATTGAAGCATCACGCCGCGCAATAATGCGCTACATGAAAAAGGGCGGAAAATTATGGATAAGAGTTTTTCCCGACAAACCCGTTACGAAAAAAGGCACAGAGGTTCCGATGGGCGGAGGCAAGGGTGGTGTTGACCATTATGTTTTTCCAGCAAGACCAGGGCGTATACTTTTTGAACTGGATGGCTTGAAGGAAGACATTGCCAAGGAAGCGATGCGGATGGCTGCGGATAAATTGCCGATAAAAACTAAATTTATTAAAAAATAAATGGTATTAAATTATAGCCTGCGTCATCTGGAAACACAACCGCAAGCGCTTATGTTTTTCTCACTGCCCCGCTATAAATATTATGAAGATTGAAGAAATAAGACAAAAGCCTAAAGAAGAATTAGAATTGTTTTTGCGGGAAAGCAAAGAAAAATTGCGAAAGCTTAAGTTTGACTTGTCGGCCGGAAAAGTTAAAAATATCAGGCAAATAAGAGAAATAAAAAAAGATATAGCTAGGGCCCTGACCCTTTTAAATCAAAATAATTCAACCAAAACATAGTATGCCAAAGCGCAAATTAACCGGTACGGTAATATCAGACAAAATGACCAAAACTATTGTGGTCCGCGTTGAGCGCGTTAAGGCTCATCCGAAATATAAACGCCGCTATAAGGTACATAAAAATTATAAGGCCCACGATGAAAAAGGGGAATTTCATATCGGAGATAGAGTTATTATTGAAGAAATTCAGCCAATATCCAAAGATAAACATTGGAAGGTTTTAGGAAAAATTTAGCTAAAATCAATTATGATTCAGACAAGAACAATGTTAAAAGTAGCGGATAATACTGGTGCAAAAATTATTCAATGTTTTCGGATTCTTGGCGGCACAAGACATCGTTATGCTCAGTTGGGCGATATAATAGTCGCGGCAGTTAAGGAAGCCGAACCAAGGCGTCAGGTTAAAAAACATGACATTGTTAGGGCCGTTATTGTCAGACAAAGAAAGGAATTCCGCAGGAAAGATGGAACCTATATCCGTTTTGATGATAATGCCGCGGTGATACTTGAGGCCAAAAAAGAACCAAAGGGCGGGCGCATTTTCGGCCCCATCCCTAGGGAAATAAAAGAAAAGGGTTTCGAAAAAATAGCTACTTTAGCGGAAGAAATAGTATGACAGCGAGACTTAAAATTAAAAAAGGCGACATGGTTTTGGTTATTTCCGGTAAGGACAAAGGAAAGAAGGGGAAGACTTTTAAGGTTTTTCCTCGCGATAATAGAATTATTGTTGAAGGGGTGAATTTAAGAAAAAAGCATGTAAGGCCGAAAAAAAGCGGCGAAAAAGGTCAGATTGTTGTCCGAGCTCTTCCAATTGATTCGTCAAGCGTAAAATTAATCTGCTCGCAGTGCGGCAAAGCCGTAAGAATAGGCTATAAACTTGACAAGGGAAACAAAATCCGCATTTGCAAAAAATGCGGCGAAGAGACATAAATTTAAATATGCAGACCTTGAAGGAAAAATATAAAAAAGAAGTTATTCCAGCAATGATGCAGCACTTCAGCTACAAAAGTATCATGGCGGTTCCGCGCATAGAAAAGGTTGTAATTAACACCGGTTTTGGCAAACAAACGGTGCATCTTACTGCCGATGAACAGCGAAAGTTAAGAGAGGCGGTGGCAAACGATATCGCGCTCATTTCAGGACAAAGGCCAATTTTGACGCGCGCCAAAAAATCAATATCTACTTTTAAGCTTCGCGAAGGAATGATTATCGGCGCGAAGGTTACGCTTAGACGCCGCAGGATGGACGATTTTATAGAAAAATTAATCAAGATTGCTCTACCTAGATCCCGCGATTTCCGAGGCATCGATCCTAAATCACTAGACGATCATGGTAATTTGACTTTGCCGATAAAAGAACATATAGTTTTTCCGGAAGTTACGACCGAAAAGGCAAAACAAATATTCGGGCTTGAGGTGACAATAGCAACCAGTGCGAAAACGAAAGAAGAGGGACTGGAGTTACTTAAACTTTTGGGCTTCCCGATAAAATAATTTTAATTTATCATGGCAACAACCGCGCAGATAGCCAAATCATTGAAAAAACCGAAATATTCCACGCGAATCGTACGGCGCTGTTTTAGGTGCGGACGCAAGCGTGGATTCATGCGGAAATTCGGATTATGCCGCATATGTTTTAGGGAAGCGGCTAATAAAGGTCTTATCCCCGGAGTTAAAAAATCAAGCTGGTAACTATTCGATAAGGCCAGAGTTATTCTGCGCGAAATCGAACGAATAAATATGACAGATCCAATAACCGACATGTTAAACAGAATACGCAATGCCCAGGCTGTTTTTCAGCCGGCAGTTGATGTTCCGATGTCTAATTTAAAATACGAAATAGCGAGACTGCTTGAGAAAAACGGTTTTGTAGAGGCAATAGAAAAAAAGAGCAGGCGAACCAAGAAAATGTTAAAGATAGTTCTTAAATACCATAAGGATGCCGGGAGTTTTCCATCGCGGGTGACGCCGGCAATAAAGGGCATGAGACGAATTTCAAAACCGGGACAGAGGATTTATGTACCGGCTAACAAATTGCGGAGAGTAAGAGGCGGTTATGGAATCATTATAATTTCAACGTCAAAAGGTTTAATGACAAACAAAGAGGCGAAAAAGCAAAAACTTGGAGGAGAAGTATTGTGTGAGGTTTGGTAAAAAATATTATGTCCAGGATAGGCAAAAAACCAATACAAATACCGCAGGGCGTGGATGTGAAAGTTTTTGATTCCAGAATTTCGGTTAAGGGACCGAAGGGCGAACTTTCGGTAACGCTGCGACCGGAAATTAGAGTAGAAGTCGCGAAGGATGAAATATTAGTTTCGCCCAAGCCCGGGATAAATCCTAAAAAAGAAAAACGGCTTTCCGCTTTTTGGGGCCTGACGCGCGCATTGATTTTTAACATGGTCAATGGAGTTGCCAGCGGTTTTGAAAAAAAACTCGAGATGATAGGAATAGGTTATAGGGCTACTCTAGATGGTGAGGATTTGGTTTTAAGCGTAGGTTTTAGCCATCCAGTCAAGGTAAAAGCTCAGCCAGGGATTAAATTTTCAATTGAGAAAAGCGTCATTACGGTTTCCGGTACAGATAAAGAATTGGTAGGTCAGGTAGCTGCGAAGATAAGGCAGATTAAGCGGCCGGAGCCATACAAGGGGAAGGGCATTAGATACGTTGGCGAGTTTGTCAGAAGGAAACTCGGTAAGAAAGCTGCAACCGGTGCCGCGGCAAAATAGAGAATATGACAACAAAAAGAGAAATAAGACGAATAAGGCACAAAAGGATAAGGACAAAAATCTTCGGCACCGTCCAGACGCCACGGCTTTGTGTTTTCCGCAGCACAAAATATATTTACGTTCAGCTTATTGATGACGAAAAAGGAAAGACGATTGCGGTTGTAAGCGACAAAGAAATAAAAAGTAAGCTGAATGGTATAAATAAGGCGCGTGAAGTTGGAAAGCTTATCGCGGAAAAAGCTGCGGAGAAAAAGATAAAAAAAGTTGTTTTTGATAGAGGAGGATACCAATATCACGGTAGGGTTAAGTCAATAGCCGAAGGGGCGAGGGAAGGAGGATTAAAATTTTAGCACCGTAAAACTCAAAAGGCGGAGAAAGGTTTCTCCGCCTATGCTAGCCGGTCGGCGCTGTGTGTTCTAGAAGGAATACGATCTGTGATCCTTCGCCTTGGAACGATTTGACCCGCCAACCCTCGCGTTCCTCGTCGGAAGAGAGGAGTGGCTCGAAGATTGAGCCCGGGGTTAGTCTACTCATCGGAATGGTGATTATGGCATATTCTTTTTCCTCAGTGGTTTCTTCGAGAAGAAACACGAAAAAGCCTTCAGTGCAGAGAATGTCAGCCACGCCAACGCGTCGGTCGGAGATGTCTATCGGCTCAATACATCCCGGGGCAAAAGAATCCCGCCTCATGAGCAAAACACTGTAATTCATTGCGTTTCTCCCTTCCGCGCCCACAGATATTAATATTATAACAAATAAATATAATTTAGTCAATAGCACTTATGCTAAAGTCAGGAAGAAGACCAACACAAGATTTCGCGCCAAAAGATGAATTTGAATCAAAGCTTTTAGATTTGGCAAGGGTAACTCGTGTTGCTGCGGGAGGAAAACGGTTTAGATTCCGCGCAACAATTATCGTGGGCGATAAAATGGGCAAAGTAGGCGTTGGCGTGGCCAAGGGTCTTGATGTTTCGCGGGCTGTTGAAAAGGCGACGCGTCTCGCAAAAAAACATTTAATAACTGTACCGATAACAAACGATACCATTCCGCACGAGGTATATGCCAAATTTGGCGCGGCCGAGGTTTTGTTAAAACCGCAGCTGCGTGGTAGAGGACTTGTCGCCGGAGGAACTGTAAGAATTGTATGCTCGTTAGCCGGAATTAAAAATATATCCTCCAAGATTTTAGGCAGAACGGGAAATAAATTAAATAACGCCCTTGCGACTTTGGAGGCCTTAAAACAATTACAGAAAACAGAAAATAAAAAGTAGAATGCTAAAAAGCAAACACATTAGTTCTAAATTTATTTTCTAGATTATAAATTTATCGGCAAATATGCAGTTGCATCAATTACGTCCAATCAATAAAACGAGGAAAGCAAAACGCGTCGGCCGCGGAGGCAAACGCGGAACTTATTCCGGCCGCGGTCAAAAAGGGCAAAAATCAAGAGCCGGCAGGAAATTGCAGCCGGTTATTCGCGAGCTCATCAAACGCTATCCCAAATTAAGAGGTTATAGATCTGCGCTTAAGGCCATAAAAAAGAAATATAGGATCGCGCTGCTGAATTTAGATGTGCTGGAAAAAAATTTTTCTGCCGGCGAAAAAATAACACCCGCCGTATTATTGGAAAAAAAAATAATCCGCAGAATAAAAGGGCGGTTGCCTTTGGTAAAAATTTTAAGCAGGGGATCGCTGACAAAAACTTTGATAGTTGAAGGCTGCCTGGTTTCGGCGCCGGCGCGTGATAAAATAAAGAAAGCCGGAGGAGCGGTTAAATAAATAAAAATTGTCCGCAAGGGGCGTGATCCCGAGGCGTATCAGTCTTGAGTGGAGATCCGCATACGGACGGAAATTATTTTATAAAATATGTGGTACGATTTTTTAGTCCACTTTTTTAAAGTCAAAGAATTACGTTTTAAGATTCTTTTTGTTCTTGGCGCTTTTGCTATTTTTCGAGTGATGGCCAATATTCCAATTCCGAGCGTGGACGCCGCCGCTCTGCGCAATTTTTTTGCATCCAACCAATTTTTTGGCCTCTTGAATGTTTTTACCGGAGGCTCGTTGGATAATTTATCCATCGTTATGCTTGGTTTAGGGCCGTATATCACCGCGGTGATTATATTGCAGCTTTTGACCATGATTTTTCCAGCGCTCGAGCAGCTTTATAAAGAAGAAGGGGAGGCAGGCCGACAAAAATTCAATCAGTACGGCAGAATACTTACGGTTCCGCTGGCCTTTTTGCAGGGTTACGGAATGCTTATGCTTTTATCGCGCCAAAAAGTCATAGCTAGCCTTGCGCCCTTCCCGCTCATCAGTTCGCTTTTAACCGTTACCGCTGGCACGATGCTTTTAATGTGGCTTGGCGAATTGATTTCCGAAAAAGGCATAGGCAATGGCGTTTCGCTGCTGATTTTTGCTGGAATCGTTGCCAGGTTCCCGGCTAACTTTAGACAGATATTCAGCGTCTGGGATACGACGCAAATTCCGTCTTACGCGGCTTTTATCGCACTGTCTTTGGTAATCGTTTCTGGCGTTGTATTGGTTAACGAGGCTCGGCGCAATATCCCGGTTTCCTATGCCAAAAGAGTACGTGGCAGTAAAATGTATGGTGGCGTTTCAACTTATCTGCCGATGTCTATAAATCCGGCCGGCGTTATTCCGATAATTTTCGCGCTTTCGCTGCTTCTTTTCCCGACGATGCTTGCCAATTTTTTCGTCGGCAAAAGCGGTATAGCCGCAGAGATTCTTCAGAAGATTGGTTTATTTTTTCAGGATCCTTGGGCCTACGGTATATCCTATTTCACCTTGGTGGCGCTTTTTACTTATTTTTACACTATGGTTACATTTGATCCCAAAGCTATCGCTACGAATCTACAGAAGATGGGTGGTTTTATACCGGGCATAAGGCCTGGCAGCTCAACTGCGGGATTTTTATATTACATTTTAAATAGGGTTTTACTGATAGGGGCTTTGTTTTTGGGATTAATTGCCATCTCACCGTCCATCGTTGCCGCGTTGACCGGTATTAAGGCGTTCACATTTTTGGTCGGGGGTACTTCTATTTTGATCGTTGTAAGCGTCATCTTGGAAAGTATGCGCCAAGTTAAATCCCAACTTGAGATGCGAGAATATGAAACCTTCTGATGATCAACAAGTAATTATCCTTTTTGGTCCTCCTGGCGCTGGAAAGGGGACGCAGGCAGAGCTTTTGTCAGAAAAGTTCAACCTTTATTATCTTGAAACCAGCAAACTTATTGAAGCTGCGGTAATGCGTGCCAAACGCGGCCAATTCGTAAACGTAGACGGCAAAAAATATTATTTATTGGATGAAAAAAAATTATGGGAGACCGGCATACTCTGCAGTCCGCCCTTTGTCAGTTACTTTGTAAAAACGAAAATCAAAGAACTCTTCAAAGAAGGCCGGAGCATTTTAATGGCCGGTTCTCCGCGTACGCTCTTTGAGGGCCTCGATCAGGTGCCGATGTTAAAAAAGCTATATGGCGCGAAAAATATCAAGATTATTCTTATAGAGTTGACAGCGCGGCAGACAATCTGGAGAAATTCCAATAGAAGAATATGCGCGCTTATACGTCATCCCATTTTGACGACTCAAGAAACTTTGAAATTAAAATGTTGTCCTTTAGATGGATCAAAATTGATGCGCCGTAAGGGTTTAGACGATCTAGAAACTATTAAAGTGCGTCTTGAAGAATATCGCGAAAGAACTCTGCCGCTTTTGCAATATTTCAAAAAAGAAAGATTGAAGGTCAATAAGGTGCATGGGGAAAAATCTGTTGAGGCGGTGTTCAAAAATATTTTAGCGGTTCTTACTTAAAAATGATTTCTATCAAAACTCCGCAAGAAATTGCACTGATGGCTGAGGGTGGCAGGATTTTGGCCGAAATAATGAAAAAGCTGGCGAAGGAAATTCGCCCGGGCATTACAACCAAAGGATTAGACATTCTCGCCGAGAATCTTATTGTAAAAGCCGGAGCTGAGCCAGCTTTTAAAGGTTATGATGAATTTCCAGCGACAGCGTGTATATCGGTCAACCATGAATTGGTACACGCAGTGCCATCGGAGAGGATTTTAAAAGAGGGCGATATCGTTTCGCTGGATTTAGGTCTTATCTGGCACGAATTTAATCTGGATATGGCGGTTACTTTGCCGGTGGCTGGAATTAGCTCCGATGCGGCAAGGCTTTTGCTGGTGACAAAAAAAACATTAAAGCATGGTTTAAAGAAAGTCAGGCCAGGGAATACTGTTGGTGATATCGGAAACACCATTCAACGGTATGTGGAAAGTCAAGGATATAATGTGGCGCGAGATCTTTGTGGGCATGGCATCGGCCGCGAGCTCCATGAAGATCCAAAAATTCCGAACTATGGCAAAAGAGGGGCTGGGCCGGAGCTTCGTGATGGAATGGTCATCTGCATAGAACCGATGGTTATGATAGGCAATTGGAAATTAAAAAAGGCAGCCGATGGTTTTGCATATGAAACAGCCGACGGATCGCTGTGCGCGCATTTTGAAGAGACGATAGCGGTCACAAAAAATGGATTTCAAGTATTGACACCAATAAACTAATATGCTACACTACAGCGTATGAAAAGACGGGTTTCTTAGTTCAATCCGGATTTACATATATTTAGAATATATAAAACAGGAAAGTAGCTTCGGTACGATTCTCCGATTTACCCTGAGTTTGTCGAAGGGATGTAAGAGAGAATCGCTGAAAGGTCGCCGTCCCCGTAGAGCGGGACGAATGGGCTACTTGAAGGAATATTAATCAGTAATTCATCAGTAGGATTATGGCAAAAACAGCATCTAGCGATCAGGATTTTCTTGAGTTTTTGGTAAAGTCCTTAGTTGACCATCCGGACGATGTCAAAGTTGACCGTAGAGTTGACGAAATGGGAGTGCTTTTAAGCTTAAGAGTGCACCCGGAGGACATGGGCCAGATTGTTGGTAGGGCCGGATCCACGGCAAAAGCCATCCGTAGTTTGGTTCGCATAGTAGGTCTTAAAAATCACGCAAGAGTGAATTTAAAGATCGAAGAGCCGGAAGGCGGACGTGGACCCCGGCCAAGAGCCGAAAGAGCAAGCCTAGACGAATTGAAGCTCTAATTCGAAATTTTTAGCTTCAACCTAGAAAAAGCACGGAAACCGTGCTATCATTCGTGATAGCATGGTTTTCGTTTTCAAATATGATTACATTCGACATCATCACAATTTTTCCAAACATTTTCGATTCTTACCTCAAAGAAAGTATCATCGCCCGCGCGCAAAAGGAAAAGTTAATTAAAATTCGCATTCATAATTTACGCGATTGGACAAATGACCGTCATAAGACCGTTGATGATAAGCCGTATGGGGGTGAAAGGGGGATGGTACTAAAAATCGAGCCGATTTATAGGGCGGTTCAATTCTTAAAACCAAAAATAAAAAACCAAAAACTAAAAACTATTTTATTTACCCCGAGGGGGAAAAAGCTTGATCAAAAGATGGTTTACCGTTTTTCAAAACTTAATCGCTTAATAATGATCTGCGGCCGGTACGAAGGGGTGGATGAAAGGGTAGCAAAATATATTGCAGACGAAGAGGTATCAATGGGGGATTATGTTTTGATGGGTGGAGAGTTGCCTGCGATGACTATAATAGAAAGTGTCGCGCGGTTGATTCCCGGAGTTTTAGGTAAGCCGCAGCTGCTCAAAGAACGCATCACGAAAGAAGGAGGATTTATCGAGTACGCAGAGTATACGCATCCTGAAATTTTTTCACATCGAAAAGGAAGGCAATGGCGCGTGCCCGGAGTTTTATTATCTGGAAATCACAAAAGAATAGAGGAGTGGAAAAGAAGATATGGGAAAGAGATACTTTGACTATTCGATTTGAAAATTGTAAATTGAAAATTGTTTTCGGGTGGTTCGCATAGCGGCAATTGCACGTGGCTGTAAACCACGCGTCCTTACGGACTTCGGGGGTTCGAGTCCCTCACCACCCACAGTATTGTACATTTATATTATATGCGCCACCCCAAAAATAAAAGCCGCAACCGTTTATCGCTTGCGGCGCTTGCTGGCGACTGAGATAAGTTCTGCAGGGTATTCTTCAATGAAATACGTAGCCCAAGTTTTTCTGTCAACACCCTCCTGATCCGCCCGAATCCATAAGCAGTATGCGCTTTCGGTAAAAGGCGGATACTGGCGCAGAGAAATTATCCCCGACCAAAGCATTTCCGACGGATTATCAGTAGAGAAGATGGTGAGTTGATCGCCGTCTTTAAGCACATGGAGTCTCTTATAATAGGTGTTTTTTCGTGACGAGATATATTTATTTTCCATGAAGGCCCAATAGCCGCCTTCTGTGCCGCTTTCTACATAAAAATAACAGACCCCACGAAGCGTTTTCTTCTTTGGCATACCGTATCTTTCCTCTTTTCCTCTGCCAAAAAGCTATCATCAGTGTATCATAGTAATAATCGCCATGCAAGACCTTTTCATATCCAAAATTAAACCACATTATCCAAATTTCGCCGATGTAGCTCAGCGGCAGAGCAACTCCATGGTAAGGAGTAGGTCGTGGGTTCAATTCCCACCATCGGCTCCAAGATATTACACAAGGGTTTTTTACCCACACAATCGCGGGCTGCGCATAGCGCAGCCCATTGTGTTTTGGAAAGAGGGCATAGCATTGCTTCAATTATATCACTTTTTTGACTAAGCCGCCCGAAAATGGCGTTTCTTCCATTTCCCGCACGCCCACACCCGACAAGTAGGGGCTCACACACTTCCGCAGACAGCCCCAGCGACCCGAGCAGAGGACGCCGCCGCCATTCCTTCCCTTAGACCCTTCCTTGCGCCGGCGGACTCTGCGAGAGGCGAGCCGAGCCCCGACCGGAGGGAGGGGCGAAGGCGAGTATAGTCGGGGGTGCAACAAGCGGCGTTTTTCACGCAAAATTCCAGCAATGGCGCAGGGAATCCGCACGGCAAGGTAGTCAACCATGATTGACTAGGTGATTGACTAGGCAAAACGCCCTGTCCGAGGTCAGAATTTTCTGCTAAAATGGGTGCAAGCGGAGTAATAAATACTCTCCAGAAATTAATAAACATAATATTGTATGGCATCTAAAAAACCATTAATTAAAATCCAATGTCAAGATTGTAAGCGGGTGAATTATTTTTCCCGCAAGTCAAAGAAAGCCGCGGCAGGCGAGAAAAGGTTAGAATTGAAAAAGTTTTGTCGTTGGTGCCGGAAACATACGGCTCACAAGGAAAGTAAAAAATAGGCGCCAATAATTCTGAGCTAAGTCGAAGCGAAATAGCGCAAGAAATGCATAGCTCATCGGGATGCGAAGAAGTACGGTATTGACGCAATGTTGAAAAGAAAAATCCGCTTTCGCTTAAAGGCTACTTGCGGACTTGATTGCGAGAGAAACTACCGGACACTATCTAGGGAATATATGATTTTTTTTCCAAGCGCCGGGTGCATGTTCATGTTGCCACGTTGGTCATCTGGTATAGTCTCTCCGCGATTACGCAGGTATTCGTTTAAGATGGATACCATTTCAGCTTTGGAAAATCGCCAAATATGATACCCCGAAAGCAAAGATCCAGTGATTTCCTCGATTCTGACCCGGAAATGTGATTCGTAACGAAGAGTCCCGCCATCAACTTTGAAAACGACACTTTCTATAGAAACGCTGGGATGGCGAAAAGTTAGGCCTTGTTTATCTTTTGCGATTTTGAGAAAGATCGCGTTCGCCTCTTCACCAGTAATTACAAAGCTATGCCTTTTTGGTGGTGGTGTGACATACCGATAGTCCATTTTTAAACCTCCTTTCTGTAAGAAGATAGCATCTTATATAAGTTTTGTCAAGAAGGGCGGGGAGAATTCTATTCTAAAGTGCAACGTCGTATAAAAGATAGGCGAAACAGATTTGACTATTTTAGCACCTAAAAGTTATAATAAAATTGTATGGAGGATATTAAGTCACTATTCAGGGAACAGACAAAGGAAATAGAGAGGCATATTGATGTTTTAAAAGAAGACTTTGACGACAAGATCAAACTTTTAGCAGAGTCTTTTTCTGGTATAGAAGACCAGCTCGTTGCTATTAGGGAAATGGTTGCTAAAAATACAGAAGATATTGAGATTATCAAGATGGATATTCAGTTTATAAAACAAGAACTCAAACATAAGGTTGACCGTGATGAATTTGAGGCTCTAGAAAAGAGAGTTGCACTGCTTGAATCTAAAAGATGAGCCGTGGAAAAATTCGATCTTAATTCCCAAATAGTCCCAAATAGAGGGAAAATTAGAATTGAAAAAGTTTTGTCGTTGGTGCCGGAAACATACGGTTCACAAGGAGGGTAGAAAATAATTTGGTAATTTAAAATTCTTGCCATGCGGAGGCGGCTGAAAAATGGGGGCGTAGGCTAATGGTAAACTTCTTCTCTCCAAAAGAAGAGTTCTAGGTTCGAATCCTAGCGCCCCTGCATATAATTTGACTTTTCAATTTTAGCTGATAACATGGTATCAGCTCTTTTGATTATGGTTCTAGAATTGGAGGTTTGATGTGACAGAGAGCATTAGCCTCGATTATCAAAAAGCTCTTGCGAATCCAATTATAGTTGCCCTTGATAAAGCAGGTAAAGACGGAGCAATTGAAATTGTCAGGGAGCTAGGACGATCGGTATGGGGATTCAAGCTTGGCGCGTTGTTACTGGATCCCAAATCACCTCACATTCTTGAAATGATTCGCGACGAAATCGGCTCCGTAAACCTCTTCGTAGATTTACAATTTACCGGAACACCCGAGTTTGTCGGAGAAGCCATTGCCGAGTACCTCCCGTATTATGGAGACATAAGATATATTGTGGTTAGCGCGGTTTCGGGTCGTCCTGGCATAAGGCGGGCAGTAGAAGCGTGTCATATTTCGCATGTGGTAGTGGGTTCGGTGCTCGATTCTTTGCCGGAATCGGAAGTCCATGATATCTTCGGCCCGTATTCAAGAGAGGAGTTGGCCTTGCGGTTTGCCCGTATGGCGAAGGATATGGGCGCACGCGGTTTTTATTGCTCGGTGAAAGATCTAGAATTTCTGTCGCAATACGAGGAGCTAAAGGATTTTCCAAAGATTGTATACGGCGTGCGTCCAAATTGGCATAAAGACGCCGGGACGCATCAATATACTATGACTCCAGCAGAAGCAATCCGGTGTGGCGCAATGAAGTTTGTCATCGGCGCTCCGATACGGGAGGCGGAGAACAAACAGGCAACAGTAATGGAAATTTTGAAAGAAGTGCAAGCGGCGAAGAAAGAATCGTCTCAATAATAACAGAACCAAAAGCGCGATTTTTTAAATCGCGCTTTTTTGGTAATGTCGATCGAACTTATTGCGGAAATGAAGCTTTTTACTTAAAGGCGCTGAGTTATTTCAATTTTGTGGTTGGCGACGCCTTTTTATTGTGCTTTTCGGCGGCCTATGATATTCATTAATTTAGTAAGCTCTTTACAAAAGGAGAATTGGAATGGGATTTACCATATTGGTTGTGGGTCTTGGGACGATTGGCGAGCCGCTTGCGCGCTTATTTTTGCAAGTTCGAAGGCAGCTTGAAATATCCGAGGTGATTGTCCATAAAAATACGCCGGAACTTGAATTCCGCGGCATGCTAAAAAGGTTCCATGGCGCTGGAGCTAAGCTGGCGGTTTATAAAGAGAGAATGGGGGATTTTCGGACCCTCCTTGGTCCGGCCGGCTTCATGCCGGATTATTCCTTTGAGGAGGCGCTTGATAGGGCTGATATAGTTGTTGATTGTACCAGAGAAAAAATCGGCCGACAGCTTAAAGAAACGTATTACCGCCAGCTAGCGGACAAAAAACTTGGTTTCATCGCGCAGGGCTCCGAAAAGGGATTCGGTAAACCATATGCTTATACCATTAACGATAATTCTTTAATTCCAAATGAGGATAAATTTATTCAGGTTGTAAGCTGCAATACGCATCAGATTCTTTGTTTGCTAAAAACCCTGGCTTTTTATGGAAAAACAAATAATCTTACGCGAGCGCGTTTCTATCTTGGGCGCAGGGCCAGCGATATCTCCCAAACCGAATCAACAGTCGGCATAGAAGTAGGAATGCCTACACATCCACTTTATGGTTCGCATCAGGGAGAGGATGCGGCGCGGATCTTGGCGACTGCGGGATTTTCAAATCTTGAACTTAATACCGCAGCGGACAAAATGAATAATCCATTTATGCATACCGTTCATTTTGACATAACCTTGAGCACGTCCATGACCCTCACAAGCGTTGAGCGAATCTTTAGAGAGAATCCTCTTATGGCAGTCACTTATAGAACGAGCAATAACGAAGTATTCGCGGAGGGCCGCGATTGGGGGCACTTCGGCAGAATTTTAAACCAGACCGTAGTATGCCTTCCTTCGTTGCAGATTCTTTCTGGCGGATACGAGATTGTCGGCAGATGTTTTACTCCGCAAGACGGAAATGCGCTGTTATCTTCCGTGGCGGCAGTGTTATGGCTTAAAAATCCACGGCATTACAAAGATCAAATTCGGAAGAATTTTTACAAACCGCCATTTCTTTTTGAGGAAGTTTAATAGTCAATATAGAAAAGCGCCATAATATGGCGCTTTTGTGTTTAATTTAAATTTTTCTTTTGCTGCCTTCAAAAAATCCGGCCCAGGTTACCAGTTCAAATCTTGCTCTTTCTTTAAATTCTTTTAAGCTTCTTACGCCGACATAACTGAATAAAGACGCCAGTCCAGCAAGGATGTCTTCTATTGTTTCGCTGACGGCGCCGCGAACATGCACTTCTTCGTTTATTCCTTCTGGCCTGCGGATACGGTCAAGTTCTCCTCTTAGGTGGCGTTTTAGCTGCGCAGCGAACGAAGCCGAACCTTCATATTGTTTTACTCTGTGACCGTCTTTGTTATAGTAGGCAAGCGCCGCGGATTCTTCCGTGCCGACAAGCATATAACCGAGCATTACAGCGTCTGCGCCTGCAAGTAGGGCTTTGCCTATGTCGCCCGGGCTTTTCATCCCGCCGTCCAGCATGACCGTTTTACCGTTTAAATGCGCGACAACGGAACATTTGGCACATGCGGAAAGTTGCGGTATTCCCGTGCCTACATTTCTGGTTCTGCATGCTTCTCCTGGGCCCTGCCCGATTTTTACGCAGTCTGCACCCCATTCAATAAGCGCTTTGGCGCCCTCCGGAGTTGAAACATTGCCAGCTATAATTGGCAAAGAAGAGAAATGCCGTTTGATTTGCCCGAGGGCTTCTTCCGTATTGACAGCGTAAGCTCTTGCCGTATCCACCACCAGCAAAGACACGCCAAGGCGCACTGCGTTTTCAATAAATCTTAACTGTTCTATGCCGAATCTTGCGCTTACGCCGATGCTTGCGACTTTCAGGAATTGTCCGAGCGTGTTTCGTGTGGCGGCCGGATATCTGTATTTATAAAATAAACCGTTTGCAAAAATTGCTCCGGCTAGTTTACCATCCGAATCTACAAGGGGCAACTTTTCGATGCGGTGTTCGGTAAGCAGTCTCGCTGCTTCTCTGAAATCAATTGTCCGTGGTGCTGTGATTAAGGGCTGCAAACGGCCACCGCCCATGCATGCGGCAACTGTCTTGTTTTTATCGGTTTCATAAAGCCAATCGCGTGCCGCCAAAACGCCCACGGGATGGTTTTGATCGTCTATCACGAAGAAGCCCTGAACATTAAATTTTTTGTATAGTGCATGAATTTCATTTATCGTTTGGTATGAATTGACCGTCAAAGGATTTTCTCTATATGCGCAATCTTCCTGTCCGACTTGCTCAATAATTTTAAGCTGTTCGTCAGGCGGAAGAGTTTGAGGAGGAATTCCAAGGCCGCCCAGCCGTTCTATTTCCGCAATCAGTTTGACACCGCTTACGGATTCCATATTCGCGCTTACAATGGGTATTGATAAGCCAATCCCTGGCGCGACAACGGTTTTAAAATCAGCCCCTTCCAAAATTTCAGATCTGGAACGGACCGCTGAGTAATCTTCAGGAATTGTTACGTCGTCAAAGGTAACATTTATATCGTATGGCAATCCCTTCGCCCGCAGAGTTTGTTCAATTTTTTGCCTTTCAAAATCGGTCAGCGAGGGAAGATGCCTTTTTGTTTCCCGCATTTCGTCTCCTTATTTTTAAGGAACTACAGACATATTGTCCTGTTCCCATCCACTATATCTTACGATGTATTATCCGATCCCTGTCTACCATAAACAAATCGTTATGAAAAGGCAAGGAGATATATAGATAGTTTGTGTTATGAAATACAGAGGACTTGCCAGGCTTTGTTATATTGTGTATTCTGACGAGAAGAGGAACATTTAAAACTCAATAAATACAGCTCGGAAAGGAGTTAAAATGGTCGCTAGAATTTTTTGGACAAAAGAAGAACTACAAAGATTGAAAGAACTCTGTAAGAAGTGCAGTTCTTTACTGGAATTAAGGACGGCTTCGGCTTCGGTTTTTCCAAACAGAAGTTGGGATTCCGTCAGGTGGCAAGTTTCATTTGGCAAACATGCGGATTGGGTTTCCCATTTCAGGCATGGTCAAGCGGTAGCTTCCGACAACGAATCTTCTTTGAGGGCCGAGGTTTCGGATATGCCATCGGAAGATCTCGAAGAGAAGCTTAATCATATCCTGGCAATACTTAGGGAAAAAGGATATAGCACTATTACTGCAATTTCTGAAGATCCATTCGTAAACGTTCCCAAGGAGTCCGTCTGGCCACTTATTGATGCGCTTCGAGAACGAGGCCACGATATCGTTGAGGAAAAACGGAAAGTTTTTTTAAAACGTTCATGGCCAACCGTGGAGCGGTCATTGCCGCCGATTACAAAGCGCAATAGGATAGAAGCTCTTTTTATGCAAGGACCTCAGCTTGGGCTGAAAACTCAGCAGGGAGATTTGCTTGCCACTTGTCTTGAGATAGGCGAGCAACGAGGAGTATTTTTCGCGGTAATGCTCGGTAATCTTGTCGCTGGCACTACTGGAAAAGCCAAACGAGGCGAATATTTCCTCACCAGCGTAGATGAGCAGGCGGACTATGTTGTGTCAAGATATCCGAAAGTTTCATTCAATACTTATCTCTTGAATGGTCCCGCAGAATTAAGTTTCAGGCGCGGCAAAGAACCAGAATACATAGAAGCATTGATTTGTTCCGCGCGTGAAGATATTCGTTATCTCGGAGACGAAAAAGCTATTATCCCCGTTGGCAGAGAGAATGCTAAGGTCGCCGTAGTTGCGACACAGGGTCAAGCTTATACCAAAAGCTATCCGTTGCAGGGAATCGCTGAAAACTTTCAGGAAGCAGTGAAATATATTTATGAGCATTCGGAACCTTTCCGCTCGCTTATTGTCGGAGGTCTTGATTCCGGCATATTGATTCCTCGGCAACTGCCGATACATCCTGCGAGATATAACGATTTTGACATGACCGCGATTCCTACCCTGCACCGTATTACGGCTTCAGGCGTTGTAAACAAGCGTAGAGGAGCTTCTCCGGTTCTCGGTTGCCTTGTTTTGGGCGCAAATTTTGCAGACAACGGCGACTTTAACGGTTTTACCTATGTTTTTTATGACCTGACAGCCTACTTTAAGCAGACAGATTACCTTGAAGATTTTGAAACCGATCCCTCGCTGGCAGCCGAAGCTCAACAAGTTTTGTTGCGCCTTAAGAAGGGGCCAGCTCGAAGAGGAGACCTTTCCAGGCTTATCGGACGTGCGATCAAGACCAATGGTGATAAGAGTGCCGAAAGGGAAATGTATACAAACGGTACCGCGACGGTTTTGGATGTTCTTGAAGAGCTCAAAAACAGCGGATACGTTATTGAGTTTGACGAAGCGCGCAAAGCTTATGTTTTGTCAAGAAGGTTGAGACGTGAGTTCAAAGCCATCGATATTAACGAAATCACAAAGACCAATATAAGGTTTTTGCTGACTTCTGACTGGCACGTGGGTCATTATGGCGAAAGACCGGATTTAATTCAGAAAGTTTTTGAAATTGCGGAAAAACACGAAGTTGATTTAATTACTTGTTCTGGTAATGTCTTTGAGGGTTATACTTCTTATGACGCTCAAACATTGGATCTTGAACAGCACGGGGCGGATGCCCAGCGCAAGCGTCTCTTTGATATTATGCCCAAGTCCGATATCCCCCTCGTTCTTATCGGCTCGCCGATCCGCGAGCACGATAGAGTTTTCTGGGCCAAAGTAGGGCATGATATTGTAGATACTTTTACCGAAATCGCAAAGCTTCGCGGTTATAAAGTAGAATATCTTGGCGGTCCTCACGGCGTATTTACACTAAAAGGCGTAAGTTTTGACATGCAGCACCCTAAGGGAGGATTGCCGTATGGTCAAACCTATCGCATTCAGCGTCGTCTTGAGACATTAGTTTCCTATCTTGATCTTGCGTCTGGAGCGAAGGCCAGTTTTATCGGTCATTTGCACCGCGCCGCATTCATGCTTTATAAGGGCATGGCGGGATTTCTTGTCCCATGCCTTAAAGACTCGCCCGAGGATGAATACATAACTGCGCTGGATAAAATCGCAGAACTCGGAGTATGGGTTGTAGAGATGTCATTTGATGAGTTCAAAAATCTTATTAAAGTTGAGCTTGAATATATACCATTTGAACCGCGTTCCGAGCTTATCCGTAACCTAAATATGGATGAAGTATTGGTGAAATTCGCCAGCAATAATTCTGTATAAATAATTTAGGGGCTGCAATGCAGTCCCTTTTGTTCTATAATTTTAATACGTATGTCCTTGGTTGATTCTTTGATTCAGGAAGGTTGGCTTAAAACTCCGCGAATTATTGATGCATTCCGAATAATTAAACGGGTGGATTTTATGCCGGAAGAAATAAAAGGCTTAGCCGAATTAAATGAGGCTATGTCAATCGGTTACGGCCAGACGATTTCTCAGCCCCTGGTTGTTGCTTTCATGTTGGAATTGCTGCAGCCGGAATTCGGGGATAAAATACTGGATATCGGCTCTGGATCAGGATGGACAACGGCTTTATTGGCTCAGCTCGTGGGTGATGGCGGAAAAATTATTGCCATAGAAAGAATTCCGGAGCTCAAAAAATTTGGTGAAAAAAATGCGACAAGGTATAATTTTATAAAAAAGGGAATAGTGCAGTTTATTTGCACAGATGGAACCGATGGATTTGCAAAGGCGGCTCCATTCGACAAAATACTTGCGTCGGCTTCGGGCAGAAGCATTTCGCGGGCCTGGCGCGATCAGATAAAAATCGGTGGCAGAATCGTAGCGCCGATTGATTCTTCCATCTGGCTGTTGATCAAAAAGAACGCGTCGGAATTCGACGAAACCGAGTACCCGGGATTTGCATTTGTTCCTTTGCTGAAAGGCGATATTTAATAGAAGTATAAATAATTAAATAGTCATCAATATGTCACTATCCTTTCTAAAATTCATCACTCTAGCCAAGCGGCCGGATAAAAGTCGAGAGGGCGCGGACGAAATTTCAACGCCATGGAATAAACTTGCCAAAACGTCGCTTTATCTTTTGACATTGCTTTTGCCATTATTCTTTTTACCCGGAGCGGCGGATTATTTGGGCCTGCCAAAACAGCTTTTGCTTTTGCTTTTTGTTTTTGTTGGATTTGTGTTTTGGCTTCTTGATGCCATATACGGCGGGAAGATAACTTTCAACCGTAGGCCATTGCTTTGCGCTTTAATTGTGTTTTTGCTTTTAGCGTGGGGAATAAGCACTTTTTTTTCTTATTCAAAATACGGAAGTTTTTGGGGTTGGCCGCTTGATACGAGTGAAAGCTTTTTAACTCTTATTTTGCTTGTCGCGACATTTTTCCTGGTATCAAACGTTTTCACCAAGAAAAGCGAAGCGATATATCTTTTAATGATTTTTGTATTATCATCCTCCTTGGCGGTTATTTTCGGATTTACTCAGGCCGTCAGCCGTTTTATACTGCCATTTGGCATAACAAAAGCGGCTTCGTTTACTACAGTAGGATCGCTTGGCGATCTTGCAATATTTGTAGCACCAATCATACCTCTTGCAATCGGATTGGCTTTCTCAACGAAAAATTTGACCAGGAAAGTATTTGCTGCATGCGCCTTGACGATGTTGATTTTGTTGCTTGCGATTAATTCGTTATCTGCATGGATTGTTCTTTTGCTAAGCTCGGTAATTCTTCTCGCTTTAACTATTGGCCCAAAGGGGCAGTTTAAAGCCGCTTATGTTTTGGCCATAATTTTGGTTGCTATTTCCGTATTATTTATTCTTATTCGTCGGCCGCTTATAACGACGTCCGCACCTACGGAAATAAATCTAACTTACCGTGCGACCCTCAATATTAATCAGCAGACCCTGGTTGAACGTTTAATTACAGGGACCGGACCGGGAACTTTTGTTCTTGATTATTCTAAATTTAAGAACTCGGTTTTAAACCAAAGCCCTTTCTGGAATACGCGGTTTATGGCTGGCTCTTCAAAGATTATAGACGCCTTCGGAACCGCCGGAATTTTAGGCGGCGCGAGTTTCGTGCTTTTATTGCTGGCAGCGTTATATTTTTCGTGGCGCGTTGCTAAATCCTCCCTTGAGGGCTATAAGTTTTTAGTTATAAGCACTTTTGCCAGTCTTGTTGGTAGCATTGCGGTTTTTGCTTTTTCTCGAGGCAGTTTGTCTTCACAATTTAGTTTCTGGTTAGTTTTTGGCTCGCTTTGCGCGATCGGAAGCTGCGACGGAAAAAAGGTTTGGTCTTTGGAGGCGGCGAATAAAGCATCAATGATTATTTCTTTGGCGCTCGTTGTAACAATTATTGCTGGTATCGGATTGGGTTATTTCGGAATCCAGAGATTTATGGCCCAAATTGATTACGTTCGCGGACTTACAGAATTTAGCAAAGGAAACGCGAATGGCGCCATTGAGGCAGTTAACCGCGCTATCGGGCGTGAACCTAAACAAAGCATTTATTGGCGCGATATTGCGCAAATGTACTCTGCCAAGGCGTTAAATATCCTTCAGGCCGGACAAGTCCAAAATATGCAAGCTGCGGCGGAGGCTATGTCATCCGGGGTTAATGCTGGAAAGACGGCAACGGATTTGGATCCAAAAACCGTTGCCAATTGGATGGTCAGGGGGTTTATTTATCAAGGCTTGATAGGTTCGCTCAAAGGCGCCGAGGATACCGCTTTGCAATTCGGTTATAATCCCGCTTTGGAATTGGAGCCGAAAAATCCTTTTATAGCGACTTCAATTGGCCGGATCTATCTCCAAAAATCAATTTTACTCGCGAATCAGAAACAAACAGATGAGGCGAAAGTCAGTCTTGACAAAGCCGAAGAATATTTGAATAAGGCCCTAAATATGAAGCCGGATTTTGCGCCGGCCAACTTTAATCTCGCGACCGTGTACCAGCTAAAGGGCAACGCGGATGAGGCTGTAAAAAAACTTGAGCAAACACAGGCGCTTCTCGATCCGCAAGATCCCGATTATGTCGGTTTGGCTTTCCAGCTGGGAGTAGTTTATTACCAGCGCAGGGATTACAGCAAGGCGAAGGCTGAATTTGAAGCCGCGGTGGCTACAGCTCCGAATTATTCCAATGCCAGATATTTTCTGGGCTTGATTTATGATCAGGCCAATCAAAAAGACAAAGCCATAGAGCAATTTGCTAAGATAGCGGATTTGAATCCGGATAACCAGGAGGTGAAAAACATTCTTTCCAATTTAAAATCGGGAAAGCCCGCGCTTGAGGGATTGATTCAGAGCGTACCGCCGAAAACTCCGATTGAAGAAGGAAAGCCGTTGGAAATTAAGTGATATGCTGTTTAAATTTTCCGTTAATCGATTAATTATCGGGATCATACTCGGATCCATCTTAATCTTTCCTGCGGTTTTTTATTACGGCATTTACGCGCCGTACAGGCTGGGCGCTGGTGAACGCTTTTTCATTATCCAGCGCGGGCAAAATCTTTTGAGTATCGCGGACAATCTGGAAAAAGATGGCTTGGTGCGAAATAAATTTCCGTTTATTATTTATGTTCTGATAAGGCAAAAGCAAAATGGCCTTCAGGCTGGAAAATATTTATTAAGTCCCGCGATGAACGCGAAGACGCTCGCCCGTAAAATAATTAACGGTGAAGTCATAAAGCATGAAATAAAAATAATAGAAGGCTGGAATCTTATGGATATAGGAGCATATCTAGAGAAGGAAGGGTTATTTAGCGCTGATGATTTTTTTAGGGTTGTCGGCGCTCCGCTTGTCATGCGCCGACCTGAGGATTTAACTGACGAATTCGCTTTTTTAAAAGATAAGCCTCAAAATATAAGCTTGGAGGGTTATCTTTTTCCGGATACATACGAGATACCGGATGGTGCTAGTTCGTTGGATGCGGTCAAAATTATTTTGATGAATTTTGGTAAAAAGCTTACCCCTGATTTGCGCAAGGAAATTTCCGGCCGGAACAAAACTATTTTTGAAATAATAACTATGGCTTCGCTCCTTGAAAAAGAGGCGCAAACATACGAAGACAAAAGGATTGTGGCCGGCATTCTGTGGAAACGTTTGGATTTGCAAATGCCGTTGCAGGTTGATGCCACAGTAGGTTATATATTAGGAAAAAAAACTACTAAAATATCCGCCGAAGACGCGAAAATAGATTCGTCGTATAATACTTATAAATACCGTGGTTTGCCGGTCGGACCCATCGCTAATCCCGGCATGGAAAGCATTTTTGCCGCGCTTCGTCCTAAGGAAACGGATTATTTGTATTATTTATCCACACCAGACGGAAAAATTATTTTCAGCAGAACGCTTAAAGAACATAATGAGGCGAAAGCAAAATATTTAAAATAATATGAATATTGCTATCATAATTGCTTTCCGCGATTTTCGCGATGAAGAATATTTTATCCCCAAAAAATTTTTTGAAAATGCCGGTTTTACCACCACGACTTTTAGTTCATCTACTGGTACCGCTATCGGAATAAACGGGGGAGAGGCGGAAATAGATAAATTGCTGGATGCGTTTGTCGCCGGGAATTTTGTCGCCGCGATATTTGTGGGTGGCAGGGGAGCGAAGTCGCTTATGGATAATCCCGAGGCCCATGCCATAGTTCGGGAAACCTTAAATGCTGACAAAGTTTTGGGTGCTATATGTATCGCGCCGGTGATTTTGGCCAAAGCCGGCGTTTTGTTTAAAAAGAAGGCTACAGTATGGTCTGGGCCGATGGATAAATCGGCCATAAAAATATTGCGCGAGCAGGGCGCAACTTATGTTGATGGGCCAGTTGTCGCCGACGGAAAAATAGTTACGGCCGACGGTCCGGCTGCGGCAAAAAATTTCGCCCTAAAAATATTGGATTTGCTAAAATAGATTTTGTTTATGGATAAGATAGATAAGATAAAGTCCTACCCGTCGGCAGGACTTTTTTGAAGAGCGCACTCAGCTCCTTTTTGCAAGGCTATTTTATTCATCTCTATGAAGCTCTGGCGTGACTTTTTTGAAAGCAGGGCGGCAAGCGCTTTTAAGACGCTGGCTTCATGCAAAATGTTTTTGGTTTTAAGATAGGCTCCTAGCATTATGACATTTGCCAGCATTGGATGGTTTATCGCTTTGGCCTCTTCATTTGCATTGACGGCAAGCACAACGATATCGCTTTTTTGCGGTCCGCAATCTATCAGCGAACGATTTAAGATCAAGAGGCCGCCGCTTTTAATACTCGATTCAAATCGCTCAAGCGATGGTAGATTCATCACAAGCAAGGAATCCGGATTTTCAATTAGAGGCGATGCGATTTCTTCATCAGAAATCGTTACCATGCAGTTTACAGTTCCGCCTCGCGTTTCCGGCCCGTAGGAAGTCGTCAGTGTGACATACCGTCCATCTTCCATTGCGGCGCGCGCGAGCCATTCGCCAATAAATACTATACCTTGGCCGCCAAAGCCGGCGCAGATTACCTCTTCTCTCATTTGTCTTCCTTCTCTTTGTTTTTGAATTCTCCTAACGGAAATGTCGGAATCATATTCTGGTCAATCCACTTAAGCGCGTTTTCCGGTGTAAGGCCCCATCCGATTGGACAGGCGGAAAGGATTTCCACTAGAGAAAATCCCGCACCAGCGATTTGGTTCTCAAAAGCTTTTTTAATCGTTTGCTTGGCTTGGATGATGCGTTTGGTTGAGTTAAGCGCGACGCGGCTAAGATACGTAGGTCCTTCTAGCGTTGCGAGAAGCTCGCACATTCTTATCGGATATCCTTCAATTTCCGAATTCCGGCCGAGAGGCGAAGTAGTGGTTTTTTGCGCGATTAAAGTGGTCGGCGCCATTTGTCCGCCGGTCATGCCGTAGATTGCGTTATTGATGAAAATTACGGTAATGTTTTCTCCGCGGTTAGCGACGCCGATTATTTCAACCAGCCCTATGGCCGCCAGATCTCCATCACCCTGATAGGTGAAAACTACGCGATCGGGCAGCACATCTTTGATGCCTCCGGCAACTTCCGGCGCCCTGCCGTGCGGAGCGATGATGAGGTCAAGATTGAAAAACTTGTACATCATTACCGAGCAGCCGACCGGCGCTACGGCAACGGTTTTTTCGCGTATGCTCATTTCGTCTATGACTTCGGCTATTAGTCTTTGGGCAATGCCGTGGTGACATCCCGGGCAATAGGAAAATGGAACGGTTTTTAAAGATTCTGGCCTGGAAAAAATTCTGGAAACCATCGAGCTTACCTCCTGATGATTTTTCGTATTTTCGCGAGAATTTCCGCGCTCGTGGGCACCATGCCGCCGGCTCTGCCGTAAAAATCAACCATTGCGCAACCATTTACGGCGCGCTGGACGTCTTCCATCATCTGGCCCAGACTCATTTCCACGACCAGAATTTTTTGGCAGTGATCCGTGGCTTGCTTGATTGTTTTTTCCGGGAACGGCCAGAGGGTGATGGGCCTGATAAGCCCGACCTCAATCCCTTGCTCTTTCGCTTCTTTGATGACTGCCCTAAGCAGTCGAGCTACTAGGCCATAGCCTATTGTTATGATGTCTGGCTGGTCCGTGTTCACCATCTCAAAGCGCGCTTCGTGTTTTTGGATCGTCTGATATTTGCGGTTGAGCTTAAGATTCATTTTTTCCAGCTCATCCGCGTTCAGCGCGAAAGGAGCGATGATGTTGGGCGCACGGCCATGGCATCCGGTAAGGGCCCAACTTTTCATCTGCGATTTTGGCCGCTTTTGTCTGAACTTCACCGGTTCCATCATTTGGCCTATGGCTGCGTCCGCGACCACGATTACAGGCATCCGATATTTGTCGGCAAGGTCAAAGGCCAGCGTTGTCATGTCGGCCATTTCCTGCGCTGATGCTGGGGCGAGAACTATCGTGCGATAATCTCCGTGCCCTCCACCTTTGACGATTTGGAAATAGTCAGCCTGTGATGCTTGAAGATTTCCAAGGCCAGGTCCTCCACGCGTTACGTCAACTATCACACATGGAAGTTCGGCAAGGGCCATGTAGGAAATGCATTCTTGTTTTAAACTCATGCCGGGGCCCGACGATGAGGTCATAACCCTTGCGCCGGCAGCTGCCGCTCCGTAGACCCTGTTGATTGCGGCGATTTCGGATAAAGACTGTAGGAATTTGCCGCCGATTTTCGGCAAGTGCCTAGCAAGATATTCGCTAATTTCGGTCTGGGGAGTGATAGGGTAGCTGTAATAGAACCGGCATCCAGCGCGGAGCGCCGCTTCGGCAGCGGCTTCGTTGCCTTTCATCAACATCTTTTCGCACATTTTATCGCTCCTCCTTCTTTACTTCTATTGCGATGTCGGGGCAGATAAGAAAACATAAAGGCAAAACGCATTTGCATCGATTGCCAGGATCCTTCCATACCGCCGTGTAATAACCATTTTTATTGAAGTTCTCAGATAGATGGATTAAATTGCGATTGCACGCCAGAATGCATAGTCCACATCCCTTGCAAAGACCCGTTTGAATTATAAGAGTGTTGAGATTTTTCCGTTCCGTGGCCTGATTGGCTATGTTATTCACCTCCGGTACGATTGACAAAGAGCTTTTGTCTAATCAATAATAGCACTAAGTTTGGCATTGACAAAGCGTTATGGTTAATATAAGATGGTTTTAGTTATCCGCAGACCACAGGCATTACATAAGTCCTGCCGAGGATTTAATTAGCTGCATTGCTTATTATTTTATTGCGGATAATATCCGCAATTTATTATTTATAATTTTTCGCTCATTTTTTACTTTTTCTGCCAAAGGCTGATCAACGTTTAGCTAAGACTACCCATTTTAGCTGGCGTATTGAGCGAAGCGAGCATGGCTTTAAATAAATCGCAAAAAGAAAAAATCGTCGAAGGCCTTAAAGAAAATGTCGCCAAGCAAAAGGTTATGCTTTTTGTGGACGTTAAAGGTTTGAAAGTAAAAGATTTGTCTGTGTTGAAAAAGAATTTGAAAAGCGTTGACGCTAAGCTGCAGGTTGTGAAAAAAACTCTTTTGGAACTGGTTTATGGGGAGGCAAAAATCGGACTAAAGGCAAAGGAGTTATCCGGCCAGACGGCTTTGATTTTTGGTTTTGGCGATTGGATAGCGCCGGCAAAAGTTGTATATGAATTTTCTCAGAAAAATTCACTTAGCATTTTAGGAGGGTATCTTGAGGGTGAAACGCGCTCGCGCGACGAAGTCATTATTTTGGCAAAGCTTCCGACAAGAACCGAATTGCTGGCTAGAATCGTAGGTAGCATAGCGGCGCCTCTATCGGGTTTCGTAAGTGTTTTAGAGAATAACATTAAAGGTCTGATCGTGGCGCTTGACGCCATGCAACAAAAAAAGAAATAATTAATTTCAAATTATTATGTCCGATGAAGAAAAAGTTGAGGTTTCGTCTAAATTCAAAAAATTAGTTGAAGAAATAGCCGAAATGTCGGTTTTAGATCTCGCAGAATTGGTTAAGGTTTTGGAGAAAAAGTTCGGGGTTTCGGCTGCAGCTCCAGTTGCGATGGTTGCAGCTCCCGCTGTTAGCGCGCCAGCTGCAGAAGAGGAAAAAAGTTCATATAACGTCATTTTAGCCGCGCCCGGAGATAAAAAGATTGAAGTCATCAAGGTTGTCCGCGATGTGACAGGAAAAGGCTTAAAAGAGGCAAAGGATTTGGTTGATGCCTCGGCGACCGGGCCGCAGGTAGTCAAAGAGAACGCCAAAAAAGAAGAGGCAGACGAGATCAAAAAGAAATTGGAAACCGCGGGAGCAAAAGTGGAATTGAAATAGTAACGATCTCGCCCCTGTACGCAGGGGCGAGATTTTGCTACAGCGATATTTTATATATATCCGAGCCGTTGAGAAGGTAAATATTTTTTCCTCCATCGTCCACTGCGAAATCTTTTAGTGCATTAAATTTTGCGCTTTGATACTGCGCAACGAGAGCGCCTTTTTTGTCCAAGATAATGATCCGTTTTCCGGAAGGGTCAAGCGCATAAAGATATTTTAAGCGTGAACCTGTGATTATTCTTGTCGGCTCCGTGAGCTTCGGCCAAAAATCTGGCGTGATGGTTCCTTGTTTTAGTCCTCCCCAGAAACGCGTTATTGTTCCGTTTTGGCTGAGAATCCATATTGAGCCGTCTACCGCAAAGTCAACCGCTTTTTTGATTGTCGTGTCGCTGGTTGCCACAAGCCATGTTTCGGAAATCAATGTTTGACCTTGTGATAGGGGATATTTTATTATTTCACCGCTTCCGTTATCCATGAAAAATACGTTCGCGCCAAACCCGGTCATGGCGCTGGGCCTGAATTCCGGATACGGTAGCTGTAGATTTAATTCTTCGCCGTCGCGAACCACCAGCGCATTACGAGCTTCGTTGTAAAAAACCAGAAAATCTTCCGCCTTGGCAGCTAAATTAAACGGCCATTTTATTTCATTTTTAAAACCATTATCCTCCGTAAGGGAATAAGCATACATTATTTTATTTTCATTATCTATGCCATAAAGCATGTCGGAGAGAAATATCAGTTTCTGCGCCGATAATTCTTTGGTGTCTAAAGAAAATAGGGGAGTGACATTGTCAACGATTTGTATTTTATTGAGTTTTTCCAATTCCCCCTCAATATCAGATTTTATTTTCTCGGTTTTGTTTTTGCCGAGCGAGCTTTCGAGGCTGGTAATTTCTGTCAGCGCTTCCTGGAAGAGCTTGTTGGCTTCGGCTTCTTTTTTTGAAACAATATAATTTTGGGCTTGCCATGTTTTTTGCTGGACTTGCAAAAGCTGCTTTTGGGCTGCATTTTCGGCGCGCTGTTTTTCTACGCGGGCTACGACAAATCCAACGGCTAAAATTAAAATCAGAGCGCCAATCAGGGCGATTTTTTTATCTATTCCCTCCGGCCTTAAATTCTTTAAGCCGCTGCCGAAGACGATGCGTCGTTTACCGCCAATGATTTTCTTTTTTTCTTTTTCCGAAGTTTTGGCTAGACCCCCGTTTTTAACCCGAATCGGAATGCGGAGTAGAATCTTTGGTTGCGGCAGGCGTAAGCCGGGCAATTTGAAAGCCGGAAATTTTACCGAAGTGCGTTTTTCCGCGATTTTGGTTATTTTGTTCAGCACGAGTAGCAGCATAAATCCCGAATAATTTTTAAGCTGTTTTTCGTGGCCCTTGAAAAGCTCGCGAAGGTATTTTTCTTCGTGCCCGCTCTCGGGATTTATCATTCGTTGCATCATGCCAGATAATTCCAAAAATTCAAAAAGATCATTTGTAAGGATGAAAATCTTATCCTGGAGCAAAAGTTTCCCGCTGATAATATTTGAGAAAGCTGCTGAGGCGTAAGCGGCGCTTTCGACGGCAAGATTAAGCGCTTCGCTCTCGCGGCCGAGAATAATCTTTAGGTTGCCGATTTTACCAAGATATATATTGTCTCTCGCAACAGCTAAGATCACAAAGCTAAGATTGCCGAGCCAACCTATGTTTCCTTTTTTGCTTTCGGATTCCAAATGCGAATTAATGGCGGCCAAGGCATCTTGAATGGCAGCTTCGGCGTTTGCATTGGTAGGAGAGTAATATTTTTCTTTCGCGCGTTCCGCTAAGACCTGCATCAGTTTTCTATTCGGCGGCAAGGTGTTGGTAAGTTCACCGGCAACGCATAAATATCCCAAGCATTTTTCGGCGCCTCCGCGGGGTTGGTAGCAGAAGCTTTCATATTCGGTATATTCTTTGCCTTTTGGATTAAATCGGAATTCAAAAAATTTCATAGCTCAAAATTACTACAAATACTTATAACTGGTAGCTAGCAGGAACCGACGAGTTTGCTTAATCATTTAAAGCGAACGAATCGATTATGCAATTATATTGTAGTATATCACAATGTATGTCTTTTACCCCTTAATTAAAAATGATAAGATTCGTATGCCTTACAGAAAGGGCACTTAGCTCAGCGGCAGAGCGCTTCGTTCACATCGAAGAGGCCACAGGTTCAAATCCTGTAGTGCCCACCGATTGTAACCTTTGTCTCTTTATAATCTAGCTTGCACTCTCTTCAATGATTTCGAAAAAGCGGTATAATATAATTGATGAAAACTCTTGGCTATAAAATTTTAGTTTTAATTCTAGCAATCGGCTGGATTTTTTCCGGCTGGCCGTTGGTTCGGCAAACAACGGCCGAAGATTCCGTTGCGCAGGATCAAATTCCAGATGCCTCGTCAACAACTCCGGCGGCTGAAATTGATAGCTCAACGCCAACTTCAACAAATGAAATAACAATTCAACAGCAGACGGAGACAGAAAACGCGGCGGAAAGACCCTTTGCCTGGCAACCAGATCCTGCGCCAGATTATTCAGCCGTTCAAGAATCGCAAACACAAGTCAATGAAGAAGATGTGCCAGAAGAAATTACGCAACCGCAATGGTCATCTTTGCCCCCCGAGCCGCCGATAAGAAGCCGAACTCTTAATAAAAACTTTAGAATTGTTCAAGAATCGGCATATCGCTGCGATGCCGAAAGTTTTAAAATAGACCTCTCTGGCAAAGCATCGGCTCAAGACAAAATTACACTCGGCGGCAAGAAAATCCAATCTGGCGAAATTGAAATCGGGAGCTTGCCGACCGGCGTTGATATTCAATTTTCTAACAATGAGGATTATCTTTATAAACTTTCGGCAAGCGATAACATACTTGACTTAAAAATTGTTAATCAAGAGGGTTCGCAAAAAGGTTCTTTCAGCGTCCCGATATTTTATACAGATAACGAGAATAATCAAACAACGGTGTGCCAGATAAACATTGTTAATTTTTAAACAGGGCATGAAAAGAATCATCAATTTAAAAATTTTTCCTGTGTTCGGCTCGGCGGCGTTAATAATTGTTTGGCTTGCGGCTAGCTGGCCTCCGCTTTGGCAGAATCCGAGGATCCCGCCGAATATCGAAAAAGTGATAGCGGCTGCTCCCGGGCAATACACGACCAGCGCCATCAAAACTTTGCCTTCTGCCGCCGGTGGCGTTACGGTAACGCCCACAACAACGGCGTGGGCTAATGGCGCCTGGGTGCAGATCACCGCTTCCACGGTCAACGCCATCGTTCTGGTGGGGGTGATGGTCGGTGGCGGGCCGGCAAACGAATTTGAAATTGATATCGGCAAAGGACCCTCCGGTTCGGAAACGGTGGTCGGGACATTGTCCGGCAATGCCGACTCAGCCGCTGGCAATCCGAGCGTTCTCTATTTTCCAATTCCAATAAACAATATTGGGGCTTCCACGCGCGTGGCGGCGAGAGCAAGGATTTCCGGAACCACAGCCACGGCATTCACGATCAAGCTTATGTACTACGACAGCCCGGCAGGTGGTAGCGTGGCAACTACCGTCAATGCGTCTTTGGTTGCGCCTTCGGCCGCGGCCGGCATTTCAATTACTCCGAGCGGCACTGCTTGGGCCAATTCCAGCTGGGCGCAGGTTATCGCCTCAACCGGCGACGCGATTGCCGTAGGAGGTATAACCCTCAATCCGGGCGCGGCAGTAGAATTTGAAATTGATATCGGCAAAGGAGCTTCTGGTTCGGAGGTGGTAGTTACAACCGTGCGGGGAAGAGACGAGAACACCTCATATGCCACCCCAAAAACGATTACATTGACACCGCTACTCGATAATATTCCTTCGGGAACCAGAGTGGCGGTGCGCTTAAGAAAAGCCGGAACCTCGACCACCGCCTGGACCGCCAAGCTCATTTATTACAACAAAACCAGTCTTGGCGTGGACGCAAGCGCCCTGACCGCCAAAGCGATGTCTTGGGCACCAAGCGCGGCGGCCGGTGCGTCCGTAACCATCAGCGGCACTGCTTGGGCCAATTCCAGCTGGGCCCAGCTTATCGCTTCGGCGCCGGCCAATTTGGCGTTGGCGGCGGTAGAGTTCGTACCGGCGGCCGCGGTTGATTTTGAAATAGAATTCGGCATCGGCTCGGCGGGAAACGAAGTGCCCATCGGCTTGGTTAGAGGCAGAGTGATTTCGGCGACATTGCGTGGAGATATTTTTGCAGTGAATATCGCGCCGCTCATCAATTCCGTGCCTTCAGGTTCAAGAGTGGCTGTTCGCATCAGAACCAGCGGCACGACTACCAGTAATTGGACGGTCAGTGCCGGCTATTACCAAACCGCTGACACTACCAATGTTTTGGACGCACCGTATCTAGCTTTGCCGGCCTCGGCAAACTCCGTTTCTTTAACCATACCCTCATCTGCCTGGGCAAACTCCGGCTACGGCGAGCTCACCGCCGGGCTTAAGGACGATATTTATATCACAAGAATTATCACTTATCCGGGCGGCAACGTGCAGTTTGAAACGGATATTTCAACCGGCGCCTCGGGCAGCGAAACGGTTGTAACCACCGTTGCCGGCCGGGTAGGCAGCGGCTACGGAAATGCCATAATTAATCTTCCGGCCCCGCTTAAAATTCCGGCCAATACCAGAATCGCCACGAGGATGCGAGGTAGCGGAGGAAGTGTTATAACCGGATATGTCGCTTTGGAATATATCGTTGACAAGCAGATGCAACAGTCCGCCTATCGCTGGTTTGACAACACGGACTCCACGGATGTGGGCAATCCGCTCGCTAGTCAGGATACGGCCGCTACGCTCGGCGTGACCGGCGCCGCCTTTCGCTTAAGAACGCTTTTGCATATGTCAACCAATAAGCTTGCGACTCTCTCGGCGCAAAGTTTCAAACTTCAGTTTGTAGGCAAAGGTACTGGTACTTGCGCTTTTCCTTCCGGCGGCACGCCATCAACTTATACAGACGTAACAGCGGCAACTGCCATCGCTTATAATGATAATCCGACGCCCGCGGACGGCGCGGTTTTAACAGCCAACGCCAACGATCCAACCGATGGTTCAAATGTCATTGTAAATCAGACTTACGAAGAAGCGAATAATTTTACTAACTCGCAGGCCGTGATTCCTTCTAATCAGGATGGCAAATGGGATTTTTCTCTAAAAGACAATGGCGCTCCGTTAAGCACGACGTATTGTTTTCGGGCAGTCAAATCTGATGGCACGCCATTAGATACTTACGCAGTGTATCCGGAAGTGACGAGCGCAGGAGTAACCGTTTCCGTTACTGTTTCCGATGGCGCGGTCGCTTATGGCATATTGCAAAACAATACTTCTAAAAATACCTGCTCAACCGAACTCAATGATGCTCAAATCGTCACCAACAACGGCAATATAACAGAGAATTTCAATATTCGTGGCCAAAATTCCGCCAACTGGACATTGGCCTCCACTACCGCAAGCGATAAGTATGTGCATCAGTTCAAGAATGGCACCTGCGCTACCTTTTCCGGCGGTACACCATTAACAATTTCTGATCAAGCGTTTGCCACCGGCATTGCTGCAAACGGAACTACCACCCTTAATTTACAAATTACCACCCCGAATCCTTCAACGGTTTACACCCAGCAGTCAGCGGATGTAACGATTACGGCCGTGCAACCATAAACTTGTGGATTATTAAGGGTGATAAGTGATATAATAAAATTGCCATTGATTACACTTCAAGTTTATATGTGGTATAATAAACTTATAGTTTATATGACAAAGACAATTATTTTATCAGACCTCTGGGTTAAAACTGAGAGAGAGAGAGAGAGAGAGAGAGAGAGAGAATAAAATCGCGGAGCGATTTTATTCTTTGGTTTATAGCTGTAGACACTTAAAGCGCTGTTTAGCGGCGCTTTTTGCGTTATTAAATGGTCGAATTACAAGTTCGGATAAAATAATAAATTGATAAAGATATGACGAGAAAAATTACAAAGTCAGTTGTTCCAATCGGCATATTGGGATTGGTGGGAATGCTAGTCGTATATTCGGTGTCTTTGGCTGCTTCGTCTGCAACAGTCACGGCAACAGTTACGGTGCAGAATATCTCGCTTTCTGTTTCTGATGGCGCGGTCGCCTATGGCACTCTTGCCTCAAATACCAGTAAGAGCACATGCACTTCGGAACTTAATGATGGGCAAACCGTTACCAATAATGGTAATGTGGCAGAAACATTCAGAATCAAAGGAGTGGATACCACTAACTGGACATTGGCCTCCACTACCGCAAGCGATCAGTATGTGCATCAGTTCAAGAATGGCACTTGTTCCACTTTTTCCAGTGGCACGGCGTTAACCACTTCTGATCAAGACTTAGCAACTAATATAGGAGCAAGTGCAACTACGACCTTGAACCTGCAGATTATCACGCCAAATCCCTCGACCGTATTCACCCAACAGAGCCCCAATGTTACTCTGACAGCGGTCGCCTTTTAATAATCCCGCTAGAGCTTGGCGACGAATTGAGTTAAATTTTGTGCGCTTCATTTCTAACGGGATAGGACGCCGAGAAGTTTTTGTATCTTAATTTATGAGCTCTAAATATGATGCAGTAAAAATTTTAATATTATCCGCGTTGGTAACGATTCTGCCCGTAGTAGTTTTCGCCAGAATTGGAGTCGGTATCGGTGTGGGCAAAATCCGAGTGAATGAACAGCTTAGAGCCGGCGGAATTTATGATTTACCGACGGCAATCCCAGTTTTGAACACCGGTGATGAGCCAGCGAATTATCAAGTTTCAGTTCAATATTACGAAAAGCAGGAAACAAGAAGCGATATGGGATTTAGGCCGGCAGAAGGATGGTTCGTTTTTATGCCTCAATCGTTTTCTCTTGAGCCAGGTAAGGTTCAGAGTGTGAAAGTCACACTTACCCTTCCGACCAAAGTGACGCCGGGAAATTATTATGCGCTTTTGGAAGCCCAGCCAGTGAAAAAATCTGTCGCCGGCGAAGCTTCAATTGGCGTTGCCGCCGCGACGCAACTTTGGTTTACAGTCGCTCCTGCAAATTTTTTGCAAGGGATTTATTACCGGTTCATTAGTCTATATTCGCGCTATCAGCCATGGGATACCATTGTTTTGGTTATAATTTTTATCCTAGCATTGCTTTTGTATATTTCTAAAAAGTTTAAATTTCAAATAGCGAGAAAATGATATTTTAAAGATGAATGAAAAACAATCAGCCAATTATTTATTTTTTATTTTTCATACTCGTTTTTGTAGCCGCACTTTTTATTTTTTATAGTTCAAAAATTTCTGCCGCCACGGTAAACGCAACAATTAAAATCTCGGTTTGCGGAAATTATATTGCAGAGGGCGGCGAGCAGTGCGACGGCAGTGATTTAAGAGGAAAAAGTTGTACCGACCTCGGCTTTGATAGCGGAATCATCAGTTGTTCTGCTTCATGCACTTTCAATACAAATTCTTGCACTACGAGCGCAGAAGCATCCGCCGAGGCGCAGTTTACTGCCTCGGCTGGCGGCACCTACGCTCTTTCTAATGGTAGCGACTATGTCAAAGTAACACTGCCGCCTAATTTTTATACTCAAGACCTGCAAATGCAGGCGTTTTCGTATTCCAACAGTTTTTTTTCATCGAGCAAGCCGGCTCCAGCAGGCAAAAATTTTATAGGTAAAACCTATAAAATTGTTTTTGTGAACCCAGATGGCGAAGTGGTTTCAACTCTCTCTCAGGCAGTAACTATTGTTTTAACTTATACCGACTCTGATGTAAACGGAATAGATCAAAGCACCCTTGCTCCTTATCGTTGGGGTTCGAGCGACTCTTCTTGGCAGTTGATTTCCGGGGCCACAGTCAATACGACGAACAAAACAGTTACTTTTTCTACGGCCAGCTTTGGTTCCTTCGTGCTTTTCGGCTCCCAACAACAGCAGCAACAAAATAACAATGCGGGCGGAGGCGGTGGTGGCGGAGGATACATCGCGTCGCAGGCCGCTGTCAGTTTTAGCGGCAGAGCATACCCAAAGAGTACAGTAACCATTCTCAAAGACGCCCAGGTTGCCGCCACAACCATTGTCGATGCTAATGCCAATTTTTCCGTCACCGTCAGCGGACTTTCCGGCGGCAATTATATTTTCAGCGTCTACTCGGAAGACGACAAAGGCAGCCGCTCGTCCCTTTTAACTTTTCCGGCAAGTGTAACTTCCGGAGTTACCACTAACATCGGCAGTATTTTTATCGCGCCAACGATAGCGGTTGACAAAAGTGAAGTGAAGAAAGGGGAGAACATCGCATTTTTGGGTCAATCCGCTCCGCAAGCAGATATTACCATTGCGATTAGCTCGGATGGAGAATTTTATGGCAAGACACGTGCCGACGCTAATGGTACCTATTTGTATAATTTTGATACCTCTCAACTTGATACTGGGCAACATTATGCAAAATCAAAGGCGGCCAAAGATGGAGCTATCAGTTCTTTTAGCAAGGTATTGGGTTTTACCGTTGGCACAAAAACAGTTTTAGCCAAACCGACAGAGATATTAAAAGGCGATTTAAACGGCGATGGGCGCGTGAATCTCGTTGATTTTTCCATTTCCTCGTATTGGTACAAAAGAGCTAATCCTCCGGCGAGCGTTGATTTAAACGACGACGGCAATGTTGATTTAATTGACTTTTCAATAATGGCGTTTTATTGGACCGGATAAATTATGCAAAAGCATCTCGGGCAAATTTTTATACTGCTTATTCTGGGTTTAATCCTGCCACGGGCTATTTTCGCCGCCGAAATTTCTTTTACCGCAAAAACAAACACAGTGGTACTTAACCAGCAATTTCAGGTTGATATGGCACTGAATACAAGCGGCGAACCAATCAATGCTGTTCAGGGAAATATATTATTTCCAAGCGAACTTTTGGAATTGAAAGAAATAAAAGACGCAAACTCAATAGTTAATTTTTGGATTGACAAACCAAAAATAGAATCCGATGGCAAAATTGTTTTTTCGGGGATAATTCCGGGCGGTTATCAGGGCCAAAATGGATTATTGCTTACCTTGATTTTTGTTTCGAAAAAAGAAGGCCAGGGTACGGTTGAGCTTCGGGAAGCGAAAACCTTGCTGAATGATGGTAATGGCACCGAAGCCCAGCTTACAACCCCTCTTTATCAATTTTCTGCTTTTCAAAGCGCAAGCGTACCGTCACTTACCGCATCAGTTATAGATAAAGAGCCACCGGAATCCTTTATGCCAGAGATTGCACGGAATTCCGTCATAGCTGGCGGAAAATGGTTTTTGGTTTTTGCGACGCAAGACAAAGGGTCGGGCGTTGACCATTATGAGATAAAGGAAACGCGGCAAAAGATTTTAGCGATATTTGCGAAATGGGTTGTGGTGGAAAATCCTTATGTTCTGCAAGATCAGGAACTTCGAAGCTATGTTTTTGTGAAAGCGGTTGATAAGGACGGCAACGCGCGAGTGGAACAAATTTCACCGCGAAATCCACTCCGTTGGTACGAAAACTACGGAAATTGGCTTATAATTACATTAGGATTCATAATTGTCTTGATCACCCCAAAATTTTTATGGAGAAGATATTCAAAAAAATAAAAAATTTATTGATCGCCGGCGCGTTGCTATTTATGATTTTTGGCATTCTGCCGGCAACTGCTCAAGCAGCAACTTTGTATTTTTTTCCTTCTTCCGAGACGTACACGGTCGGCACCACATTTGCGATTAGCGTTTATGTTTCAAGTCCTGATCAGGCGATAAACGCTGCTTCCGGCATCATATCTTTTCCTGCGGATAAACTGGCCGTAGAGTCGTTTTCTAAAAGCGGATCAATTTTTAGTTTGTGGGTTCAGGAGCCATCTTTTTCTAATTCTGCCGGTACTGTAAATTTTGAAGGAATAGTGTTAAATCCGGGATTTATTGGAGCAAGCGGAAAGCTTCTTATTATTAATTTCAGGGTGAAGACGGCAGGCGTCGCAGCGCTTAACTTTTCTTCTGGTTCGGTGCTCGCTAACGACGGGCAGGGTACTAATATTCTGACGAGTTTGGGTGACGCGCAATTCAGCTTGGGCGGAGCTACAGGACCAGGGGCGCCGCAGTCAATAACGCCCTCAGAATCAAGAGGCACGCCTTCCGCGCCAGAAATTTCTTCACCTACTCATCCCGATCCCAGTAAATGGTATCCAGTAAGCGATGCGGAATTTACGTGGGATGTGCCAAAAGACGCTACGGGAGTCCGCATTATTACAGGAAAGATTCCGGATGCCATTCCCACGGTAACCTATGCTACCCCTACCAATTCAAAAGAAGTTAAAGATTTAGCCGATGGCATTTGGTATTTTTCCGTCAGATTACGCAATGCCCAAGGCTGGGGCGGAGTTTCCCGTTTCAGATTCCAGATTGATACCGAAAAACCAGATCGCTTTGATATCAGAGAGGTTGAGCGGAAAGATTTGACCGGTCCCCGCGCCAAATTTATTTTTGACGCAAGGGACAAAACGTCGGGCATCGACCACTATGAAATTCAAATCGGCAGCAAAAATATAGAAATATGGCAAGATGATGGGAGCCATACATATGAAACGCCTGTTTTGGGGCCGGGAAGGTATACTTTGATCGCCAAAGCAGTAGATAAAGCGGAGAACTCTCTGGCAAATTCTGCCGAATTTACTATCAAGGCGTTGGAGGCGCCAATTATTACTGACTATCCAAAAGAATTGCAAAGCGGAAAGACCCTTATGATTAAAGGAGAAACAAAATATCCAGGTGCGCAAGTAAATCTGTGGCTTCAGCATGAAAAAGATAACCCAAAAAATTATTCCGTGAAGATCGATCAGGACGGAAAATTCACTTTTGTCGCTGACGGCGGTTTATCGAGCGGCATTTACACCGCATGGGCAGAAGTAACAGATGTAAGAGGCGCCAAGAGCGATCCCAGCGAAAAAATAATTATCTCGGCAGAGCAACCGGTATTTATTAAAATTGGCTCTCAAGCGATAGTATTCTTGGCCGTGATTATCCCGCTTGTGGTGCTGGTATTTGCCCTATTGTTTATCATTTGGTATTGCTGGCATAAGTTTAGCTCATTCAGAAAGAAATTAGGGAAAATTAAAAAAGAGATCCGGGAAGCGGAATTCGCGCTTCATAAAGCCTTCGAATTACTAAAAGAAGATATTCGTGAGCAGATTAAATTGCTTGAAAAAACTCAAACTAAGCGGCAACTTACCGAAGAAGAGGAAAAAATTATCAAACAACTTAGGAAAGATTTGGACGATGCGGAGCACTATGTCCAA
>CAYNXX010000002.1:49009-77693 GCA_964401295.1 uncultured Candidatus Saccharibacteria bacterium | reverse complement strand
TTAGGAAAGATTTGGACGATGCGGAGCACTATGTCCAAAAAGAAATAGAGGATGTGGAAAGAGAAGTGAAGTAATAAACTTCCAAATCTTCGCCACGGTACAAAATACCTACTACTGCGTTTGGTTAAGCAAAAAGAAATTGTCTCTGATATGCGGCGGATTTATTTTATCTTGTCTAGCACTATCAAATTAGCGTTGCCAAATCGGTCGTCATGGTGGCTGATTTTTTATATGATATAATTAATTATATATAATATGCCCGAGAATATTTTAATACGATATTTGCAGTGGCATTTTTACGATGCGCCGGCCGAAATTTTAACCGGCTGGCGCAATTTTTTGGAATTCGGCCTTAATTATTTTTCGATACCGCTTTTGCTTAAAACTTTATTTTTGCCGTGGCGCCGCTACAGTGAATCTTACGGCAAAGGTTTTGATCTGGGACGATGGTTCGATGCGTTCACTTTTAATATGATGTCACGCGGCATCGGAGCGATAATGCGTTTTTTCTTTATTATTATAGGTCTTACAATTGAAGCATTTATATTTATTGGCGGAGCCGCTGTGTTTTTGGCATGGCTTATTTTACCGATTTTACTAATATTTGGTTTTATCGTTGGTATACGGCTTGCCATGTAATTTTAACTTTTGCCCTTGAATTCCTTTATGATGTTTAATTTCAATTTATCTTCAGCACCGATTTATCAAGTTCTTTATTGGAATCGTTCGCCGATTTTTAAATTCGCGCGCCAGTTAAGATTGTTATTTTTGGGGACAGGATTGATACTTTTTGTGCTTTTTTTTATAGGTTTTATTCAGACGACCATGGCGCCGAATTTGTTAGCGCGTTTTCTTGGATGGGCGATTATCGCTTTTAGCATCGCGATTGTTTTATGGCTTACCGATCTTTTTTTCAATAACGGCATAAAAAAAGAGGCTGAAGACCCAGCCGTTTCGCTAGACGAAGTTTTGACAGAGCCGACGAAATATAATCTTGCAGATTTTTTAAGCTTTGAGGTCGCCCGATCAATAAGTAAGGCTAATCAGTTAGCGCTTGGCGCCAAACAGCCTGAAATCAGCGCGTTGATGTTCGCCTATTTTTTGCTTGTCGATAATCCAGACCTGCGCTTCATTTTTGTGCGAGCTAATCTTGATTTTGTGGAAGTTGAAAAATTTTTGGAAGCCAGACTGAAGGAATTTACTCCGCGGAAATTTTCTTTCAGGTTCTGGTGGCAACAGGAAGTCGCTTTCGCTGACGATTTTCAGCAGGCAATTTTGGAAGCACTGCGCGTCGCTGTAAAAAATGAACACCGCGTTATAAACGCCGGGGATGCCCTAATTGCCCTAGCAAAATGCGATGATGACCTGAGCGATCTTTTAATAAAATACGATCTTAAAGTAAACGATATTGAAAATCTGGTTTGGTGGCTTGATTCTTTGCAAAAAAGGATTGCTGCAAGGAAAAAATTTTGGGATAAAAAGAATTTGCTGCGGCATGGAAGTCTGGCAAGGGAATGGTCTGCGGGCTACACTATCACCCTGGATAAATATTCAACCGACTGGACGGAAATAATAAAGCGTCATGGTCCGACGGAGCTCGTCAGCCATAAGGCTGAAATTGAGACGATGGAACGGGTTTTGGCTCGTACGGAAATAAATCATATTTTGCTGGTGGGCGAACCAGGCACTGGAAGAAAAACGATTGTTCATGCACTTGCGCAGAAGATTATTTTCGGCGAAAGTCTTACGGAATTGAATTATAGACGCGTGATTGAGCTTGATATAGTTTCTTTGCTTTCGCAGACCGAAACAATAGAGCGAGCGGAAAAAGTTTTGGACCAGGTTTTCGGAGAAGTTGTTTCGGCGGGAAATGTCATTTTGATCATAGATGAATTTCATAATTATGTCGGGGGGGCCATGCGGCCCGGCGTTATAGATATCTCCGGCGTATTGGCAAAATATTTGCAGATCCAGCAATTTCAGATCGTCGGCATCACGACTTTCGCTGGTCTGCATAAATATATAGAGCAAAATCCATCTGTGCTCGCGCAATTTGAAAAGGTTGAAGTCGCGCAGCCATCTACAGAAGAGACCATTCTTATTTTGGAAGATACGGCTTTGCGGCTTGAGCAAAAACATAAAAGATTCGTAACTTATACGGCAATCCATAAGACCATCGAGATGGCTTCGCGTTATATTCCCAACGTTCCGTTTCCTAAAAAAGCGGTTGATCTTTTAGATGAGGCGATGATTTATGCGGCGAAATATACAAAAAGTTCTTTTATTCTTCCGGAACATGTTGAGCGTATCGTTACGGAAAAGACTCAGATACCGGTGGGAGAGTTAAGATCTAAAGAGAAAGAAATGCTTTTGAATCTGGAAGTATTGATTCACCAACGTATAGTTAACCAGGAAGAGGCGGTAACCGAGGTTTCGGCGGCGCTCCGGCGCGCGCGAGTTGAGGTTGCGGTGCGTAAGGGCCCGATGGGGACTTTTCTTTTTTTGGGTCCTACGGGAGTTGGCAAAACCGAAACAGCTAAGGCGTTGTCTGAAATATATTTCGGTTCGGAAGCAAGAATGATACGGCTTGATATGTCGGAATTTCAGAACGTTGAAGACACAGTGCGACTGCTGGGTTCTGCCGGCGAAGAGGGACTTTTGACAACGCCAGTCCGGGAAAGTCCTTTTTCATTGATCTTGCTAGATGAAATAGAAAAATCGCACCCGAACATTTTGAATTTATTTTTGCAAGTGCTTGATGAGGGTTATATTACTGACGGCCTTGGACGAAAGATTGATTTTAACAACACAATTATTATCGCAACTTCAAACGCGGGCTTTCAAATTATATTGCAGGCGATTGATTCACAGGAAGCGTGGGCTGGGGTAAAAGAAAAACTTTTGAACTTTCTGTTTGAACACGCAATTTTCCACCCGGAATTTATCAACCGTTTTGATGCGGTAGTGGTTTTCTCGCCTCTTTCTCAGGGGGATTTGCTTAGCATAGCAGAATTGTTGCTAAAGAAAGTTCAGCAGGCTTTGGCGGAAAAGAATATAGAGTTTTTTATAACCGGACCGCTCAAAGAAAAGATCGCGAAAATGGGCTACGATCCGCGCTTCGGCGCCCGCAACATGAAAAGAGTTATCCAGGATAACATTGAAGACGTTTTGGCTCAGGCTTTACTTTCGGATAAAATCCAGCGCGGAGATAAAATTGAGATTGACCCGATTTCGTTCTCGATTAAAAAATTATGATAAAACCGGCTATATTTCTGGCGGCATTGATTATCCCGCCGATTATAGTTCTTGCGGGTTTTTTTTATTTAGCGCAAATTATTCCGGCGGAGCGATCACGGCCCAAACCTATTGTCGAATTTCAGCCGCCGACAAAATCTTTGCAAAATAACCCGAGCGGCGAAGTTTCTGAAAAAACCATCCGGGAGGCACAAGACGCCATAGCGCAGGCTCAGACTGTTGTTGCTCAGGCGCAAGAATTTCTTGCGCGCCAGGAAAAAGAAGAGCAATCGCGACAGGAACAAATTTATTCTTCAAAAAAAATAAAAGGCGTTTATATGACCGGTTTTATTGCCATGGGGCAGAGTTCGGCCGCTTTGAATTTACGAGACAGTATAGTTGATATGATCGCAAGCGCGGAATTAAATGGCTTAGTTATTGATGTAAAAGAATCCGATGGCCCGTACAATTTAGATTATTTTAAAGATTTCATAAGCGAGCTTCATCAAAAAAATATTTGGAGCATAGCGCGTATCGTTGCTTTCGCCGATTCGTCGCTTCTTGACAGCAACCCGGAACTTTATTGTAAGGGCATCGCGGGAACGATTTGGCAGGATAGCGGCGGCAGATATTGGCTTGATCCGGGCAATGAAAAAGTGCAAGATTATATTATAGATTTTTCCAAAAAAGTAATTGATGCAGGATTTAATGAACTTCAGTTTGATTATGTGCGTTTTCCCGCCGAAGGCGATTTAAAAGATTTAGTTTGTAATGCTTCTTCGCAAAAAGACAAGACAGAAATAATATCCGAATTTTTCTCAAAATTATCCAGCGAATTGCGAAATTACAAACCGGATATAATTCTTTCAGCAGATCTTTTTGGTTTAACGGCAATTCAGCTGGCTCTTCCGGAAATAGGACAGGATATTAAACCTGCTGCGCAATATTTTGATTATCTTTCTTTTATGGTTTATCCGAGCCATTTTTATGGAGGATTTCAAGTTCCGGAAGACACGGTGCGGAATTTACCGGCATTATCTTTTCCGTATGAGAGTGCGGATATTTCCGAGATCGCAGTCAATCATCCATATGATGTGGTTTATAGATCGTTGCTTCGCGCTTCAGATTATATTTCGCAAATAGGCGTACGGGCACGCATTCGTCCATGGCTGCAGGATTTTAATTTGAAATTCGACAGAGACCGCGGAATTGTTTATGACGTCGCGCAAGTTAAAGCGCAGATTCAAGCAGCCGAAGACGCCGGTTCTTCGGGCTGGCTGTTTTGGAATCCGAGCAATATTTATACAAAAAACGCGTTTATTCCGACGAACTCTGACGGATTGACTTCGAATAAATAAGAACAAAGTGGAGAAAATGTGGAAAACCCCGTCAGTTCATGAACTGACGGGGTTTATTTTATTTTAAATTGCCCCTCAATTGAACATATCAAATGCATTGACGCAGTCCTATGATGTGGGATATTATAAAAGTGTAGTGGGAGATTGTGGAAAACTATGGGGATAATAGCGTAATCTGTGGATAAGTTCCATGTTCATAGGCGAATATACATATTTAATAGACGATAAAAAAAGGCTATCCATTCCTGCTAAATTCCGACAGGAATTGGGTAAAAAAACGGTTTTGACTCAAGGGATAGAAAGTTGTCTTGTTTTATATCAGATAGCCGAATGGAAAAAAGTGGCCAAGCGCCTTGAAAATCTACCGTCTGGCCAGATAGACGCGAGAGGGTTTGCCAGAATTATTTTTTCTGGTGCGGCTGACGTTACACTGGACAGCCTCGGCCGTATTTTAATTCCTGATTATTTGAAAGAATATGCGAGCTTGCGGAAAAATGTTGCGATACTCGGGCTTTCCAATAGAATTGAGATTTGGGATGAAAAAATGTGGCAGGAGTACCGCAAAAAAACAGAAGGCGCAATAGTTGATATGGCCGAAAAACTGAAAGAACTTGGAATTTAAAATGCATAAGCCAGTTTTACTAAAAGAAGTTCTTTATTATCTCAAACCGGGGATGAATGAAAATTTCATAGATTGTACAGCTGGTGAAGGGGGACACAGTTTAGCATTACTGATAAAAAATGGTCCTAATGGAAAAGTTCTTAGCATAGATAGAGATTTAGCAATGATAGATAATCTCAAGCAGAAGATAAAAGATAATGAAGTTGAAAAAAGATTAATTCTTATTTGCGATAATTTTGTAAATTTAAAAAAAATAATTGTCGAACGCGATTTTTATCCGGTTCATGGTATATTGTTTGATCTTGGAATATCAAGCTGGCATTTTGAGGAAAGTGGTAGGGGATTTACCTTCAGAAAAGATGAAGTGCTTGATATGCGTTGTGACACCGCGCGCTTAGGCAAAACAGCCGCGGATATTATAAACGAATATCCGCAGCAAGAGCTTGAAGGGATTATAAAAGATTATGGCCAAGAACGATTCGCCGCCGCAATCGCCAGAAAAATTATAGAGACTCGCAAATCAAGGCCCATTCGAAGAACATCTGAACTAATCAGTGTTATAGCCACAGCGGTTCCGGTCAGACATAGACATCAAAAATTGCACTTTGCCACTAAAACATTTCAGGCCCTGCGGATTGCGGTAAATAGTGAACTTGACAATATAAAAGCGGCGTTGCCGCAGGCGCTGGAAATTCTTGAGCTTGGCGGAAAGCTTGCAGTGATTTCTTTCCATTCGTTAGAAGACAGAATAATTAAAAATTTTTTCAGAGAAGCTGCGAAAAATAAATTGGCGTCGTTACCCGTTAAAAAAATTATCAAACCGGCACGCCAAGAAATTCAATCAAATCCAAGGTCGCGTTCATCCAAATTGAGAATTTTAATAAAAATATAAAAACGATGCTATCATTACCCAATTCCATTAACTCAAAAAATTTGTTAGTATTCGTTACAATCGGAATTACAATGCTTTTTATAGTTTATATTTGGCAGATTACGGCGATGGCGATTCTGCGAGCATCCGAAAATAATTTGAACAAAAAGCTGGAAGAGCTAACCTTACAAAACAAAAAGCTTGAAATTGAGCTTTCTCGAACTGATGCACTGACTAATCTCCAGAATAAATTGAGCGCTCTTTCTTTTGAAAGCGTTAACAAGGTTCAATATCTTAAGCTTTTGGAAAGCGTAGTAGTCAAATCTTCTTACGGCGGGCAATAAGCCGACATTAGCAGATATGAAAACATGGCGCCCTAAATTTATTTTCGCATTAATTTTTTTATTAGGAACCGCAATAACTGCTCGTTTGGTTTTTCTCCAGATAATCAGCGGCCAACTTTACAGAGCCCTTGCCCAAGGTCAGCAGGTCCTTCCGACCGAGATTAGTCCCGAAAGGGGCGATATTTTTTTACAAGATAAATCTGGCAAACTTTATCCTCTGGCTACAAATTATCAGATGCAGTACGCTTTCGCTTCGCCAGTGGAAATAGAAAATGCAGAAGCAATAGCGTCAGGGGTAAGTCAGATTCTTAGCGTTGATAAAAATAAAATTTTGGGAGCGCTCAATGAAAAAGACAGTTTTTATGAGCTTTTAAAAAGCAGAATAAGCGATGAGGAAGCACAAAAACTTAAAGAGGCTAGTTTTAAAGGGGTTTATGTCGGTTCAGCGAAATCCCGTTATTTTCCTCAAGCTACCTCGGCCGCGCATTTATCAGGTTTTGTCGGCGCTGGAGGCGCGGGCCAATACGGCATAGAGGGATATTACAATAATACTTTGCAGAGCTCGCCAGCTGGAAAATTTCTCACAGATGTTTTAAAAACCGGCTCCGAAAAAGGTTCGAATATAATTTTAAGCATAGATTACAATATCCAATTTTTTGCTGAAATGCTTTTGCAAAAAGCAGTCAAAGATCTTGAGTTTGAAGATGCCACGATAATAGTGGTAGATCCTAAAACCGGAAGAATTTTCGCGCTTGCAAATTGGCCTAGTTTTAATCCCAATGAATATTTCATTCAAAAAGATTTATCTATTTTTCAAGATGCGGCAGTACAAAAATTGTTTGAGCCCGGCTCTGCCTTCAAGCCCTTTACTATGGCCGTCGGCTTGGATACCGGCAAAGTTACGCCGGATACCAAATATACGGATCCCGGCAGAATTCAGCTTGGCGCTTCGTATATTTTAAATTACGCCGGCCGGAGTTATGGCGAACAAACTATGACTCAAGTGCTTGAAAAATCAATCAATACAGGAGCGGTTTTCGTTGAGCGCCAGGTCGGCAACCAAGTTTTTATAGATTATGCGAAAAAATTCGGATTTTTTGAAGCTACCGATGTTGATCTTGCCGGCGAGATTTATTCAGAAAACAAAACTTTGCGTTCCGGGCGCGACATTAATTTCATAACCGCCTCTTTCGGGCAGGGTATAGAAATTACGCCAATACAGCTTGTGCGCGCCTTTTCGGCGTTAGTCAATGGCGGCTCGTTGGTACGGCCTTTTGTAGCTGATAAAATTATGAACGCCGACGATTCGGTCGCGAAAACTACGCAGCCTTTGGTTGGTCCGCGGGTGATTTCGGCGGAAACTTCAAATAAGCTGGTGCAGATGCTGGTTAGTGTGGTTGAAAATGGTTTTGGCAAGTCAGCAAGAATTCCGGGCTATTATATCGGCGGAAAGACCGGAACCGCACAAGTATCATGGGCTGCGCTGGGTGAAGCGCGGTCCGGTTACTCTGACAAAACCATCCAAAGTTTTGTGGGTTTTGCGCCAGCTTTTGACCCGCGCTTCATTATTTTGGTAAAACTTAACAATCCGAAGGCCAAAACCGCCGAGTATTCGGCGGCGCCGATATTTCGCGATCTGGCAAAATATATTATTGATTATTGGGAGATACCGCCAGATTACGATGTCAATGCCAAACCACAGCAATCATCCCAGCAGTTTTAGCTGCCGGGACAATTGCAAACGCAACCGTAAGCACAATGAATAAATTGTTGATAAAATTAATTTTATCTTTTCGGACTCCGAATGTGATTATAGTCGCAGGCAACGGACGAGATGTCGTTGCCGAGGCGCTTTTCCGCGTTCTTAAAAATTCCCATAGGGTTCGCAAAATGAATGTGATTTCTTTGCTCAGTAGGGGAATTATGATTATTTCACCGGATTTTAAGAATATTTCTCGTTCATATCTTGAGCTTCTTAAAATGATTACAGAAAAAGCGGCCGAGCCGATAATCGTTGTGACGCGCATTGGCGATCCGATTCCCAATGAAGATATTTTTGCAGGCGAAATAAGTGAAGCCGGCTTTCTGCCCGAATTGATTAAAAGTTTTCCCGGCCGCGGCCATCTTATATATAATGCCGATGATGAAGTTTGCCTTGAAATTAAAAATAACAGCGTTGCGCGAGAAAAATCATTCGGTTTTGGAGAAGATTCTCATCTCCGGGCCACTGATATATTGATTACAAAAACTCCGGAGCTAGGCACAAACTTCAAAATAAATTACGGCGGGCATATAATTCCTGTATGGCTAAAAGGCCTTTTTGGCAAGGAAAATATTTATGCCGCGCTTGCAGCCTCTGCAACTGGTTTGGTTTCCGGCATGAATCTGGTTGAAGCTTCACAGTCCCTCAACGATTTTACCGGAATGCACGGTCAAATGCGTGTTGTAGCGGGGATAAAAAACACGCTTATTCTGGACGGTTCGGCTTGCGCATCGGCGTCTTCAATGGCAGAAGCCCTGGAGATTTTGGGGAAAATAGAGGCGCTGCGTAAAATCGCAGTTTTGGGCGATATTTTGAACATAGGCAAATATTCTATTGAAGCCCATGAATCAATTGGCGAACGCGCAGCTCAAATCGCAGATCTGCTTTTTACCATTGGCGCACATGCCAAATTCATAGCCGAGGAAGCCGGAAATAAAGGCCTTGCGCGCGATAAAATTAAAAGTTTTGAAGACGCAGTAACCGCGGGTCTAGCAATCCGCGAGGCACTCCTGGAAGGTGATCTGGTTTTGATAAAAGGTTCGGCCGAAATGCAAATGGATAAAATCGTGGAGGAAATAATCGCGGAATAAGTTTTCTAGGCCTGCCAAGGATTTAATTGTGCTATAATAAAATAATGACAGAGGAATTAGAATCAGCATGGACAATCGAAGCGACTAATTCGATTTCCTATATGTATGCAGGAAAATATGCTTAACGAACCTGATTGTGTCCAACAGAATGGAGAATACGTTGATGTGTTTTAATAGATAATAGTAAGTACATATATTACATGCCGTTAATCGATGTGGTCACAGAAATGGTTTATACTGGGTTTTATCCGAAATAAATAAATATTATTTTGCACTTTGCCCCCGCCGCGTTTGCGGCGGGGGCGTTGAATTTTGCGCGGATTTTGATAATATAAAAACGTTTTGGCCCCATCGTCTAGCGGCTTAGGACGTCACTCTCTCACAGTGGAAACACGGGTTCGACTCCCGTTGGGGCCGCCAAGGCTATCGTAAGATGGAATTATGCTGGCAATAAGTTCGACATATCGTTTCCAAGCGAAGAACATTGGTGGCGTGCGATCAAATATTTTTTATAACGGCAGATGGACAATTTTTGAAATGGACTGTTTAGTAAGTTCTGCTCGCCAATAAAAAATTAAGGGCTTGTGACATAGGCCACTTATTTTTTTCGCGATCGGGTTCTTACTACTTAGAAGGTGTTGACGTATGAAAATTTATATGCTAATATTTTTTAGTTCATTAAGAGGAGAAAAATGGTGGAAATGATTCAGCTTACCGATGTAAATGTTATATTGATTGGCCGAGAAAAGTATAATGCTCCGAGAGAGGATAATGTCGGCCTATGGTTTGAGAAGCGTCCTGACGGTATTAATACCCCTGAATTATGGGATTTGGATTTTATGTGCATGAATGCTTTATTTGCAAGGGGCATAGGTGAGAGGAAATGCCCGACTCCCGGCAGGTGGGCGTCATTTGTGGTAAGCGGCGGTTTAGTCGCCGCGCTTTCTGGCAAGTATCTTGTGCCGGATGAAAGCTTACGGCTATTTCCCGAGGCGGATATGTCAAAACTTTGCTGGGCAGAGGTTTGGCGCGCATACTTGGAAAATCACGACGTTCTAAGCGAACAATTTATGGCATCAATGCTAAGATTACTTATGCCAAGATTTCGCAGCGGCGCTTCGCTTTCTTCTAATGTCGCTCATGATATGATCGCAGATATGTGGCAATTTATAAGATATACGGATACAACAATGCATTCAGTTGGCAATCTGCGCTTTGAACGGATCGAAAAAGGACGCAAGGCATTCCGGGATCTTTCGCCGGAGATGGTAGAAGCAATCGATGTCGTTGCCGGGCATATGCCTACGATGCTTGAAATCTCCATCAAATATCTACGTAAATATTACCGCTGGTAAGAATCAATCAAATGCCCCTCGGGGCATTTTTGTTTAAAGCGTCAGTTCGGATATAATAAAAAAGAGCAGTATGCTACCGATATATCTTTTTATTTTTCCAATTTCATTATTTTTTCTTTCCTGGTCAGGTCCGTGGATTGTAAGTTCTTTGATGCGCATCGCGAAATATCTGGGGTTACGCGAATTTGTCGTGGCCTTTTTGCTTATGGCTTTTGCCGCGTCCTTACCTAACTTCGTTTTGGGTTTGACGTCGGCCGCGCGAGGAGTTCCAGAAATTTCTTTTGGCGATGTTGTCGGCGGAAACGTAGTAGATTTGACTTTTTCTATAGCGCTGGTGGTTTTGATTTCGCGAAGAGCTCTTCCGGCTACTGCTCCGACGCTTCAGCTTAGCGCGCTTTGGACATCGATTATTGCCGTTTTGCCGTTGCTTTTAATTTTGGATGGAAATCTTGACCGCATTGATGGTATAATCCTGATTTTGGCTTTTGTTTTTTATATGGTTTGGCTCTTTTCAAAAGAAGAAAGATTTAAAAAGCCATATGATGGCATGGTGCGGCCTTCAATATGGCGGCTTAGGCGAGATATCATAAATGTTTTTTTCGGAATCATATTTTTGCTTTTGGGCGCTCAGGGAGTGGTCAGTTCTGCGGCGTCAATCTCTTCGGATTTTAAGATTCCATTGTCGGCGATTTCGATTTTAATAATAGGCCTCGGTAATTCTCTGCCGGAAATATATTTTGGCATAGTTTCGGCGAGGCGCGGCGAAAGCGAAATGATTTTAGGAGACTTGATGGGCAGCGTTATCATGCCGGCAACATGGATTTTGGGGGTCGTGGTTTTAATTCAGCCGATCCGTATCAGCGATTTTTCGCCATTCGCTGTGGCAAGAATATTTTTAATTTTGGCCGCCGCGGTTTCGTACTTTGCCGCGCGTAGCGGGCGTAAAATAACAAAAACTGAAGCGGTGCAGCTCTTTCTGATTTATCTCACCTTCGTTCTGATTGAAATTTTTACCAAGTAATATTAAAATTAACATATGGCAGGTTTAATTTTAATATTGGCTGTATTTTTAATCGTGGCTTTGGGGGTTGTTGCGGCGGGCTTTTTTGTCTTGCGCGAGATAAAAAAGTTGCAGGAAACGAAAAAAGATGATACCGCTTTGATCTTGATCAAAAGGGATATAGACGATATGCGCAAGCGTTTTGACGAGGGTTACGTTCGCATGGAGCGAGAGCTCGGGCGCATGCAGGAAATTGGCCATGCGATGAAAGATTTTCAGGATTTTCTGCGCTCGCCGAAGCTGCGCGGCAATATAGGCGAACAGGTTCTGCGCGATCTTTTGGAGCAGGTTCTGCCAAAACACAATTTTCAGTTGCAATATCAGTTTGGAGAGGGACAGCGTGTTGACGCCATTATTAAAACGCGCCAGGGCCTGATTCCCATAGACTCAAAATTTCCTACGGAAAATTTCAGGCGCTTGTCGCAGGCCGAATCCATCGAGGAAAAAGATAAAATGTCGCGAGAATTTGCGCGCGACATAAAAATACACATAGACAGTATCGCCAAAAAATATATTCTGCCGCAAGAGGGAACGGTGGATTTCGCGGTAATGTACGTGCCATCCGAGCCAATTTATTATGAAATAGTGGTCAACAAGCCGGAATTGCTCGAATACGGCAACATGAAAAAAGTATATTTCGTCGCGCCGAATAATTTTTATTATTTTTTAAAAGTTATAATGATCGGGCTTGAAGGCGCGAAAATAGAAGAAGTTTCAAGAAAAATTCTGGCTGGACTCAAAGCGATTCAACAGGAATCCGTGAAGTTCGGCGACGAATTATCCACTTTGACATCGCATATTGAGCATGCCCGTAGTGCGGCCGACCGCGCGCAGTCGCGCTACGGAAAACTGGTCGGAAAAATTGATCATCTCGGAAGTCTAGAACCGCCGGAAGAAAAAAAGATGATTGAGTAAATTTTTCTCGCAATTCAAATGGATTATCAGAGACTTGAAAAACTCGCTAGGCTGATTCGCTATTATATCCTCGTTTCCACCACCGAGGCGGGTTCCGGTCACCCGACAAGTTCGCTTTCCGCGGTTGAATTGATGACTGCGCTTTTTTTCGGCGGAGCATTTCATTTTGATACCACTGATCCTGGAAATCACAATAATGACCGCCTGATTTTTTCTAAAGGACACGCTGCGCCGCTCTTGTATTCGCTTTGGGCCGCGGGAGGGCAGATCAGCGAAAAAGAGCTTTTAACTTTGCGAAAATTCGGAAGCCCCTTAGAGGGCCACCCGACACCGGCTTTTAAATATACCGAAGCCGCAACCGGCTCATTAGGCCAAGGACTTTCAATAGGCCTGGGCATGGCTCTTGCTGCAAAAATGGATAAGTTGCCTTATAAAACATATGTTTTGCTTGGCGATAGCGAGATGTCTGAAGGTTCGTGCTGGGAGGCGATGCAAATCGCGGCACACTACAGACTCGATAATTTAATCGGCATAATTGACGTAAACCGACTCGGCCAGCGCGGCCAAACGATGTACGGTCATAACATCCACGCGTATCAAAAACGCATTTCGGCTTTCGGGTGGCAGACGATTTTGCTGCGCGATGGCCATTCGATCAAGTATGCATGCGCAGTTTATGAAAAAGTTATCCGGCAATCTCATGACAAGCCGGTTATGATAATCGCAAAAACAAAAAAAGGTAAAGGCGTACCGTTTTTAGAAAATAAAGAGGGGTGGCACGGCAGAGCTCTTTCGGCCGATGAACTACAAAGAGCATTAAAAAGATTGGGCGAGGTTGATAAAAATATGCGCGGGGAAATCGCAAAACCGCCTAAAATAAAAAATTCTGCTTTCGCCAAGGCGATGGCGGGCTGGCAAAAGGCAAAAGGCAAAAGTTCAAGTCAAAAATTGAAAGATCTAGGATATAAAAGGGGCGAATTGGTTGCAACTAGGAAGGCATATGGCAATGCATTGGCCCGAATTTTTCCAAGATTTCAGAACATTGTTGCGCTTGATGCGGAAGTTAAAAACTCAACATACTCAGAAATTTTTGAAAAGGTGCACCGCGATAGATTTTTTGAAATGTTCATCGCCGAGCAAAATATGATTAATGCGGCGCTTGGTTTTTCGCGGCGCGGTAAAATTCCATTCGTTTCAACTTTCGCCGCTTTTTTGACCCGCGCATTTGATCAGATAAGAATGAGTCAATATTCAGATGCAAACATAAAATTTTGTGGCTCGCATGTTGGCGTTTCAATCGGTCAGGATGGGCCTTCGCAGATGGGGCTTGAGGATATTGCAATGTTCCGTACGCTTTTGGGCTGCGCGGTGCTTTATCCGGCCGATGCGGTTTCTTGTGAAAAACTAGTTGAGCTTGCCGCCGAGCGCAATGGTAACATTTACATAAGAACAACGCGAAAAGAAACGCCGGTGATTTACGAAAACAAAGAAGATTTTTCCATCGGGGGAAGCAAAATTTTAAGACAAAGCGCGGCTGACAGAATCACGATTGCCGCGGCCGGCATAACTTTATTTGAAGCGCTCGCTGCTTATGGCGAGCTGCAAAAGGACAGAATTAAAGCTAGGATAATTGATTGCTATAGCATAAAGCCTATTGATAAAGAAACCTTGCAAAGAGCCGCAAAAGAAACCGGAAAAATTATTACGGTTGAGGATCATTTCGCCGAAGGAGGTTTGGGCGAGGCTGTTGCATCGGCAGTTGCGGACTCAGGAGCGAAAATATATTCTTTGGCCGTGCGTCGCATGCCCAAATCTGGCAGGCCCGAGGAACTCCTGGCTTACGAAGAAATATCGCGCGAGGCTATTGCTAAAAAAGTAAGAGAAGTGATAAACTAGTAATTGATAAATCACTAAAGGTCGATGTAAGTAAGATAAATTAATAAGTGCAAATACGATGAAAAGTAAATTATTTTTAACTTTGGCGGCAATCGGAGTATTGGCTTCGCTGACGCTGGCTGCCGGATACGCGGTTTACGCTGATGATCAAACCGCAACAACTACTGACCAAACGGCTACAACAACCGTTCAGACCAATGAGATCGAAGATGTTGCTCATCAGGACGTGAACGTTCTTCCGGCAAATCTTGGTAAATTTGTATTGATGGGTTTGGTGACCGCGGTTGACGCTTCTTCAAGTACCATTTCGGTTAATGGATTTGCAATAAACGTTGCTTCGGACGCCAAAATAAGGCGCGGTCGGGATCAGACGCTCGCAAGCGTTGTGGTGGGTGATAGGGTTCTGCTGTCCGGTAACGTTGCGGATGGAAAATTAACCGCAAATAGAGTCGTGGTCGCGGGCTTTGTCAAGAAAGTTGTGCAGGAAGAAGTTTTCAAACAGCGCCGAGAAGAACTAAACAAAAAGATCCAAGGCATTTTGGAGCAGGTGAACTCGCTGAGAAAAACGCTGAAAGAAAAGTGGGGGGTAGAATAGCCGAATAGAACTAACCCAACACCACTTTTATAAAAGTGGTGTTGGGTTTACCTATAGTATATAATTCATAGAAACTCAAGCTCATAATTAAGAACTTCTGCGAAACCGTTTTTGATCAGCAGACTCGTTTATCTCTGATCTAGTCCCATAGCGAACGAAATTCTACTGCTAATATATAGTAAAGATTTACGCTCGCAATTTTGCGTGGGCAGAAAATAAAAAGACTTGATTTTATATGCAATGAAACAAACTATACTTGATTTTCCCAAGCAATTGGCTTGGGAGCCGAAAATTGAAAATGTCGAGTGGCTTAAACACGCAGAATCTTTCGTCGTCGCTGGTATGGGAGGTTCTGCGCTTGCCGCGGATCTTCTGACAGTTTGGGATCCAAATCTTGCGTTGGTTACTCACCGCGATTATGGCTTGCCGCCGCTGCCGGAAAGCGAGCTTAAAAAGCGTTTGATAATAATCAATTCATATTCCGGTAATACCGAGGAAACCCTGGATGCTTATGACGCGGCAAAAGAAAAAGGCCTTAATATAATTGCGATTTCTCTTGGCGGAAAACTTTTACAAAAAGCAAAAAGTGATGTTATTCCCTATATTCAACTTCTAGATACGGGTATTCCTCCGCGAGCCGCCCTCGGCTTTTCATTGAAGGCATTGCTTAAGGCTATGGGAGACGAAAGGGTTGCTAAAGATTTGGTCGGCATCGGAAAATCTTTGGAGGTATTGGGCGCTGGCGCTTTTGAGGAACAAGGGTTCAAACTCGCTTTGCGCGTGAAAAATTATATCCCGATTATTTATACCTCACGGCGAAATTATCCGATAGCCTACAATTGGAAAATAAAATTCAATGAAACCGCCAAAATTCCAGCATTTTGTAATTATTTCCCCGAGCTTAATCATAATGAGATGGCCGGATTCAATTTCGTCGATAAAAGTCATGCTCTATCAGAAAAAATCTATTTTATTTTTCTTGCCGACTCGGCAGATCACCCGCGTATTTTAAGGCGTATGGAAGTGCTGGAAAAATTATTCAAAGGCCACAATTTAAAAGCCGAATCGCAGGAGCTTGTTGGAGTAAATATTTTTCATAAAATTTTCACCTCGCTCTTGATTGCGGATTGGACCGTTTATTATCTTGCCAAGGATTATGGCGTGGATCCCGATGCCAATCCGGCGGTGGAAGAATTTAAGAAGCTAGTATAAATAAAATCAGAATCTCAGATAAAAATTAATCCATCTTTGGCGGAAAATCTCAAAGTGATTATGCATTTTGAGATTTTTCTTTTTTGCTGGGTGTGGATAAGCCCATTTTTTGTTCGCAAATCGTCTGATTTGACATAGTCACGCAGGCATCTGTTACAATAGCCTAATCATATATGATAAATTTTCAACACCAGTTTAAACAAATCAAAAAAAGAGACGGTCGCGTGGCGGATTTTAACCAGTCGCGTATAACTAATGCTGTTTATAAAGCCATGCAGGCCGCAGGTGAGGGTAAACCCGAGGAAGATCCGGTGCGCGTCTCGGATCAAGTCGTAAAGGAGTTGGGTAGGCGCTATCCCAAAGACCATATTCCCCACGTAGAAGAGATTCAGGATATCGTTGAGGAGTCTTTGATTTTGATGGATTTTCCAAAAACGGCAAAGGCTTACATCTTATACAGGGCCGAGCGAGCGCGCGTTAGACAAAAAACAAAACTAGTCCCGGACAGAGTGAAAGAATTAGTTAAAGAAAGCAAAAAACATTTTCGCAATGAATTCGCTGAATTTATTTATTACCGCACTTATTCGAGGTGGATAGATGAAGAAAGCCGTCGAGAAACATGGGCTGAAACAGTGGACCGGTATTTGGCATTCATGAAAGAAAAGCTTGGCGGAAAGTTGTCCGAAGGGGAATATGCCGAAGTGCGCGCGGCGATTTTAAATCAGGAAGTTATGCCGTCAATGCGCTTGATGTGGTCAGCGGGCGGAGCGGCGAGAATCAACAACATAGCGGCTTACAATTGTTCCTTCATCGCGCCCAAAGAGCTGCGCGATTTTTCGGAAATTATGTTTTTGCTAATGTCAGGAGCCGGGGTTGGTTTTTCCGTTGAATCGCAAACGGCCCAGCAGTTGCCGATAATAAAAAAGCAGACCGGGCAGAAATTATCCACGCATGCTATTGAAGACAACAAAGAGGGTTGGGGCGACGCATTACATTTAGGACTTAAAACGTGGTATGGGGGCAAAGATATAGAGTTTGATTATTCAAAATTGAGACCGGCCGGCGCGCGGCTGCATACGATGGGAGGAAGAAGCTCTGGGCCGGATCCTTTGCGTTCCTTGCTGAATTTCGCACGAGAAAGAGTTTTAAACCGACAGGGAAAGCGACTGACAAATCTTGATGTTCATGACATTATCTGTAAAATAGGCGAGCTTGTGGTGATGGGGGGAGTTAGGCGATCAGCTTTAATCTCGCTTTCGGATTTGGACGATGTTGAAATGCGCGACGCCAAAAAAGGACAATTCTGGATGATTCAGTCCCAACGATCAATGGCCAATAATTCTGCCGTGTACAATAGCAAACCTATGGCTGGAGAATTTTTGAAAGAATGGGTTTCGTTGGCCGAAAGCGGAACTGGCGAACGCGGAATTTTCAACAGAGGCAGTTTGTCAAAACAGTTACCCGAGCGGCGCTGGAAGTCTTTTGAAAAATACTGGCCTACTGCGGGCACAAATCCATGCGGGGAAATAATTTTACGCTCCAAAGAATTTTGCAATTTGACTGAGGTTGTCTGCCGGCCCGAGGATACAGAAGAGTCTTTGCTCCGTAAAGTGCGCCTCGCCACGATCCTAGGAACCTATCAGTCAACTTTGACCAACTTTCCATATATTTCCAAAGAATGGCGGGAAAATTGCGAAGAAGAAAGATTGCTCGGCGTTTCTCTGACCGGTCAATGGGATTCGCCTGCGGCGTGCAAAGAAGAAACCTTGCGCAAATTACGCGATAGGGCCATTGAGGTAAATACCGAGTATGCCCAAAAATTTGGAATTAATGCGTCGGCCGCGATCACCTGCGTAAAGCCTTCGGGTACGGTTTCTCAGCTGGTTGACGCGGCATCGGGCATGCATCCAAGGCATTCGCCGTTTTACATCAGGCGCGTGCGCATTTCGGCGACGGATCCATTATTTTTTATGCTCCGCGAGCAGAAGTTTCCATATCAGCCTGAAGTCGGGCAGCGTGAACAATCAGCCACAACTTTTGTTTTAGAGTTTCCAGTCGCTTCACCCAAAGGTTCTGTTTTTCGCAATGATCTTAAGGCGTTCGATCAGCTTGCGCACTGGAAAATGGTAAAACAGAATTATACCGAGCATAATCCATCGGTCACGATTTCCATAGGTGAGGAAGAATGGGTTGAGGTAGCTAACTGGCTTTACAATAACTGGGATATTTTGGGCGGACTTTCTTTCCTGCCAAGATTTGAACACGTTTATAAGCTCGCGCCCTACGAAGAGATAGATGAGAAGGCATATCGAGAGCTCAAGGCGAAACTTCCGCAGATTGATTTTTCTCAGCTGGTGGTTTACGAAAGGGAAGATCAGACGGTTGGAGCCAAGGAATTGGCATGCGTCGGTGGCGTGTGCGAGGTTGATTGGGAAAATGGAGGAGCGCCGCAGGGGTAGTATTATTTGTGCTTACTTTGATCAGCTTTCATGCTTTTCGTATTTACTGGTAACGGTAAAGGGAAAACAACTTCGGCCATTGGGCAGGCGTTGCGCGTATTGGGTCATGGAGGAAAAGTCGCCTTTTTGCAATTTATAAAAAGTCCAGAGTGGAAAACTGGTGAGGCAAAAATGGCAAAAAGATTCGGCAAGAATTTTTTATTTTTCGCCGGGGGAAGGGGTTTTGTCGGCATCATGGGCGATAAATTGCCAATATCCGCACACAAAAATGCTGCGCAGAAATTATGGCAAGAGGCCAGAAAAATAATTCAGAACGGGAAATTTGACTTGATAGTTTTGGACGAAATAAATATCGCTTTAGCCTTAAAACTTTTGGACGGAACGCAAACGATAGGCTTTTTGAAGGAGAGGGCGGAAAAAACTGATATAATTTGCACCGGAAGGTATTGCCCGCCGCAGCTTATGAAGGTTGCGGATTTGGCAACGGAATGCCGCGAAATAAAACATCCTTTTATCAGGGGCATGCGCGGTAAAATAGGGAGAGAATTTTAACTTAAAGATTATGATTTGGGTTTTGGGTCTGGCTGACATAATGGCGGGGCTTATTTTTTTGGCCAATATTTTCAATATTAAGCTGCCTGTAACCATGGCCGCGTTTTTCGCGATTTACCTTATAATAAAGGGCGTTATTTTTATTTTAAATTCCTTTGATTTTGGCAGCGCGTTGGATGTCTTGGCGGGGATCATTCTTATGCTGACTTTATTTTTCCATCCGTCAGCAGTCCTTATGACTTTGTTCGCTATATATCTTATTGGAAAAGGCGGATTGAGTATGGTATCCTAAAGAAAATAATTTATGCGGAAAACTCAAAAATTCAAAGTAAAAGTTTCGCGGGATTTATGTATAGGCGCTGCGTCATGTGAAGCAATAGCGCCTAAGGTTTTCAACGTGGACAGAGAAGGTAAGGTTGTAGTCGTTTCTCAAGGCACGAAACCAGACGAAAACGGCTTTATTGAAGTTACGAAAGACAACTTTGATAATGTGCTTGCCGCAGCTAAATCTTGTCCGGTATTCGCGATCACCGTTATTGATAAAAAAGGTAAACAGATATATCCCTAAGAGAGGTATAGCTCATTTTTAAGAGGAATTAAGTGGCCGAGCGGGCAAGACACAATTTAAGGCGTGAATACCGTATAAATGATCCTTGGTATCTCGGAGAAATACTCGGAGAAGCAGTTAATTAAAACCCCTAAGGGCTTTTTTTGTTGACAACTAATAACAATATGATATATTGACGTACATCAATATATCATAGATAAATATGGCAAAGAAAAATTGTCCATCATGTTTTAAAATGCTGTCCGAAAGGAACAGGGCGGCCATTATTTCAGCTCTCCAAAAGAAATCGCAGAATGTCGGAGATTTGGTAAAAAGGCTCGGCATCGGTCAGCCCACGGTGTCCCATCATCTATTTTGGCTCAAAAAGACGCGGATGATAAAATCTGAAAAACAAGGAAGGAGGGTTTTTTATTCCTTAAACAAAAAGTATCCATGTCAAAGGTGCAATATTTTAAGACCCATTAAACTTTAACTTTAATGCTATCTTTTCAAAGTTTACGTGTAAAATCGGACGGAAAGGAAATCTTAGGCGGCGTTTCTCTGACAATAAAAAGGGGGGAGACGCATTTTATTATGGGTCCTAACGGCGCTGGAAAAAGCACACTTGGATTCGCATTGATGGGGCATCCAAATTATAAGATTGTGGGAGGCACGGTTTCTTTTTTAGGGAAAAACATTTTGAGGCTTGCGCCAGAATCACGCGCGAAGCTAGGTTTGTTTTTGGCGTTCCAGAATCCTTTGGAATTTGATGGCGTGCCGCTACGCCAATTTTTAAAAACAAGCCTTTGCGAGGTTTCTGGCGCGAGCTGCGATCCGGGCGTTTTTCGGCGCCATCTTGAAAAAAAACTGCAGACGCTTGGGATGAACCGAGCGTTTGCCGACCGCTATCTTAATCGTGAATTCTCCGGCGGAGAAAAAAAGAAATCGGAAATTCTACAAATGGTAACGCTAAAGCCGCGCCTCGCGGTGTTAGATGAAATAGATTCTGGGTTAGACGTTGACAGCTCAAAACGCGTAATTAAAGAAATATTAAAACTCAAAAAAGCAGAAAGAACATCTCTTTTAATTATCACGCACCATGCGCGCATAGCAAAATTTTTAAAGCCGGACTTTGTGCACATAATGGTTGATGGGAAAATCATCAAAACCGGAGGTAAGAAGCTGATAGATTACATAGAAAAATATGGTTACAAAAACTTTTAAGAACCGAAAATACCAATATGGATTTAAAATGTCCGATGAATCGGTCTGGCGCGCGCCCAAGGGTCTTTCGCATAAAATAATAGAAGGCATTTCGGAGATAAAAGAAGAACCGGAATGGATGCTTCGGATGCGCCTGCGGGCTTTTGGTATATTTTTGAGAAAAAAAATCCCCCAATGGGGTCCGGATTTATCCGGCATAAAATTTAACGATATATATTATTACGCAAAACCCTCGGAGAAACGGGCTAAAACATGGAACGAAGTTCCAGCTGGCATCAGAAAGACGTTTGACGCCCTGGGCATACCCGAGGCCGAAAAAAAGATTTTGGCCGGAGTAGGAGCGCAATATGATTCGGAGGTGGTTTATCATTCGCTGAAAAAAGACCTTGAGAAAAAAGGAGTTATTTTTGAAGATACCGACAGCGCGCTCAAAAAATACCCCGAACTTTTTAAAGAATATTTCGGCAAAGCTGTTCCGCCATCCGACAATAAGTTTGCGGCGCTTAATTCCGCGGTTTGGTCGGGAGGATCATTTATTTACGTGCCGCCGGGAATAAAAGTGAAAGTTCCTCTGCAGGCTTATTTCAGAATAAATTCCGCGAGCTTTGGCCAGTTCGAAAGAACGCTGATTATAGCTGACGAAGGAAGCGCCGTCTCTTACATTGAGGGTTGCACCGCACCAGTTTATGCCGCCGATTCATTACATGCCGCTGTGGTTGAAATTTTTGTAAAAAGAGACGCGGTCGTCCGCTATACTACAGTGCAAAATTGGCCAAATAATGTTTATAATTTAGTGACCAAAAGGGCATTCGTTGAAGAAGATGGTTCAATATTTTGGATTGACGGCAATATTGGCAGCAAGGCAACGATGAAATACCCTTCTTGTTACCTGCGTGGCCGCGGAGCTTCGGGTGAAGTGTTATCGTTTGCTTACGCGGGCCGCGGCCAAATGCAAGATGCCGGTGGGAAGGCGGTGCATCTCGCACCGCATACTAGTTCACGCATAATTTCAAAATCAATTTCGCAAGGTGGGGGCAAATCAGTTTTTAGAGCTCTGGCAGCTGTCACGAAAGGCGCGAAGGGCTCGAAAACACATATGAGATGCGACGCTCTTATCCTGGACGAAAAATCAAAAGCAGATACTTTTCCGAATTTAAAAATTGACGAGCAAGATGTTTCGGCATCACACGAAGCCGTTATCGGAAAAATCGGAGAAGCACAGCTATTTTATTTAAGATCGCGCGGGCTTTCCGAAAGAGAGGCAATGGCCATGATTGTCAGCGGTTTTTTGGAGCCGATTACAAAAGAAATTCCGCTGGAATACGCGGTTGAATTGAATAGGCTGATGGATATGGAAATAAAAGGATTTTAAGCAAAATAAATTATGCCCCAGAATCAATCCGCAATCCGGCGGATAAATAAATTTAAAAACGACTTCCCGATTTTTAAAAGGCGCATGAACGGCAAGCCGCTGCTTTATTTGGACAGCGCCGCGACGGCGCAAAAACCAACGCAGGTTATTAAAGCTTTATCAGATTTTTATTTAAGACACAACGCCAATGTTCACCGCAGTTCTTATTTACTTGCGGAGGAGGCTAGCGAGATGTATGAAAATGCCAGGAAAAAAGTAGCATATTTTCTCGGAGCGTCAGTAGAAGAAATTATATTTACCGGCGGAGCTACCGAAGCCTTGAACTTGGCGGCGTTTTCTTGGGGCGAAGCTAACATAAAAAGAGACGACAATATTATTACAACGATTATAGAACATCACAGCAATTTTTTGCCATGGCTTCTGCTTTGCCGGCGCAAGGGAGCAAAATTAAAAATTGTGCCGCTGACGAAAGGATGCCGCTTGGATTTCGGCAGGTTTTATAAATTGATCGATGGACGGACTAAATTGGTGACAATAACACATGCCTCAAACGTTTTAGGAACGATAAACCCGATAGAAGAAATTATTCCCCGAGCGCGCATTAAAAATAAGACTTTAAGGGTGCTTGTTGACGGCGCGCAAGCCGCGCCACATATCCCGGTAAATGTTAACAAGCTAGACTGCGATTTTTATGTTATTTCAGGGCACAAATTAATGGGGCCGACCGGCATAGGGGCGCTTTACGCGAAAAAAGAAATCTTAGAAGCGATGCCGCCGTTTATGACTGGAGGCCATATGATTAAAAAAGTTACGAGCTATGACGTTCAGTGGAACGACGCGCCGTGGCGTTTTGAGGCTGGCACGCCGCGTATTGCCCAAGCAATAGGACTTGGGACGGCAATTGATTATCTGGAGTGTATAGGAATGCGGAAAATAAAAAGCCATGAAAATGAATTAACAAAGTATGCTTTGGCAAAATTTGGAGAAATGAAAGAACTGGAAATCTATGGTCCAAAAGATACAGAAAATAGATTGGGCGTTATATCTTTTAATATAAAAGGCGCGCATGCGCATGATGTCGCGACCTTGCTTGATCATGATGGCATAGCGATTCGCGCAGGACATCAGTGCGCAATGCCGCTACACCGTGAAGCGCTTAAAATAGAAGCGTCTTTAAGGGCTAGTTTTTATATTTACAACACGAAAGAAGATATAGATAAATTAGTTGCCGGTTTGTCTCGTGCCCAAAAAATCTTAAATTTAAATTAATGTTTAAAGTGACACTTTAAACATTTGATTTATGGAAAATATTTATAAAATTTATAAAGAAATTATCCTGGAGCATTATAAAAACCCGCATAACTATGGTTTGGTTAGGTCGCCGGATTTTAAAGAGCGCGAAGAAAATATTTTTTGCGGCGACTGGATAGAGGTTTCGGGTAAATTGCAAAAAGGCAGGATAAAAGATATTAAATTCAGGGGTGCGGGATGCGTTATTTCGCAAGCCGCAGCCTCGATGCTTACCGATTTGGCGCAGGACAAAACGCCGGGCTTCATAAACAAACTGGGCGTCTTGGATGTCATTAAACTCATAGGCGCTAATATTGCGCCGGCAAGAATGAAATGCGCCGAAGTTTCTTTGCTTACGCTTAAAAAAGCCCTAAGCGCTAGATAAGTGATTCAGGATCACCCGTTTACCCCGTCAAGGCCTGCTTACTTACGTCTGCTCCGGGCGGAAACACTCTTGGAATCACTTACCTCGCTTACAAAATTATGGTTCGAAAACGAATAAATAAAAAAATAACAAAAAATATGAATCTCGGCGAGGTTGCGAGGCGTCATCCCGAGGCCGCGAAAATCATGCTTGAATACGGACTTCACTGCGTTGGATGTTTTGCCAACGCTTTTGACACGATTGAGCATGGTATGAGGCTTCATGGCTGGAGGGAAAAAGACATAAATGATATGATAAAAAAGATAAATAATTTAATTAAATAACATGCGCAAAATATTATTAAAATTTATTGATAAATTATTCGCGCCGCAGAGAGCGTATGCCCATTGCGACATTCCCTGTGGTATTTATACGACGCGTCAAGCCAGCATCGCCGCCGAAACGATTGAAAAAATGGTGCAAAAAATTGAAGAATTGCAAAATGGCGTCAAAGCCGAAATAGAAAAAGAGCACGATTTAACGCGTTTGGTTAAAGTAAAAGAGGAATGGGCGCAAATCTGCAAGAATGAATTATGGATTTTATGGTCCGATTACTTTAAACCGGAGCATCTTGTAAAATATCCCGATTTGCACGAGGTATTTTGGAAGGGAACAAAGCTTTGTTCACAAAATAAGCGCGAAATAAATCTTGGCGCAGCAAAAGAACTTCGCTCACTGGTAGATGGCAGAATTGCGCAGATTTTTAAAGATGCGGAGGAAGCAAAAGGAGAAAAGGCAAGAGTATAATTACTAGTCAAGCGACAACCGAAAGAGTCCTTGACCGCGGAGAGGAAGATGGGCTTGCAACTCTGTACAGAATTTGCCCGCACAATGTGATTTCAATATGTATTTTCCGTTTATCCTGTTCAAAATCATAGGTCAGAGTATGGAACCTGCGATCAAACATGATGCGCGGGTTTTGGTTTTTAGCTGGGCCTATGTTTTCTCAAAACCAAAAAACGGCGATTTAATTGTTTGTCAGGATCCGCGAAGTGCCAAGCGCAAACTTTTAAAAAGAATTGTACGCGTCTTAAGCAATCAAATTTGGGTTGAGGGCGATAACACGGATTTTAGCGACGATAGTAGGATATTCGGAGCAATATCATCAAAAGATATTTTTGGAAAAGTTATTTTGGATTATTAATAATTAATTTAAGATTGCCCCCGGCATGATTAAATGCAATAATTCAAATATGACAATATTTATATGCGCCGATCACGCAGGATTTAAATTAAAAGAGGAGCTTAAAAGTTGGCTAACCAAGTCGGGCTACGAAGTTAAAGATTTCGGAGCATATATTTTAAATCCGGACGATGATTACCCGGATTTTGTAATTCCCGCCGTAAAAGCGGTTGCGGAAAAGTCCGATCAATATCGCGGTGTTGTAATCGGCGGTTCGGGACAAGGCGAGGCAATGGCGGCAAACAAAGTAAAAGGTGTCAGGGCTGCGGTTGTTTACGATAAATATTCCGCAAAAATGTCGCGCAAGGATAATGACGCAAATGTTATTTCATTTGGCGCAAGAGTGCTTGACGCCAAAACGGCAAAAAAACTTTTGAAATTATGGCTTGAAATTCCTTTTTCCGGCGACGATCGGCACGCGCGGCGAATTAAAAAAATAACAGAGGTTGAACGTGGCTGAAATAGTTCCGGCGATTTTGGCGAAAGACGAGGATGAATTTACTTGGAAGTTTGAATCGGTAAAAAATTTGGTTAAGTGGGTTCAATTGGATGTCGCCGACGGCATTTTTGCGCCAAATAAAACATGGGGCGATCCGGAAACCATTAATAATTGCGATAAAGGCGAAACTTCGTTTGAAATCCATTTAATGGTTGCAGATTCCGACGCGGAAGTAGAAAAATGGTTTGACTCAGGCGCAAAAAGAATATATTTCCATCATGAATCAGCACGAAAACCAGAGATTATTATTGCGCGCCTTAAATCCGCGGGAATTTTACCTGGTATTGCTATTTTGCCTAAAACGCCGCTGGAAAAGATTTATTCCTTTTTGCCGAAATTGAATGCCGTGCTTTTATTTTCGGGCAAGCTCGGTTTTTATGGTGGTGTCCTCGGGGAAGATGCGCTTTTGCGTATTCAAAAGTTGCGCAAATTCTCTAAAGAAGTTATTATTGAAGTTGACGGCGGAATTGATCCCGCAACGGCAAAAAAGTGTAAAGAAGCGGGCGCGGATTTATTGGTTTCCGGAGGATATATTTTTTCAAACGACAGTCCGAAAGGGGCAATTAAAAAGTTAAAACAAACGATTGAATAAGTAAGCGATTAAATCACCGCTTAATAACTTAATCGTTAAAAATATTATGGCCGATGAATTACTAGAGTTTTATGGAACCGAATGCGTGCATTGTCGCGAAATGGAACCGCTTGTAGAAAAACTTGAAAAGGAAGAAGGTGTCACCATTAAAAAGCTTGAAGTTTGGCATAATTCTGAAAATGCAGCAACGATGCGGCAATACGATAAAGATTATTGCGGAGGGGTACCGTTTTTCTACAATGAAAAGACCGGAAAATGGATTTGTGGATCAGCCTCGTATGAAAAGCTGAAAGAATGGGCGTTTGGTAAATAAGAAGAAGATGGGGTCTGAAATCTTATTCCCATATGAATATTGGGGCGTGAATATATTTGGAGGTCATGTGCAGATGGCCCTCGAAGAATTTTTAATCAAGCGTGTCGCAACGCTCGGTGAAAACCCGGCAACCACGCGTGCCGCGGTCAGATTTTATAGCTTTCCAGCCGACACAATAGTTTTGGGCTATGCCCAGTCGACGGATATTCTGAAAAAAGAAGATCCGTCTTTTCTTGTTACCCGCAGAATAACTGGCGGTTCTCATGTTCAGACTGGCGCAAATACCATGGCTTATGCCTTTGTTATTCCGCGGGATGGAAGGTTTTCTAATTATGAAGAAATGCGTGTATATTATGCCGATGCGGTGGGCCGGGCGTTCACGGATCTTGGCATGGATCCGATAGATGTAGATAATAAAGCCTCAACGATAATGATTAACGGACGCATTATCGCAAGCCATGCTATGTTTTGGGGTGTACGTTCTGCATTGATGCACGGTCTTATAATTTTGCAGCCATACGATGTGGATAAAATAGCCGAGCGGGTGGCACTTCAAAAACGCCGCATAGGAAAATATTTTTATCCAGAATATCTGGCATTGAAAAGACTTCCTGCGGTTTCGGTTGAGCTGCGAAAAAAACTTGTAAAATCCATGCTAGAACCGAAAATTTTGCGCCAGATGATTGCCGATGCGATTTTAAAACACGTTTCTGGCGGGCGTTACACTGAACAAAAGATTACACAAGGTGTTATCCGTGAAGCCATGCGGCTTGTGGCAGCCAAATATAATGTTTATCCTTGGGTAAAAGAACGCAAGCCTGCGTATACAGCCGAAGAGGTGGAAGAAATTCCCGGAGAGGATTTGGCCGGACCTCTTAAAACCGGGCTTGGTTATTGCCTTTTTTTGCAGGTTCAGGATGCCGATTTTAAAGAGATGTCAGAGCCGGAATAATAAAAAAGTACTCTCCGAACGACCTTTTAATCTGCGCATTTTTATCGTAAAATAATAACGGAGGGCAGGGGTGTAAATTTTAATTATTACTTTAATTCAATGCTTCAGTTCTTAGACGCGGAAGGAAAAATAGTTTCAAAAAAAGATTTTCCTAAATTAGCAGATAAAGAAATAAAACAGATTTACGAACTGATGGTTTTGTCGCGAATTTTTGATGATATCGCCCTAAAGCTTCAGCGCGAGGGCCGCATTCTAACTTACGCCTCGCTTTTGGGACAGGAGGCATCGCAGGTCGGTTCGGCCTACGCTTTGTCGCAAGATGACTGGTTTGTAACGACTTACCGCGATCATGGCGTATGGATTGCGCGAGGGCTTCCGATGGAAAAATTATACCAGTATTGGGCCGGAGACGAGCGAGGAATGGATTTTAAAGAAGATTTAAAAGCCTTGCCGCCGGCAATTCCAATCGGTTCGCATATCCCGCATGCCGTGGGTCTTGCATGGGCCGAAAAAATGAAAGTAACGAAAAACGCGGCTATCGTATATTTCGGAGACGGCGCAACTAGCAAAGGAGATTTTCATGCGGCAATGAATTTCGCCGGAGTTTTCAAGATTCCCTGCGTTTTTTTATGTGAAAATAACCAGTGGGCGATTTCTGTACCAAGGTCGCACCAAACTGCCAGCGAAACGATTGCCCAGAAGGCAAACGCTTATGGTTTTGAAGGCGTTTTGGTTGATGGCAACGATGTTTTTGCGGTCTATAAGGCGACGAAAGACGCGTTGGATAAAGCACGAGCCGGCAATGGACCTACGCTGATAGAGGCATACACTTATCGCCTGGAAGATCACACTACAGCCGATGACTGGAAAAGGTACCGTTCGGAAAAAGAAGTTGAGGAATGGAAGAAAAAAGATCCAGTTGTCCGATTGCGGAAATATATGGAAAAAGAAAAAATGTGGAG
>CAYNXX010000002.1:37503-48909 GCA_964401295.1 uncultured Candidatus Saccharibacteria bacterium | reverse complement strand
GACCAGCTTTACAATCACGTGAGCAGGGTGCGAAAGCGTACGCAAGGCCGATATCACGCACCGCTTGTTTTACGCATTCCGCATGGCGGCGGCATAAAAGCCTACGAGCATCATTCAGAATCGCTCGAAACTTATTTTTGCCATATACCAGGCCTTAAAGTTGTCGCTCCCTCGCGGCCGTATAACGCCAAAGGACTTTTAGCGTCCGCGATTCGCGGCGAGGATCCGGTGATTTTCCTTGAGCCAAAACGCGTTTACCGTGCTATAAAAGAAGAAGTGCCGGAAGAAGAATATACTTTGCCAATCGGAAAAGCGGAAATCATTGAAGAGGGAGCCGATCTAACCTTAATCGCCTGGGGCGCGATGCAAAAAACGGCGCGTGAGGCCGCAGGGCAGCTCGTGGATAAATATTCAATTGAAATCATTGATTTATTGACACTCTCGCCATTGGACAAAGAAACAATAATCAATTCGGTCAGGAAAACCGGCAGATGTGTGGTTGTACACGAAGCGCCGAAAACTTGTGGATTCGGCGCGGAGATTGCGGCCATGATTCAAGAAGAAGCGCTGTTAAGTTTGGAGGCGCCTGTTATGCGCGTTACGGGCTACGATATCCCGATGCCGATGGCAAAACTTGAGAATTATCAGATACCGAATGCAGAACGGATAAAAGAGGCAATAGAAAAAACGATGAAATTTTAAAAAAATAATTATATGCTAAAAGAATTTAAATTTCCCGATATTGGAGAGGGAATAGAGGAAGGAAAAATAGTTAAGTGGCTCATTAAAGAGAGCGATGTTGTTGAGGAGCATCAGGTTGTCGGCGAGGTTGAGACCGATAAGGCGGTCGCCGAGATTCCATCGCCGTATTCAGGAAAAATCTTAAAAATAAATTTCAAAGAAGGCGATACGGTTAAGGTTGGCGAGGTTTTATTTACTGTAGAAGGTACCGCCTCTGCTGAAACTCCGGCTGGCGAAGAAAAGAAAGTAGCAGCAAAAGAGGCAGTTGGACCAACAATTAAACCTGCCGGCGCCGTTGGCTACCTAGAGGAGGCAACAAGCATTGAGACGCAACGTGGATTTGTCACTCCGGCTGTTAGAAAATTGGCGAAAGAGTTAGGCGTTGATTTATCAAAAATAAAAGGAACTGGCCCGGGCGGAAGGATTACCGAAGAAGATATTAAAAGCGCTGGCATCGGCGCGCCGAGCGTCAAGCCCGCAATGAAGATTCGAAAGAAATACAATATGTGGGGATATATTGACCACGCGCCGCTTATAGGTATTCGCAGGGCCATCGCAAGGCATATGGTTGAAGCTGTTAAGCACGCGCCGCAAGTTACAATAATGGAAGAATTGGACGCGTCTGCTTTGGTGAAAGTAAAAGAAGAACAAAAGAAAAAAGCGGAAAAAGAAGGAATTTCCTTAACTTATTTGCCGTTTATTATGAAAGCGCTTGTGACGGCAATGAAAGAATATCCGCGGGTAAACGCCGAGGTAGACGAAGAGGCGCAAGAGATAATTATTAAAAAATACTACAATTTTGGAGTGGCGGTTGATGTTGACGGCGAAGGTCTTGTGGTTCCCGTGCTCAAGGGAGTAGATATAAAAGATATTTTTGCGATCGCCAAAGAAATAAAGGAGTTAGCCGACAATACAAGAATCAAAAAACTTGATTTACAAGATATGAAAGGCGGGACCTTTACCGTTACGAATTTCGGGAGTTTGGGCAGTTGGTTTGCGACGCCGATCGTCAATTATCCGGAAGTCACAATTTTAGGTATCGGAAGGATGAAAGAGAGGGCTATTGTTGTTGACGGCAAGGTTATAGTGCGGCCGATAATGCCCTTATCGCTGACTTTTGACCACCGCGTTTTGGACGGAGCTTACGCCATAAGATTTCTTGCGTCGCTCATGGTTCAGCTTCAAAACCCGGAAAAATTATAGTTAAATAATAACTAAAAACGTTATGCCAAAAGAAAAAATCGTATGTCTGCCAGAGTCGGAACTTCCGCCGGTTGAAGAAGATTTCCGCAAAACTTTTTCCTGGCGTATTTTCCGGATTATGGCCGAGTTCGTTGAGGGGTTTCAATTCGTAGCCGGTTTTAAAAAAGCCGCAGGAATTTTCGGCTCAACGCGGGCAAAAGAAAGCGACCATTATTATCAAGAAGCGCGAAAACTTGCCTCGTTGCTTGTAAAAGAAGACTATGTAATCGTTACCGGTGGCGGTCCAGGAATTATGGAAGCCGCAAATCTCGGAGCCTTTGAAGCCGGCGGCGAATCAGTCGGCATTAACATCCAGCTGGATGGCATTCAAAGAACCAACGAATATGTAAAAAATGCCATCGGATTGCATTATTTTTTCACGCGTAAGGTTCTTTTCTCATATTCTTGCCATACATATGTTTTTTTCCCGGGAGGATTCGGCACGCTGGATGAATTTTTTGAACTGGTTACGTTAGTGCAAACTAAAAAATTAGCCTATCCAGTATTGTTGGTAGCCGTGGGAAAAGAATTTTGGCAGCCGATGTTTGATTGGGTTAAAAAGGAAATTTATGAAAAACATAAAGCTGTAAGCAAAGAGGAAATAGATATAATTCATTTAGTTGATTCTGCCGAGGAAGTGGTAAGTCTAATCAAAGAACTTGGTCCAAAATAAAATGATGAATATAGTTAAGGCCTCCGGCGAAAAAGAAAAATTTAGCGAGGCAAAGCTTTATGAATCGCTTAAGCGCGCTGGAACAAAACCGCAAACAGCCAAGGAGGTTGTAAAGAAGGTCAAATCTTTTATCCACCCAAATACCCAATCCGAGGAAATTTTAAAGGGAGCGACTTTGCATTTACGGCAAAGAGATGCGATCTCTGCCGCGCGCTATAATCTTAAACGTGCAATAATGGACTTAGGCCCTACCGGCTATATTTTTGAAGATTATATAGCCGCAATCCTACGGGAGTACGGCTATCAAACCGTCGTTGGTAGGCTGGTCCCTGGCAGATGCGTAACCCATGAAGTTGATGTTGAAGCGCGTAAAGATCAGAAACATTTTATGGTTGAATGCAAGTATCACAATGACCGCGGTATTTATTCGGACGTGAAAGTTGCGCTTTATACTTATGCCAGATTTCTAGATATAAAAAGCCAATGGGAAAAGGGACCAGGCCATAAATATTTTTTTCATCAGCCGTGGCTTGTGACGAATACCAAGTGCACTGGTCAGGCAATACAATACGCTGCTTGCGTCGGCCTTAGAGTTATAAGTTGGAGATATCCAAAAGATGGAAGCCTGGAAAGGTTAATTGAGGATAAAGGTCTTTATCCGGTCACCATCTTGCCATCCGTCAGCCGTTATATTAAAAGATTTGCCGAAAATAATATTATGCTGGCAAGAGATCTTCTAACTTATCCCACAGAAAGGCTAGCAAGGCTTTCGGGTATAAATTTCGCGAAAGCGAACCGCATTCTAGATGACGCCAAAGAGCTTTGCGTTTAGAACTGAACTATTGCGTTTTCGCCGGCGTTTTTTTATTGTTATAGCAGGCGAACGCGTAATAGCTAATAAGCCTAAACATTATGGTCTCCAAAAGACATAAGGCGAAAAAGAAAAGCGTTCCGAAAAAGATTTTACGCAAAAATGCGCAAAAAAAGATTCTACACGCAAAAAAAAGATTGCAGACTTCGAGCCTGAACGATGATCTTCATCGGCCAAAGATCAGAGTTGTAGGCCTTGGTGGCGGAGGATCTTCTATTATCGCCGAAATTGCTCCGACAATTAAAAAAGTTGATTTTTGGGCCGTAAATACCGACGCGCAAGCCCTGAAAAGACTCGGGCGAGTATCCCATACGTGTATTTTCGGAGAAACGCTGACAAATGGTTTGGGATGCGGATCCAATCCACGACTTGGACAGATAGCTGCGGAAAAAGCAAAAGATAAAATAGCAAAACTTTTTGACGGCATAGACTTATGTATTTTAATCAGTTGTTTGGGCGGAGGTACTGGTTCAGGTGCGCTTAGCGAACTTGCTCGTGAGGCGCGTGAACGCGGATGTTTAAGCTTGGGGATTTTTACTTTGCCGTTTAAGTTTGAAGGCGAGAAAAAAATGCAGGCGGCCAAACAAGCCTTACTAAAAGCCGCGCCGTATCTTTCGGCCTACGTTGTTTTCCCGAACGAAAAAATATTTAAAATCATTGATAGACAGACTGGATTCCATTCGGCGCTTTCAGAAATAAATGCGATTCTGGCGCGAGATTTAAGAAATCTCGTTGATATGGTTTACCAGCCAGGCCTTATAAATATTGATTTTGCGGATTTGGCCGCGGTTTTGCAGGGACAAAATAAATTCGCATACCTCGCTTCGGCAACAAGCTCTGATGAGCAAAACAGAACGGAAGAAGCGTTAACTTCATTGCTCTCACACCCGCTTAACGAATACGATCCAAAAGGGGCACAGTGTATTTTATTTAACATAGCGGCAAACCAAAACTTGGCGCTTTCGGAAGTGGAAGAAATAAGCAGGGCAATTTTTACGCTTAATCCCTCAGCAAAGATTATTTTTGGACTCTCCGGCCCGTCGGCGCTGAGCACTAAAGATAAAAACGCCATAACTATTACGCTGCTTGCCATTGGAGAACCGATGATAGATATGCGGCAAAAACCAGCCGCGAAGAAATCTAAAAGAAAACGAACCGCGGTCGCAAGAATTGTTAAAAAACCATCCGTAAGAGAAAAAGAAACCGCAAAACCAGAAACGAAGCCAAATTTTATAAAACAGCGATTGAAAAATCTGAAAAAAAAGAAAATGGCGCACGCCCTAAGGCAAATAGCAGTGATTAAAAAAGAATCTTCCCGAGAAGAAAATAAAGACGGCGATAAACTTCGCAAAAATGCGCTTGATTTGAAAAAAGAAATGGATCTCGCCGAACAAGAACAATTGCAGGAAGAAAAAAAATGGGAGATTCCAGCTTTTCTCAGGCGGAAGGACGGTAACAGCGCCTGAATAATAAATTTATGGACCAGATTAAAAAAGTCGTCATTCCGGTCGCAGGCCTCGGAACAAGATTTTTGCCGCTATCCAAAGTTTTGCCGAAGGAATTCTGGCCTCTTATAGATAAACCGGTTGTACACTATATTCTTGAAGAAGCTCAAAAATCCGGAATACAAAAGACAATCTTTATTGTAAGACGAGAACATAAAATTATAAAAGAGTATTTTAGGCGACGTCCGGATCTCGAAAAAATTCTCAAACAAAACGACAGAGGAGAATTATTGACCGAGCTAGAAACTGCGTCGAACCTTGTTCGCGGTCTTTCGTTTTCTTTCGCGGTGCAAAAAAAACCGCTTGGCGACGGTCACGCAGTTTTAACGGCAAAACGCTTTGTGGGGAAAGAGCCATTTGGAGTACTCTTTGCTGATGATGTTGTTATTGGCAAAACGCCATGTTTAGCACAATTGATAAAAGTTTTCAAAACCTGCCAGAAACCGACTGTAGCGCTGGAAAAAATACCAAAAGAAGGACTTCATAAGTACGGAGTGGTTCAGGTTGAAAGAATAGCTCATAGGCTTTACAAAATTAGAAAAATAATAGAAAAGCCGACTTTATCAGAGGCACCTTCAGATCTTGCCATTGTGGGTAGATATATTTTGACTCCAGAAATATTCGAATACCTTAAAAAAGACGGGGCGAAATTCCACACCGGAGAAATCATTCTCGCCCGGGCTCTTAATGCAATGGTCTCTGAGGGAAAAATCGTTTACGGATACGAATTTGAAGGGAATTGGCTTGAGTGCGGTAAAAAAGAGGACTGGCTTAAGTCAAATTTATATTTGGCCTCACGCAACCCACATTACGGAAAAATATTGAAGGAATATTTAAAAACAATAAAATAAACCCCAGCCGCACCCCCTACCCTTAGTTGTATTGTTATGGTACCATAAGCGCAGTATACTATATAGTAGTATAGACTATATATGTATGCTATAATGAATTAATATGAGCTCAAAAATTAGATCAGTTTCGGCACGGGAAATATTGGATTCGCGCGGAAACCCCACGCTAGAAGTTTTGGTTGAAACGGAGCTCGGCGGGTTTTTCGCCGAAGCTCCTTCAGGCGCATCGCGCGGAATGTATGAAGCATTTGAACTTCGCGACGGTGGCGAAAGATACGGCGGCAAAGGCGTAAAGCTTGCCGCAAAAAACGTTAATGACCTTATTGCTCCCAAGCTTGCTGGCAAAAATCCCGCAGAGCAAGCAGAAATAGATAGTCTGCTTTGCGATCTTGATGGTACGGATAATAAATCAAAATTAGGAGGCAATGCCATAACGGGCGTTTCAATGGCGGTAGCGCGGGCCGGCGCCGCAGCGCAAAAAGCACCATTGTGGCTGCACATTTCAAAATTAGCCGGCGAAAAACCCGCAATTCCCACGCCGTGCCTTAACGTTATAAACGGAGGCGCGCATGCCGGAAATGAGTTGGACTTTCAGGAATTTATGATTATGCCGCTTTTAAATTCGTTTAAAGAAAATTTGCAACTTGGCGCAGAAATATATCATCGGCTAAAAAATACGATCGCGCGCGAATGCGGCAAATCGGGCACAAACGTAGGCGATGAAGGAGGATTCGCCCCGTCAATAAAATTTCCCGAAGAAGCATTAGATTTAATTTTATCAGCAGTAAAAGAGCAGAAAGCTCAGGATAAAATAAAATTTATTGTTGATATCGCGGCTTCACAATTTTTCGCTAGAGAGGTTTATAAAACAAAAATGGGCGATTTAACTCGCGAGGCCTTGTTGAATTATTATGTTAAGCTTGCCGCCAAATATCCTTTCGCCGGAGTAGAAGATCCTTTTGCCGAAGAAGATTGGAGCGGATGGAAACTAATGCAAAAACTGGCGCAGATGCTTATTATCGGAGACGACCTTCTAGTCACCAATCCCGAAAGGATCAAGATGGCTTACGAACGCAAAGTCTGCAATGCGGCAATCATAAAAATTAACCAGATCGGAACGGTAAGCGAGGCGATTGAAGCTGCTAAGCTCGTGAGATCTTTTGGCTGGAAACTTATGGTTTCACATAGATCCGGCGACACGTACGATGATTTTATTGCGGACTTTGCGGTCGGCATCGCCGCCGAATACATTAAATCCGGCGCGCCGGCTCGCGGAGAAAGGGTCGCAAAATATAATAGATTGCTTAAAATTGAAGAAGAATTATAATATGCCCCATCTTATATTATTAAGGCATTTCAAATCGCAGTGGAACCTGGAAAATAGGTTTACCGGGTGGGCTGACGTTCCTTTGTGCAAAGACGTTGACGGAAAAATCAACGAGGCGATAAATCAATTGATTGGGGTAAAATTGGATGTAATTTATACATCGCCTCTTATAAGGAACATGGCCAGCGTTCTGAAGTTGTTTAAAACAAGAGGGGATTACCCGATTTTTATTCATTTTGGCGGCAAAATGGAGAAATGGGGCGGGTTTAATAAAAATTTAAACGATAGCCATTTGCCAGTTTATGTGACGGAAGCGCTCAACGAAAGATATTATGGCGAACTGCAAGGGCTTAATAAAACCGAAATTATTGATAAATATGGGCCGGAGTTAGTCCATCAATGGCGCAGAAGTTTTAAAAAGGCGCCGCCAGGAGGAGAAAGTTTGGTTGACGTCGTTAAAAGAACCGCGCCATTTTATAAAAAATATATAGAAAAAGACCTTATGGCCAGCAAAAACATTATGGTAGTCGCGAGTCATAATAGCTTGCGCGCACTTATAAAATATATAGAAAAAATTTCAGATAAAGATATAATAAATCTTGAAGTTCCCTACGGCGGCCTAATAAAATACGAATTTACCGCCGGCAATTATAAAAAATTAACACGATAATAGAATGCAAATCAAAATTTATTCAACTCCATCATGCGTTTACTGCATTGCGCTCAAAAAGTTTTTAACCGAGCACAATATTCAATATGAAGAAATAAACGTGGCGCAAAATCGCGAGGCGCTTAAAGAAATGGTGGAAAAATCCGGCCAGATGGGTGTTCCTGTTATAGAAATAGATGGCCAAATTATCATCGGCTTTGACAGGGAAAAAATCAGCAAATTACTTGACATAAAATGATTATAAAAATTTGTCGAAACTGTAAAAATCCCTTTAAAAGTGCGGTATCGCCCTACATACAATTTTGTTCTATTGAATGCATTGATCAGGCATATAGAGATAAAAATATTGATATGGCAATTCTTGATTACGCCGCTAAAATTATGAGCATTTTTATCAAGAGAGAGAGAGAGAGAGACGACACCGAGGCTTTACGAGAACTTTTTTATATAGAAATTCTTAAATTAAATCGCTTAATTTCTAAGAAAGACTATAATGAATATAAAAAAGAACTTTTAGGAAATGATTCAGAAAAATAATCTATACTATTCTTCAAAAAGTTTTCAAAAACGGGCTTGGATAAATAACCCGGCGATTTATAAACGCGCAGCTAAAAATCCAGTTAAGTTTTGGGAAGATTTGGCCAAGGATTTGTATTGGCGCAAAAAATGGCGCAAGGGTTTTGAACATAACCCGCCGTATTTTAAATGGTTTCTGGGTGGAAAGCTGAATATTACGGAAAATTGCTTGGATAAAAATCTTGCGCATAAAAAAAATAAAGTGGCTTTGATTTGGGAACCTGAACCCGTTGATGAGCGGACGCGTTATCTTACTTATTACGATCTTTACCGCGAGGTAAATAAATTTGCCAACGCGCTTTTGAAGCTCGGCGTTAGAAAAGGCGATCGGGTCGGTATATATTTACCGATGATACCGGAGGCAATAATTGCGATGCTAGGCTGCGCGCGCATCGGAGCGATTCATGCGGTTGTTTTTTCGGCGTTTTCGCCGCAAGCCCTTAAAGTACGCCTGGAAGACACCGAAGCAAAAATTTTAGTAACCGCTGATGGTTATTACCGCCGAGGACAGGTTGTTAATTTAAAACAAAATGCTGACGAAGGAATTCAAGGAACCAAAGTAGAAAAAGTGGTAGTCGTTAAGCGCGGCGCGAATCATTTGTCATGGCAAAACGGGCGTGATGTTTGGTGGCACGAACTTATAGCAAAAGAAAAAGATATATGTAAGCCCGCGGTAATGGATAGTGAAGATATTTTATTCATACTTTATACTTCCGGTTCCACGGGAAAACCTAAAGGCTGCGTGCATACTTGCGGCGGATATACCGTGCAGGCTAAATTCACGGCAAAATGGATTTTTGATCTTAAAGAAGATGATATTTTTTGGTCCACTGCCGACGTTGGATGGATTACGGGACATACTTATAGCTGTTATGGTCAGCTGCTTAATGGTTCTACGTTTGTGATTTTTGAGGGCGCGCCCGATTGGCCTACGCCAGAAAGATGGTGCCAGATTATTGAAAAATACGGCGTCACTACTTTTTATACAGCTCCCACGGCAATAAGATTATTTGAAAAATATGGCGATCAGATCCCAGAAAAATATGGCTTTGAAACGTTGCAACTTTTAGGTTCTGTGGGCGAACCGATAGATGAGGCATCTTGGCTTTGGTATTTTGAAAAAGTCGGCAAAAAACGCATATCAATCGTCGACACATGGTGGCAGACGGAGACCGGAGGGATTTTAATTACCTCGTTGCCAGGCCTTGGTCCATTTAAACCTACTTTTGCCGGCTTGCCCTTGCCTGGAATAAAAGCCGAAGTATTGAATGATAAAGGCAACAAGGCCAAACCGAACATTCCTGGAAACCTTGTATTGCTTCCGCCATTCGCGCCTGGCCTGCTCCGCGGCATTTATAAAAATCCAAAAAAATACCTCGAAACTTACTGGTCGCAATATGGCACGAAGAGTTATTTTACATCCGATGGAGCGTTTAAAAATAAAATTGGCATGATTCGTATTTTGGGGCGGGTTGACGATGTTATAAAAGTGGCGGGTCACAGATTATCTACCGGAGAAATGGAAAGCGGCATTGCAAAACACTCCTACATTACTGAATGCGCGGTGGTTGGTGTTCCGGATGAAATAAAGGGAGAAACGCCAGTTGTTTTTGTCGTCGCTAAACAATTAAAAGATGGAATGCAAGAAGCAGAAAAAATTACCATTGAACAGATAAAAAAAGAAATCGGCCCTATAGCACTGCCGAAAAAAGTATATTTGGTTCCAGATCTTCCAAAAACAAGATCCGGCAAAATTATGAGAAGGATATTAAGGAATTTGCTGATCGGTGGAGAACTAGGGGATTTATCTACCCTGTCCAATCCTGAAAGCGTTGAGGCTATAAAAAAAATCATTACGAATCGTGAATAAAAATAAAGCATTTACGTTAATTGAGCTCCTTGTTGTCATCGGCATAATCGGCCTTTTGGCGACTATTTTGATAGTTCGCCTGCGCCAGGCGCAATTACAGGCACAAGATTCGGCCATAAAACAGGCCTTTAACACTTTGCGGACAAAAGTTGAGATTGATCGTGACGCCAATGGAAATTTCAGCAGCACGTGCAATGGCAGCGGTTTATTAAGCACTGCCAAAGATTACGCCAATATAAATAAAACAATAAAAAATAATAATAGCGGAATTGACGTTGTCTGTAACTTAAGCGTAGATTCTAAAAGTTTTGCAGCCTGGTCGCCGCTCCGCGAACAAGCAAACACTTATTGGTGCATAGACTCATTATTTTTTATGGGAGAATTATACGGGGCAACGCCTCCAGTCGGCTCGACCAAATGTCAATAAATATATAAAATTAATTATAAAAATATGGCTATAAAAAATAGGAACATCTTATGGTTTAGCAATATACGCGCCGGCGACGTGGCTTTGGTCGGCGGCAAAAACGCAAACCTCGGCGAAATGTATTCGCAGCTTGTTAAAAAGGGTATAGCCGTTCCAGATGGGTTCGCTATAACCGCAAATTCATATTGGCAATTTTTAAAATATAACGGCATAGACGCAAAATTGAAAAAGATTTTCGCTAATTTGAATACAAAAAATATTGTCGAGCTTCAGGCTGCCGGATTCGCTGCAAGGCGCTCCATTATTGGAGGTCAATTTCCGCCCGAACTCGAGAAAGCCATATTAAAAAATTATAGCCTTTTAGAAAAGGAATATGGCAAAAATTGCGACGTAGCAGTAAGATCGTCTGCGACCGCGGAGGATTTAGCCACGGCATCATTTGCCGGCCAACAAGAAACGTATCTCAACATAAGGGGATCACGTGAATTGCTGTTGGCAATTAAAAAATGCATTGCATCTTTATTTACCGACAGAGCCATTGCTTATCGCAAAGAAAAAGGTTTTCCTCAGCTTGCAGTAGCTCTTTCTGTCGGGGTGCAAAAAATGGTCAGATCGGACCTCGCAAGTTCAGGGATAATGTTTAGTTTAGATAC
>CAYNXX010000002.1:0-37403 GCA_964401295.1 uncultured Candidatus Saccharibacteria bacterium | reverse complement strand
GATGAGGTCTTAACGCTAGCAAAGTGGGGTTGCATGATTGAGGATCATTATGGGAAAGCGCAGGATATTGAATGGGCAAAAGACGGAAAAACAGGAAAGCTTTTCATCGTTCAGACGCGCCCCGAAACCGTGCATGCTCCGCGCAAGGAAAGATATTATGAAGAATATATTTTGCATACAAAGAAAAGTCCGATTTTGCGAGGTATAGCCGTCGGCCGAAAAATAGGACAGGGAAGGGCAAGGGTTCTCAAGAATTTGTCTGAAGGACGCAGCTTTAAACAAGGAGAAATTTTAGTTACTGGAATGACCGATCCGGATTGGGTGCCGATTATGCGCCTGGCCTCGGCGATTATTACCAACGAAGGAGGAAAAACTGCGCATGCCGCGATCGTCAGTCGAGAACTTGGTATTCCGGCGATTGTCGGAACAGAAAAGGCAACCAAACTGATAAAAACCGGCCAATTCCTGACCGTTGACTGTTCACGAGGTTTTGAAGGAAGAATTTATTCTGGTAAAATTTCATTCCGCTTAGAACGGTCGGACCTTAAAACTTTGCCTAGGCCAAAGACGAAAATAATGGTGAACATGGCTTCTCCGGAAAGCGCTTTTCAAACTTCATTTTTGCCGCAAAATGGCGTGGGACTGGCGCGCATAGAATTTATTTTGGCGGAAAAAATTAAAATACATCCCCTCGCGCTTTATAATTACAAAAACCTTAAAAAGAAGGACAAAACTGTAATAGATAAAATTACTGAGGGCTATAAAGATAAACGAAAGTATTTTATAGACCAACTCGCCGAAGGCATAGCGCAAATAGCCGTAGCTTTTTGGCCCAAAGAGGTTATCGTGCGCCTTTCGGACCTTAAAACAAATGAATATCGCGGACTTATTGGAGGAGAAACTTTTGAAAGTCATGAAGAGAATCCTATGATAGGTTTTCGTGGAGCGGCCCGCTACGCTGATAAAAACTTCCAGCCGGCATTTCAGATGGAATGCGAAGCTATAAAAAAAGTCAGAGAGATTTTCGGTTTAAAAAATATTTCTGCAATGGTGCCGTTTTGCCGTACACCGGAGGAAGGAAGAAAAGTTATCGGGTTGATGGAAAAATTCGGCCTCAAGACAAAAAAAGCCAGCTTAAAAATTTACGTGATGTGCGAGATGCCATCAAACGTTATTTTAGCTGACAAATTTTTGGATATTTTCGACGGGATGTCTATTGGCAGCAACGATTTAGCTCAGCTTATTATGGGTATGGATCGCGATAACGCCAAAGTAGCTTATATCGCAGATGAACGCAACCCGGCCGTAAAAGAAATGATAAAGCACGTCATTGAAGTCTGCCGTAAAAGGAAAAAATATGTCGGCATTTGCGGCCAGGCGCCGAGCGACTATCCGGAGTTCGCGGAGTTTCTGATCAAAGAAAAAATAGATAGCATTTCGCTAAATCCTGATTCGGTAATAAAAACAATCCTGCATCTTAGCAGGAGGAAAAAATAAACATGAAATGCGATATTATTACTTTCGGGTCCGGAACGAGGGATGTTTACCTAATAAGTAAAAATTTGAAAGTCGTGCATGAAAAAAAATTTTTTGGCGGCAGGGGTATTGCCGTATCTTTGGGGTCTAAAATTGAGATAGACAACATTTTATTCCGCACCGGCGGAGGCGCAACAAATACGGCCGTTACATTTCAACGGCAAGGATTTAAAACCGCGTGGTGCGGCATGATTGGCAAAGACATAGGCGGGAAAGAAATACTCCAACAGCTGAAAAATTTTGGCGTTGCAACGGCATTCGTTAAAACGATAAATAAAAAACCAACCAATTATTCGGTTATTTTATCTTCTCCGCGGGCGCCGGATAAGGACCGAACTATTCTCGTTTATCGTGGGGCATCATCCGAACTCACCGCAGATACTATTCCTTGGGAAAAATTAAAGGCAGGGTGGTTTTATCTCGCACCGTTATCAGGAAAACTAGTCCTTCTCTTTCCGCTACTAATGCGCTACGCAAAAATGCATGGAATTAAAGTTGCCGTCAATCCAGGCGGAACGCAACTCGTAATGCCTCTGCCAAAAATATGTTCGGTGATGGATAAAGCCGATATACTTTTTCTAAACCAAGAAGAAGCCCTTTTGTTTACCCGTCAGGCATATAAATCGGATGAAGCAATGCTCAAAAAATTATGGTCCACATGCAAAGGCGCTATTATAGTTGTAACCAAGGGCCCGCTCGGGGCAGTGGCAACCGATGGCAAAAATATTTTTAACATACCGATCGTCAAAACCAAAGTAGTTGACCGAACAGGCGCCGGCGATGCTTTCTGTTCGGGTTTTCTCGCGGAGTTCATCAAAACCAAAAATATAGTATCTGCGCTTCAGTTCGCTATGGCTAATGCCGCAGGTTGCATTTCGCAATGGGGCGCGAAAGAAGGTTTGTTGAAAAGAAGCAGCAGGTGGACAAAAATGCCGGTAAAAATTTCCCCATTGAATTGATGCGGATAAATTGATACAATTTACATATGGAGCTGGAAAAATTAAGCATTAATGGTAAATATCTTTTTTTGGCTTACGATCATGGTCTGGAGCATGGGCCGGTTGAGTTTGGCGATAGAACCTGCGATCCGAATTTTATTCTTGAGTTAGCCCTTCGCAGCGGCTATACCGCCGTAATTTTGCAAAAGGGGATTGCTGAAAAATATTGGATCGGCGGATATAAAAAGCTGCCGCTTATTTTAAAATTAAACGGTAAAACCAACTTATATAAAGGCGAGGTTTATTCGCCGCAACTTTGCTCAGTCGCATATGCGAAAAAACTTGGAGCTTCAGCGGTCGGTTACACAATATATATCGGAAGCGAATATGAACACAAGATGACCAAAGAATTCGGCGCAATCGTTGAAGAAGCGCATAGCCTCGGTTTATCAGCTATTGCCTGGATTTATCCCCGCGGCAAAGCGGTGGAAAATGACACATCGCCAGAAATAATAGCTTATGCTGCAAGAGCAGGGCTTGAGCTTGGAGCCGACATGGTTAAAATAAAATATTCCGGATCGCGCGAAAGCTTCGCAGCGGCAGTAAAGGCTGCTGGTCGCACCAAAGTTGTTCTATCGGGCGGACCATGGACCGAAGAAGATCAATTTATAAATGTGGTCAAAGATGTTATGGTCGCTGGCGCCGTTGGCGTCGCAGTCGGCAGGAACATCTGGCAAAATAAAGATCCTTATGCTATTACGGATAAGTTAAAGAAAATTGTATTTTCATAAGAATATGCTTACGCTTAACGCAAAAACCCGGAAAATACGGGGTAAAAAAACAAAAGAGCTTCGCAAAGCCGGATTGGTGCCGGCCGTTTTATATGGTCCTGATATCAAGCCCCTTGATCTGGAGATCTCCGACAAAGAATTCACAAAAATATACCATGAAGCTGGAGAAAACTCGCTTATCATGCTTCACATTGAAGGTCAAAAAGCCAAAGCATTAGTTTTAATACATGATGTTCAAAAAGAAGCGCTGTTTGGAAAACCAATACATATAGATTTTTTCCAGCCGCGGCTTACCGAAAAGATAGAAGCCCGTATTCCGGTCATTTTTGATGGTGAGGCGCCGGCCGTAAAAGATCTCGGCGGAACTTTGATTAAAAACATAAATGAAATCAAAGTGAAAGCCCTGCCCCAGAATCTACCTAAAGAAATAATAATAAACGTTGGCGGGTTAACAAGTTTAGAAAAAATGATTAAGATTAAAGACGTTGCAGTCACCGAGGAAGTGGAAATTTTAAACGATCCCGATGATATTGTGGCGCAGGTCATTGAACCCGAAAAGATTGAAGAAGAGTTGGCCAAGCCCATTGAGGAAAATGTGGAAGAAGTTGAAAAAGTGGAAAAACCCAAGAAAGAAGAAGATATTCATGCGCCCGATGAAGAAATAGTAAAAAAATAGTTCTACTTTCGGGGGTTGCCGTTCAAATAACAGTTCTATGCGTAAGATCTCCACCAATTTTATATTACTCCTTCTTGTAGCCGGTTTTGTGATGGCGCCGGCTATTTTTATTGCGGCGCAACAGATATCAACGGTAAACCAAAGCTCCGCGTCGACATACCAGACTCCAGAGCAAAAACGACAAGCCCTGGAAGATGAGTTAAAACAGCTCGAACAGCAAATATCCCAGTACGAAAACGACATCACCAAAACCAAACAAGAAAAACAAACGCTGCAAAATAAAATTTACACGTTAAAACGCGAAATAGATAAACTAGACCTCCAGATTTCCCAGGGCAATATAATGATTAAAGACCTTGGGTTGCAGATAAAAGATACTGAAAAATCCGTTGATACAACGACCAAACAAATAGACGATTATAGGGAACGGCTGGCGGACATCGTAAGGACTTTTTACCAAGAAAGTCAAAAATCCCTGGTTGAAATTTTACTGTCAGAGCCCGATTTGGCTTCTTTTTCGGCTAATCTTGCAGGGCTTGAAAGATTAAATGGTGAAAATCAAAGACTTCTTGCAAATATCAAAGATTTAAAGAACTATCTTCAGGACCAAAAAGTTTCATTAGATCAGGAAAAAGAGGATCTGCAAAAAACAGTAGTGCTACAAACGCTAAAAAAGCAACAAAGCCTATCCACGCAGAAAGAACAAGAGGGACTTTTAAAACAAACACAAGGCAAAGAAGATGTTTATCAGCAGCTTTTAACTTCAACTCGCCAAAGAGCTAATGAAATCAGAGCTAGGATTTTTGAACTAATCGGTGTCGTCCAAGCTCCCACATTTGAGGAAGCGGTAAAAATCGCCAATTCTGTGGAAGCACTCACTGGTGTGCGGCCAGCGTTCTTGCTCGCTGTAATGACTCAGGAATCCAACATAGGGAAAAATGTCGGGCAATGTTATCTAAAAGATACCAGCACTGGAAACGGTATAAGAATCAATGGTCAGCCCGTATCAAAAGTAATGAAACCTTCGCGCGATATACCGGCGTTTATACAAATAGTCCAGGAGTTAGGCCGAGACATATTTAATACGCCGGTTTCCTGTCCCATCGTAGGGGTAGGCGGCTACGGAGGAGCTATGGGTCCGGCGCAATTCATACCATCCACTTGGATGATTTATAAAAACAGGTTGGTCGGGTTTAAGGGCGGTAATCCCGATCCTTGGAATATCAAAGATGCGTTTTTGGCTTCGGCGGTTTATTTGTCGGATGCCGGCGCGACTGCGCAAACGTATAATAAAGAATGGTGCGCGGCTATTGCTTATTTTTCCGGAAACTGCTCTTCTGCCAACCAAAAACGCTATGGATTTTATGCCAACAGCGTAATGGCTATAGCGTCCGGATACGAAGATGATATTAAAACAATCGGTCAGTATTAATCTTGCGCCGAATTTAATTCCTTTGCCGCTTCAAGAACTCTTAGTAGCTGATCTAGGTTTCCTTCCATAATTTTTTCTAGGCCGTGCCAGCTTTTTTTTAAACGATGATCGGTAATGCGGTCCTGTGGAAAATTATACGTGCGTATTTTTTCCGCCCGTTTAGCCCATTTAATCTGGGCCTTTCTTTTGCCGTGAGTTTTTTCTTCTTCTTCCATTTGGGATTTTTCCAATAATTTCGCCTCAAGTATTGCAAGGGCATTTTCCTTATTCTGCAAAAGGCTTCTTTCGGTTTGGGAACTTACAACTATGCCAGTTGGTAAATGCGTAATTCTTACGGCAGTTTCGCGCTTATTTACATATTGTCCGCCCGGACCCGAAGCCCTATAAGTATCAACCTTTAACTCTTCTGATCTAATTTTAATCTGAGTTTTTTTTGGTTTAGGCAAAATGGCAATCGAGCAGGTAGATGTATGTATTCTCCCGCTTTTTTCGGTTTTAGGAATGCGCTGGACTCTATGAACCCCTCCTTCATGCCGCATAGCCTTCCAGACATTTTCGCCGCCGATCTCAAATATAATCTCTTTATAGCCTCCGATTTCTGTCGGATTGGAATCTAAAACCTTAGCGCGCCAGCCGCGTGTTTGCGCATACTTTGAATACATTCTAAATAGATCCGCGGCGAAAAGCGCAGCTTCCTCGCCGCCGACACCAGCCCTTATTTCCGCGATTATGGAATTTATTTGTTCTACTTCCTTGGAGCCTTCTTTCAACAAATATTCTATTTCTTTTTTAATGCTAATTTCTTTTTCCTTAAGCGTTTTTATTTCTTCTTGCGCTAGTGATGAAAGTTCTGTATCTTCACTTGCTGCCATAATTAATTTATTTTCTTCAAGTTGTTGGATTGTATTTTTTAGTTCCTCTTCTTTCGCGATTATGTTTTCGTATTTATTTTTCAATCTGGAAAACTCTTCAAATTTTTCCAAATTCGAAATAAGCTCGGGGTCACTGAGCTGGTTCAAAACATTTTCATACTCTCTTTTTATGTCATCATCTGATACCATGGCTATGTGCGCCAGAAGGATTAACGCTTTGGTCTCTTTTTCAGCGTTTCTTTCCTGGCGAGTCTCTTTCTGAATTTTTCAACTCTACCCATCGTGTCAATAAGTTTTTCCCGCCCGGTATAAAAGGGGTGGCATTTCGAACATACCTCCACTTCAATATATTCTTTTGTTGAGCCAATAGTAAAAGTATTCTCGCAAGCGCAAGCCACGCGGGCGTTTTGATAATATTTTGGGTGAATGTCCCTTTTCATATTTAAAAACATATCATAAAAGGCGGCGCAAAACAAGTGCCGCCTCGTTCAGTTTTAGCCAAAGAATAACGTAAGGCATATTGCGAATTCACCGTGTCATTGCTAAATTCCGGCCATTTAAGCACTTTCATCAGCCTACTTCCTTAAACACCTTTTCTATTTTATCCAAAGCCCAATCAATTTCGTTCCTTTTTATGATAAGCGGGGGAGTAAGTCGAACAACATTTATGTGCGTTTCTTTGCAAAGCAAGCCCTCGCGAAGCAGCATTTCGCAAAAACGCCTAGCGCCTCCAGCGCAAGGTTGCAGTTCTATTCCGATAAGAAGGCCTTTGCCGCGGGCTTCTTTTATGAACGGACTTCTGATTTTTTTCAGGCCATCCAAAAAATAGGGTCCCTGTTCGGCCGAATTCTCAGTCAGGCATTCATCAACTAAAACATTTATGGCTTCGCGAGCTTCCGCGCAAGCCAACGGATTTGCGGAAAAAGTGCTGCCATCGTCTCCGATATCAAAAACGTCTATTATGCTATTGTTGCCTGCGACCAGCGATACCGGATAAATTCCTCCACCAAGAAACTTGCCGAGAATTATAAGGTCAGGCTCTGCGTCTTCCCACTGCCAGGCAAAATGTTTGCCGGTCCTGCCAAGACCAGTTTGAATCTCGTCAAGCACGAAAAGCACGTCGTGATCGCGACAGATTTTCTTAACCTCTTTCAAATACCCGACCCATGGAATGTTTATTCCGCCCTCGGACTGGATCGGCTCAACAATAAATGCCGCGGTATGGCTTTTAATAGCCCGTTCCAGCGATTGAAGACTGGCAAAAGGGATAGGTTTAAAGCCGGGAGTCCATGGGCCAAAGTAATTCCTATAGGATGGTTCCGTTGAAGCGCTAATTGCGCTAATCGTCCTGCCGTGGAAGTTGCCTCGGGCAACAATAATTTCGGCTTTATTTCGCGGTATGCCCTTGACGGTATAAGCCCACTTACGGATTATCTTTATGGCTTTTTCCCAGCCTTCTACACCGGTGTTCATCGGATAAATTCGGTCTTTTCCGCAGAACTCCGCTAGCTCTTTTGCAAACGGACCTAACTGATCATGATAAAAAGCATTGGACACAAGATCCAAACGCTTTAACTGTTGCCGTAAAACCATTTGTAGTCGTGGATGACAATGCCCTGCGCTAACCGCTGAATAAGACGATAACATATCAATATATTCATTTCCCTCTACGTCCCACACGTGCGCGCCGGAGCCGTAAGATAACACTACCGGCAAGCGGTTGTAAGTATCGGCCAGATATCTGCCAACAAGAGCGATATGTTCGTGCGTTTTGTTCATCTTCCCTCCAAATTTTAATGTGCCGTCTTTAAACTACCATGTGATGGTTGTCTATGCAAAGAAAAAGGGGTCGCCACGTCTCCGTGAACGACCCCGATGTTGCTAACTCAAGGATCAAGAATACAAAAGACCCAAGAGTTCAAGTGTGCAAGGGGCTACTGCGGGAGCAGGGCGGACGCCGAGCCATAGCTCGAAGGCGCATCGCAGCTAGACAAAATGCTATATGTACAGAATAGTTGCTTATACAACTTTTCCGTGCTATATTAAAACTTGATTATATGATCGAAGAAGAGATGGACAGTCAAAAGGCGCAGTCGGTCTTCCAGGCCAAAGAGAATGGATTTGGTCTGGACGTAACCGAAATGACCAAGGCTGGAATGCATTTTGGCCAGCGCACTTCGCGTACGCATCCAAAAATGCTGCCTTATATTTTTGGCGTAAGGAATTCAATACATATCATAGATCTGGAAAAGACGTTGCCCAAATTTAGTGAGGCGCTGGCTTTTATTAAAAAGCTGACGGAGGACGGAAAAATAATAATGTTCGTAGGGACCAAACCACCGATAAAATCGCTTATAAGGGAAACTGCGACGGATTGTTCAATGCCTTATGTAGTTGAAAGATGGCTTGGCGGAACTATCACGAACTGGCCGATTATCTCAAAGCGCATAGAATATTTTAAAGAGCTTGAGCGCAAGAAAAAAGAAGGGGAATTGGAAAAATACACAAAAAAAGAGCGCCTGCAAATAGATAAGGAGTTGAAAACCCTTGAGGAAAAATTCCAGGGCATAAAAGAACTTCCGCGCTTGCCGGATGCTATATTCCTTTCCGACCTTAAAAAAGATGAAGGCGCGCTAAAAGAAGCCAGATTAAAACGCATTCCGACCATTGCTATTTGCGACACGAACGTTGACCCTACGCTGGTAGATTTTCCCATTCCGGCAAACGATGACGCAATTTCATCAATAAAATACGTTTTGGAAAAGATAAAAGAAGTCTGGCTTAAAAATAAAGCATAAATATGGTGTCGATTGATCAATTAAAACAACTGCGCCTAGAAACGGGAGTTTCATTCGCCGAGTGTAAAAAAGCTCTGGAAGAAGCCGAAGGAAACTTGGAAAAAGCCAAAGGAATTTTGAAAAAACGCGGACAAAAACTGGCTGAAATGAAATCTGCTAGAGAAACGAGCCAAGGAATCATAGACGTTTATCTACATCCTAATAGGAAGGTTGGTGTTTTGCTTGATTTAAGATGCGAATCGGATTTCGTTGCGAGATCCACAGACTTCCAACAGCTGGCCCACGAGCTTTCGCTCCAAATCGCGGCAATGAAGCCGAAATACATTCGCGGCGAAAACATTCCAGAAGACTATCTTATAGGCGAACGCCAGATTTACCAGGAGCAACTCGCTGGTTCGAATAAACCGCGAAAAGTCATAGATGACATCGTAGAGGGTAAACTGACAAAATACAAACAAGAAGTTTCACTACTTTCTCAGCCTTGGATAAAAGATGACGGAAAAACTATTGACGACTTGGTGAAAGAATACATCGCTAAAATCGGTGAAAACATAGTGATTAAAGGATTCACGCGCTACGAAATATAACTATGAATACGGCGACCATCATTGCGATTTTTATATGGATATTGAGTGGTCTTAGTATAATATTTCTGGTTTTTAAAAAAAGAATTGAACTCGCAAAATTATCGGAAAAAAATTTATCGTTTACCTCGTTTTATCCAGCAAGAACAATTAATTTTGCCCATCTTTGGCAAAAGATTTCTTTCGCCACAGTTTTGGAAAAGTCGCTTTTGAAGATACGTATTTTAATTCTGAAAACTGAAAATAAAATCAACATCTGGCTTGAACGGTTACGTCGTAAACCAATCCAGCCTAAAGACAAAACAGCGGTTAAAAATTCGGTGCCCAAACTTTCAAAACTAAAAGACAAAGATTATTGGAATAAGCTCAGATAATTCTTGCTGGCTATAGCTTTCGTCACTGACAGATTAATCTCTATGCCTGGGTAGCTTAGCGGTAAAGCAACGGTTTTGTAAACCGTAGACCGGGAGTTCGAATCTCCCCCCAGGCTTAAAAATGCGGGACAATTAGGACGATCATTATTAGCACTCTTGACGCAGGAGTGCTATTTTTATAGAATGGAGATAGCTACGATTTTATAAAATCAGCGATGATAACCACTAGGCAAAAAAACATATTGGATAGCTTAATTAATGAATACATTCTCCGCGCAGAACCGGTAAGTTCTCATCTACTTCAAGAAAACTATGATTTTGGCATTGGAGGTGCAATGATACGCCGCGAAATGCAAAAACTGACCGAGGCAAAATATCTTTATCAACCGCATACCTCTGCAGGTCGAGTGCCGACAGATAAGGGATATAGATTTTTTGTCAACGAAATATTGGAGTCCGAAACCGATGAAATAAATTCACAAATGCAAATTTTGTTTGACTTTGACGATGGAAAACTCAATACTTTACGCTTTATCCAATCGTTGATAAGAAATTTATCTTTGGCCTCATCTAATTTCGTTTTAGGCTATCTGGCCGGGGAAAAAATGCTATGGAAAGAAGGCTGGGAGGAACTGCTGCAAGAGCCAGAATTTAAGGAGGGAGAGCATATCCCCGAATTTATAAGATTAGTTGAAAATCTGGAAAAATCGTTGGATAATTTAAATTTACCCTGGGGAAATATTGAAATTTACATCGGCAGAGAAAATCCATTTGCCTCCGCAAGAGAGTTTGCTACAATGATTGTTAAATGTCATTTTCTAGCCGAAGGCAAACAAGGATTTTTGGCTATTTTGGGACCTAAAAGAATGAGCTATAAAAAAAACATCGACTTATTAAACTACGCTTTAAAACTATTGGAATAAATTTATGACCGAAGACCAGAACAAAAACAATACTCAAGCTCAAGAACAAGAAGATGAATTGGCCAAATGCCAGACACAGCGCGAGGAATATCTTAAAGGTTGGCAAAGAGAAAGGGCAGATTTTTTAAATTATAAAAGGGCCGAGATGGAACGAGTGGGCGAGATTATAAAATACGGAGTCCAAGCCATGATCATAAAATTCCTTCCGATTCTTGATAATTTTGACCTAGCGGAGAAAAAACTTTCGGGAGATTTGAAAAATAGCGAGGAGATTAAGGGGTTGCTACAGATAAGAAAACAGTTCGCAGATTTTCTTAGGGGGGAGGGGGTAGAGGAGATAAAAACCAATAATAACAACTTTAACCCTAATTTCCAGGAGGTTGCAGAGGAAATAGATAATCCAGATTATAAATCCGGGGAAATAATAGAAGAAGTACAAAAGGGTTATACGCTGCAGGGTAAACTGATAAGGCCTGCAAAAGTAAAAATAGCGAAGTAAATCTAAAAATTAAACAAAATAAACTTATGGCAAAAATATTGGGAATTGATCTTGGTACCACGTTTTCGGCCATGGCTGTAGTTGAAGGCGGGGAGCCAAAAATAATTGAAAATAAAGAAGGTGCGAGAACCACGCCTTCGGTCGTAGCAATCACGAAAAACAATGAACGGCTGGTCGGAATATTGGCCAAACGCCAGCAGGTAACAAATCCGCAGAACACGGTTTTTTCGGTAAAGCGGCTCATTGGGCGCAGATTTTCGGATCCGGAAGTACAAAAAGATAAAAAACTTCTGCCGTATGAAATCAGGGGAAACGCCGATGGAGGCATTGAAGTAAATATGGGCGGAAAGTGGCATAAGCCCGCAGAAATATCGGCTATGATTTTGCAAAAGCTGAAACAGGACGCGGAAGAGCGTCTTGGGGAAAAGATAACCGACGCTATCATAACCTGCCCGGCCTATTTTGACGATTCGCAAAGGAAAGAAACGAAAATATCCGGAGAGATTGCAGGGCTTAATGTTCGGAGAGTAATCAATGAGCCGACGGCCGCTGCCCTGGCCTATGGCCTGACAAAAAAGAAAAATGAAAAAATAGTCGTATATGATTTTGGCGGAGGAACTTTTGATATTTCAATTTTGGAAGTCGGCGAAGATACGGTGGAAGTTAAGGCGACTGGAGGCGATACACATCTTGGAGGCGATGACGTTGATCTTCGCGTCATGCATTGGGTGATTGACGAATTTAAAAAGAATGAAGGTATAGATTTATCGCGCGACCAGCTGGCGATCCAACGACTAAAAGAATCCGCCGAGCGCGCCAAAATAGAGTTGTCTACAGCCGCAGAAACAGAAATTAATTTACCATTTATCACATCTGGAGAGAACGGACCAAAACATTTATATTTCAAGCTTACACGCGCAAAACTTGAAGACTTAGTGGGAGATTATATTGAAAAATCCATAAAACTTGTAAAACAGACACTCAAAGAGGCCAAGCTTGAATCAAAAGATATAGATGAAATCGTTTTGGTCGGAGGACAAACTCGAATGCCGAAAATTCAGGAAGAACTCCGCAATGTTTTTGACAAAGAACCAAATAAGTCTCTTAATCCAGACGAAGTCGTGGCTATGGGTGCGGCAATAGAAGGAGGTATTTTGCAGGGCGAAATCCGAGATGTTTTGCTTTTGGACGTAACGCCGCTCTCGCTTGGTATTGAAACCTTAGGCGGAATAAATACTATTTTGATTTCAAAAAATACTACGGTGCCGACAGCAAAAGCCCAGATTTTCTCCACTGCCGCGGATAATCAAACGTCGGTTGAGGTGCATGTACTGCAGGGCGAAAGACCAATGGCTTCGGATAATAAAACTCTTGGACGGTTTATTCTGGACGGCATTCCGCCTTCACCCCGAGGCATTCCGCAGATTGAAGTTACTTTTGATATAGATGCGAACGGCATTTTAAACGTTTCGGCTCGCGATAAGGCAACCAGCAAATCTCAGACCATACGCATAGAAGGATCAACCGGAATGTCAAAAGAAGAAGTTGAACGAATGAAAAAAGAGGCCGAGGCTCACGCGCAGGATGACGAGAAAAAACGCCAGCTTATTGATGTGCGAAATGCTGCTGATGCCCTGATTTATACTTGCGAAAAAAGCACGCGCGAGGCAGGAGAAAAACTTCCTGCCGAGATCAAAAAAGAAATAGAAGAAAAAATGCAGGCTTTGAGAAGAGCCAAGGAAGGTGATAATATTGAAGAAATAACAAAGGCTTCAAACAATTTAGCGCAAACTCTACAAAAAATAGGCGCCGAAATGTATAAAAACGCTGGCGATTCGACAAACTCACCGCAAGATGGCTCACAAGAAGAAAAGAAGGATGAAAAACCCGAAGAAGGAGAATACAAAGAAAATCAATAAAGTATTAAATGAATAAAATGGAGGATTATTACAACATTTTAGGCGTTCCGCGCAACGCCTCGGATGAAGAAATAAAAAAGGCTTACAGGAAACTCGCGCATAAATATCATCCTGACAAAGGAGGCGATGCAAGTCAATTCAAGAAAATAAATGAAGCGTACCAGATTCTTTCAAACAAAGACAAAAGGGCACAATATGACAAATTCGGACGTATTTATGAAGGGGGAATGCCGGGCGGGCAAAATGGCTTCAGTTGGGGATTTCCCGGAGATCGCTGGGATCCCGAAACAATGCGCGAAAAGTTCGGCGAAGACTTTAATTTCGGCGATTTAGGCGACATCTTTGAAGATTTTTTCGGTTTTGGCAGACAAACTGCACGCACCGATTTTCGCCGAGGCAAAGATATAGAAATCAGTATAGAAATGCCCTTAGAAGCTGTATTAAAAAATCAGGAAAAAAGCATTAAGCTTTATAAATTTGTCGTTTGCTCGCGCTGTGACGGCAAAGGAGCGGAGCCCGGAACAAAAATCAATGAATGTTTTTCCTGTCGCGGGACTGGAGAAGTTCAACAAATCCAAAAAACAATTCTCGGTTCTTTTACCAGAATTACGATCTGCCCAGCATGCAAAGGAGAAGGATCAAAACCGGAAAAATTCTGCAATGTCTGTTCGGGGGAGGGAAGAATTAAAGACGACGAAGAAATAAAAATTCGTATACCAGCTGGAGTAGACTCCAACCAGGAATTTAAAATTGAGGGTAAAGGAGAAATCGGCAGAAAAAATGGCAGAGCTGGGGATTTATATGTTCGCATTTTAATTAAAAAACATCCAGTTTTTGAGAGACGCGGAGATGATTTGCATATAACTTTTCCTATTTCCTTTTCCCAGGCGACGTTAGGCGACGAAGTTGAATTACCGACACTGGAAGGATCAAAGTTATTACTTAAAGTTCCGGCAGGACTCCAATCTGGAAAGATCCTACAGATTTCTGGAAAAGGCATACCACATTTTTCAGGCTACGGCCGTGGGAATTTGTACGTGACGCTGACAATCAAAACGCCGAGCAAATTGTCCAAAAGGCAAAGAGAATTATTGGAAGAATTAAAAAAAGAAGGTATATAATAATCCATTGGTAAAACCGTTGCTACGCGCGCCCATAGCTCAATTGGTAGAGCAGCGGCCTTTTAAGCCGTTGGTTGCAGGTTCGAGTCCTGCTGGGCGCACCATTTCGGAAATAGCAAGCCAGAGGAAGCCGCCTCGCTTCGCTCGGCGGCCAATTTGTATTGAATTTTCGGGGCAAAAACGAATTGGCGATTTTCTAAAACATGGTTCGAGCCGATTGTTTTTCCGGGCTCTTTGGCGGTTTTGAAATCTCGCGGCGAAGCCGCTCCGAATTCGCGGGGGGTTCCTCGCCGCCGCAGGCGGCGAAATGCGTTCGGACTAATTCAAGAATATTGCACCAGTATTAAACTTTCCAAGAAGTGGCGCTTGCCGTTTCTTGACTTTTATGGTCTAATATGCTATCTTTTAGTGAAATCTAGGCATGGTACTTAGATGAAAGGAGGTAAAAACATGCGAGCACGAGAAAATTTCTCTCAAGGCAATCACCGAGGACGGAGCGATTGCGGAAACGAACGGTGGATAGCTCTGTGGCAACGCCTCTGTGCGCAAAGAAGCACAAGTGTAGTCTACAACGACCTTGTTGCGCGATATTCCGAACCGTACCGAGCGCACCACACGCTCCAACACATCGAGCATTGCCTCGATGAGCTCGAACAAGTCCGAGACCTCACAACGAATCCTGACGCTGTTGAACTGGCTCTCTGATATCACGACGCAATCTACGATAGACAGCGAGGAACGGAGCATGGCGCTCGCGGTGGAAATGGTGCGAAATGCTTCGTTGCCCGACAACCTCGGACAATCGGTGGCAAATCTCATCATTGCAACGAAGCATTCGGCAACTCTCACTGATTCCGATGTTCAGCTTCTCATTGACATCGATCTCTCGATTCTCGGTCAGTCCGAGGAAAGATTCGATGAATACGAGCGACAAGTACGCAAGGAGTACGAGTGGGTGCCGGAAGATCAGTTCGTTGCCGGACGTTCTGCGATCCTGAAGTCGTTTCTCGATCGATCGAACATCTACTCGACGCAGTTCTTCCGCAACAAGTACGAAATGCAAGCCAGAACGAACATCGCTCGATCACTTGCTCGCCTTCGGGCGTAACATGGGCATTCTCGCAAGAGGATACCCATTCTTTTTTGAAAGAACAAAGAATTTGCCATCGAGAGTAAAATTCGTTAAAATTTTAGTAAATCCATCCGCCAAAGAAAAACTTGAAATTGTCATCGGCGCGGCGGAGCTACGCTCTGGGGCACACCTGCTTATAATAGGCGGATATCTCTTTTCAAAGATATAAATATGATGGTATTTATTTTTTTTGCGGACCTGATATTATAAGAATATGTCTTTTAGCCTTGCAAAAAAAAGAATAGGATTAGTCATCTTACTGCTGGCATTTTTTTCTTCTGGAGTGTTATCCGGCGTCTGGTTTTACAAATTGCGCCATCCTGAACCTGCCCAGGGAATATTGAATCCAACCAATGGTCAACCGGCCAGTGTTGATTTTTCGCTTTTCTGGGATACTTGGCGCGTACTTCAGGAAAAATATCCCGAAACTTTAAATTACCAACAAATGGTTTACGGCGCGATTTCCGGTATGGTAAGCAGTTTGGGTGATCCTTATACGATTTTTATGCCGCCTCAGGAGACCGAGCGTTTTAAAGAAAATTACATTGATAGCCAATTTGAAGGTGTGGGCATGGAAATAGGCCTGAGAAAAAATCAGCTTCAAGTCATATCTCCGCTTGAGCAAAGCCCGGCCAAAAAAGCTGGCTTGATGGCTGGAGATAAAATATTAAAAGTTAACGGCAAAGATACCGTAGAAATGACCTTGGATGAAACGGTAAATATGATTCGCGGGAAAAAAGGAACAGAAGTAACGCTAACTATTTTAAGAAACGGTTGGGACGAACCGAAAGAATTCAAACTGACGCGCGACATTATCCAAGTGCCGGCAATGAAGTGGGAAATCAAAGGCGATATAGCATATATCCAGCTTTATCAATTTTCAGAAAAATTGCTTTCCGATTTTGATTTTACGGCTGGAGAAATCGCGGCCTCGCCAGCTAAAAAAATAATTTTAGACTTAAGAAATAATCCCGGTGGGTTTCTAGAAGTGGCGCAGGCCATCGCCGGATATTTTTTGGATAGGGGTGAGGTAGTTACGATTGAACAATTTTCAAAAGGCAATCAACAGGTTTATAAATCAAAGGGCCCTACAAGTTTAAAGTCTTATCCCATTGTGATATTAATAAACCAGGGTTCAGCGTCGGCCTCAGAAATATTGGCCGGCGCCCTGCGCGACGACCGGAAAATAAAACTTATTGGCGAAAAATCTTTCGGGAAGGGTTCTGTTCAAGAACTGCAACAACTCCCAGGAGGAGCATCGGTAAAAGTCACCGTAGCCAACTGGCTGACGCCATCGGGTCAGCTTATAACAGAGAGGGGCCTTGACCCAGATGTTAAAGTTGGGATGACGGAAAAAGATGTGGAGGCGGGAAAAGATTCCCAGCTTGACGCAGCAATTGAATTGCTGAAAAATATGTAAATATATAGCTGACATGCGCGTAATTTTATTGCAAGACATTAAAAAAATAGGGAAGAAATACGATGTGAAGGAGGTAGCCGATGGCTACGCGAGAAATTTTTTGTTTCCTCAAGGTTTAGCCAAAGAAGTCACGGAACAGACTTTAAAATGGCTTGAAATGCAAAAAGAAATTATGGAAAAAATTGCCGAAGAGAATTTAAAACAAACCCAGGAAACAGCTTCAAAAATAGACGGTTTGGAAGTTATCATACCCGTTAAGGTCGGCGAGGAAGGACAACTTTTTGAATCAATAAACCGACAAAAAATCGCGGAAAAATTAAAAGAGGGGGGATTTGAAATAAAAAAAAGTCAGATAATTTTAGAAGACTACATAAAAGAACTTGGCGAATTTCCTTTAAAAATAAAATTTGAGCACAACCTCGAATCAGAAATAAAAATAATCGTAATAGAAGAAAATAAAGCTGATTAATCAATGCCGAGATATATTTTCGTCGCCGGAGGCGTAATGTCCGGGATCGGCAAAGGAGTTGCTACAGCCAGCATCGGAAGAATACTTCAAAACAAAGGCTTCAGAGTAACTGCCGCAAAAATTGATCCTTATATCAATGTCGACGCTGGCACCATGAATCCGATAGAACACGGCGAGATTTTTGTCACCGCCGACGGGACCGAATGCGATCAAGATGTAGGAAATTATGAAAGATTTCTTGATTTGGAGTTAAGCACTGACAATTATCTTACTACCGGACGGGTCTATCAAGCCGTTATCAATAGGGAAAGGAGTCTGGGTTATAACGGAAAGTGTGTGGAAGTCGTTCCGCACATACCGGAAGAAGTAATCTCGCGCATAAATAAAGCGGCTACGAAGGGCAAGGCCGATTTTATTTTAGTTGAAATCGGCGGCACAGTGGGAGAATACCAAAATCTTCTTTTTCTGGAAGCCGCTAGAATGTTAAAATTACGCCACCCTAACCAGGTATTGTTTGTTTTGGTGAGTTACGTGCCCGTACCGAAAATGATAGGTGAAATGAAAACAAAACCTACGCAATACGCCGTAAGATCGCTAAATATGGCCGGCCTTCAGCCGGATATTATTTTGGCCCGATCCGAATTTTCTTTGGATAAACCGCGCAAGGAAAAAATCTCAATTTTCTGCAATACGGCCCAAGAAGATGTAATCTCCGCGCCGGATATAGAATCTATATATGAGGTTCCAGCCAATCTTGAAAAGGAAAACCTTGGTCAAAGAATTTTGGATAAATTTAAATTACAAGCAAGGAAAAACGATTCTAAGGACTGGGAAAGATTAACAACTGCTATCAGAAATGTTGAAAAGCCGGTAAAAATAGGCGTCGTCGGAAAATATTTTGAAACTGGAAATTTTTCTTTAACCGATTCTTATATCTCTGTCATCGAAGCTATAAAACATGCCGCATGGGCAAAGAAACATAGAGCAGAAATTATTTGGCTTTCCGCCGAAAAATATGAACAGTTTCCAAAAGCCGTTACCGAATTAAAAGACTACAATGGTATAATCGTGCCGGGAGGATTCGGAAGTAGGGGAGTGGAAGGTAAAATAAAAGCCATAAAGTTTTGCAGAGAAAATAAGATTCCGTATCTCGGACTTTGCCTCGGTATGCAACTCGCCGTCATAGAATTCGCCAGAAGCCTATGCGGTTTAAAACACGCTAATTCTACTGAATTTTTAGCAAATTGTCAAGAGCCAGTCATAGACGTCATGCCCAAACAAAAAGCTCTGATTAGAAAAAAAGGCTATGGTGGTACAATGCGCTTGGGAGACTATAAATGTCAAATATGGCCGAAAACAATAAGTTTTGCGGCCTATAGAACACACAATGTCCTTGAGCGGCATAGACACCGCTACGAGCTAAATAATGCATTTAGGAAGGTTTTAGAGACTAATGGTATGATCATGGCCGGCGTAAATCCCGAAAAAGACCTCGTGGAGATAATAGAACTCAAAAATCATCCCTTCTTTGTGGCTACGCAATTTCACCCTGAATTTAAATCGCGACCATTAAAGCCGCACCCTTTATTTCTAGAATTTATTGCAAGAGCAATAAAAAAACCGGTCAAAGACCGTTTCTAAAAACCGTAGTTTTTTATTTTTTAGGCTTCTATATTTACAATTTTAACAACTTTCTGGGAATTATTAAACAATCTCACACGTTTGCTGGCAAATTTAACTATGCCTTCTTTTAAGGCATATAAAGTGTCATCTCCACCGCGGCCCACATTTTTGCCGGGCCTGAATTTTGTGCCGCGCTGGCGCACAATAATCATGCCGGCCTTAACGCGCTGGCCATCAAAAAGTTTTATCCCTAAATATTTTGGCTGGGAATCACGGCCAAATCTTGTTGAACCGGCCGCCTTAGTCTTTGCCATATTCCAGATATTATCAAAGCCTAAACCATTCGTCAATAATAATTTTAAAATCAGAACTAAAATAAGAGCTCCTGTTATGATGGCGGCTGAAAAAATCTTGCGCAAAAACTTCGCACCATAATTTTAGATAAAAATACGCGGATTTAGCCGCGTATTTATTCTTTTAAACTATGAAACTTGCGGTGGATATCGCGAAGACGGCGCGAGGTCACATGCGCGTAAATCTGTGTCGTACCGATATTTTTGTGGCCTAAAAATTCCTGTATTTCGCGAAGATCCACCCCCTGCGTTAAAAGATCCGTAGCAAATGAATGACGCAGGGTATGTGGAGTTGTAAAAGTCGGTATGCCAGCCAATAAAACGTATTTTTTGACTATTTTCTCAACCGAGCGCACGGAAAGACGTTTGGAGGCCGATGTCGGACCTTTATAATTTATAAAAAGGGCCCTTTCTTTATCGCGGCGCAATGCAAGATAGTCACGAAGAGAGCTAATGGCGCGATCCGAAAAATAGACTGGGCGAGGCCTTCCGCCTTTGCCGACAATAACTACCTCCAAATCTTCATTGTCTCCTGTTAGCCTGAATTGCTCTCGGTTTAGATTAACAAGTTCCGCAACCCGAAGTCCTGTTGAAAAAAGCGATTCTAAAATAGCTTTATCCCGAAGCCCCGCGGGATTTGATTTATTCGGAGCATCTAAAAGCCGTTTTATTTGTTCCAGGGTCAAAAATTTAATTTGCCTATCCTGAATTTTTGATTTCCCGAGTTTTATCTTTTCCGCGCCCAAAGAAGGTATATTGCGGTCAGAAAAGTATTTTAAAAGATTTCTAAGGGCAATTAAATAATAGCTCTGGGTTGAGCGTTTAAGGGTATCACGCGTTTTAGGATTAATCTGGCTTGATAAATAAACCCTGTATTTCCAGATATGGTCTTCGGTAAGCTCGCTAGGTTTAAGATTTTCAAGATTATTTTTATTCAGCCAAATTTCAAAACGTCGCAGAAATCTTGAATATGTTAATTGAGATCTCTGATTAAGACCGCGTTCTATGTCCAAATACTCAAGAAAACCTTTTGTATGATCAATTATAGATTTATTTTCGCCCATATATTATAGTACGATAAAGAGTTCTTATGCGAAGTATCCTATATTCATAATAACAAGCCAAGAATGCTTGTCAAACACCTTCCCTTTCCCTTATAGATACAGCTACCACCCAAACTTATAAACTGTCTCTGATCATTTCCTTTAACCGTTCCCAGGCGCTTTCAGCGGACTTTTCAGCTGCGCGCTGAATATCTTTCTGCACTTCTTGTTCCTCTTTTTTAAATTCCTGCTGAATAATGGGTTGGCGCTTCTGAATTTCAAGGTTTAAAATCCGAAGTAATCGCCGCTCCCAAGTTTTAACCTGCGGCTCTAAATACCTTGCCCACACGATTTTCCCCCACCCAACTAACAAATTCAGCGTTTTTTCCGCGATATTGATTCCATCTTTTAATGCCATCCCGATGCCCTGAGGTAAAACCCCTAAAAGTTTAAAAATAAAATCCGTTGACTGACTCATGATATTTTCTGCCGATGGAAGAGAAACTGTTTGACCTTGCGCAAAAGAAAAGCTAGGAATTATCAAAACCCCTGCTATTGACAAAATTATTATTATTTGATATAATATATACATAGGAGATGTTGTAGAGTGAGTAACTCACAGTTCGCGGGATTCACGGTAGTCGGCCTTGCCAGCGTGATCAGCGCAGTGGCAATTACACTCTCGCTACTGCTAGGACCGGTGGCGATCATGCTCTTGCTAGCTATCGCCAGCTTCGTGGTCGGGATCGGGATCTGGATCAGATCATGAACAGGGACAAGGGCTTATCTGAAATGATAAGCCCTTTCTATTTCGTCCAAAGATCTCTCGCGTCTCTTATTCGTTTTAAAACTTTTTCTCGGCCAAGAATTTCGGCTATATCAAACGGGCCGGCCGAGGCGTCTTGACTAGTTAATGCGACTCTTAGAGGCCATAAAAATTCTCCGCGGTCTCCCCTACTCCCGGCAACGGGCATTATTATTTTTTCAAGGTTTTCTTTGGTCCAGTCACGTTCCTTAATCTCAAGCAGTAATTTCTCAATTTCATCAAGAGAGGCATATATTTCCTCGTCCGTCATTTTCTTCCATCTTAAAAGCTCCTTATTATATTCTAACACATCTTTGAAAAAAAAGTCCGTAAGTTCTCCTATTTCGGAGAGTTTTTTTAATCTATCCTTGTATAAAGCTATTATTTTTTTTACATAATCAAACTTTTGATTTTCAACTTTAAGATGTGGCAGGCATAAATTAACCAGTTCATCCAGCCGTTTTTGCCTTATGTACACGCCATTAATGTATTCCAATCTCTTGACATTGAATATTGCTCCGGACTTCTGAACTTTTTCAAGCGAAAAATCACTTATTAATTCTTCCATGGAATAAATTTCCTTATCTATTCCGGGATTCCATCCCAAAAAGGCCATAAAATTCAGCATGGCTTCGGGCAAATAACCTTCATTTTTATATTCATTTAACGATACCGCTCCGTGCCTTTTACTGAGTTTCGATTTATCCGGACCCAAAATAAGCGGTAAATGGGCGTACTGCGGCCGTGGAAAACCTAGAGCTTCTTGAAGTAAAATCTGTTTTGGGGTGTTGGAAATATGATCTTCCCCCCTTATCACATGCGTAATTCCCATTTCAAAATCATCAACAACAACTGCAAAATTATAAAGAGGTGTGGCCAGATCTTTGGCAACAGCTATGTCTCCCATCAAAGATGTATCAAATTCCACGTCGTCGCGTATTATATCTTTGAAAACTATTTTTGAGTTTTCTGTTTTAAATCGAAAAATTGATTTTTGTCCTTTGGCCATACGCCATTCTATTTCGTCTTTTGACAAATTCCTGCACCTGCCGGAATACTTTGGTGCCTCACCCCTAGCCATCTGCTCTTGACGCATCGCTTCCAATTCATCCTCTGAACAAAAACAATGATATATTTTGTCATCGTCAATTAATTTCTGAAGATATTTAGCATAAATCTCTATTCTCTCGCTCTGCCTTATTGGTCCTTCATCCCAATCAATGCCTATCCACTTAAGTCCATCTATGATATCTTTTTCCCATTTCGAGTCCGATCTTTCCAAATCGGTATTTTCAATGCGCAAGATAAATTCGCCGCCATATTTTTTGGCGAATAAATAATTAAAGAGCGCTGTTCGTACCGTACCTATATGCAAAGGACCGGTAGGCGAAGGAGCAATACGAACTCTTGGATTTTTTATTTCCGGTTCATATAGCATATTATTTTTGCGTAAGATAATCTAAGATGTATTCGGCTATAACTTGGCCGGCCCTGGGCGAAGCAAAATGCCTCGCCGCTTCTTTCATCTGTGTCAATTCATCTGGATGCTGGAAAAGATATTGTATTCTTTCAAGAAGAAAATGCGGATAAAGATTAGCCTCTTCCAAAACCATCGCCGCGCCATGAGCCGCATAAGTATATGCGTTTTTGTACTGATGATCTTGAGCGGCTTCTGGCAACGGAATTAAAATGCTTGGCTTACCCTCGGCCGCAATCTCAAAAATGGATCCGGATCCGGCCCTGGCAATTATTAAATCCGCAACTTTATAGACATGTCTTAAATCTTGTTCACGCAAAAATGATACGGCATGAAAATATCTGGCGGAGGCCTGCGCAATAACAACTTCCGATTCGGCTTTTACCATTTTAATATTTGCCTCTCCGGTTTGATGAATAATTTCAAATTCTTTTATTAAATTTGGCAAAGCGGCCAAAATAACATCGTTTATTCTTTGAGATCCTTGGGATCCTCCAATAATAAATATAACAGGTCTCCCGCCTTGTAGGCCAAATTTCTTTTGCGCCTCTATGACCGAACCTTCAAGAAGTTCCCTGCGTATGGGATTACCGGTAATAATGCTTTTTTGCGGCGAAAAATATTCTGTCTTCGGAAAAGATACGAAAATCTCCAGCGCCAATTTGCTTGTTACCTTTTCCGCAAGCCCGGGCGCGACATCCGATTCGTGAAGAAAAATTGGTATTTGGAGCACAAAGCATGCAACTACCGCCGGAAAAGAACCATAGCCGCCTTTACTCAAAAGCGCATCGGGAGCGATGAAAAAAATATGCCAAAGACTCTGCGTAATTCCGAACGGTATCTTGATAAAAATATCAAGAGCATTAGAAAGTCTGCTTTTCCATGTCCCATATCTTCTGATTTTTCCGGCGATTATGGTTTTAACTTTCACGCCTTCTTGCGATAAAAGCAACGCCCCATATGGATCCTTCGGCCCTATATAAAAAAAATTCAGATCCGTGCCAGGGTGTAGAAGTTTTAACTCCCTCACTATGCTTATAATCGGCAGGACATGTCCACCGGTTCCGCCTCCGGCAAATAATATTTTCATAAATTATTGCTTTTGGATATGTTTAAAAGAAGTCCAATGCCAGCTAATTCTGAAATCAAATGCGATCCGCCATAAGAAACAAATGGTAAAGGTATGCCGGCAAGGGGCACCATACCTATGATGGCACTTATATTAATAAACGCCTGAAAAGTTATCCAAAAAGTTATTCCTATGGCCAGAAGCCGACTAAATTCATCTTGAGCTTCCTTGGCGATTTTAAATCCTTTCCAAGCAAATAAGCAAAAAAGAGCAACAAGCAGAAAAGCGCCCAGAAAACCTGTCTGCTGCGCGAAGGGAGCAAAGATGGCATCTGAGATCGCCGCGGGCAAAAATTTTATCTGCTGACCGTATCCTAAACCCATACCGTTTAACCTACCCGACCCTACCATAATCAATGCTTGTTTTATGTGGTATCCGATGCCCATGGGATCCAAAGAGGGGTTAAGAAAAACCATGAACCTTTCCATTCTGTATGGCGAGAATTTTACCAATGCGCCGAGTGAGACCAAACCGAGTATTATTATCAAGGCAGTATGCCATATTGGCGTCTTTGCGATAAAATAAAGCGACAGTGCTGAAACGGCTATAATTCCTAATGTGCTTATATCGGGTTGCAAAATTAAAAAACCCGCCGCAATGCCGAGCACGACTAAAAAAGCGATCAAACCTTCTTTAAAAATATCTTTTGCCTCTGTGCGCCGCCCTTGAAATTTAGAAGCCAACCATGCGCTTAAATATATGATAAAAGTCAGCTTTAAAAATTCGGATGGCTGAAATGACAATGGGCCAAGCTTAACCCACCTTGCAGCTCCTCCCAAAGACATGCCGATTACCGGCAAAAACACCATCGCCAGTAAAATGATATTCAAAATTAGCAGAAATGGTGCGATTTTTTTAATCCTGTCTAGGGAGATAAAAAATGCCACTGCGCCGATTATTAATCCTGGAAACAAACCCAATAAAAACTGGTGGAAAAGATAAGATGTCGGAGAACCGGTTTGATTAATCGCCAAACCGGCCGAAACGCTGGCCAAAATTGCCGTACCGATAAAGACTAAGGCTATAATCAGCCCAAGTAAAATATAATCCGGACGAGCTGCGGTCATAATGGTTTTATTATACCACAACAATGGTTTATTTTGCCGCCGATTTCACATTTTTTTTAAAGGCATTCCCCCGCTCGGCATAATCCTTAAAGATACCAAAACTGGGCGAGGCCGGAGACAATAGACATATTTTACCCTTCCTGGTGTGTTTGAAGCATAAATCTACAGCTTTTTTCATATCTTTAACATCGAAAAATGAAATACGCCTTGGCAGATCCTCTATCCGACCGAAAGCTTTTAAAATTCGCTGGCCCGAAGGCGGAAACAAAATAAGTGTTTTTATTCGGCTTTGCAGAATTTTATGTGCCAATTTTTTAAAATCTACTCCCCTATCAAAACCGCCGGCAATCAACGTTTCCACATCGTTGCCCAAAAAATTTATTGCTTCTATTGCTGCCTGCGGAATTGTGGAAAGAGAATCGTTGTAGAAAGTAATACCTCGGAATATCCCTACGCGCTCCAAACGATGTGGCAGGAATTTAAAACTTTCAAGGGCAATCTCTGCCCTTTTGCGCTCAATGCCAAAAATTTTAGCTACCCTAAAAGCAGCAATCTTATCAAGCTCGTAATATTTGCCGCGTATCGGGATTTTATGTGCCTCTGACTTTTTTGCGAATCCGGCCACTAACCTATCGCCCGCGTTATACACAAGATAATCATTTTTTGTCTGCCACAAACAAATATTAGCTTTGGCGCGCGCATATTCTTTAAAACTTCTATAGTAATCGAGGTGCTCGGGATAGATATTGAGGAAAACCGCTATATGCGGAGATTTTTTCAGATTATAAAGCTGATGGCTTGAAAGCTCGTAGACGAAAATATCGTCAGATTTTGCGCGCAGAAGGGCAGAAAGCGCCGGCTTGCCAATGTTTCCTAATAGATGCGTCTTAAACCCAACTTTTTTCAAAATATGATAAATCATCGAGCTTGTTGTGCTTTTACCCTTTGTACCGGTAATGCCGACGATTTTACCTGAACAATTATCGAAAAAAAACTCAGTTTGCGAGATTACTTTTTGCCGCCGGCCCACAAATGGCGCTACTATTTTTGGCGAAATGCCGGGAGATTTGATGATAATATCGTACCTTCTTATAGATTGCAGATATCTTTTACCCAGATGTAAAGTTATTCTTTTTTTATGCAAAGATTTAAAATTAAGAGTTAAAGATTTAAGATTTTTTTCTTTGTCTGCAATACCGAAAGTTTTTGTCGGGAATAGTTTTTGTAAAAATAAAAGCGTATTCTGGCCCTCGCGTCCAAAACCTAAAATAAGCACTTTTTTGCTAGAAAGCTCTCTATTCCTATTGACAAGATTTATATAATATGCTATCATGTAATTGTTGATTGGTCCGCAGCTCTGTAAATCTGTGCGCATATGGCGTGCAGAGAGGAAGGAGGATGAAGTGACGGGACAGCGGGCAAATATGGACACGGGCAACACAGGGATGGTCGTCAAGGGGATGCGCGTCATTTCCACGAGTCCTGGTGGCAACTGCGCCGAGATAGTGATTTACATCGGTGAAGGCTCTCGCCGGCGTTCAGTCAGCCGTCACGTACGCTCCTACGATGGTCAGTGGATCGGCCGCAATCCGGACGATATCGGCTTGGCCCAGCTAGACGCAGCTGAAAAGCTGCTTCAGTGGCTAGATGACACCCACAGACTTCTGGAGCCGTTGGCGGCAATATCCATTAAGGACATCGCAGCGGTCCTCAACTCGCTGGCGAAGGGAGATGCAGCCGAATTGTTTCCAGGGTTCGAGTTCGCCAAGCTGGTTGCGGATCTGCCCCCGGACGACCGGACGCCTGAGGTAATTCAAGCCCTCTTCAAGCATGCGATGAATATCCTCGAGCTCAGGCTCTCTGCGGCGCGCAAGAGAGCGAAGGATCTCGGGAAGAAATTCCCGCGAGAGGTCATCTTCACCGCATAAGCCCAAGGCAAGGTCATCGGCCAAAGAGGCCCAACTATGTGTGGTTGGGCCTCTCACCCTTTCTGCAACAAAAAAGGAACCATTCCCATCTTTTTTGCCTTATCTAAACTTAATCCTAACGCCATTTTGCTCTCTCTTTTTGTCCCCACGCATTCAAAGGGCTTTAGTTGTTTTAGATCAATAAGACTTTGCATCACGGGTAGCAGTTCTTTTTTATTGAATAAATCTTCTCCGAAAATTTTAGCCATATCTCTTTTCTCCAAAAATGGGTATAGGGTCATATATACAAAAAGGCATTTGGGACAGTTTCGACACCATTTTTTATTCAATTTTCTTCCTCTGTTGCAACTGGAAAATACCGGAAAGTACTGCGGATGTTTTGTAAACATTCTTGATATTTTCAAATCGGAATATTTTCTCAATAAACTAAAATAATGCAGGTTTTTTGCCAGATATTTTTTGGCGTAATCTTTAAATTTTTTTTCGAATTCAGCGCTTTTTGAATACTGATGATTTATCATCGTCCCTAAATATTTTAAATTTCCTTCATTCGCGCTTTTTTCGTTTGAAAAGGCGATATTCTTGTAATCAAAGATGGCGGCGCAAAGAACTGATAAAAAGGATAGCACTGAAGTAAATGGCGTATGGCCATTCAAATAACCCTTTTTATTTAATTTCAATAAATTCGGGTCTATATGCCGCTCAACAATAATGGGATTTTTGACGCCGGCGACTTTCAACACCGCCTTAGTTTCTTTGCTGGGATTGACGCAAAAAGCCACAAATTTATCACCTCTTTTTTTCAACAGCTCAGTTGTTACAATGGAATCCCTCCCTCCGGCCAGCGGTACTAAATACCTATCTTTAAGCTTTATTTTCGTCGGATCCGAGCTATATAAGCTTTCGGGTGCAAAATCCCGTGAAGTTTTTATTCGTAAAAAAGTGGCTTTGCGCCAATCAATTTTGTTTTCATAGAAAAACTGGCCCATTCCCTTGATGAAAAGATCGCGCCACCAAGTTATTTGATTTTTATCAAGAAATCCAGTCTCAATAATTATTTCCGGAGAGCAGGTTGCTTTCCAGTAGCTTGGTATTTCGGCAAGGCCGACATTAAACACTAAATTTTTGAACGATGATTCCCCAATCCTTTCAATATTTTCTTCGCTGACATTATGAATAATGATTTTCGGGGTAAAATGCAGCTTCGGTTCAATTAAAAAATTAAAGGACAATTCTAAGTCTCCTTTGTGGTGTCTTATATCAAAACTTTTATAGATGAATTTAGGATATTTTTTGCGCAAAACCGCATAAGACATATCTGAAATATATCAAAATTGCAGACTTTTTTCAATCAGAAACAGACAAGACCAAGTTTACATTTTTGGAATTTGGTCTAAGAGTGTATGTACATAGATAACTTCAGCGACAGATTCTTTTATGGGATCTTTAATTTAAAAATTAAAGATAAAACCCCAAGCAGAATTGAATTCTACCAGGGGTTTGATTGCGAGTTATTGACATTCACTCGCTTAACGGGTAACCAGCCAGGCGGCCCGTACGAAGCTGAGCGATCCGACAAGAAACCAGAGCGCACTAAAGATAAAATCCGCCTGGAAGGCGTAGGCGACTGCCGCCGCGAAAGCGATTTCGCCTATGGCGAAGTGAAATACCTTCAGCTTCCAAAGCCTGGTAAAACTCAGCGCGACGCTCATAATGACCAACAGCGGGAGACCAACATTCACGAATTCCGACATCGTCTTACCTCCTTTATCTTGGTCACTTGTCAATGACCATCTGTCTCTAGGATCTCCTCCTATCAAGAATCATCGAAGATATTTCGATGATAACGCTATAGTTTAGAATATTACGTCGTATCTGTCAAGGGCAAGAGAAAAAACCTTATTTCTGGGCTTTTTATGACATTCTTTTTTTACTTAAACGGATTAAACAATTTTTCCTTCGCCTCGATCGAAACCGCCAATTCGTTTTTACCCCAAAATACAACACAAAATGACAACCAAGCACGAGGTATTAATCTTCATACCAATCTAGCCGAGCATTCTGATAATTATTCCCAGGGTAGCAGCAACCATACCTATGACCCAAAAACGCATCGTCACTTTATAATGAGGCCAACCCTTAGCTTCAAAATGATGATGTATTGGAGAAGCCAAAAAAATCTTTTTCTTCCAGAAACGCTTTGAAAGCAGCTGTAAAATAACCGACGCCGACTCTATCACCAACAGAAATCCGATAATTGGCAAAACCAACACTGAATTGGTAAGAAACGCGACGACCGTAAGCGTCGAGGTAAGGCCCAATATACCGGTTTCTCCGATATAAAAGCGCGCGGGCGGTATATTAAACCACAAAAACGCCAAAATCGTTCCCGAGATAACTGCGTTGAAAGTCGCAAGATCAATTTGATTATTCAACAGGGCTATTACTGAAAACGCGCCGAATATTATACCAAACGCTCCGCCGGCAAGACCGTCAAGCCCGTCAATAACCCCTCCGCTGTAAGTCGCCAGCATCACAACTACAAAAAATGGAATATATAATGGACCCATGGCAAAATCTCCATCTCCCGGAATATGAATTGAAGACCAACCGAGCCGCGTATATAGCCACCATCCGCCGATAAACCCTATCAAGGCAACTACCAAAAGACGCCACCTCAATGAGAGTCCCCCACCTATATATTTGCCCCGGCCAGTAACTTGTAAAATATCATCAAGCAGGCCCAATAACGAAGCCGAAACCAAGGCAAACAAAGGTAGCCACGTTTGTGAACGGCTAAAAAAATTAAGTTTTTGAAAAATAAATATATTCGTTTTTGAAAAAAAATAAAATAAAATCGCGAGCAATAAAGTCGGCACCCATATAAGCAAGCCGCCGAAACGGGGCACATGCGTTTCGCCATCCGCATGAAATTTCTGAAAAACCTGGAGTTGCGTGCCGTCTATCGCCCTGGTGCGAACTTCTTTTCTCCACAATCTATATTTATATAAAAAATGGGTTAGAAAAGGCGTTGCCAAAAAAGCCGCAAGAAAACCAAGAGTTCCCAAGCTAAAAATTTTTATTATATTTAGAGGCTGGTCGGGTAACATAATATAAATATTACCACTGCCAAGCAGTATTTACCCACGTTATTAATTTTTCCATTTCGCCAAAACGATCATCAGAGCCGAGTAGAACGTAAATTAAATGTCCTTTTCCATCCGGACTCTTTTGTACAATAATTAAACAGCCTTTAGCTTGCGGTGTCAGACCTGTTTTTCCGCCCTCCAAGCGATTTATCCTACCTATTAATTCATTTGTATTTATAAGCGTGTGATGCAGCGCGCCGGAGGGCAAGTACAATTCAACCTGCGGCAAAGTTGTAATGCTAAGAATTTCCGGGCGGGTATTCAATATATTTATGGCCAACTGGGATAAATTTCTTGCGCTTGAATATCCGGTTTTTCCCTGAGGCGCATCAGAATCAAGACCCGAAGGATTGACAAAAAATGTATTCTCCAAGCCCAACGCCGCGGCTTCATCATTCATTTTTTGCACGAATTCACTAACGCCCATTTTTTCTGCAAGCGCCCAGGCCGCGTCATTGCTCGAATCTATAAGCATAATATAAATAAGTTCTTTAACCGTTAGGTCTTCGCCGACTTTTAAATCTCCAAGCTTTTCTTCTTGGGCCACGGCCTCTTTACTAATACGCACTTTGTCATACGGAAGATAGTTATCTAGGGCAACTTTTGCAGTCATAAACTTGGTAAGGCTTGCAATCGGAAGACGCGCATCCGGATTTCTTTGAAATAGAATCTTTTTGCCACCATTAGCGTCCAAATATATAATAATCGTCGACTTGGCTGAGATATTTTCAATTCCGATTGCCGGCGCATTTTTTTTAAGAACTGGCTCGCGGTAATCCGCGGCTAATTTTTTAGAGGGAATCGCGCTCGCCAAAAGTATTGCGGGATCGTTTTGAACAATCCTTAAAAACATAAAATCTTCCAGATCTTTCTGGAATATATTAAGGCCGAGCCACAGTGGAATGCTAAAAATTAATCCGGCACAAAAATATTTTAATCTCATTGACAAAAGAATAAAATTATGCTAATATAGCATGTGGTTTACTCTTATTTCGTAGCATAAGGAGGTGAAATCATGGTGGATAAAAGTCTGTGTATGTGCTACGCATGCGGCACAGAGGTCATCGGGATGGTACCGGGTTCTCCGTGCCCGGGCTGCAATAAACCCATACAGAAGCACTGGGCTGAACACGTAGCGATTGAGGATGACTACAGCGATGGCTATCATATGGTAGTCTCACGCTACTCCAAACATCCTTTAAAGGGGCGCTACTGCTCGCTTCACCAAATCAGAGAGTAAGCCGCAAAAACAAGAGGGTTCGGGTAAAACCGAGCTCTCTTTCATTTCTTATAAACTTTTCCAATTTTAAGATACAAATCTTTTAATTGGTCCTTTGAAACTTCTGCTGGCGCGTCCATCATTAAATCGCGGTTATCGCCTGTTTTGGGAAAAGCCATAATCTCGCGTATATTCGGCTCATCCAAAATTATAGCCAAAAATCTGTCTATACCATGCGCTATACCGCCATGCGGTGGAACTCCATATTCAAAAGCCTCAAGCAAATGCCCAAATTTTTCCCTTATTTCGGATTTTTTGTGCCCCATTATTTCAAAAACCGCCTCCAAAATTTTGGGCTTATAAGAACGCAGGCTGCCTCCGCCGACTTCATAACCATTTAGAACAAAATCGTATTGAAATGCCAAAATGCTGCCCGGATCTTTTTTCATTTCCGCTATATCTTCGGCTTGCGGACGCGTAAACGGATGGTGCATAGCGTCCCAACGCCTCTCGGTCTTTTGCCACTCAAACATTGGGAAATTTAAAATAAACGCATAGGCAAGTTCGTTAGGATTATTTTTATCCTGCCTCAAATCGGGTTTATCGCTATTATATTTTTCCATAACATCTTTATAATTAAGGCGTGGGAAGGGAATTTTCATTATTTTTTTTTCCGGAAAAAGCTTAGCCGTGATTTCAATATAAAGACGTTCTATTAAATCTAAAATATCGCTCTGTTCAATAAAAGACATTTCAATGTCCAGTTGAGTAAATTCTGCTTGCCTGTCGGCGCGCGGATCTTCGTCGCGAAAACAGCGGGCTATCTGAAAATATCTTTCGAATCCCGCAACCTGCAACAATTGTTTATACTGCTGAGGACTTTGGGGTAGGGCATAAAATTTTCCGGGATGTAAGCGCGATGGCACCAAAAAGTCGCGCGCACCTTCAGGCGTGGATTTAGTTAACACTGGCGTTTCTATTTCAACAAATCCCTCTTTGCCTAAAAATTCACGTATTTCTCTTATAACTTTGTCCCGCATTCTAAGATTTCTTTGCAGACGAGACCGCCTTAAATCCAAATAGCGATATTTCAATCTTTTTTCTTCAGAAATGTCATATCCGGCGCCGTCAACGGCAAATGGCAAAGTCTCTGCCTTAGAAAACACAAAGAGAGATTTCGCCGCAATCTCAACGGTTCCTGTTGGCAAATCAGGATTTTCCATTCCTTTCGGTCTCTTCTTTACCTCCCCAGTTATCTGTACGACCCACTCCGGACGTAATTCTTTCGCAAGGATAATGGTTTCTGGTCCTACTGCATCTCCAAACACCGCCTGCACTACCCCACTTTGGTCTCTCAAATCAGCAAACAAAAGCTTCCCATGTGAGCGCATGGTATTAATCCAACCCGCAACCATTACTTCTTTTCCTACATACCTCTCGATATTTTTTGCCCAAGTGCGGCTTATCATTATTCTTCCTTCCATATTTTTATTATCTCATTATAGAAGGATAACATTGTCTGCAACTTTGTGCCAGGCATATTTTAACGCCATAGAGCCAGCTTGCTTATGTTATAAATATTTCCCGCACCCATAATTATAATAACGTCTTTTTTATCCGCTCTTTGCCTTAAAAATGCCGGAATTTTGCGGAAATCCGCGACGAAAAAGGTATTTTTCTTTCTTTTCCTGACCTCATCGGCCAACTTTCTTGAACTTATTTTCCCTGAAATATTTTTTTCCTCGCGCCCGGCTACGTCAAAAATATCGGCAATAATGATATTATCTGCTGCGTCAAAAGCTTTCACAAAATCATTGAAAAGATAAAAAGTACGCTGGTACTGATGCGGCTGGAACGCAATCCATATTTTCCTTTTTGGAAATTTTTCTTTTGCCGTTTCAAGCGTAGCTATTATTTCTGCCGGGTGATGACCATAATCGGAAATCACCGTAAATGGCTTTTGCGAAATAATTTCAAATCTTCTCCAGGAACCGGTATATTTCGCCAGTACAGCAAAAGAAGTTTTATCTGGAATGCCGACTTCCCTCGCGACCGCTAACGCGGCAAGAGCGTTTGCTACATTATGCCTTCCCGGAAGCAGCATTATTTTTTTTAGCACAATCGCTTCTTTTTGGCGCAGCGAATAGGGTTTTGTTTTAAAACCTGGCCTCTTTGACACCAGCTTCAATTCCCACGTGTTTTTATCGTCATTATTGAATATTAAAAGACCATCCGGCGGCAAATGCTTGACATACTCTTTAAAAGCCTTTTTGATATTGCCCAAATTTTTATAATAATCCAGGTGGTCTTTGTCTATATTCGTAACAACTATGATTTTAGGCCAGTAGCGCAAAAAAGATGCGAAGTGTTCATCAGCCTCAATTACGAGATATTTTGACTTGCCCTTCCTAAAATTATTGCCGCCGAATTCATGCACTTTGGTTCCCAAAACAACCGTCGGGTCATACCCTGCGGCCGCAAGAATCAAGGCAATCATGGCCGTGGTCGTGCTTTTGCCATGCGTTCCTGAAACCGCAATAGTAAAATATTTTTTGGTCAACTCACCCAATGCCTCGGGATAACTAAAGATCCTAATTTTTAATTTTGCTCGCCTATTGTAGTCCTGATGAAGATAGGAATTTTTAATTTTGAACGCTTCTTTCAATTCTGGATTATCCAAGCGCGCGGCCGGAGTATAAATAACCATGTCGGTACTTTTTTGTAAATTCCTGGCCTTATGCGGCCCTGTAAATATCTTCGCTCCTTTTTTCTCGAGCAGGTCGGTAATTTCCGATTGCGCCAAATCCGAGCCGCTTACTTGGTGACCTTGTGCCAGATAATATTGCGCCAGCGCTGAAACGCCAATGCCGCCAACGCCGATAAAATGAACTTTCATGCCTAATTAAAAATTGCTAATATTGAAAATTGTGTATTTAAAGTGAACTTCCTCGGTCGGAAAAATTATTTAGAAAGCGGTGCGTTTTCTAAAATTGTATATTCTGCTCCGCCTTTTTTCAGGCGGCTTTCAATAACTTCTATTGATTTAGCTTCAAATGAAAGATTAATTTCTTCGTTAATTGTAGGCCGTTCTTCCGGCTCAATTTTGCGCCATTCCCAAGTTTTAATTCTGGCAAGAGTGATATGCGGCGCAAAATCGCGCTCTTCGAGCGCATATTTTATTTTTGAGGCCAACAACGCTGCTAAATCTGTTTTTACTGATTGTAATTCCGACGATTTTTCCGTTTCAATCCAAACCATCCTCGGGGGCAATTTTTTATTGGGGCCGTAAATAATCTTATTCAACTTAATCTCATGCATTTTGTGACGCGAGGCAACCTCGCGCGTCACATTGCAAACCGCAAGCATTTCTTCATCCGTCAGATAGCCTAAAAAAGCTAAGGTGATGTGTAAATTGTTTTTCGCGGTCCAGCGTGCCGGCAAATCCGGCCATTTATCCCTGAAGCCGAGCAATTTATTTTTTATATCGTCCGGCAAATTTACGGCAATAAAAACTCTCCTTCGCATGGCATTATTTTACAAAAAAAGCGTTAAAAATACAATCGCAGCCAAACAAAAAGGCCCGCCCTGCGGGCCTTAAGCTATTTCCTTCGTGCTATGGAATAATTATCGTACCACGGATCGGCTGTGATTTCGGCTCTGATATCCAAAAAATCAGGCAGCTTAACCCTACTGTTTTCCTCGGTAAGCTCGATCTCCAAGATGCAAAGGTTCTTCATTGGCGTCCTAAAAATGTCAAGCTCGAAATACTGGTGGCACCATTCAAAACAATAGCGGTCTTTCCTGATAATAGCGGTCTCCGGATCGCGCAGCGCTTGTAAGGCAAGATATTGCGTTGCCGAAATTTCAGCTTCGGTTTCCTGACGCACTCTACGGCCAACCATTTTTTTGTGCGTCGTGTAATAAATGGACGATGCGCCCTGGTTCCACCTTCGTATACGGATCGTCTCGCCAGCTGGCGCGATCAAGTACATTTGCTCCACATAAATACGCCGGGCTTGACGCAGCGGGCCATGCAAAAAATCGGGCCTTAAGCCAAGTAAAAATCTTCGCTCAATTTCAAGCGGCACAGGCATGCCGAGGACCCGCGTAACGCCAGCCAAAAGCCGCTTCATTTTCCCTTCAAAATCCGTGGAATTATCTATTATCTTTAAATGCGGATGCCCAAGCCACGCGCTAAGAACCATACGATCCACTGCGCGGGCATAGTCTAAAGTCGCGTCCTGACGCGCATCATTATTCGCAAGCGTATAGAAATTTTCCGCTCCATCGGCAGCCGTAACCAAATGGAATACGGCATTAAACCTGTCGCGAACGTCGCGCAAAGTTAAATTATTTTCTTCAAGCAGCGTTTCAAAATAACCACGCGGCATATAGGCTTTAACATCCATCGGGCCCCTGTCATAAAGAATAATTTTTTTCTGTCCCTTGAAAACTTCGGCAACGCGTCTGAATTCATTTGCCAGATTAAGCTGGCAAAACAACACCTGGCGTTCAATGGCAAGGTATTTCGCTTCGTCATACCGCTGCAAAGCGGATATGTCTGTTACTCCCCCACCAATTAACATTGTTGCCGCTTCCGGCACGCAAAGAATTCGCACGCCGCGCTCGCGCAATTTTTCGGCTATATAGTTTTTACCGGTCGTCTTCCCTCCGCGCGGCCCGCCGGTAAGAACAATCTCTACAGTAGAATCGTCTAACATAGCTTAGCTCCTTTTAAGGTACAAAGAATATATAAAATACTAACACGTGGTCGTTTTTATGTAAAACAAAAACCTGCTAAACTGAATTAATTATGCAGCAAGAAAATACCAACAGAAAATTAGCCCGAATATTTAATGAAATCGCCGAGCTGCTGGATATTAAGGGGATTGCGTTTAAGCCTGCCGCATACCGGAAGGCGGCTACCGCTTTACAAAACGCGCGCGACGTTGAAGAATCATACAAAGAAAAAGGTATTAAAGGCGTCCGTGAAATACATGGAATCGGCCAAAGCATAGCTCAGAAAATAGAAGAATACCTGAAAAAAGGAAAAATAAAATATTACGAAGAGCTTAAAAAAGAAACTGCCGTAAGAAATGTCATCACGCATTTTTTCAAAAGCAAGGGTGTGTCTTTGGAACAGCTAAAAAATGACGCGAGAAAAAGAAAAATAGTTTACTCACGTTTTACCAAATCCGCAAAACAACTGCTTGAACTTGCTGGTTCTCTTGAAAAAGCCAAAGAAGCTATAAATAAAGTTGCTGAATGGGCGAATTCGCGCGGTTTAGATTATGCCATTGAAACTGTATTTAAAAAATGGTTGGAACTGGACAAATTAAAACCCAAGGAAATAGTTAAAAAGCCCTATTTCCGGGGAGAACCGATGGTCTGGTCCGAAAGCCGGCGCAAATGGTATGTCATAAGCTCAGGCGGAGACTGGCTGGAGTTTGCCGGCAAAGACGAAGATATTGAGTGGCGGATTGAAAAATAGAATTTCCGCCTCTTGTTTGTTAACATATCGCTATCTAGAATTCTGGCTCATTGCGCTTGACAACAAAACTATACTATGCTATTCTTCGGACAGAATCAAAGCTCGGTATCGTGCCGAGTTTGACAACGGAATAATTCCAGAAAAGGAGGAAAGACCGATGGGAAAGCTGTGCAAGGATCAGTTGGTTGGAAGGCTGGTGGCGCTCTTCAAGGAGACCGACCAGTCGAACATCGATGACGCGGTGACGCAGGCCAAAGGCCAGCTCACCGCAGAGGCCAGACAGGCCAAGAGGAACGACCTCGAGAAGCTCTTCGACAGCCAGATCGCGACTCTCAAGGACCGCGGCGTCCCGGAGCAGATCGTGGAGATCCTCCAGAACCAGAAGGGCGCGGTGCTGAAGAAGGCAAACGAGATGACTTTCGGGGACGGCAACATTCCGTTCCTCCCGGTCATCCCTCGATCCTTCCGCAGCCCCTACGACCTCATGGCGATGGTCAGGAACGACGGGAAGGTGGGCTACACCTACCTCAACCCGACGCAGATCTCCGATGTGGTGGATGCTCCCCAAGAGCCTTACTACATCTACGATGTCGAGGACGGCGAGTCCACCAGAGGCAAGTCGCCGGAGGACGCCG
>CAYNXX010000001.1:101334-237362 GCA_964401295.1 uncultured Candidatus Saccharibacteria bacterium | reverse complement strand
TCCTCATTGGGGGTTCTCCGCAAAATGGGTTCTGACTTTTTCAAACAAACACCACATTTTATATAACTTTGTGTGTATTTATTGTGATGGATTGAACAAAGGGGGAATTATAATCCCCTTTCACGACAACATTCTATAATTTTTATCTTAATTAGGGAGATGATATTTCCAGCCCATTTTTGCCACGCCGCACGCTCATGCGCTCTTTGTGCGGGAGTATCTTTATCGTTTGATCAAATCCTCAACACTATATCCAATCCTAAAATATAGAATTAGTTGATATTAGTTGCTTTTATGTAGAGTTCCACATAAAATATCATTCCAAGATAAGCTGGGCAAAATCATTTTCCAGTAGTAAGATTAAAACGTATGCCTCAAAAGTATTGGTGGAAAAGAGCGAAAATATACGAACTTTACGTTGATAGGTTTGCCGGGGATTTTAAAGGCCTCGGTTCAAAATTGGATTACTTTAATTATCTGGGAATTAATACTCTACACGTATTACCCCACTATCCATCACCGATGATAGATGATGGGTACGATGTCAGTGATTATCGCGGTATACGAAAAAAACTCGGCACCATTAACGATTTCCGCGATTTTATTCGCGAAGCACACCGTCATGATGTCCGAGTTATTATTGACTTCATATTAAATCATACCTCAAACCAACATCCTTGGTTTATTGAGGCAAAAGCATCTAAAACTAACCCAAAACGAGATTATTTTTTGTGGAGCGATACAAATAAAAAAATGGGGAAAGCGGTCAATGCCTTCCCCGATATCAAAAATAGCAACTGGATATGGAATAAGGCGACAAAGGATTATTATTTTGCGACCTTTTATCCTCAACAACCTGACTTGAATTGGGATAACCCTAAAGTAATGACAGAAATGGTGGCCAATATGAATTTCTGGTGCGATATCGGAGTTGACGGATTCCGACTTGACGCCGCGTCTTATTTAATAAAACGCGGGGATAAAGGATCGCAAGATTTGCCGGAGACCCATAAGATAATTAAAGAAATCCACAAACGGCTTAAACTCAAATATCCTAATGTTATGCTCCTTGGCGAGGTCAATTTAACGCCACGATGCGAACGCAAATACTTCGGCGTTGGCGACGAGTGCCACATGGTTTATCATTTCCCGCTCATGGAACAAATATGGCTGGCACTTATATGCGGCAAAAAAGCGTCCTTAAAACGAATGGTAAAATCTAGCTTTACGCATATGCCAGACAACTGCCAATGGGCCACATTTTTAAGAAATCATGATGAACTATCACTGAGCACACTTCTGCCGGGAGAGCGCAAAGAGCTTATAAAATTTATCGATCCAAAGGGTTTATATGTTTTTAATAGGGGCAGCTCGGTTTCGGCTCGACTCGCAACCGCATTTAAAGGAAATAAACAAAAAATAATTGAAGCTATTAAGTTACTTTATTCTTTGCCTGGAGCGCCGATTATGTATTATGGAGACGAACTAGGTATGAAAAACCTTCCGCCCCAAAAAGCCATTACAGACACAAGAAAATACGTAAGAGGATTTTTTGACTGGAAAGAGGCGCATCAACAAATGCGTAACCCCGCGTCTCTTTTGAATAAAGTGGCTAAAATTATACATAACTCTCATCCCTAATAATACTTGTTTCACGTGAAACAAAAAACCGAGCTGCCCGATGGCTCGGTTTTATTAGATTTAAATCATATCTAGAATGAGCATAAACCAAGTAAAATCCTTGGCTCCAAAGCCTTCACCGGTATAAGGATTGTAGTATTCTCTTAGGCCGGAAAGTTTAATAAGCTTAGCCGTTTGAACCATTACTTGAGCAGCAAGATCGCTGTAACCGTGATTTTTAAGTCCTCGGGAAAAAAACCAGTTCATATTGCCCCAAGTTGATCCCCTCCACAGAAAACGATATAAATGCAATAAACTTTCGGCTGAAAATTGCCTCTCTGAAGCAGCAACAGAGGGAAAGGGAAACGGCAAGAAAAACTCTTTATCATTGGTTAAGTGTCTATCTACCAATGTTCTTATAATTTGATCCGGCATGTCGTCTATAATCAATGGCATTAGCGCGGAAATTGTAAGCGTTTTGAATCGCTTCTTTTTTGGTCCATAAAGCCCGAAGAATGCCCCCCGCCCAGAATCATAACAATGTTCAATCAGAGAATTCTTAACAGCAATGGCGCGCTCTTTTGCCCATTTTGCTTCCGAATCGGCACCAATTTCTCTTAAAAGTCCACTCAATGATTTTAAACTCTTACTGGCAACCGTATTTACCATAACCTCATCGGCCACAAAAGGTCCAGAACGCAAGATATCTGAACGATTATAACGAAATCGGTATTTGTTTAGAATTTCCACCCATCTGGCCCTAAATGCGAGACTAAAATCATTAGGTTGTTCAAGGCCCAAAGCTTCATCAAATTCGGGACTAAAATCTAATCCAGACTCGAATGGCGCGATAATACTAATCAATCCATCTTTATCATGATCGCTAACTCTAAAAAGCCATTTATAATAATCTAGGGTTGGCGGCAAAATTTCTTCCAGAAATGCACGATCTGCATGCCTTTGCCACATTCTTTCAAGGGCTATACCAAGCATCGGAGGTTGTATCAATTCTGTTGTTTTGGGCAGAGTAAGGAGTGGCTTGCTCTCAAGTATATTCCAATGCCAAGGAAATCTGTTTATCTTGTTTTTATCCCAAAAGATAACGTGAGGAATAAAACCATCCGGTCTCTGCCATGCAAGCAATGCCCTAATTTCTTCTTTTGCTAGATTGGGGTGTTCTCCGTCCAAAGAGGCCAATATTACTGCGTGGAAACAAGAATCCCAAAACCATTGAAAGGGGTAGTTTGTGGGAGAGGGGCAATGAAATATATGCTGCTTATCGCCAAGCTGGACAATTCTTCTGTTTTTTTCAAGATTCTTTTTCGCTAAATCGCGGAGTGCCGAATAATTAAGTTGAAATTTCATCTTCGTTTTCGCCCTCCCCCAAAATGGTAAAGAGCCGACTTTATACTAAATCCGCTATATTCTCCAGTCAATAGTCAATCTGGGTTTATGAATATTAATTGATTGTGGTAAATTTTAATTATGAGGAATAAAGACATAGGCGCATTCGGTGAAAACGTGGCAATAAAATATCTCTGCAAAAAGGGGTATAAAATATTAGACCGCAACTATACGAAGAGAATGGCCCACGGCCCAGCGCAGGCGGAAATAGATATAGTTGCGAAAAAAGACGGCATAATATATTTTTTTGAAGTTAAAACTTCTATCTTAAACAAGAATTCAATCAGTATTTTCAGACCCGAAAACAGAGTTAATATGGTAAAATATAAAAAGATCGCTAAGGCTGCGCGGAATTGGCTGGCAGTAAAAAATATTTCTTTAGATATTCCATGGCAAATAGCTGTACTGGCAATCCTTGTGGACATTGAAACTAAAAAAGCGAAGGTATATAGCTTTTTAAATGTCTTATTGTAGAATAAAAGTAGTTTGTTATAAATAAATCGTGGTCGCAATTTTTGAAATTTTAAGCTGGTTTGCTGCACTTGTGCTTATTTTTTCCGTGGCGCCACAGATAATTTTAAACTTTCGCCGCGGTTCTACAGAAGGAGCAAGTTGGCTAACATTTTTACTTTTGCTTTTTGGATTGTCAACTTTATTTGTGCGATCATTGTTTACGACAGATGATATTATTTTGCGACTGAATTATGGCGCTGGAGCATTTGTCACTTTAACCGCCAACCTGCAATTCGTTTATTATAGATTTCTAAAAGTTAATCAACATAAGCATCATGCTAGCTGATGAAAATTTAAACCAGTTGCCGACCAAGCCGCAGCAAACTCCTGCCGAGATCAAAGCAAGCCCGCAGCAACCGCAAACGCAACAAGAGCAGATATCCGCGCAACAATCTGAAATCGTTCAACAGCCCCAACAACAACCGCAGGAAATAACTCCGCAGCAACCACAACAAACTCAACCAGCTGAAACAGCAATTCAGCCCGAACAAGTTAAACCTCAACAACAGAAAAAGGAATTATTCGTCCGGCAAGAAATAAAAACTATGCGTAAAGACATGGCTCGTTTGTTAGAAGAAGTATCGGTAAAAGAGAGAGGGAAGATGGCCGGCTTAAAAACAGCGGAGGAAGTAAGAAAAGAAAAAGAGCGCCTTGCCAGACTTAAAACGGAAGAGAAGGAAAAAATGTTCGCAGTAAAAGAACTTAGGGGCAAAGCAGCTGTAACCCCGACCGTACCCGCTGGCCCGAGCGCGCCGATTGCACCAAGTATGACTAGCGCACAAGAAACTCAAAAAATGCCATACCAACCCCCAGGCGCTTTGCCAAGAAAACCCTCCTTTTTCGATAAATTTCTCTCCAGGATTGTGTTGCTAATCGTACTGATAGTCTTTTTGGGAATCATCATCACTTTTGGATATTGGTTCTTCTTTATAAGAGCAAAAAAAGCCAGTCCTCCTCCGCCTCCACCACCTCCACCGCAACAACAAATTCCAACGCCGCAAATTCCTCCGATACAGACAACAAGCCCGGAACAAACCGCTATAACCACTGGAGAACCGAGTACAAACCCGCAGCCACCAACTCCTCCGCAAATACCGCAGTCACTCCTGCCAATAGATATAGATAAAGATTATTCTATTGAGTTCGCCACGGAAGATGAACTTCCAATGCTGTTCAGCGAGGGGATAAAAGAATACGGGGGAGAGAATATTTTAACAAGGGTATTTATACGCAATAGTAGAACCAATAGCATCATTAGCCTACCGGATTTCTTCCGCATATTTAGCATCTCGGCCCCTGAAAAAATTATAAACAAATTTTCTCCGGAATTTACTCTGTTCATTTATTCATCACAAATAGCCAACAGATTCGGATTTATAGCCAAAATCAATGGCGCAAGCATTGAGGAATTCAGGGGAGCCATGCTAAGTTGGGAAGGCACGATGGAAAAAGATACTGAAAGGTTATTCGTCTTGCTCGGCAAAAGAGAACCCTCAACGCAGAAAACTTTCAGACAGGCTCTTTATAAAGGAGTAGCCTTCAGATATATTTCTTTCCCAACTATCAATTTTGGCATGGTTTGGTCGACTGTTTCTTTAAAAGAACCGACAATAGACAATCCAAACAATGTGAACAATTATCTTATATTTAGCTCTTCTGGGGAAAGTATGATGCGTGTTTTAGACAGAATAATAAATAAACTGGTTAAGTGATGATTGTGGACAAACTGTGGAAAAACACTTCCGTTTTTGGCGGAATTATTTTATTTCTGGGGGTTGACTAAGCTTTAAGCCTGTGAGAAAATAAAATAATCCAGCGGAGCTTATTGGACATTAACCCATAGATCGGCTGGATAACTAGCACCTTCAGGGATCTTACGATCGATCCTATTCCAAGCAAAGCGCTTGAGCCCTTAAAGTTATTACAAAAATAAGCGGGCCGATCAGGCGCTTTTTCTTTAAACGGATTGGCGTAATTTATCATACCCTTATGACCAAATTCTAATAGCACTTTTTGTTTAAAAATTTCTAGTGGTATAATAAACCCATGGAAAATAAATTCCTTACCTCGCAAAAATATAAATTAGAAAAAATCAAAGAGAGTATTAAAGAAGAGCTTAAAACTTTTGCTACCGAAAATCCAAAATTCGCAGGTGATTGGAATACAAATTTCCCAAAGCATGATAACGGGGTTGGAAGCTCGGCGCTTGAAGACGCAACCGATGAAGTTGAAGAATATATTACCAGGCTACCAATTGAATTTAATCTGGAGACCAGACTTAGGGATATAAATTCCGCTTTGGAAAAAATAAAAAATGGGAAATATGGCATTTGCGAAAAATGCAAAAAGCCAATCTCACAAGCGCGCCTTGAAGTTTCGCCAGAGGCGAAACTATGCAGCAAATGCCAGTCAAAATAAGCGCGACTATGATTAGGCCTGTAGACGGGTCATTTTTATTTTGCTAGTATTTTTTAGCGTAATATGCCAGCTAAAATTTTTTCCGCGACCAATATTGGTTTGGAGGCAAGGCTTATAGAAGTTGAAACCGAAGTGTCTTATGGTTTGCCGCGCTTCACCATTGTAGGGCTTCCAGATAAAGCGGTGGAGGAATCAAAAGATAGAGTTGAGGCTGCGATAAAAAATTCAGGCTTTAATCCTCCCAGCCGAAAGCCCACCAGGGTATTGATTAGTTTGGCTCCAGCGGATTTGAAAAAAGAGGGGTCTTTATACGATCTTCCTATCGCTTTAGGATTCCTCTTGGCAAACAAACAGATAGATTTTAACCCAGCGGCGCGCATTTTGATGGGAGAATTGTCTCTTAGTGGTAAGCTTAAACCCATAAAAGGGGCGCTGTCATTTGCCTTACTTGCAAAAGATTTGAAGTTTAAAGAGATAATTTTACCCAAAGCCAATGGCGCCGAAGCTGCTATGGTTAACGATATTGATGTAATAGCTTTAGATTCATTAATAGATGTCGCGAAATATCTTTGCGGTCAAAAATTATTCCAGCCTATTAAAACGAATACGGATGAACGAGTCTACAAAAGTAACTATCCACTTAATATGGGTTGGATTAAAGGACAAAATTATGCGAAAAGAGCGCTGGAAATAGCAGCGGCTGGAGGACACAATTTATTCATGCAAGGTCCTCCCGGAACCGGGAAAACCTTGCTAGCTCAAACGCTACCGTCAATTTTGCCGCCCTTAACTTTTGACGAATCTTTGGAAGTTACGAAAATCTATAGCATCGCCGGTCTACTTGCAGATAGCCAACCATTGATCACTCTTAGACCATTTCGTTCGCCACACCATACATCTTCGGAGGTAGCCTTGTTGGGCGGAGGCAATCCGCCGCGCCCCGGCGAAATAACTTTAGCGCATCGCGGTGTTTTATTTCTAGACGAATTCCCGGAATTTCATCGCGATGTACTGGAAAGCTTGCGCCAACCCATTGAAGAGGGAAAGATAACTCTTTTAAGGTCTCGCCACAGCTTATCCCTTCCCGCACGCTTTATGCTTATATCCGCGGCAAATCCGTGTCCATGCGGTTATTGGCGCAACCCGGAAAAACAATGCAGCTGCCAGCCGGGACAAATCGCAAATTACCGCAGAAAACTTTCCGGACCCCTCATGGATAGATTTGATATTTTTATAGATGTGCCTCAGGTAAAATATGAAAGGCTTGAAGAGCCGGATGAAGAAAATCTGTCGGAAATAGTTCGCGAACGGGTTACGAGCGCAAGGCTGGCGCAGCAGGACAGGTTCAAGACCGATGGAATACTAACCAATGCGGAGATGAATTTAAAACAAATCGGCAAATACTGCGAAATAAACCGCCAGGCAAAGAATTTAGTCCGCAAATTCATTGATTCGGGGAACCTTTCGGTGCGCGGCTACCACAGAGTTCTTAAAACAGCCAGAACTATCTCCGATCTGGCCGGATCAGAAAAAATAATGCTCATTCACTTTAGCGAGGCGCTATCATACCGCCTAAAAGAAGAAAATAGATAAGCAAAAACACCTCCTACGTGAGGCGTTTTTTTAATTATTTCGCAAATGGGTTTCGTGCTCCGGTAACCCCGAAGTGCACATGGCATCCGGTTGAAAAACCGGCGCCGGGCGTGCCGGGTAGGCCACCTACCGTAGCTATCATCTGGCCCTGCGAAACCTGCTGGCCTGGAGAAACTAAGGAGGTACGCACGTGTCCGTAATAAGTGATAACGCCGTTCGGATGTAAAACAGTTATATGATTTCCAGCGCCGTTAAGAGCCCATTTTGAAGTTGAACTAGTAAGCGCCACCTTTTGAACGATGCCTTCCGCTGCGGCAAATATGGGCTGGCCGCAGTCGCCTTTGATATCAACAGCATTATACCAATGAAGGCCCTGCGTCAAATTACAAACCGAGCCCAACGGGCAAATAAAATAACTGGATGCTAGAGGAATTTGAGGTACTGAAACAATCACGGAAGGCGCGATGGGCATCTTACCGTCGGGAACAATCAAGACGTCCCCTAAATAAATGTCGCCATCCCCAGACAAACCATTAAATTCTTTTATATCCTCGATTTTGGCTTGATAAATTTTGGCTATTTGATTAATCGTGTCGCCGTTTTTAACATTATACACTACCCCATCTACTGGAAGGATAATTAGATTTTGGCCTGGTTTTAATTTTGATTTTGAATTGAGATCATTGGCCCAAAGGACTGTATTCAAAGAAAGATTAAATTTTTGAGCCACAGAGGAGGGTGTATCGCCTTCCTGAGCTGTATATTCTATAATGCCCCCCCTTGCGCTAGATAGATCTTCAACTCCGGAAAAACTGGCAAGCGTCCTGCCAGCAATAATATTTGTCGGGATGGCTGCGAAAAGCGCATTGTTATTGATCACAACTCCCGGAAATGGGTATATAGTTCTTTCTCTGGCCGAAATAAACATGCCCTCCACGCCGGAAGATTTTATTGCCGATGGTTGCCCAAGCGCATCCACCCTAAAACTAGAAATAAAAAGAGGTCCGATGGCGATAAAAATAAAAGAAAACGAAACCAAACCCCTTAAATAAAACAGGGAATCGCGGTTTGACCCCTTTATTCTCTGAGCAATTCCTTTGATCTCAGTCTTTAATTTTGTGGTGAGGTGGCTTAAAAATTGTAGCCGGAATAAGCCATCAATGCGATATCCATTGGTCATATAGACACAACTTCTTCAACTATATGCCTGCCCCGCGGGGCGGTCAAGAGATTTTTCCACACCTCTGTTAGCCAGATAAAATGCTAAAATAAATTATGGATTTGACGTCAAAGCGGGAAATAAGAAAGGTTTTGCAAAGGTATTATGCGCGGCCGTTAAAAAAACTCGGGCAACATTTCTTAATCAACAAAGGTGTATTAGCAGCCATCATGAAGGCTGCAGAGATCAAACCTTACGAAAGCGTCCTAGAGATAGGTCCGGGAACGGGTTGCCTTACGATTGAACTTTCAAAAAAAGCTAAAAACGTTTTAGCCATAGAGAAAGATGCCAAAATGGTTGAAATTTTAAAAGAAACCTTAGCCGATTGCAAAAATGTAAAAATTGTACATGGCAATGCGCTCAAATTGACCGGAGATACCACCGTGGACGGGAAATATAAAGTAGTGGCTAATCTACCGTATAACATCGCTTCGCGGGTAATCCGTATTTTCATTGAATCAAAAAAACCTCCGGAAATGGTATTGATGGTCCAGAAAGAGGTTGGTCAAAGAATTTGTGCTAGACCTCCAGACATGAATATACTAGCCTGCGCGGTGCAGTTTTATGCCGAGCCAAAGATATTGAGATACGTTTCAAGAAAAAGTTTTTGGCCGCAACCAAGAGTTGACGCTGCCATAATAAAAATAACGCCGACGGCAACAAAGGAGAATGGTTCTCCTGTGTTTCGCAGACGATTTTTCAAAATCATAGGCGCCGGATTTTCACATCCAAGAAAACAACTAATCAGCAATCTTTTCCGTGGCTTAAAAATGGAAAGGGGAAGTATAAATAATTTGCTCTTGCGATGCAGTGTAAATCCTAGCCTAAGAGCAGAAAACCTAAACATCTCTGAATGGATTAATGTGGTTAAAATGATAAACTTGCGATAAAATAAAAATGGGCTGTTGTCATGCAAAAATTATTATTAGCTTTGGCAAAATTTAAAAAAATTGGGGCAATAAAAATCGGCTTTGCAGCATTGATGCTTCTTGCTTTTCTGGTGATGGGATCCTCGGCTTTAGCACTCGAAATTAAATATCCAACTCTTCCGGGAGGAATTACGTTATCTGAAAAATCTCAGTTTAATGAGTTTGTAAGGTATATCTACGCTTTTTCCATCGGTATTACTGGATTTTTAGCCCTTGGGATTGCAATATTCGGGGGCCTACTTTATTTTCTGTCAAGAGGCAATCCGGCCAAAACAGCCGAGGCTAAAGAGTGGATAGGAGCCGGCTTCTGGGGGATTCTTATTCTGCTGATGGCTTATATTATTTTGGTGACTATTAATCCTCAGCTTGTGGGGCTTAAAGAGATCTCCTTTGCGCCGACCGCGGTGCCTCAATATAATCCCTCCGCCAGAACTCCTCTACAGGAACAAAAAGACATTGCATTCCAGATACCGATGGGCAAAATTATAGAACAAGCCATCTTGGACTCCCCGGATACAAAGACTCAGTTTAGCTGGATTACAACAGAAAATGACACGCAACTGCGCCAAGAGACGAAAAAAATAATTCAGGGAGTTATTGATGACACAAATCAACTAAATCCAGATGTTCTTGAGTTAAAAAAACTCATTGACTCTTGCAATAACTGCGGGATATCCCAATGTTCTGGCAATTGCGCTCCGCAAAACTGCCAAATAAATTGTGATTTTTCTGCTATACGTGGCAAGGCGGATCAAATAAAAAATTCCCCATTATTGCGAGGATTGGAGGAGAAAGAAGGCAGATTAGCGGAATTAAGGGGCGAAATTGCGAGGCGCGCTTCAAACCTCTACAGGGCCATCTTTTTGACAACGATATTTTTTGATGAAGTGCGGGATTACTTCAGTTTTGCCATCGAGAGGGCTGCGGTCGCAAAAGACAACAAGGTTGAAATAGAAACCCTACCAGAATGGCAAGATATAAAATTGGCGATTAAGACTAAAGACGGGAGAACTATTCCAGACCCTGCAACTTTTTATTTCTGGAAAAGATACCAAGAAATGGAGAATGCCATCAACTTTGCTGAGAACGGAATTGGCGGCGATTATACACTGTCGTATCCTGGAACAACTATACCCCCGGGAGTTGTTTGCGTCCCAGGTCAACCCGGAGCAATGGTTTGGCCAGCACAAGGAACGGTTACAACGTACTTTGGAGACCCAGGGCCGTGGCAAACCGGGTATCACATGGGTATAGATATTACAAACAGTCTTGGCACGCCCGTCGTAGCCGCAGCAGCCGGGAAAGTAATTGCCGTAAATACCGGATGCGTTCCGAGAAACACTGCATGCGGAGATAAATACGGCAACTGGATCCTAATTGAACACGAAAACTTTGACCAGAGCGTTGGAACTATTTACACATTATATGCAAATTTAGACACGGTGCTGGTCACCCCGGGCGGTAACGTTTCCCAAGGTCAACAAATCGGCACAATGGGCTGGACCGGCTGGACTGAGCCGTCATCTGAGGCCGGCACTCGTCTCCATTTTGAGGTCCGGAAAAATAGGGATGACAACCAAATCGATCCGATGACTTATCTGACCGGAAACAGCGTTTGCGGACCCGGTGGAGCTGGGGGTGGAGGAACGTGCGAGATTATCACAGATCCTAATAATGCCTGCTCCGTGGAAAAACTACGCCCATATTTTGGAGCAAGGGCCGAAGAAGCGTCACAAATTTGCAACGCCGAAAGCGGAGGAAACGTATGGAATCTTAACAGCGGCTGCCAACGAGGCGCGTACGACTACAGCGTAGGTCTGTTTCAAATAAATCTTTATCGCACTAGAAGATGCGACGCAGTTGGCATTCCGGAAGCCCAGATTTTTGAAGAAATAAGTCCATCGACTTGCAGAATAAAAAACCAGTCGTTGGCCAACGAATGCGCCAAAAAATATGGCTGGGGCAACAGCGATTTAAACGCGCAAAAGGCTGTTCAAATATATAACGCCCGTGGCAATTGGTGCGATTGGAGTACTGCTTGCCCGCTTTATTGCAATCTTTGCAGCAGTTGGAGTAGTTGTCCTTAAATTTTCACGGCTATGAGGCCAAAAAAACTTTTCATTATTTTTTGTCTCAGCTTGGCTATAGGTGGCTTTACTGTTTTGGGTTTTACATCTGTTCTGCAAAAACGAGCTAACCAAAGCATGCAAGAAGCGAAACAAAAGGCGCTAGCAGCTGGCCTAAAAGATAAACAGGGAAACTTGCTAGTCAGTGCTGATACGCTAAAACAACATTTATTAGTTAATGAAAGTGAATATCAAATAATTTACCAAGAAAGGGGAGATATCTTTATTATTTCGCTCAACGCTACACCTTTTAATGACATCCGCGATAAAGCCGAAAAACGTTTCCTTGCCCTAACTCAAGCATCGCCCACGGTAGTTTGTAAATTAAATGTTAAAATTGTAACGCCGCAGTGGGCAAATCCAAATTTTTCCTACCAAACATTTCCTTTAAGTTTTTGTCGTAATCCATGAATAAAAAATTTGTTCTAACTTTAATATCGTTGCTAGTTGTTTCTTTGATTTGGTATAATTTAAATAGAAATGGTGTGGCGCAAGGACAAGCCGAAAGGAGGGTTGGCAACGAAATAGTTGCCTGCACCGTAGAGATCCCAATCGGCGAAGCGGTTGAGCAAGCGTGGGCCCTTGCCAGTCAACTTTCAAAGGCCTTAAGCAACATTCAAGAGGCAAGCTCGCAATATCGCCAAACAGTGAAAGAAATCGCCGATATTGCGACGCAGTGCAGCAGCGCTTCTTGCCAACCAATATGCAATAGTCAAACCATAATCAATGACAACGGTACTCCAGATGACCCTAAAGATGATTTTGAGGAAAAAATATGCACGCCCCAAGCGTGTGTCGGAGATCCCTGCTCCCAAAGGGCAGAACTTCCAAACAAATACGCTAAATTGGCCAACATTTTCCGCATTTTAGCCAACGAGCAGGAAAGGGTTAATCAGCTTTTAGACACAAAACGGCCCCAAATTAAAGAGAAATTGGATCAATCCAGATTTCTATTTGAGAAAAATGCCCCAACTGTCGAGACGTACGAGCTTTTGAGGGGACCTACGACCTGTAAGATTGCAGTTAATAACTTCTGGGTGAAACTGGAAGACGTACAAAAGAGTTTGGTTTGCAAAAGCCCTTATAATTATTTGATATGCCGTTAATAATAATCGAAAAAGTGAAAAAATTTTCTATCGTATTGGTTTTTGGCGCAATTATCTTTTTTTCCGCGGTTAACTCTGCTTCTGGGGTTGTCATTGGCGTAGGAGGCGGCGGCATAGCGGGAGCCGGCACCTGCCAAGATGTTATAGTGCTCAATGAAACGCCGAAAACAACTGCTACAAGCACAGGCTTTGAGGTCACCTATCCGAGCATTCAAGGCCTTGTACCCCAGACTACAGGTAAAGAAGCTTTACCAACCTTTATAAAATATATTTTTTACCTTGCTATTAGCCTTGCAGGTTTTATTGCCTTTGGGGCCATAGTATATGGAGGGGTAAAATATTTAACCGCGGCCGGAAATCCTTCAGCTATGGCTAACGCCCAAGCGCAAATACTGGCAGGTTTGCTTGGGGTAATTTTATTGTTAGGTTCCGTAGTCTTGCTTAATGTCATTAATCCTAGATTAGTAGAAATTAGCCTAGAGCAGGTGCCAGTAAAAACAATTGATCAAAAAATAGGCGCAACTGCCGGAGTTTATCTACTGGCAGGTAGCAACGCCACCGAGCAAGTTGACGCTGTGGATAAAAATATAACCATTCGCAAAAATTTTAACACAATCAGCAGCATTCCAGCTTTAAGCGCTTACAATTTTGACAATAAAACCGAAGACGTTTGCATTAATTCTGACTTTAGCAAAAGCCTGTTATTTAATGCTGTTTTGTATACAGAAGACAACTATAAGGGTCAATGCGGAGTATTCTATAATCAAGCGTATATGAGTGGCTTAGCGTTAGGTGGGGTAGGGGCTACCCTAAAAGGTGATATTTCCTCCATAAAAGTATTTACAAGCAAGGCTTGGGGGGAAAAGCCAGGAGAGGATTTTTCTAGTGACTATTCGGTAAAACTTTATAAAAATAGCCAATACTTCGACGACCCCAATGACCCTAATGACGTCTGCACTGTTTCTGCACAAGAATTAAAATCTGTAACAACAATACAACAAGCCTGCGCTCAATGGGGCCAATGGAAGAAAGAAGATGTTTCATCTATCCGAGTGGGCTATGGTTGGGTCTTGGCTACGTTTCAAAAAGACGACGGCAACGGCCGGTGCGAAATTTTTGGCTCGGAGGACGTTCCGGAATTAAGGACCAGCTATATCGGCCAATGCGAACCGGCTATTAAAACTGGGGTATTTGAAGGGTTCTGGAAACCATGCGTTAGTTCTATTGCGGTATTTAAAGGATATATCAAATAAGTTGTGTTTATGAAATACAAAAGAAATGTAGCCCTCGTTCTGCTTCTCGCGCTCTTCTTGGCATTGCCTTTATACAGTTACGCGCAGTTTGGCCTTGGCAAAATCGGGGGGTTTTTTCAGGGCGTTGCCGGCGGTATTGCCGGTTTCGGGAAAGCAATACCCGGCGCAGTAGGGGACATAGCTGGAGCAATTGCAAATCGCGTTGGCAATACTTTGATTAGTCTGTTATGGCAGACTCCACTGGCCATTAGCAGCACGCTTTGGCTCGTCGCGGCCGCACTCTTAAAATTCGTACTGAGTCCGGAATTTCTTGGCCTGCCAATAACTAGCCCTGATTTTAAAGAAGTGTATCAAATGTGGCAGATGGTCCGCGACTTTACAAACATGGGCTTTGTGCTAGCCTTGGTAATTATTGGCATTGGCACGGCTTTAAGGTATGGTGAATACCAGCTGCAGCGTGCTCTGCCACGGCTGATCTTAATCGCGCTTTTGATTAACTTCACGCCGGTGATTGTCGGCTTTTTTATTGATGCCGCAAATATAACTATTCGCTTTTTGGTTTCCGGGGCCGCTGGCGATAATCTGGCGCAAGTAGCAAGAAGGGCCTTTGATGGCAATGCAAAGCTGTGGTTATCTATTGGTAACGGTGACAACGCCGTTGATACGCTTGCCGCGGCCACTGCCCAAATTATCTTTAATATTGTTGCCTCTCTTGTCTACTTCCTTTTTGTCCTGCTTTATATCTTCCGATATGTCACGCTTATTATCTTATTTATACTTTCGCCTTTAGCTTTTTTCTCTTTTATTCTGCCCGCCACTCGGGGATTTTGGACTATGTGGTGGAGACAATTTGTTGCCTGGTTGACAGTCGGCATTTTCGGAGCTTTCTTTATTCTGCTGTCCGCACAAATGGTAGGGATAATGTGGACGGTACCGCCCCCTGACGTCGGAAGCGGGGTTCTTGGCGTCTTTACCGAATTTATAAATGTGTTCGTTACGGCCATGGTGCCGATAGCCATGCTTATCGTCGGATTTTTCTTTACCATGCAGACCAGCGCCATGGGAGCTAATGCAATTATACAGTTTGGCCATAGGGCCGAGGGGTGGACCCTCAACAAAGGAAAAGCTTGGGCAAAGGGAAAATACGAAAGTGTAACAGAGGGGGTGGGTAGTTCTGAAAAAATTCGGCAAGCGGTTAATCGGGTGGCGACCTTGAGCACTGATTTTGGCAGATTTGGCAAGTGGGGCAGGGAAGAAAAAAGTTTTGGCGGGTTTGCGAAACGCAGGATTTCAGATATCACCCTTTCCGGGCCAAGAATGCTAGGCGGAGGAATAAGGACGGCCGGCAGAAAAGCGCATGAACAATTAGAGGCTGGTGAAATAAGAAGAACTCAACGGGCAGCAGAAGAATATAAAAAGCTTGTAACCCCGTCTGAGCTTTTGTCTACGATCCGAGGAGCCGGCACAAGGGCACAAAAGGTTGGAGCATTGCAGGCGGCAGCAGAAAAGAAATGGCTTCCGACTCTAGAAGGCATGGGGCTCACAGAAGACGAACAGTTAGGTCCGATTGAAGAAGCTGTTGCCACCAATCCGGCTACGGTTAAAAATCTAATGTATACTGGCACTGAACTAGCCCAGAAAGTTTATGACCGAGCTAAAACTAGATTTTCTGAAAAACAAAGGGCAGCGGCAGGGCTGCTTATACCGCTGGAAGAACATTCAAAGTGGGGAGGAGAGGTAACTTACGATGCCGCTGGCAATGTGACTAGCGTAACTGAGGGCAGTTATATGAGGAAGATCATGGCCACGGCAACAGCGAAACAAATTGAGGGTTGGTCTATTAATTCGCTTAGAGACCAGAGTACAAACGACTTAAGGGAACAGATCAAAATCGCCCTGCGAGAATTTGGGACAGGAGAACAACTTTCAGCAATCGGAAGAACCTTTGGAAGAGACCTTGTCCAACAAATTGGAAGATATCTAAAAAATGATGTTGGGGAAGCATGGCTAGAAAAACACAATAAACCGCTCTTGAATTATCTGAAGTCTACTGCGGCTCAGGGTCTCGGATATGAAGAAATACGGGGCAATCCGACAACATCGCCACCTCCGCCGCATGCGCCATATGTTGCGCCGGCAGGACCATCGACTAAGGCGGGCGGAGGACCATCGTCGCCACCACCTGGCGGTGGTGCCGCACCAGATACTGGCCTTGGCAGTAAAAAAAAGAAGACGTAGTATAAAAATAAAACAAAAGAGAAACGCTATGCGCTTCTCTATATAAGATAAGAAAATCAGGGCCGCGGGGACTCAGAAGTTCCTCCTCCGACCACAGCTCCTTTCATTTTTTCGAATAAGGCGAAGAATTGGGCCAGAGAACTAGACACAGCATCGCCCTGAATGTCTATAATGTTGCCTTTATCTGTTCCTCGCCAATATTGCCAGAGATGAATTGCTATTTCTCTAGCGCTTTCGGTATCGTAACCCTTGCTCTCAAGCTCGTCTTTTATAGCAGCATATAACCCAGAGGTTTCGCGCTGCATCTGGGCTGTATGGTATATTGCCGCCTTAGCCCGACGTTCAGCTTCATGGACCTCGTCTCTGGCACGACGTAGCTCTAAAGAGAGATCATAGTCCGGAACATAAATCTGTTTTATCTCTATTCCCCAAGAACTTTCAGCGCCCTGAATATCCTCATACGCTTTATCAAGATCGGCCTTAGTCTTAAGAAGTCGAGATTTATCTTTTTTGGCGCGAAGAAGTTTTACTTCATCGTCTAGTTCCTTACTCCTACGATTGATCTGGTCGGATATATCAAAGCCACCGCGGCCTCCCTGTAGGACTTGATCCAAAGGAAAGGCACGAAGATAGCTAGATGTCAACGTTTCTGCGAGCGATTTAATTGCGCTTCGCCAATCGGCGATTTTATAGATTGCATACTCGGGATTCTGCACCCTGATAAAGGCTTTTGCTTCTTTTGGCTTGATCCAGCCGTCGGCAAGATCAATTTTAATCTCGCCTTGATCGAAAAGCGGAATTTCCTGCTCCCACGTATCTACAACCGCGCGGATACGAGTCAAAAATGGCAAGCGCCAGTTAAGGCCGCCGGGGCCAGCTATCCGGTGGAATTTACCGAGAAGTTCAATCACCGCAACTTCTTCTGGGGCCAAAATGAATACCCCGAGGCGGAAAATAATCGCGACTACCACCAACAGCACAAGCATTGAAAGGCCAACGATTAATGCCGGCATCAAAAACCTCCTCGTCTCCCAATTATTAATTTATTAAGGTGTCGAAATATTATATCAATAAATTAATTACTTTGTCAATAGTATTATGCCCGACTATACACAAGATCAACTATGGAAACTTTACGATAAACTGCCACGCGAACTGCAGGAGGCGGTTTTCTCCGAGGAAACGGCTAATCACATAGCGGATATTTGCAAACGCTACGATATAGCAGAAAATAAAATTCCGGACGTTGCAAAATACACCGGCCGCGTGCTTCTTGGTGTTTTATCCCCGGAAAATCTGCAGAAAATGCTGCAAGACGAAGTCGGCTTAAAAAAAGACGTAGCACAAAACGTCACTCACGAATTGGATAGATTCGTCTTTGCACCGGTAAAATATACTTTAGCGCAAATTTATCACCTCAACTCCCAACCAGAGCAAAAAGCCCCAGTCCAGCCATCTGCGCCCGCACCAGCGACTGAAAAAATGCCGGCAGAAAAAGTTCCGGCAGAAGAGATGGCCAAATCCGACCTTTATCGTGAAAAAATAGAAGAGTAAAATGGAGTTTCAAGTTCCACAATTTATTTCACGGGAAATGCCAATTGCCGGACCTCTAACTTTTAGCCAGTTTACCATCGTGGCTATTGCCGGCTTCTTGATTGTAGTATTGTTTTTTTTGATGCGGACATACATATTTTATTTCGTCATTGCAGCATCGGTAATAGCCGGTATCGCTTTTGCTTTTGCTTTTATACAGACAAACGGCCAAACTCTGGCAACTCTTTTAAAAAATGCCTTTTTCCATTATTTTTTTAAACCGCGGGTATATGTCTGGAGGAAAAAGGGCATGTCGCCTCCGATCATTAGGAGTGGAGAGCAAAAAATACAAATCTCACAACTTCAGGAAGAAGAAAAACCGAAATTCAAATTAATACCGGAAAGCCAAGTAAAAAAACTGCAAAAAGAACTTGAAACAAGAGAAAAATGGTAATAAATAAAAAATAATATGTCTAGCGGATCCGCACAAGAATTTTTAGAAATAAGCCAGATAAGAGAAGGAGTTCTTGTTTTGAAAAATAAAACGCTGCGGGGCGTGCTTATGGTTTCTTCAATGAATTTCGCATTAAAATCAGTGGAGGAGCAAGATGCTATTACTTATCAATTTCAAAGCTTTCTAAATTCTCTTGATTTCTCCACGCAAATAGTGATTCAGTCGCGACGGCTGAACCTGACTGGCTATCTTGATTACCTCAAAGAGCTACAAAAAAAACAGACCAATGAGCTTTTACATTTGCAAATGGGTAATTATTATGATTTTGTAAGACAGCTCGGCGAGAGCGGCAACATAATGAGTAAAGAATTTTTCGTCGTCGTACCTTATTCCACCCAAGAATTATACGGCGTTTCAGCAACGAAAAAATTGGCAACTATGCCCGGGACATTGACCGAAGAAGATTTCCAAAGGTGCAAAGCGCAATTATGGCAAAGAATGGAGTTTGTTGTTTTGGGACTAAAAAGAATGGGCCTACAGGCCATTCCTCTTAGTACTGTTGAACTAACGGAATTATTTTGGCGGCTACACCATCCCAGCCAGGCGGAAAAAGGTTATTATCCCGAGATACCGCCAGAACTAACTCTTTAACTAAAAACTATGGCATTATTCGGTAAAAAGAAAGACGAAATACCTGAGAAAATATTTGAAGAACCGGGCATAACCGCCGTTGACATTGCGGCGCCATCGTCCATTGAGCTTTACCCGACCTATATGCGTCTGGAAGAACGACTGGTAAAAACCTTTTTCATCTTTTCCTATCCAAGATATATCAGTACCGGTTGGTTCGCCCCAATAATAAATATTGATATTCCTATGGATATCGCCCTTTTTGTGCATCCGATTGATACCGGTTTAATTTTAAAACAGTTGAGGAAAAAAGTTACAGAGGTACAGGCGGAAATAATGGAACGCGAAGAAAAAGGCCTGGTGCGCGATCCGCAGCTTGAGACCGCTTACCGCGATATCGAGGCGCTGCGCGATAAATTGCAGACTGCTCAGGAAAAAATGTTCCATCTTGGCGTTTACATTACCGTATATTCGGATAGCGAAAAAAATCTTAAAGAGATAGAGCTGACTATGCGTGGCATACTTGAATCGCGTCTCATATATATTAAGCCGGCTTTGTATCGCCAGAGAGAGGGGTTCGTTTCAACGTCTCCTTACGGGTGGGATCAATTGGAAGCATTTACGGCAATGAATACTGGACCTATTTCCAGCCTTTTCCCCTTCACTTCTTTTGACCTTTCATCAAACGAAGGGATACTTTACGGAGTCAACAGACACAATAATTCATTGGTTTTATTTGATCGTTTCAGTCTTGAGAATGCAAACGAAATTGTATTCGGCGTAACTGGATCTGGAAAATCTTATGCCGTAAAGCTTGAAGTCTTAAGGCTGTTAATGACCGGCGTGGATGTCATCATTATTGATCCTGAGAACGAATATAAACCTTTAGCTGGGGCGGTGGGCGGATCTTTTTTTGATATCTCTCTGACAAGCTCGAGCCATTTAAATCCTTTTGATCTCCCCATGCCAAGAGAAGATGAAAGGCCATCAGATGTTTTAAGATCCAGCATCATCAATTTGGTCGGTCTTATGCGGATTATGCTCGGAGGACTCACGCCTGAGGAAGATTCAATCATCGATCAGGCCATTACTGAAGCTTACACGGCTAAAGATATCACTCCGGAGGCAGATTTTTCTAAAATAGAACCGCCGACAATGAGCGATTTTGAAGCGGTGCTGCAAAGCATGGAAGGGGCGGAATCGCTACTGAAGCGTGTGCAGAAATTCACCAAGGGATCTTATGCCGAATTCTTCAACCAGCCGTCCAATGTGGATTTGAATAACAATATAGTAGTTTTCGGCATACGCGATATGGAAGAAGGGCTACGACCAATGGCTATGTTCGTTGTTTTGCGATACATCTGGAATAAAATAAGATCAATCCTCAAAAAAAGAGTTTTAATCGTTGACGAAGCCTGGTGGCTGATAAACAGCGACGACGGGGCGTCTTTCCTTTTCGGCACGATTAAACGCGCAAGAAAATATTGGCTAGGGGTAACTACTATTACTCAAGATATAGGAGATTTTTTGGAATCGCAGTATGGCAAACCCATCATTACCAACTCAGCCCTAAGATTATTGATGAAGCAAAGTCCGGTAACTATTGATGTCGTCAAGAGGGCCTTTAACCTCTCGGAGGAAGAAAATTTCCTTTTGCTCGAAGCGGCGGTGGGCGAGGGAATATTTTTTGCTGGCCCAAAACATGCGGCAATGAAAATTGTCGCATCTTATTCTGAAAATCAATTCATAACAACCGCACCGGAAGAAATTTTAGAAAGAAGACGCATTAAAGAAGATTTAGAAATAAAAAAAGAGGACGAATCTAATCCTACGTCTTAGAATATTTAACCCCTTCTCTTGAGTATGCCTTTACCAGCTATCGGAGGCGCGGCGGCAAGAGCAGCCAACGTTATTGCAAAATCCGGATTGATTCCGCAAATAAAAATTAGCAATCTTTTTAGCGTTGAATCTATAATGATGCTCAGCGCGGCCGCGTTGCTTGATATTTTGGGTTTGGTGGGCATCATCCCGCTGATAGGAACTTTTATTGCTTTTATAGTTACCGTTGTCGGATTTCTGTTTATTGGCAGCTGGCTCATGTTTTTTAGGGGCAAAAGTCCGATATTAAGAAGGGCTGGACTGCTTAGCGGCGGCACCCTTGCAGAATCTATACCAATACTAAACGCGCTACCTTTTTGGACCGGAGTGGTATTAATTGAGCTTTTACTCGGAAATTAAGAGGGTTAAAACCCGGGGTTATTTGGAGACTTTACAACAATTCTCCTATCTTCGCCCTCCCCGATACTTTCCGTAGTTACATCCTGGCGATCTGCAAGTTCCATGTGAACAATCCTGCGCTCGTAGGCTGGCATCGGCGGCAGGATTTTTTCTTTTTTGGTTAACACCACGTCTTCGGCCGCAGCAACTGCTATTTCTTTTATATAGGTGATTTTATTTTTCTTGTAATCATTTATGTCCAAATCCAGATATAACGCTTCCTGGGTTTTACGGTGAGCCAGACGATTTAAGACGTGCTGTATAGCCGATAAAACTTGCCCGCCCTGACCGATGAAGGGCCTAGGATCTTGCAAATACAAATCTATTTTAAGAGTGTGGTTGTTCACCAATTCTAAATTAATTTCCGGCTCCTCGCCCATTTTCGCGAAAAAATCACTAAAGATCTCTTTAATTGACGAAAGGTTTTCTTCTTTCATATCCATTTGTTCTTTTTAATAAAGCATATTGTTGCGCTATTGAAAAGATGCCGGTCGCCAACCAATAGAGAGCGAGGGCCGATGGCAAGCGAAATAAAATAAAAATCGTTAATAAGGGCATAAAATAAACGCTTTGCTTTTGCATGATCTCATTAATATCCTGCTTTTGACTATTTGATTTTTCTTTGGGAATCAGCATTCTGGCTTGCCAAAATTGAAATGCGCCGGCGGCGACGGTTAAAATAATATTTGGTTGAGCTAGATTGATCTTTTCTAAAAATAAAAACTTAAGGCCTTGCGGCAATGGAACAAAAGAATAAAGGTCATTTGTTATACCGGATTGATTGATGGCTTGCTGAAAAACTCTAAACATGGCGATTAAAATTGGGAGCTGGATCAGGGTGAGGCCGACGCTTGCTAGAGGATTGATCTTGGCTTCTTTATATATTGCTAAGGTTTCTTTAACTTGTCTTTCTTTGTCATTTTTCCATGTTTCTTGTATTTTTTTTAATTTTGGCTGCAGCTCTGCTAATTCTTTTTGTGAGCGTATGGCGCTTTGATTAAGGGGGTATAAAAGCAGCCTGACGAAAGCCGTCAGGATTATAATCGCCAGACCGAAATCACGACCTGGCAAATAGTTATAAATCAATATCAAAGCGTTTAAAAGTGGCTGATATATGCTTATACGGAAAGCAAGCGCTATCCAGCCAAAAAGATTAAGCATAGATTATTAAAAAACGCGAGCTTGCAATAAAAGTTCTCCGATTAATTGTTTTATTTCTTTGTAGTTGCTTTTCTTTATAGCCGACCTAACTATAAATACCATATCTGCAGGTTTTTTAATCCGGGGTAATAGTTCTTGAACAGAGACCTGCATATGTCTACGCATTTTATTACGCACTACGGCCTTTTTGGTTGCCTTACGGCTTATGACAAAACCAAAACGGCTTGTTTTGGTTTTTTTTTCTTTTATTTTTAGAAAAACGCTATCTATTGAAAACCCTCTGCCATATTTAAATACACGCTGGAAGTCTTTTCTATTTTTTAAACGGTTTTCTGCGGGTAACATTTTAAACCGTTAACTTCCACCTTCCTTTTCTTCGCCTTTTTTTTAGAACGCGCCTGCCTCCTTTAGTTTGTCTTGCCATAAACCCATGCGCCCGTTTCCGCTTCCTTTTTTTGGGTTTGTAAGTTATGCTCATGATGTGCTATATAGATATATATTTAAATGTACCAGTGCGTCAGCCGATCGTCAATCTTTCGCCGATAAGAAATGCACCGTTAATCCACACCTTATACACACAAATGGTCATTTATTCGTGTTTTTGCCTCTATTTTTGAGCATGTTATAATGCTTTCAGCGCTATTGTTTATATCTCGACGCTATGGAAAACGAAGAAACATGGCAAGCGGTACTTGCCCAACTCCAATTTCATATATCTCCAGCAAATTTTGCAACCTGGCTCCAAAACACCCGTATTTTATCTAAAAATGATGGGCAGGTTATAATTTCAGCTCCTAATAATTTTTCTAAAGAATGGATTGAAAGCAAATACCATAAACTGATTTCTAAAATCTTGCACAACTTAGACCCGGAATTTAAAGATATTAAATACGTCGTTAACGCGAATAATTTGAAAGTAAAAAAAGAGACTCCAGTTTCTTACGTAAAGGGATTGACTGAGTTACAACCAAGTTTTCAAGAAATACTAGCGGTCAATAAAGACACGGGGCTTAATCCTCGTTACAGACTTGATAATTTTATTGTTGGATCTTTTAATGAGCTGGCACAGGCAGCAGCTTTGGCGATTATTAAAAATCCGGGCCAAAGCTATAATCCTTTATTTATTTACGGAGGCGTAGGACTTGGCAAAACCCATCTGATTCAAGCCATAGGAAATGAAATTATGCAAAAAGAACACAATAAAGTTATTCGTTATCTATCGGCCGAAAGATTAATTAATGGCATCGTTAATGCGATAAAAAACCACACAATGGATAAGTTTAAATCTAGCTATGCTGTTACTGATGTTTTAATCGTCGATGATATACAATTTTTTGCCGGTAAAGAAAAAAGTCAGGAAGAATTTTTCCATCTTTTTAATAATTTATACGGACGCAACAAACAAATTATTTTGTCTTCAGATAAGCCACCGAAAGCAATCCCGGCAATAGAAGATAGACTCCGTTCGCGTTTTGAAGGGGGCATGATAGGGGACATAGGTTACCCAGATTTTGAAACCAGAATGGCTATTTTAAAAGCTAAAACTCAAGAAAAAAATCTTCATTTATCGCCCGATGTGTTAGAGTTTATAGCGGTTAATTTTCAAAAAAATATAAGAGAACTCGAGGGAGCACTGAACCGTATAATTGCCTTTCAAGAGGTAAATAATAAAACTGTAGATGTTGATTTAGCTAAAACTTTGCTTAAAAATATTATTCTAAATCCGTTAAAACGCGTCAATTATAAAAAAGTTTTCCAAATCGTCTCTGAATTTTACGATATCAAAGAAGATGATCTCTTAGATCCTTCCAGGAAAAAAGAAATTGTTGAGCCTCGTCAAGTGGCGATGTATATTTTAAGAGAAGACTTTAAATACTCTTATCCTTTTATTGGGCGCAAGTTCAGAGGAAAAGATCATACTACAATCATGTATGCTTGCGCTAAAATAAATAAAGAAATAAAAGAAAAAAATAAACTATCTGAGGAAATCGAGTTGATTAGGAATAGAATTTATAATTAAAAATATGTCTTTAAGTTGTGGGTGAGTTGGGGATATTACTTTAAGCTTCTCATTAATCCAGGCTTTATCCACATTAAAGACACTATATTTAAACTATTTTTAGCTTCAATAATATTAATCTATTCTAAAATTAATAACAATGAAAATAAGTATTTTAAAAAATAATTTAAAGTTTGGTTTACAGACTATTGAAAGAATTACACCAAAGTCCTTATCTTTACCGATTTTAAATAATGTTTTATTAACAACGGAAAATAATTTTTTATGTTTAATTTCTACAGATTTAGAAATGGCCGCTAAGTATTGCATTTTAGGCAAAATAGATAAACCAGGTAAAATCACCATTCCTGCTAAAATATTTTCTAATTTAATAAATTCAAGTTATGGAGAAAAAATAGATTTAGAGGTAAAAAATAATACACTTTTGGTTACTGGTGAGAATTGGAAAACGCAATTAAACGGACAAAATGTTAATGATTTTCCAGTTGTACCAACAATAAAAAAAGAAAAAAGTATAACTGTTAATTGTATTCCTTTTTGCCAAGGATTAATTCAAATCATTGCTATAGTTTCTACTTCTCAAACTAGACCTGAAATTTCAGGAGTTTATTTTAAAATAAGAAATAACGGAATTGTTTTAGCCGCAACGGATACCTATAGACTGGCAGAAAAACAGCTTTTCTTTTCTGAAAATAAAGAAAAAGGCGAGACGGTAGAGGAATATTCATTTATAGTTCCATCTAAGATTATAAAAGAATTAATTTATATTTTTGGCGACAAGGAAGGCGAGTTAGAAATACAAATGTCTAAAAATCAAATAGGATTCGAGTATAAACAGCAAACAACTAGCTTAAAAATAAATCTTATTTCGCGGTTAATAGAAGGAGAATTTCCAAATTATCAAGAAATTATTCCTCAAAAATACGATACGGAAATAACAATCGCCAAAAATGAACTTTTAGAGAACCACATTAGAACAGCAAGTATTTTAAGCCCGAAAACAAATGAAATAGCCCTAGACATAAGGACTGACCAAAAACAAATAGATATTTACAGCGAAAGCCCAGATATGGGAACATACGGATCAAAAATGCAACTTATTAATTGTAAAGGAGAAAATATAAAAATTGGTTTCAACTGGAAATTTATAAATGACGGACTAGTAAATATTAAAAGTCAGGAAATAATCTTTGGTCTGCAAAAAAACGAAAAGCCAGCTATTATTAAACCAGTTGGAGACCATACATATATCTATATAGTTATGCCGATGCGATCTTAGTCTTGTTTTGCGAAAGTTTCAGAGTTTAAAGTCGGCAAGATTTGTTCCATAAAGCCTTTCCATATTGGCCCGGCAATAACAGTGCCGGGTTCTTTTGCCATAGGGGTGCCATTATTATTTCCCGCCCACACACCAACAACAATACTCGGAGTGTATCCTATAACCCAACCGTCTTTAAAATCTTGTGTCGTTCCGCTTTTAGCAGCGACATCATAATCCGGAATATATAAATTAGAGTTGGGGCCGAATATAGGTGTCCTAGCTTTGTTGTCAGAAAGAATACTATTGATCATTTCGGCAATTTTGCTTTCAATAACCCTTCTGGGAGTTTGCCTATTTTCTTTTATGACGTTGCCATATTGGTCTTCTATTTTAAGAATATATATAGGCGAGGTTTTCATGCCATTATTTGCGAACACGCCATAAGCCGAGGTCATATCTAATAACTTCACCTCTCCTCCGCCCAAAACCAGAGATAAGCCATAATAAGACGACGGTTTAGTTAATGTTGTAATGCCAAAATCCTGCGCCGTTTTTATACTGTCATCAAGGCCGGCTAGATACGCCAAGACTTTAACCGATGGGACGTTGAGCGATTGCGCAAGGGCCGAGCGTAAAGTTACCGGTCCGCGAAATCTCCCATCAAAATTTCGTGGTTCATAGGTCTTACCACCAAAAGTTCCGAAATTGGTTGGTTCGTCAACGACGATTGTTTTATCGGTGTAGCCCTTTTTAAAAGCTGTTGCGTAAACAAAAGGTTTAAACGCAGAACCAGGCTGGCGCCCAATGGAATATGTGGCGACATTTACTCTTGGATCGAACATACAACCCCGTTCGGCTTCGCATCCTTCGGATTTCCCGAAATAATCTTTAGATCCGACCAGCGCCAACACTTCACCGGTTTTAGGATCAATAGCCACCAAGGCCGCATTGTAAGCATTAAAAGCTTTATTTTTTTCCGCATTAATTTTAACGATTTTTTCCGCCTTTTGCTGAAGATCCCAATTTAAAGACGTATAAACCTTCAAGCCATTTTCCCTTAGAAAGTCCTCGCCGTAGATTTCCTTTAATTGTCCTACAACGTCCAACGTAAAATGCGGCGCTTTCAATGAATTATAAACATCGCCAAATTGGATTTCTTGTTTTTTTGTTTTGTCTCTTTGCTCGGCCGTTATATAACCATCTTGATACATGCGATCTAAGACGTAATCTTTTCTTTCAAACAATTTCTCCCTGTTTTTATTTATATCTCCCAAAACACTCGGCTGTTTAATCATGGCTGTTAAGGTTGCAATTTCGACCAACGAAAGATCTTTTACGGATTTATTAAAATATGTCTGACTTGCCGCTTCGACTCCATAGGCATTGTTTCCGAATGGCACTTGGTTAAGATAGAATTCCAAAATTTGGTCTTTTGAGTAGCGACCCTCGAGCTCTAAAGTAAGAATTAACTCCTTGATTTTTCTAGACAGACTCTTTTCGTTACTTAAATATGAAGACCTGATTAATTGTTGAGAGATCGTAGATCCACCGTAAAGCGGATAGCCAAGCCTGAAATCGACTGCCAGCGATCTCAATATTGCCATAGTATCTATGCCGAAGCGTTCTTTATAAAAGTGGCTATCTTCTGTCGCAATAACGGCTTGCTTCATTTGCTCGGGAATTTCGCTCAATTGCACGATAGTCCTTTTTTCCTCTCCATACAATTCATATAAAAGTACTTTTCCGTCCCTGTCGTAGATTTTAGTTGACTGGGCGGTTTGTTTTTCCGTAAAATTTTCCGGCCGGGGTAGGTCTTTGGCATAAAAAATAAAAACCGCAGACATAAGGGCCAATCCTAATAATACGCACAAACTTAACCAATATAATGGTCTTATAATCTTTTGACTGACGGATTTCCTAGGATATATTTTAGGCAAAGATATCTTTTTGGGCATAAATAAATTTTAACGAAAAGATTATAGCACCCTTTTTTATTTTAGCAAAACATGATATTAAGCAAGTAATATGTCAAAAATAAGCTCCAAACTGATGAAAGAATTATTGACTAGGGGTGTGGAAAAAATAATAGACGCAAGACATCTTAAAAATTTGCTTTCAAGACATAAACCCTTGCGGATAAAGCACGGAATAGATCCTACGGGACCTAGGCTGCATATAGGCCGAGCTGTTACTTTATTGAAACTACGCGATTTTCAGCAACTTGGCCACAGGATCGTTTTAATAATCGGCGATTTTACAGCCCGCATAGGCGACGCTTCGGACAAACAATCAATGCGTAACTTCTTATCGCAAAAAGAAATTGAAGCGAACATGAAAGATTACAAAAAACAAATAGGCAAGATTTTAGATTTGAGCAAAACGGAAATCAGATACAATTCGGAATGGCTTGACACCCTTAAACCGCACGAATTCATAGATTTGGCCACACACTTTAGCGCACAGCAGATGATTCAACGCCGCAATTTTAAAGAGCGTTGGGAATCCGGAAAGTCCATAGGCGTGCATGAATTGTTTTATCCGTTACTGCAGGGTTTTGATTCGGTTGCGGTTAAGGCCGATGTTGAGATAGGTGGCTCTGATCAGCTTTTTAACTTAACAGCCGGCAGGGAAATCCAAAAAATATACGGGCAGGAACCACAAGATATTATCACCATGCGCATGCTTTTAGGGCTGGATGGCCGCAAGATGTCTACAACGTGGGACAACTGCATATATATTGATGATTCGCCGCAAGAACAATTCGGTAAAATTATGAGCATAAGGGACGATTTGATTTTGGATTATCTTGAGTTGACAACGGATACTCCGCGAGATATTATACAATCCTTGCGCGGAAAATTGATGAACAAAACTATTAACCCTCGTGATGCTAAAATCTTCTTAGGTAAACGGTTGGTGGCTAGACATTATGGCGAAAAAGAAGCGGTTTTAGCGGCGCAGGAATTTAAAAACGTATTTTCTGATGGTTTGTTGCCTCAAAAAATACCGGTCATTAAGCTCGTAAAAAACAGGATGCCGTTCGTAGAATTATTAATTGCAGCAAAAATAACAAAATCAAAAAGTGCAGCAAAAAGGCTTATTGAGCAAAATGGAGTAGCAATAAACGGTAAGCCCGAGAATAATTGGCGCTTTGTTGTTGAAATAAAAAAGAACACAGTTTTAAAGATAGGCAAGAAGAGATTCATAAAACTGATATGATGCAATTTAGTTAAAAACAAAACCCGCCTCTTTAAAGAGGCGGGTTTTGTTACTCAAAGCTTTCATCGCTTTCATCTTCGCCATCTCCATTATCTTCGTCGTCGTTGTCAGGCTCCTTATCGCCATCGTCGCCATAACCTTCATCATCTTCTGGACCATAATAACCCCCTTGGTTTATAAAATGAGATGGAACCAAATCTTCAAATGACATATTGTTTATATCTGCTGATATATCGGGCGCGCGCCCATAAGAGAATTTTTTATTCCGACCTTTAAAGTTGCTTTGATAAAATCAACTTGGTTTTATTTTGATATAATATTACCTTCTTGCCCTATTATAATTAGTCAAGTAGGTCTGTCAAGAAAAATATCCACACCACTAGCGCATTAAATATGCTGCGCAGATGGCCGCGCCAAGCGCATCGGCGGCGTCGTCCGGGCGCGGTAGGCCTTGAAGGTTTAGGGTGGTCATTATCATCCTCTGCACTTGCGTTTTTTCCGCGTTGCCGTATCCGACGATTGCGGATTTAATCTGCAAAGGAGTAAATTCCGCGATTTTGATCTTATTTTGAGACGCGGCAAGCAATAAAACGCCCCTAGCTTGACTTACCGGTATGGCCGTTTTTACATTTTTAAAAAAATACAGGCTCTCAATCGCTACAAGCCCAGGCTTATAAGTTTTAATCAACCGCGAGACTTCATTGTGGATTTTTTTAAGCCGTTCGGCTGCCGGCAAAGATGAGTCTGTTTTAATGCAGCCATAATTTATGCATTCTAAAAAATTTTGTCCTCGGTATAATTTCCCGATAGAGGACTTAGATGTTTTTATTATGCCATAGCCCGTAGTTGCCGTACCTGGGTCAATGCCAAGAATGATCATGCGTGTTAGAATTTTGTATTAGAATATATTTCTTGGACGTCTTCATTCCCGTCAAGATCTTCAAAGAGTTTTTCAAGACGCGCTTGTGTTTCTGGTTCAGTATCAATTTCTTCTTTAGCCGCCCAAGTTAATCCTGACGACTGAATTTTTATTTGCCCCTCCCCCAGGCTTTTTTTTAATTTTTCTACATCTTCCGGTTTGGTATATATATCTAAAGTATCACCACGCCATTTAAAATCTTCGGCTCCGTCCTCAATCGCAGTCAGTTCCAATTCTTCTTTGCTCGCACTGGAATTTTCCGCATTCACGCTTACGATTCCTTTGCGTTCAAACATCCACCTTAAAGAACCCTCGTTAGCTAGTTTACCTTGATGTTGAGTTAAAATGCGTTTTATTTCACTAAGCGCCCTGTTTTTGTTATCGGTGATACCCTCTATAAGAATTGCCGCGCCCCCAGGACCTAGCGCTTCAAGTAAAATTTCTTCGAGTTTTGCTCCTTCTTGAGTTTCGCCTATACCGCGCCTGATCGCCCTTTCTATGTTATCAGTCGGCATATTCAATTCTCTGGCCTGCTCTATGGTAATTCTAAGTTTTGAATTACTCATGGGGTCCGGGCCGTTATCGCGCGCAGCTATTGTTATTTGGCGTGCTATTTTAGAAAAAGCCTGACTTCTTTTTATGTCAGCTGCGCCTTTTTTGATCTTTATTGTTTTCCAATGCGAATGACCGGACATATCGTTAGGATAATTATATGAGTGATGGTTAAGTTATGATATCAAATAATACAATACATTAAATAAGCGAATGGTAATTTCCTGGATGCTCTACGCCCAAATGCTTATAGGCAAGTTTTGTGGCTATCCTACCCCGCGGCGTGCGTTCAATAAAGCCCAATTGCATAAGATAAGGTTCATAGATGCTTAAAATAGTTTCGCTTTCTTCAGATGCGCCGGCGGCTAGCGCTTGAATACCAACCGGGCCGCCGTTGAATTTTTTAATTAAAACCTCAAGCAATCTTTTATCCGCGGCTTCTAAACCAACATTGTCTACGCCTAGGAATTTAAAAGCCCTTTCGCATAGTTTTACATTAATAACGTTTTGGTTTTCAACCTGTGCAAAATCCCGCACGCGCTTTAACAATCTATTTGCCACGCGCGGCGTAAATCTGGATCTTTGGGTTATTAATTTTATTGCTTCCGGTTCCGCGGTTAGTTCAAGTATTTTTGCGGAACGCTGAAGTATTTTCTCAATATCTTCTGGCGTATAAAAATTCAACTGAAAAGTTACGCCGAATCTGTTTCTTAAAGGGCTTGATAAAAGCGCGAACCGCGTTGTTGCCCCGATTAAGGTAAAGTGGGGAAGTGGCAGAGTCATTGTGCGTGCCATTGGTCCCCTACCCACGACTAGATTTAAACAAAAATCTTCCATCGCGGAATAAAGGTGTTCTTCTAGTATTTTGTTTAGCCGATGCATCTCGTCGATAAATAGAACTGAGCCTTCGCCGAGGTTAGTCAAAATTGCGGCTAAATCTCCGGATTTTTCTATTGCCGGCCCGGAGGCTATACGCAATGGAGCATCCATTTCAGTCGCTATCACATGCGCGAGACTTGTTTTGCCAAGCCCGCTGTTACCATAAAGTAGCACATGTTCTATGGGCTCCCGCCTTTTTTTAGCCGCCTCAATGATTATTTTTAAATTTTTTTTTAAACTATCCTGACCGATATAGTCAGCCCAGGTTTTTGGCCGTAAGGTTCCGTCCAAAGATTCGGATTCAGCCTCAGTATAGTTATTAGCACCGTTGCTATTGACATGCATAAGATAATTTGTTATAATGCTCTGTCTTGGAGATTAGGTTCTATTTTCTAAGCTGGGGGTAGGAATTTGATCCTGGAATGGGTAATCTGGGCTCGGCCGAGATTATTCCCCGGTCAAATTCTCAGCTTTCGGTTCCCAAACTAAGGTGGTGCCCCCAGCTTAGAGGACAGAATCAATCTTTTTCCGCTGTAACTCTTTCTACTTCTTCTATGGTCGTCATGCCGCGCAAAACTTTTATAAACCCATCTTGGTGCATAGTGACCATACCCTTTTTTATCGCAAAATCTCTAACTTGGGCAATTGACGGCGCTTGCAATAGAAAACCTTCCATTTCGCTGTCTATAATTAGCGCCTCAAAAAGTCCAATGCGTCCTTTGTAGCCGGTATTGTGACACTCTTCGCAGCCGTTAATTTTGGGTATTTTTAATCCAGCCTTCAGCGGGGGAATTTTTATTTTACCGGGCAAGGAGGCAAGTTCTTTTTGGAGCGTTTCAAGCTCTTGCGCAGAAGCTATTTTCCACGAAAAACAATTCTGGCAAACCTTTCTCAATAATCTTTGGGCTATCGCCATATTAATGGCCGGCCCTATGTTGTATGGTTTTGCGCCAAGCGCGAGAAGTCGCGCTATTGTGCCGGCGGCGTCGTTAGTGTGTAGGGTTGAAAAAACCAAATGACCAGTTAATGCCGCTTGTAGGGCTATGTCGCATGTTTCGGCGTCGCGTATTTCGCCGACCAGGATCACATCTGGATCCTGGCGCACGATTGATTTTAAACCGTTGGCAAAATCATAATTTTTTGAAACCTGAGTTTGCGAAACACCTTTTAGATGATATTCGATGGGGTCTTCAATCGTGATTATTTTTATTTCAGGGTTTTCCAAAGCCTTTAAAAAAGCATAAAGAGTGGTTGTTTTTCCGGAACCCGTAGGTCCGGTAACTATTATCATTCCATTGGGCTTGCGTATTTCCTGGTTGAACTTGTTAAGCAGATCATCGCGTAGACCAAGCTCTTCCATAGATATTATATTTTTAGGGTTTAAAATTCTAGCGACGATGCTTTCACCGTATTCAGCAGGAATCACCGAAACTCTTATTTCGATAGGCGTATCCTGGTCGGAAATGATCACCGAGAAGCGTCCATCTTGCGGACGATCAGTGATGTTTAGCTTTACGCCAGAAAGAAGTTTTATTCTTGAAAGAAGAGCCGCCGCAATTTTCGGCTGCAAATCAATGACGTCGTGCAAAATGCCATCTATTCTCACCCTTAATTTGGTGCGGTCTTTTTCCGGCTCCAGATGTATATCTGAAGCGTTAAGGTTAATGGCGCCGCCGAGCGATACTTGTAAAAAATCTGCTATGGTTTTTCCGCTGTTAAGCTCAACTTCTTTGGCCAGCGCAGGAAGAGTTTTTATTCCCTCGGTCTCATGCGCAATCGTCAAAGAAAGGATTGTTTCGCCCTTTACTTTCGTCATATTTCAGTTGATTAAAGATAAAACTTGTTCTTTGGCCACTTCTAATGCTGGCTCTCTCACCAAGAAAAGCACACTACGTCCCCTAGAAACACTTTCAAAAGAATGAAGTATGCGTTCGGTTAAAACATTGTTTTTGGAATAAAAGAGGCCCCTTACTAAGGAGCCGGACCCGTGGCTCTCCCAGAGCAACAATATCGAGGGAACGGACCAAAAACTATTTTTTATTTCTTCCAAAACGAAAGCCAGGTCGCGTGACGAGGCTTCACTTTCTTGAAAATCATTGCTAGCTAAAGGAATCCAAACAAGCTCTTTTTTGTTATCCAGACGTAATCTTTCCAAAGCCTTACCCAAAAGACGCAGTTGTCCTGGAGACTTATTTTTATAAAGATTCCGGATGATTAACTGATGGTTAGCCCCTTTTTCCATCAGAGAGCTTGCCTTGAAAAAGGTGTCCGGCGTAAGACGCGGATGCCGGAAATTCTGCGTCGCCGAAACAAAACCGGTTAAAAGGATTGTCGCCAGATTTTTATCAAAAATTTCCACGCCTTTAGTATCTAAAATCAGGTCATACACAATTTCGCACAGCGTCACGGCGCCTGGCAAAATCAGATTCAATGCCCCAAACCCGTCATTGTTAATCTGATTATCTATATTTAAAATTTTCGCCTCGCGTAAATCCGAAGCGTTAAAGGCTGGAATTTTATTAAGATCATCTAAGGTTTTAAACCCCAGCGTTATTACAAGATTGCTATTTGCTGTGGGAAATTTTGCATCAAATGTTTGACCTGAAACTTCCAGCTCGACATCCGATTTTTCTAATTGGCCGCCCACGAGGTCAAGATAAATTTTTAATTTATCCTCTTTTTTTTCATAACGGAGTTGAGATATATTTTTTCCATGCGTTTTTATAGAAAGCACGGCTTCATTTTGGCGATCTGAAGAACTGTAAGTGCAGCTGTTTTCTGCAGAATAAAAATCATCTAAAAATGAAACCCTTGCTGGAGTTTTTTCGCAAATTAAGTTTGCCTTTTGTCCAGATTTATTTAAAGTTAAAAAAAGGGCCAAGGCGGCGGCAAAAGCGTCTCCGGATGTGTCTTCGGAAGGGATCACAGAAATAGACTGCGGCCTTTGCAATAATTCCTTGGCGGCTTCTTTTTCATTCATAAATTATTTAAAACTATCCCGCTTCAATGAAAAAGTCAAGGTACCGTGAATCCACAATCGAATTTGTTATGCCTTCTCCGGCGGCGACCAGAAAATTGGGCCGAGAAATAGCGGTAAAAATATTAAATTGGAATGCAAATTACCAGCGGGCATTAATTATTGGCCTGAGCGGCGAATTGGGCAGCGGCAAAACCACTTTTTTACAGGGATTCGGCCGTGGTCTCGGCATAAAAGAAAAAATTTTAAGCCCGACCTTCATTTTGATTAAAAAATTTACCATAAAGGGCTCCAGGTTCATAAATTTTTATCATATAGATTGTTACCGCCTGCGGGACGCCGACGAACTATCGAGATTAGATTGGAAACGAATAATTTCTAATCCGAAAAATATAGTTGTTGCTGAGTGGGCGGATATAGTGAAAAAGGCGATGCCGACGCATACTCTATGGATAAAATTTGAGCACATAAATGCCCAAAAAAGAAAAATAATCCTTAATGGTGGGTGGGCCGAAACTGTGTTAAGCTGAAATTATGAAAGAAACAAGCAAGCGTCTTTTGCTTATTGATGCAAACTCAATTATTCATAGGGCTTATCATGCTCTTCCAAAACTAGCGACCCCAGAAGGAGAGGTCATCAATGCCGTTTACGGATTTCTGCTTGTTTTTTTCAGAGCGATTAAAGAACTTGAACCGGATTACGTGGTTGCGGCTTTTGATTTTCCAGCGCCAAATTTTAGGCATAAAATTTTTAAAGAATATAAAGCCAAAAGACCTCCGGCGCCGGAAGAATTATACTCGCAGATGCCGAAAGTTAAGACGATTTTGTCGACTTTCAATGTGCCAATATTTGAAAAGGAAGGATTTGAGGCGGATGACATCATCGGCACGATAGTGAAAGTCGCAAAACACAAACAAGCTTTCCCTAAAATAGAAACGATTATTGTCAGCGGCGATAAAGATGTTTTGCAGCTTGTCGACGACAAAGTTAAAGTTTATCTCTTAAAAAGAGGCGTGAAGCACATAGTTATTTATGATAAAGAGATGGTGCGGGATCTATTCGGCGGACTTGAACCAGCCCAGCTTTTAGATTTTAAAGCTTTGCGTGGGGATCCGTCGGATAATATACCGGGCGTTACGGGAATCGGCGAAAAGACGGCAATAGATTTACTGTTGAATTTTAAAACACTTGAGAATCTCTATGCCGTTTTGGAAGGGGAGAGCTGCGAACTAAAACAGACATTGAAGGAAAAACTGATCCAATACAAAGATCAGGCTTTGATTTCTAGAGAGCTTGCGGCGATTAATTCATCTGTGGATTTGCCATTTAGCCTTGAGTCATCAAAGTGGCCGCATTACGAAAGAGATATTGTTAGGCAGAAGCTGAAAGAAATGGAGTTTTACAGTTTGATAGATAAATTGCCATTCGGGGAAAAATAAATTTATGCAGCAGATTTTTTATATCATCATAGCAGCGCTATTATTTATACTTGCTGGATTGACCGTTTTGTTTTGTCTTGAAAGGAAAAAAAATTCAAAAAGACTTGCCCAATTGCGACAAGTCTCCCAAGAAGCGAAGGCGCTCCAGATCATTACCGAAGAATTTCAAAGACAAAAAAGCGAGCTTGAAGCCGCAATCAATCAATGCTCGCAGGAATTGTCAAAAACAAAAGCTGACCTAGATAAACTCTTAAAGCTTACTGTGGAAAGGGAATTGCGCCTGGCAGAGTTAAAAAAACAAATAAAAAATAAAGAGAAATATGAATTCCCCGAAAATATAATAGAAAATAATCAATACCCCCCCGATGTTAAAGATGCGATGCTGAATATTTTAGAGGACGCAAGAGAAATCCAAAAGCGCCTCGGCGATTACAAAGATAAAATAATGATCATCGTCGACAATCTCAAAGACGGAGTGATTGTTTTTGATGAAAACCATGTATGCGCATTGATTAATCCACAGGCCGAGCGATTTTTAGGTATAGCATCCAAAGATTTTGTGGGTAAGCCGATTGCAAAAATCGAGGGCAAGGATATATTCAATAAACTGGTTTCTCTGCTGGAATTGAACCCTGAGCCACAGGGTACAGATCTAACCCTAAAAGAAAAACTGGTGGTTAAGATCACCGAGGTTTTGTCAGGATTTACAAAAAAAAGAGTCGGATCGGTTTTGATTTTACAAGATGTAAGTCATGAGAAATTAAGTGAAAGGACTAAAACAGAATTCGTTTCTCTTATTACTCATCAGCTAAGAACGCCGCTTTCAGCAACTAAGTGGATTTTTAAAATGATCTTAGAAGGAGATGTTGGTCCAGTCACCAGGGAGCAGACTAAATGGTTGCAGAAAGGATATTTGAGCAACGAGCGAATGATTCGCCTGATAAATGATTTATTGGAGATAACGCGCATAGAGGGTGGAGAATATCTTTACAATCCGACCACTACAGATATCAGCGCTATCGTTGAGTCGGCGATTGATTCTCTCGTAGACGAGGCCAGACGCAAGGGGATAAAATTAGGCCTTATCAAACCGCAAGAAGCCTTGCCGAAAATAAAAATAGATGCCGAAAAAATACAACTTGCCATTTCGAATATCCTTGACAATGCATTGCGCTATACACCAAAAGGCGGACAAGTGACGGTTTCCTTAAAGCCCGCTATTAATGGTGTGGAGTGCGAAGTAAAAGATACCGGCATAGGTATATTGTCGAAAGAACAGGATAGGATTTTCGAGAGGTTTTTCAGGGGGTCAAACGCTTTACTTATGGAAACTGAAGGCACGGGTTTAGGACTTTACATATCCAAAAAAATAATAGAAGCTCACGGTGGTAGGATACAGTTTACTTCTCAAGAAAATAAAGGTTCGGCCTTTAAATTTTTCTTGCCAAAAATAAGAGATGATGCTTAAGATTTTAATAATAGAGGAAGATATTACAATCCGCAGCTTATTAAATAATAAATTGTCGCAAGTAGGATACGATGTTTTTACTAGCGGAGAGGGTAAAGACGCATTGATTCTGGCCCATGAGATAAAACCAGATTTGTTGCTGTTGGATCTTGATTTAAAAAGCATAGATGCATTTATTATTTTGGAAGAGATATCTGAAGATTTGATCTTGCGTCGGATACCGATTATTGCAATAATTAATTCTGTGGATCAGGCTATTTTGGATAAGGCTATGGAGCTAGGCGTTAAAGATTGGTTTGTCAAAACGGAAATTGGCCTGCATGAGATCGCAAACAGGGTGGCCACGGCAATTGGCAAATAAAATAATCTAATAATGTGCCCATAAAAATACTTTTAGTTGAGGACGACGGTTTTTTACGAGAACTTATCGGAAAGAAATTACTTAAAGAGGGTTTTGAAATCATAGAAGCGGTTGACGGAGAAGAGTGTCTAAAAAAAGCCAAAGAAGAAAAGTTCGATGCGGTTTTACTCGATTTAATTCTGCCGATACTTGACGGATTCGAAGTATTAACGAAATTTAAAGAAGACCCCCTTTTAGCTTCTATGCCGGTAATTATTCTTTCAAATTTGGGCCAAAAAGACGAGATTGAGCACGGGATAAAATTAGGAGCCGTTGATTATTTAGTTAAAGCTAACTTTACTCCGAGCGAAATCATCGCAAAAATAAAATCCATTTTAAAATAGAATCATGCTGTTTTTCATTTATGGAGACAATATTTATTTTGCGAAAAGGAAGCTGCGCGAGATCGTCAATAAATATGCCCAAGTAGATACGGCAATCAAAAATTTTGATTGCCGGAATGACAATGTAGCAGCGCTCAACGAGGAATTAAGCCAGCAACCGTTATTATATAAAAAACGGCTGTTTGTTTTTTTAAATGCCCTAAGCGCCCCAGTTTTTAAATCTTTCGCATTGCAAAATGAAGACATGTGGTTGTCTTTGCGTGATTCCGCGGTTTTTTTTGAAGAAGGAAATCCAAACAAAAAAGATAAATTATTTTTATTCTTGAAAAAAACCGCCAAGATACAAGAGTTTAAACAGCCCAGCAAGAGCGCGGTTTATGCATTTGTTACGAATGAGTTCAAGCGCTACGGAACGCAAATAGATGCACAGGCACTTGCTTATTTGGCTAATAATTATAATGATTTGTGGCTACTGGAGAATGAGATTAAAAAAATAGCGGCTTGGGGCAACGGTGCGAAAATAGGGCTAAAAGATGTTGTTTCGCTGTGCTGGCCCAGCGCGCAGTTCGTCATATTCGAAGCCTTGGATGCTATAGGCACGAAAAATAAAAGCAGGGCCATAGAAATCCTGCGTGATTTTATTTTGCGGGGAGAGAATGCAGCTTATCTTTTGTCTATGCTCGCCTTTCAGTTTAGAAATCTTATTCTAGTTAAAGATTTACAAGAACGTGGCACAATCAGCCCAAGGATTGCGAAAGAAACAAGTCTTCATCCTTATGTTCTTCGTAAAATCATAGATCAGGCGCAAGGGTTTCAATTGGAAGAATTGAAAAAATTCTACCATAAATTATTTGAAGCAGATCTAAAAATAAAAAATGGAGATCTCGAACCGGCCACGGCAATAGATTTTTTGATATCAGGAATATAGCTAAATTTTGGCCAGAAGAACCGATACTCTAGATTTCTTTCTCGCCGCCGCGCCCTTTTTTATAACTCCGACCTTGGCCGCTTTATCCACCAAACTAAAAAATTGAGGCAAAAGCTTTTTAGCCTCTTCTTTTTTTTGTTGGGCGATGAGTGTGCGCAATTGCTTAGTGATTTTTCTAACCCTGTTTTTATGCGCTGCGTTAGTTTCTTTCCTGCGCAATGACCGGCGCAGAGCTTTTTTCGCGGAATTAGTTATTGCCATATTTTTTCTGTTTATCATTTTTAAAGTTATTTATCAAATCGCGGAGGCGCGCCGCCCGCTCAAAATCAAGATTGCCTGCCGCGACGGCAATTTCTCTTTCCAAAGATTTTATATCTTGAATGCGCCAGAATTCTGTTTTTATGGCGCGTTCATCGCGAAGTTGTTTGCTGCGAACCTCTTTTATTATAGGCTTCGGAATGATTTTGTGAGTTTTGTTGTATGCTTTTTGTATTTTCCTTCTGCGGTTAACCTCTATTATCGCGCTTTCCATAGAAGAGGTCATTTTGTCAGCGTATAAAATCACCGATCCGTCTATATGTCTTGCGGTTCTGCCCATGGCTTGGATTAAAGTCGTTTCATTGCGTAAAAAACCCTCTTTGTCGGCATCAAGAATCGCCACCAACGAGACTTCGGGCAAATCCAACCCTTCGCGCAACAAATTTACCCCGACCAAAACGTCAACTTTCCCTTTCCTCAGGTCTGTTAAAATTTCCGGACGCAAAAGAGTTTTTATTTCCGAATGCATCCAGTGAACCTTGATTTTCTCCCGCGCCAGATGTTCGGCCATATCTTCGGCTAGGCGTTTTGTAAGGGTTAAAACAAGAACTCTCTCTTTCTTTTCTGTCCTGGCGCGTATTTCGTCCAGTAGATTTTTTATCTGGTTTTTGGCCGGCCGTATTTTTATCACTGGATCAATAATGCCCGTTGGCCTGATAAGTTGCTGGATTATGCCGCCTTGGCCCGTCTTTCCCCATTCATATACGCCCGGAGTCGCAGAAACGTAGATAGTCCGGCTGATCTTTTTTTCGAATTCCTGAAGGGTAAGAGGCCTGTTGTCTATTGCGGACGGTAGGCGAAAACCAAAATTAATCAGCGCTTCTTTTCTTTTGCGTTCGCCGCTAGCCATGGCTTGGATCTGCGGAATTGTCACATGCGATTCATCAATGACGGTCAGGAAATTTTTCGGAAAATAATCAATCAATGTATAAGGAGGCCGGCCCGGTTTTCTAAAAGAAAGATGTCTGGAATAATTTTCTATTCCAGGGCAATAACCGGATTCCTCAAGCAGCTCAAGGTCGTAATTGGTCCGGTGAGTAACCCTTTCGGCCTCAAGGAGTTTACCAGAATTTTTCAATTCTTTGATACGTTCGGCAAGTTCGGTTCTTATATTTTGAATGGCCACAGCAAGTTTTTCTTGCCTTGTTACGAAATGTTTTGCAGGGAAAATTTTAATCTTTTGTAAGTTTTGTTTTTGCATTCTAGGATTTTGGTTTTTGAAAGGAAGGGGCAGGCGTTTTATTTCATAAATTTTATTGCCCAAGAAAACCACGCTTATTTTTTCCGTTCCGTATGGTAGCCAGATTTCAACCGTGTCGCCGCGCAGCCGAAATTCGCTGCGCGCCGGCGTATAGTCGTTGCGGCTATACTGCAGGCCTACTAAGCGCGAAATCAGTTCGCGTCGGGATATCGCTTCGCCAGTTTTAAGATCCAAGCTTACGCCTTTATAAGTTTCCGGATCGCCGATGCCATAAATACACGAAACAGACGCGACTATAATGGTGTTCGGCGCCGAGAGAACATCGGAGGTCGCGGCATGCCGCAGTTGGTCTATGGCATCATTGATTTTCGCGTCTTTTTCTATATATGTATCCATATGCGGGATATAAGCCTCCGGTTGATAGTAATCATAATAAGAAACAAAATAATGCACTCTATCTTTCGGGAAAAAATCCAGTAATTCCTCATATATCTGCGCAGCTAGAGTTTTATTGGGTTCAATGATTAGGGTCATAAGTTTTGTTTTTGCTATAACGTTGGCTATGGTAAAAGTTTTACCACTGCCGGTTACGCCCAAAAGCATCTGGTATTTTGTTCCGGATGTCAGATTTTCGACAAGCTTGGAAATGGCTTCTGGCTGGTCGCCAGCAGGTTTAAATCTTGAAACTAAGCTAAAAATTTTCATTATGCTATATTAAAATAATGATCTCTTATCTTAGCGGCAATATTATTTTTCGTGGCGAAGACTTTATCATTTTGGATGTGCATGACATAGGATATAAAATTTTTTTATCTGGAAAAACTCTTTTAAGATTATCAAAAACCGACCTGACACTCAAGGTTTACACGCGGCTTTATCTCCGGGAGGACGCCATTGAATTATACGGGTTTTTGAGGCCAGAAGAGCTTGAGTTATTTGATGTTTTAAATAATATTTCCGGCATCGGTCCCAAAACCGCCTTAATTCTGTCTTCGTTTGGTTCGCTGGCAAAACTCAAAGAAATAATAGAAAAAGATCCGGAAAAACTGTTGGGAGAAATAAAAGGGATAGGAAAGAAAAAAATGCAGAAAATAATTCTCGAAATAACAGGGAGGATACAAGAACTTAAAGTCGTTCCCTTGGCACGCGAACACGATGAGGCATTTGACGCACTTGTCTCTTTAGGCTTTAGCCGCGAAGATGCCAAAAACGCTCTTGCCAAGGTCGCGCCGGAAATAAAAGATACCGATAAAAAAATCAAAGAAGCATTAAGAATATTGGGACGGCAATCCAGCCAGCGCTAATCAGATAATATGTCAGGCCCTTTGCCGCAGCTGGGTTTTTATTTTCGGCCCTAGTCTTTATATTTTAAATAAATATGATAGTTAATCTTGTATGGGAGTGAAAAATATTTTGCGTAAATTCGTCCCGGATTTTCTGCTGGATTTTTACTATTTATGTTGGCCTGCTTTGGGTGCTTTTTTGTACGGTTTTCCATCCAAAAAATTGATAGTTGTGGCTGTAACCGGTACCAACGGCAAGTCAACAGTAGTTGATATGTGCCACAGCATTTTTGAAGAAGCCGGTTTTAAAACAGCATCAGCATCCTCCGTGCGTTTTAAAATCGGCGCGAAAGAACGTCCGAATCTGCTTAAGATGACTATGCCTGGCCGCATTGGCCTACAGAGATTTTTAAAAGAAGCGGTTGACGCTGGCTGCAAATATGCGGTTTTGGAAGTTACTTCCGAGGGCATAAAACAGCAAAGACACCGCTTTATTGAGTTTGACGTAGCGGCGTTAACCAATCTGACGCCAGAACACATAGAAAGCCATGGCGGTTTTAACGAATACAGAGCGGCCAAGGGAGAACTTTTTAAAAAATTAAAAATCAATCGTCCTAAAAATTTTTTTGGGATTGCGATTCCAAAAGTTTTCGTGGTTAATTTTGACGATGAAAATGCGAATTATTTTTTTAATTTTCATGCAGATGAGAAATATGGTTACCGAATAAAAACCGGCAAAAAATCTGTGAAAATAGAGAAGCCTATAAAAATAATAGAAATCGATAAATATAAATCTTCGCCAAGGGGTTTTCAGCTTCAAATCAATGGAGAAAAAACCATCCTTCCTCTTTTCGGAAGATTTAATCTTTATAATTTTTTAGCCGCCACCTGTATAGCCTTGTCACAGGGTATAGATCTTTCGACAATTAAAAAGTCTATACAAAATATGCACAGCGTTCCAGGTAGAATGGAAATCGTTACTACAAAACTCTTCAAGGTTGTGGTTGATTATGCCCATACGCCGGATGCTTTAATCAAGGTTTATCAAGCCATGCGGGATCTACAAACCAGTCGGCGCTCAAAATTAATTTGCATATTGGGTTCGGCCGGAGGGGGAAGGGATAAATGGAAAAGGCCAGAGATGGGTAAAATAGCAGCTCGAAATTGCGATCGCATAATTCTTACCGACGAAGATCCTTATGATGAAGATCCGCACCGAATTATTTCTCAGATAGAATCTGGAATTTCCAATTTCCGACCTTCGATTTTCAAAATTCTTGATCGCAGAGAGGCTATACGTAAAGCTTTGGCCGTTGCTAGGAAAGGCGATATGGTCATTATCACTGGTAAGGGTTCTGAACCGTGGATGTGTTTGGCCCGCGGCAAAAAAATTCCATGGGATGATAGAAAAATAGTTTTAGAGGAAATGCGGATTATAAATAAAAAGCGGCGCTAAGCGGCGCCGCTTTTTATTTGACAGCCCTTAAGATCGGGGTATAAGATGCCAAGATGCACATTGACAAAGAGGATGCTAATGGGAATTCAGCAAATCCAGGAAGCGATTAAATCAGACCTCTATAGTCTTGTCGGAAAAGAAACTAGGGCATTGACCACTATTTATTGGTGGCGGCAGTTGGTAATGAAAAGATTGATGCGCAATCCAAAACTTAGAATGCAAACGCTTCAGTTTGTTGACGTTTTTCCAGCTCTCTTAGCCGACGAGGCAATCTATCGACATGCGTTTGAGTATTTTTGCTGCGCAAAGGGTTCTTCCTCGATGATAGGTAAGTCGCCCCTTAGCAAGATAACGGCAACATCTGCTAGAAAATTGGTAAACTTCATAGCTAGCCAGTTTATGGTGCAGCCGGAAAAATCAGAGCTTAAAAAATGTCTGACAGACTTACAAGGTCTTGGCGTAAAACATTCGCTGGATATCCTCGGAGAGGCGGTATTAAGCGAAGCCGAGGCCGAATGCTACAAGGAAAAATATGTTTCTTTGACAAGAATGCTCGGTAGTCTTGGTTTTGAAATAGATTTGTCTTTGAAGCTATCTTCTCTCTATTCTCAGTTTGATCCCCTTGCCGCCAAAGATTCATCGGACGCGGTTTTGGCCAGACTCGACGATATTTGTTCTGCCATCGCGCCACTCCACGGCAGGATAACCGTTGATATGGAGCAATATTATTTTCGCGACCTAACGCTGCAAATTTTTAAGCAAGCTGTTACGAGTTTTCACGGCTTCATTGACTTGACCATAGCCCTCCAGACATATCTTAAAGATTCAGAGAAAGTACTTGGTCGGGTAATTAGTATTGCAGAAGAATGTGGTTCTTTTGGAATCCGCCTCGTGAAGGGTGCTTATTGGGATTATGAAGTGATTATGGCAAAGCAAAAAATTTGGCCAATTCCGGTTTACGAAAAACAGGAACTGACCAACGAAAGCTTTAAAAGAAATATTGATCTGGCCCTTGCGGCTTATCCCCTGATTAAAACTTCAGTGGGCAGCCACAACATTGATTCTCTAGCGTATGCAATGGCAAAAGTTCAAGAATTACGTTTGCCCAAAGATGCCCTAGAGATCCAAGTTCTTTACGGCCTTGGCCATCCACTAATTAGACCAATAGCCGAAATGGGTTTTCCATTAAGAGTATATATAGGCATCGGTAATATGGTTGAGGGCATGAGCTATCTTGCGCGGCGCCTTTTAGAAAATACCTCGCAGACAAGCTCAGCATTTTTTGCCCAACGCTAATGCACGCAGGAGGGATAAATGGAAATGAGAACATTTAAAAACGAACCCCTGATAGATTGGTCGAGCAAGAAAAATCAAAAAAGAATGGTTCAGGCGCTCACGACAGTTAGACAAAAGCTCGGAAGGAATTACCCCCTGATTATAAATGGCCAGTACATGTTTCTTTCAAAAAGTATTATTTCGCGCAATCCATCAAATTTTCGCGAGGTAGCAGGTTTTGTTTCAAGCGCAAATTCGCAAATGGTGGATACGGCTTGCTATGCAGCTTATAATGCATGGGATGCGTGGAAAAAAACGCCCTATAAAGAAAGAGCGCGATGTCTCTTGCGTGCCGCCGAGATAATGCGAAGGCGTCGTCTTGAGCTTATAGCCTGGATAATTTTTGAAGTCGGAAAAAGTTGGCAGGAGGCTGATGGCGATATCGCCGAGGCCGTAGACTTTCTAGAATTTTATGCCAGGCGGATGCTTGAATTTGGATCCGCGAGAATCACTAAAGACATTCCTGGAGAAAATAATAAAACATGGTATGTTCCGAGGGGTGTAGTAGCCGTTTTCGGCACGTGGAATTTCCCGTTTTCAATCAATGTCGGAATGGTTTCGGCGCCAATAGTTACAGGAAACACAGTTGTGTTCAAGCCAGCTTCACTTGCCGCAATTTCCGGATATAAAATCGCGGAAATTTTCTGCGAGGCCGGTTTGCCGTCGGGAGTATTGAATTTCATTCCAGGTTCTGGTTCAGAAGTTGGCGAGGCGCTTGCGGCGCACAGCAAGATTATTGGCATTGCCATTACCGGATCAAAAGAAACCGGTTTGCGGCTCCAAAAAGTCTGCGCTGAAAATCCATGCGAATACGGTTTTAAGGAAATACTTGTAGGCGAGTTCGGAGGAAAGGATAGGATTATTATTGATAGCGATGCGGATTTGGACGAAGCGGTGCGCGGGGTAAAAGAATCATGGCTTAGCGCCCAGGGTCAGAAGTGTTCGGCCTGCAGCGTTGTTATTACTGTTGGCAATGTTCACGATGTATTTCTCGCCCGTTTGATTGAAGCTGCGCGAAGCCTGAAAATCGGATCGCCAGAAGATCCATCCGTATTTTTGGGCCCACTGATTGACGATAAAGCTCTGGAAAAAGTAAAAGAATATGTTGAAATCGGAAAAAGCGAAGGGATCTTGGCATATTTTGGCAATCTGCCAGCGGGGCTGGCCGAGCGTGGATATTATCATCCACCGGTAATCTTCACCGATGTCGATCAAAATGCGCGCATCGCTAAGGAAGAAATTTTCGGTCCGGTGCTTGCGATTATAAAAGCCGAAAGTTTCGATCAGGCACTTGAGATTTTTAACGATTCTGAATACGCGCTGACCGGTGGGCTTTATTCGCGTCTACCGAGCCATATAGAATGCGCAAAAAAAGAATGCAACGTCGGCAATTTTTACATAAACCGAAAAATTATTGGTGCCTTCGTTTCGCGTCAGCCTTTCGGCGGCTGGAAATTTTCCGGCACTGGTTCCAAGGCCGGAAGTCGAGATTATCTTCTGCGCTTTATGTACCAAAAAACCCTTAGCGAGAATACGCTGCGCCGCGGTTTCGCTCCGCTATAAGGAGAAGAAAATGGCTGGCACTAAACGAATTTCCGCAAAAAATCTAGTTGAGTTGACGAGAAATGGCGACCGTCATGCCGCGGCAAAATTGATTACGCTTTTGGAGCGCGGTCACCAAGGCGCAAGAAAAGCGATTACAAAGCTAGGGGGCCGCGAAAAAGAAACATTGGTAATTGGCATTACTGGTCCAGGCGGCGTGGGGAAAAGCACATTGATTAACCGGCTGATTAAAACATTCAGGCAAGATGGTTTTGGAGTCGGAGTCCTGACTATGGATCCGGTAAGTTCTCTAAGCGGCGGAGCGGTTTTAGGCGATAGAGTCAGGATGCAGGAACATTGCGCCGATAAACAAGTTTTCATACGCAGTTTCGCCATGCGTTCGCATTGTCATGGAGTAATTCAGGCAACACCGCTTATTATTAAAGCACTGGAACTTTTAGGCATCCGGGTCGTGATAATAGAAACGATCGGCGTCGGCCAGGAAGACACTGGAATAAAAAATGCAGTAGATAAACTCGTTTTGGTCTTGATGCCCGGTCTGGGAGATGGAATTCAATTTATGAAAGCTGGAGTACTTGAAGTCGCCGATGTAATTGTTCTTAATAAATCGGATTTACCGGGGACTGAGGCTGCGTTTGTGGAGTTATCGTTCAGTGCGCATCCTAAAATAATAAAAGTAAATTCAATAACCGCGGAAGGAATCATAGATCTTAAATCCGCACTTCAAAGATAAAAGAGGCACCTGCCTCTTTTTTTTGACCCAGCGTCTTTTGATTCGAAATTATGGAATTTTTGATGCATGTCCGCGCAGTGTCATATGAACATAGTAGTTGCCTAAAAATCAAACAAATCGGATTTATTTTTAAAATATGCCGTAAAATGTAGTTATAATAAATCAGTCAATGTAAAATAGCGAAGTCCAAGCGATTCGGCCAAACCTCGATGGGTTATTTTTCCATTATAAATGTTTATACCATTGGCTAGGGTAGAGTTTTGCTTGGCGATTTTTGCAATCGGCGTGCTGGCAAGCTCTAAAACATACGGCAGAGTTGCATTTGTGAGCGCAATGGTTGATGTTCGCGATACTAAACTTGGTATGTTGGTCACACAATAATGCAAAACTCCATATTTTACGAACAGCGGATTTTTATGGGTTGTCGCATGGGATGTTTCTATGCATCCTCCTTGATCGATTGCGACATCCACAATAGCCGAACCTGTAGGCATTTTTTGGACATGACCCTTGTTGATTATTTTTGGCGCTTTGGCTCCGGGTATCAGAATCGCGCCGATGAGCAAATCGGTTATCGGCAGAAATTTTTCTATTTTTACGGGAGAGACAGGTATGACGCTGAAATTTCTGTGGAATCTGCGGAATATTTTTTTAAGCTGTTGCATTTTGCCGGCATTTTTTTCAAACAAAATGACTTTCGCCCCCATGCCGAGGGCAATTGCGGCCGCGTTTGAACCGACAGTTCCTCCGCCGAGAATCAAAACAGTGGCCGGAGGCACAGCAGAAGTCCCCCCAATTAAAATTCCCCTTCCCCCTCTACCTCTTTCTAATAACCTTGCCCCTATTTGCACGGATAATTTTCCCGCGACTTCGCTCATCGGCTTTAGAAGCGGTAAAAATCCATCAGGCGTTTGCACGGTAGCATAATCAATGGCGGTTATTCTTTTTTTGCAAAGGATTCTTACCAACCCTGGCGATGCCGCAAGGTGTAGATAGCTAAACAGAGTTTGGCCCGGCATAAGCATTTTATATTCTTTATATTGAGGCTCTTTGACTTTGATTATTAAAGACGATCGCCAGACATCTTCGGCTTCGCCTGCGATTTTCGCTCCGTATCGAACGTAATCCGAGTTTTTAAATCCACTGCCCTCGCCGGCCCCATCTTCAATGATTACTTTATGGCCGGCCTTAACTAAGGCAGCGATTCCCTCTGGCGCGAAAGCGATGCGATATTCGCCGCTTTTTATTTCTTTTGGAATGCCGATATCCATAATTTAATTATAACCCCATTAAAATCTTAGCACTACTATTGTATATCCCCGCTACGTTATAAAATAAAGATATATGAAAAAATACGAGATTTTAGAACATACAGCCGACGCGAAAATAAAGGTTTTCGGAAAAGCAAAACAAGACCTTTTTTTGAATGCAATGCTTGGCATGATGGCTGTTTTGAAAACAAAAAAAGAAAAGGGTGGTCAAATGGCGGTAAGAAAAATAAAAATAATTTCTCCTGATATAAACGCGCTTTTAGTTGATTTTTTAGGCGAGGTCAATTATCTGGCGCAAACGCATTGGGAAGTATATATCTGCGCTAAATTTTTAAAATTTAGCGATACAAGATTGGAAGCGCAAGTCTCGGGCTATAAAGTCAACGAGTTCGGAGGAGAAATAAAAGCGGTTACTTACCACGGCCTTAAAATCCTAGAGGTCGCTGACCATTGGGAGGCTGATATAGTTTTTGATATATAAAAGCATGCTTATAAAAAAAGATTTTAAAAAGATTTCGGAATGGATTTGGGAAATCCCATCCTCGTTCAGGCCGGATATGCTTGTTCCGGCGAGGGCTTATATTTCGGAAAAAATGTTGGAAGAATCTTTTAAAGATAGATCGCTGGAACAATTGGTAAATGTCGCAACGCTAGCCGGAATTGTTAATTACAGTATTGCCATGCCTGATATGCACGAAGGCTACGGCTTTCCTATAGGCGGAGTAGCAGCCACCGATGCCGCTACCGGAGTGATCTCTCCTGGGGGAATAGGATATGATCAGAATTGTGGCGTAAGATTATTAAAGTCTAGTCATACCGCCGAAGAAATAAAATCCCATTTGGATAAAATAGCTAGTATTGTGCAAAAAGAAGTTCCATCTGGCTTGGGGCGTGGGCATCGGACGAAAATGAGCATGGCCCAAATAAATCAGATTTTAGACGGTGGAATACCCAAGCTTATTGAACTTGGCTATGGAAATGACGATGACGCGGAAAATTGCGAAGCCGGCGGAAGATTAGCCGAGGCAGATAGCTCCGCGGTATCGGAACACGCAAAAAAACGCGGGGCGAATCAAGTCGGCACATTAGGTTCAGGAAATCACTTTCTGGAGATACAGAAAGTGGAACAGATTTTAGATGAAGAAACCGCAAAAGAGTTTGGGCTGTTCCAAAATCAGGTTGTGGTGATGATTCATACCGGATCGCGCGGCTGCGGCCATCAAAACTGCACGGATTATCTGAAAATTATGATGAGCGCGATGTCAAAGTACCGCATTAAAATTCCAGACGCCGAACTTGCCTGCGTGCCGTTTACATCACCAGAGGGCCAGAGATTTTTCGGCGCCATGTGCGCAGCGGCCAACTTTGCCTGGGCCAACCGCCATATGATTACCCATCACACCAGAAAAGCTTGGGAGTCGGTTTTGGGAAAAGGTGATAAGCTTGAACTCCTTTACGATGTCGCTCATAATATTGCGAAAATAGAAGACTACGAAGTTAACGGCAAAAAAATGAAGCTTTGTGTGCACCGAAAGGGCGCGACGCGGGCTTTTCCTCCCGGCCATCCGGAACTTGGCGGCCACTACCAAAAAACCGGCCAGCCGGTTTTAATTCCAGGGTCCATGGGCACAGTTTCTTACGTGTTTGCCGGTACTGCGGAGTCAAAACAAGCCTGGCATACGGTTTGTCATGGCGCCGGTCGCGCGATGTCGCGCCACGCCGCAATGCGGGCAATTACGGGTCAAGAAGTAATAAGACAGCTTGGCAGGAAAAATATACTTATTAAATGCTGGTCAATGCGCGGCATTGCAGAAGAAGCGCCGATAGCTTATAAAGACATTGACGCAGTTGTGGACGTGGTGCATAATGCAGGGTTAGCAAGGAAGGTGGCAAGGCTTGTTCCGCTGGCAGTAATCAAAGGCGAGTAAAATTAGGCAATAAGTATGAGCAAAAGCGGACTTCCGAGAGGTCTCAAAAAATTTATCCGCAAAGAAAAAGCCCGCATTAAGCGGGAAATTTTAGACGTAAAAGAGCAAAAAAAGTTGATCAACGAGCTTTATCAAAAATTTATCAAAAAATAACATGAATACACATGATATCTATCAACTGGCGATTGAAAAGGGCATACAGGCGGATTTTAGATTGCCCGCGCGCATAGAGAAAATTTTGGAACGCCGGAAAGCTAAATTTAAAAAAATGTCTGATGCCGAAAAATTAGAATTTGATGAGGAATCGCTGACCAATCCGTATTCTGACACACGAATATTAAATGTGGTTTCGGATGCGCCGGTTAAAAAAGTTTTAATCGGAATAGACATTGATCCAGCCGAAGTCTTAGTCGCCAAAGAGCTAGGTGATATAGATTTGATTATTTCTCATCATCCGCTCGGAAGGGCCCTCGCCGCTTTACACGAAGTTATGGAACTTCAGTGCGATGTTTTAAACCAGTATGGCGTTCCGATAAATATTGCCGAAGGTCTGATGCGTGAGCGTATTTCGGAAGTGGCGCGTGGAATCAATGCAAGGAATCATGGCCGCACCGTGGACGCAGCCAGACTTCTCGGGTTCAATTTGATGTGCCTGCATACCAGTTCCGATAATCTTGCGGCTAATTTTTTGAGAAAAACGATAGAAGCAGCTAACCCAGAATATATAAGCGATTTAATGAAAATTTTAAGGGATATTCCAGAATACCGCGAAGCGATGAAAAACGCAGCCGGCCCTAGGATTTTCGTCGGCTCAGAAGATTCAAGATGTGGCAAAATCGCACTTACAGAAGTTACCGGCGGAACGGAAGGATCGCCGCGCCTTTTCGAAAAAATGGTTCAGGCTGGCATCGGCACAGTTGTCGGCATGCATGTTTCGGAAGAGCACAAAAAAGAGGCCGAGGCCGCGCATTTAAACGTGGTTATCGCCGGCCATATGTCTTCGGATTCGATAGGTATGAATCTTTTGGCAGATGAACTAGAAAAGGCTGGCATAGAAATTGTACCATGTTCCGGATTCATCCGCGTTTCGCGTATCTAACCTATTGTGAAAAATTACTCATCTAAACGGGCGAAAAAGGGAAAATTGGCCTACAGAACTCCTGAACGCTTTATTTTCAGAAAATATCAAGAAACACTTAAAAGAAAAGATAAAAAAATGCGAGATTGTTAATTGCGTAAATTTTTTATCATGTAAGTATTTTGGAGTTGGTATCCGAATTTTCTGTAATATTCTCTTGTGCCGACAGCTGAAATAACTGCAATTTTTTGCAGTCCGAAGCTAAGTGTTATTTTTTCGGCCTCTCGCATCAATTGTTTCCCAAGGCCTTTATGTTGCGGCGAGTTTTTGTGGAGCGCCGCAGCAGTTAATGGCTGCAGTTGGCCATAAGTATGTATTTCGCGTATAAAGGCGGAATTTTTCAGCGTCGTGAAGAGAGATTTATTTTTTTTGCAAAAAATATAAGAAGGGATGCGCAGTCGAAGCAAGCTGAGCAATTTCGTCCTGTTTTTATTTTCAAAACTTAGGAAAATTTCCCTGCCGTCGGACGCTTCATAGTCCTGGCGGAAGAGATATATCTTTTCGCCCGCGTCGTAATTTTCTTTTACTTCTCGGCAGCGTATACACCGGCATCTTGACCCTTCTTTTTTCATTTCATCACTTACGACTTGTCTTAGGTTTGAAATCGCAGTTCCGCCTTCAATGATGTATGTTGCCGGTATGTCTCTGATAACGCGCTGTATGCGGCAATAATAAGGGATATATTTTTTACCCTCTTTTATAATGGCGACGAGTTTTTTTGCCGAATATGGGCGGTAGCCGATTTTATCTTTCAGCCAATAAAGAGGAGCTTCTTTTACCAGAGCGCAGGGATATATTTTAATATGGTCCGGTTGGAAATCGGGATTGAAAAAAATTTCTTCGAATGTTTTAATGTCTTTTTTCGGAGTTGATCCTGGGAGATTAGACATTATGTGATAGCAAATTTTGAATCCAGCATCTTTTAAAAGTTTTGTGGTATTGATAACCGTATCTACGCCATGGCCTCGCCGGTTTAATTTCAGCACATCTTCATATACGCTTTGCACGCCGAGTTCTATTTGCGTTATGCCGAGTTTTCGCATGCGTACTATTTCCCCCCGGTTTATATAATCAGGCCTTGTTTCAACATTTATGCCTACAATTCTGTATTTGGCTTTTTCGTTTAAAGTTTGAAGACGGTTAAGATTAGCATTTTTCGGATTTCTGATTCTACTAAGTTCATTCACGGCCTCAAAGCACTTTTTAATAAACCAGGATTGGTAGCGTCTTGGATTATAAGACCACGTTCCGCCGATAATCCTTAAATCTATTTTGTCGGTTGGGTGGCCGTTGGCTTCCAATGTTTTTATTCGGGATAGTATTTGCTCCTTAGGATCATAATTATGCGATAAAGCTCTCATTACAGCAGGTTCGCCGTCTAAATAACTTTTAGGCACGCCTGATTGCGTTGGACAGTAAATGCACCTTCCGCCGCATGGATATGGCCTTGTAAGGATAGAAACTACGGCCACTCCCGAAAGTGATCTTACCTTTCTTTTGCGCAAAAGCAGCTCCAAATTTTTATCTGCAATCATGTTTTTATTTAGCACCAAGTCGTGATATGCTTGGAGTAGTTTTGAGTTTTTCGGACAGGGCATTTTGTATTTTTTGGCCGCCTTTCTCTTAATGGCGGCAAGGTTCCGCGCTTCGCGCGCTTCGCCCTTCATTAATTCTTTAATTGTAAACTCCGCAATCGTCATGGATAAAAATTACGCAGACTACCTTTTAAATAGGGTCAGAGAGGATTATAACCTGATTGCCGAAGATTTTTCAAGGACAAGAGAAAAGCCTTGGTTGGAACTTGGACCTCTTATGGATTATGCGTTGCCGGGCGACAATGTTTTGGATTTGGGCTGCGGCAATGGAAGATTGATTGAATTTTTGAAAAATAGAAAAATTTCTTATATTGGCGTAGATACTTCAGAAAAATTGGTCGAAATCGCTAAAAAAAAATATCCCGAATACGAATTTAAAACAAGCGAATCTTTAAAATTACTATTTTCAGAGAACCAGTTTGATAAAATTTACAGCATTGCGGTTTTACATCATATTCCATCAAATGAATTCAGAAAACAATTTTTACTGGAAGCGAAAAGAGTTTTAAAATCCGGCGGGCTTTTAATTGTTACGGTTTGGAAATTCTGTTGGCTAAAGGAGATATATTTAAGAATTAAATTCGGGATTTTAAAAATATTTGGATTTTCAAAATTGGATTTTGGAGACATCTGGGAACCTTGGTCAGATAAAACAAATCGTTATTATCACTGCTTCACAAAAATTGAATTAAACTGGTTGGCAAAGAGCGCCGGATTTAAAATGAGGCAAATCGGAACAATCCGCAGCCAAACCGGCAGCCGACAAAACTTTTATTTCGTCGCTGAAAAATAATATAAAAATTATCCTGCGCCCATAGTTTAATGGATAGAACACGAGCTTCCGGAGCTCGAGATCGGGGTTCGAATCCTCGTAGGCGCACCAAAACTAACTTTGTCGGAATTGACTGCTCCGCTCGCCGTCCGCGCGGCGGACGGCTCGCTCCGCAGGGCAAAATCCGCTTTTGTTTTCGCCGTAAAATCCCAGAGTTCGCCCCAGTTGATTGAAAGCGTTTTATCCTTGATCTCGGGGTTAGAGCCGAGCGAACGGAAAAAGTTGCGCCAGTCGGCGTGATTTTTTGTTTGCGCCACTTTTTCCGCTTCTCTCAAGGACAAAACGAAACTCCGCAAGGGTTCGAGCTGATTCTTTCCCTGTTGCCCAAAATCTCCCAAACTTTCTTCCAGCTTGGCTTTTTGGCGAAGGAGCGCGTCTTTCTTTGTGAGATAGAGTTCTCGTTCGATGTCGTCGTCCAAATAGAGCGAGACAAGCCGGCCTAGCTTCTCCTGCGCCTCTTGAGTTTTGCTTTAAGATTTTGGGCAACATCTCCTCTCGCGGAAATTTCTTCTTTCTCCCGTGTGTCAATCTGCTTTTCCATAACCTCAATTTCCGCGAGAGGAAGCGACACTGATTGAAACAGGGTTTGCGCTTGGGCGGCGAGCGTATCGGCGGAAAGATACGGCTGGCTACAATGCCCGCTTTTCTTGGTGCAACGGTAGTAAGTATAGCGCGTGCCCCAGCGATTGGTGGCATACTGCGCCGTAATCATATTTCCGCACTCGCCGCACCGCGCAAACTGCGTAAAAGGGAAATCGTATCGCTCTTTCTGTTTGCGCGGTCTTTGCTTGCTTTTCAATACTTTCTGTACTGCTTCAAACAGTGTCGGGGAAAGAATCGGCTCAAAGTTTCCGTCGTGGTATTCGCCATGAAATTTTACAAATCCTAGATATGCTCGGTTAGTAAGCATTTTCACGACGGAAACTTTTGCAAGTGGCGTTCCTTTTTTCTGAACAACGCCATGCCCCGCTAAAAACTCCGCTAAACCGACGAGCGTATATTTTCCCGTGGCGTACTCTTCAAACGCTCGCTTGATGACTTTTGCGTAAGTAGGGTGCGGGTCAATGTTCCGTATTTTGTAGTTGTTCACATATCCCAAAGGAGCGAGCGTCAGCCATTCGCCGCGGCTGAGTTTTTGGCGGATACCGCGCTTCACATTTTCAACCAAGTTATCCGAGAAATACTTTGATTGCCCGAACGCCACTTGCAACATGAATTTCCCTTGCGGAGTTGGCTCAAACCAAAATTGCGGAAAGCGCAAAGAAGCAATAGCTCCGGTGTCCACGAGATAAATGATTCTGCCGCCGTCCACGCTATTGCGGGCGAGACGATCGGGGTGCCATGCCAAAATGCCGAGCGGCTTTTTGCTTATTTCAATTAAGGAAAGCATTTTGGCAAATTCCTCTCGTCCGGGTTTCTTTGCGCTTTCCGCTTCCGTGAACTCACGGATTATCTCAATGCGTTCTCGCTCGGCAAATTCGCGCAATTCAAACAGTTGAGCTTCTATGCTCATCACTTGCTTATCATCCTCCTCGGTTGATTTCCGAGCATAGAGAATGCATTGAGTTTTTGGTTTGAGCTCTTTCATATGGTTATTGGGGCGAACTCTGGGATTTTACGGCAAAAACAAAAGCGGAGCAGTCAATTCCGACAAAGTTAGTTTTGGTGCTGTAATTATACATTTCGCGCGAACCTTTTTTGATGCGGCATTTCGTAAAATCCCAAACCGCTCTGGTGGGAAAGACAGGGGGCGAGGGGAGGCAAATTCCCGCACTGTCGTTGCCCCCAAAAGTTTGCGCCGACGGTTTTTAGAACTGATAAGAAAAATTTCATATGATTTTATCGCAGAATTTCTTACGGACTCTGTTTTGTTAACTATTTACATTTAAATTCAACTCTGTTATTATATGATCGTTCCTTGACAGTTAAAATCCAGAAAGAAGGAGATGGGTAATGCCTATTCGTGGAATCGCCTTTGATCTCTAAGGCACTGTTGTTGATGTCGAGGTCGCTCACCATAACGGACATCTCGCCGTCGCAAGCGAATTAGGACTTAGGATCTCGCTCGACGAAGCCTATAGCAAGCTTCCTCACTTCATCGGTGGACCTGACGAAAAGGTATGCGAGGATATCCGGGATCTTTTGGATCCCGACACACGCAATCGTTTATCTGTCGATGACATCTTGGCTCGCAACAAATTTCACTACGAACGTCTACTTGCGGAGATGCCAATCGAGCCCCGCGTCGGATTCTTAGATTTCTTCAGAGAGGTGCGTAATCTTGGCCTTAAGTTCGCAATCGGATCGCTCACGCCTAAGAAGTACGCGATAACGCTTCTTGAGCGATCTGGTCTCATGGTACTTTTTGGTCAGCGCAACATTGTGCTCCGTGAGCACGTCGCGAACCCAAAACCGGCGCCGGATGTGTTCTTGAAAACTGCCTCAATTATGGAGATTGATCCCCATGAGCAGCTTGTTTTCGAGGATTCGCCACCGGGCGTGAAAGCCGCGCTCGCCGCTGGTTCCAAGGCTATTGGGATGCCGGTTGTGATTCGTGGCATCACAATAGGCGCGCTAGTTGATGCGGGCATTTGTCGCATCTTTTTCGACTGGCGAGAGATCGATGTTTCCACCCCGATCAAGAACCTCAGCTAGCAATGATGATGAACTTCGCTTCGTCTACAAGCGCCTTGCGGAATTCGCGAAGAACGAATTAACCCGCAAGGCGCTTTCTATTTTCTTAAAATATCAAAGGATAATCATCGTGAAAACAAATCCTTTCATCACTCTTTACTTATATTTGTTTTCGCAACCGTCAGCGTAAACTTTCGGAAGCGAGACGGCACGGGCATTCTTCCCCGATCCATCTTTCCCGCGCCGTCCCTCGGCAACTAAATCATAAGGTAGTTTGGGTGAAAAAACAGCTGGCTGTCTCATTTTGCGAAAGAGTTTTTTATAATTTTATTTAATACTATACCCACCCCATCGACCCATTGATATACTTAATTCACTTTGCTAACTTGCAATTAGCAAATAGCTACTTTAAAATAGGAGGTTATCAACACGCCATACGTACCAAGCAAAAAGACTGATGGCAAGTCTACGGATCGCGAAGTGCTTGATGCCGCAGTAGAGCGGCTTGTGGCCGATATTGTAGCGAGGGTAAATAGCAATCTATCGCTCCTTAAGGTTTACAAATCTGTTTTCCTCAAAGTTGCGCAACATCTTCACTCCATCATTATAGACAGCAGCTCATCACCCATTCCATTTTACAAATCTGTTTTCCTCAAAGTTGCGCAATGTCTTCGTTTTGTCGTTAGGGGATCTGAGGCCGATTCAAGTGAAGCGAATCTTGCAAAAGCAATTTACGAAGTCGGTGCTAAGTATAACTATGAGGGAGCGTATGTCGGGGAGTTCAATTATGCCTTTACCCGATTAATTCAGCGCGTTCCTCAATTGAAAGTTGCGAATGGCGATTGGGCGCAAGAATTGCGCTATTGGTTGTATGACTTTACCGTTGAGGCATTGACCTCAGCCTCGTACAAAACCGAATATCTTGAAATCGGCGTTAGTGGCGTCTTTGAGGATATCAAGGACGAGTACAAACGGCGAGTCAATACTGCTTACGAGGCAGAACAGATTCTTAAAAGCGGTGATTGCTATAATGCTCCATACTACACACGACTAGTGGAGGTAGTTGACGAAACAGGAAAGTTGATAGGCTATCAAGAAATCATGCTCAAGCGCAATGATGCTACGCTTGGGAAAGACTTGCTGGATTTTCAGATGGTCGTTAAGAAGAAATAACCCTGCTATAGACTAGCGGAAGCCGTTCGACTTCCGCTTTTTCTGTTTCGCCGCCGTTTGCGGCGGCGAAATGCATTCGAATTATTTCAAGCATTCTGCGCCATATTTTAAGCCCAGCGCGTCGCACAGGTCTTTATTCTTGACTTTCAAGATAAAATCTGGTATATTTAACAGGTTGTAGCTTAAAAAAGAGGTACAAAATGTTTTTTGTTGCTGTTGACTATGGTCGAATCACCGTCAGCTTCGGCGGTCTGAGGAATTATAACTGGCATGACGCAAATATCTTGTCAAAGAATTTTCCGACCCAAACGCCCTGGGCAAGCATGTTTTCATAGCCCCGCGGAGGATTTCGATCTGCCATGCCATTTCGTGGCAGTTAGCAAATAATGAAAGGAGGCAGAGTTGTCGCAGATTAAAGTTACCCGCGTTGAAAGAATAAATCAAAAAGTTCAGATGGTGGTTATTTCGATACCCCCGCTATCCATCTCGTTTATAGAGAGGAATGGTAGAATAGTAAAGTGCGGCGCCGTACGAGAAGATGGTGCGAGACTGTACCATCAAGAGCAGCTGCGCCTTTCTAAAGAAGACTACAAAGCTACGCTAAATATTGCGTATGCAATATTCAAATCAAAGAATGGCAGAAGGAGCGACTAGCTCCTTTTTAATTATTTCAAAGATGATATAATAAAAATCAGTTAAAGGTCGTATAATAAGTAATTTATTTATCATGCCGGAAGAAATACAAGGAGAATTAATTGGCAAAGTAACACATTATTTTGCGAACATCGGCGTGGCAGTTTTGGAGCTTTCAAAAAAACTGAACGTTGGCGAGCGCATACGTCTAGTGGGCGGCGAAACCGATTTTATACAAACCATTGAGTCCATGGAAGTGGATCACAAGAAAGTGGAATCGGCCAAGCCCGGAGAATCCATCGGCCTTAAGGTTGATCAAAAAGTCAGACCGGACTACAGGGTTTACAAAGTATAAATTGCACGGCACAAAAATATCATGAATCTGGCATCCGGATTTTGGTATTAATTTTTATTTTTATATGAGTTATTTGACAGCCAATCCTCAATTGCAAACGATGTTTCAACTGATCTTAGCAATGATCTTGGGGGGAGTTGTAGGCTTAGAAAGGGAATGGAAGAAAAAAGAAGCCGGTCTAAGAACGTACATGCTTGTCTGCCTCGGTTCGGCGCTATTTACAATCATCGGATTTCAATCTTTGCAATCGTTTGTGCGCGAAGCCGGAGGACTTGGTCTAGATTATTCGCGTTCTGGTTTTGATCCCTCGCGCGTCATTGGTCAGATAGTTTTGGGTATAGGATTTTTAGGTTCGGGTCTGATAATTTTCAGGCAGGAGCATGTTGAGGGTTTAACAACCGCTGCTGGATTATGGGTTACAGCTGGCGTGGGCGCGGCAGTCGGATTAGGTTTTTATACCATTGCAACTTTTTCTTCAGTGCTCTCACTTTTAATTTTGTTTTTGTTCCGCAGATTTGAAAAAAAGATTTTTGGAATCGCAAAACATGATGCTTGAGTTCCGATGGCCAAGAATTTATTATTCGCCGTATCAATAATCGTCGGCATGACGATTGGAGCCGGGATTTTCGGTCTGCCTTATGTCGTTTCAAAAAGCGGCATCATTCCGGCGCTTTTTTATTTTTTGATTTTGGGAGGAGTAACGCTCTTGCTGAATTTGCTATTTGGAGAAATCATTTTACGCACAAAAGATACACACCGCTTGGTTGGTTACGCCGAGAAATATATAGGCCGCTGGGGTAAGAGTTTGATTACAATTTCAAGTTTTTTAGGTGGGGGCACCCTGCTTGCTTATATAATTTTGGCCGGAGATTTTTTGAATATTTTAATTACGCCCTGGACAGCCATCGGTTCTTTTTATCTTGGTTTAATTTTTTGGCTGGTTTTAAGCCTGCTTATTTTTATTGGCATCAAAATTGTAGCTCCGCTGGAATTATTTTCAAATGCGGCGTTTTTGATTATTGTTGTCGCAATATTTTTATTTGCAATACCACAGATTTCTCTTCAAAATTTTATTTTATATAACGCATCAAATCTGATTTTGCCGTACGGTGTTATTCTTTTCGCTTTTTCCGGCCTTGCGGCAATTCCGGAAGTTGGAGAAATATTAAAAACAGACGAAGAATTATTAAGCTATAAAAAGGCAATAATTTTATCTTTTATTATAATTTTTCTGATTTATCTTTTATTCTCTGCGGCGATTGTCGGGATTTCGGGAAAGGGCACAACGCAGGACGCTCTTGCCGGACTGACTAAAATATTCGGTTTTAAAATTATTTTTATAGGACTTTTAGCGGCGGTTATAACAATAGCCGATTCGTTTTTGATAATCGGCATCTATTTGAAAAACATCCTGGTTTATGACTATAAACTGTCAAAACCGCTGGCATCTTTTATTGTAACGGCACTGCCGCTTGTCTTTTATCTGGCTGGCCTCCGTAGTTTTATTTCCTTGGTCGGTTTGCTGGGCGCGCTTGTGGTTGCCGTGGAAAGCATAGCCGTTATTTTAATTTTCCAGAAAGCAAAAAAAATGGGCGATAGGACGCCTGAATATTCTTTAACCGTGCCTTCCCCCTTACTTTACGGTTTGACATCTCTATTGATTGCTGGGGCTATAATCTACATTTTTTACTATTATATTTAAAAAGCCGGCTGGCATCAAATAAAAATAGGTTTAAGCCAAAATTTATCATGGAAACGGAAAATAAAAAATGCGCAATTATAAAAATTTATGGACGAGTTCAGGGGGTATTTTTTCGCGAAAATGCGAAAAAAGTAGCGGATTTTTTTGGTCTTGTCGGTTGGGCTAAAAATGAACAAGATGGATCTGTGACGATTTTAGCCGAAGGTCCCAAAAACGAGCTGGAAAAATTTATTGTGTGGTGTAAAAGGGGACCGATAACCGCAAAAGTTTCCAAGGTTGAAATTAAATGGCAAAAGGTTTCTGGAAGGTACGAAGTTTTTAGCACGAATTAGTTTTGTATTAGTCACCAGAGTCCGTCTAATGTGGCTGGTAATTGGCATGCCACAATCCATGAAGGGCTCCGCTAATGGCGCATTGTTTTACGGCATCTACGATACAAACGAGCACGTTGGGACCATAAAGGGTTGACATCTTCTTGTCGATTTCTGTATTATTAGAAAATGGCGCAAGACGTTAAAAGAACAGAAGATACAAGGCCTATGAGCAAATTTGATTGGCTCTTCATTCTTTTCGTTATGGCTTTGGCGGTTGGATCGCTACTTGCGACTCTGCCAAAACTTTAAACGAAATCTACGGCCGTTTATGGATATAAAAAGAATTATCGGCTGGTTTTTGGTCATAGCGGGAATATTAATCATTGCCTGGGTGCTTTATGCAAGTTTTCAAATATTCACCGCGCAAAAAAATCCTCCGCAGATTTTTACCTTTAAAACACCAAATGCGCAAAAATCAGCATCCGAACCTAAAAATGTCCAGGAATTAACACAGGAGGCCGTTTCAAGTGTTTTACAGGAACAACTCAAACAGATTTTACCAATGGATTCCTCGATTAAATTTTTTAACCTTACAGCTTGGTCAATATTTGCCGGATTGGTGCTTATTGGCGGAGGACAGATAGCCGGCATTGGGACGAAACTTTTGAAATAATGAGAATTATCGCCGATTTTCATATCCATTCAAGGTATTCTCGGGCGACGAGTAAGGATATGAATACGGAAGAATTGGATAAATGGGCGCGCATAAAGGGAATAACAGTTCTCGGCACGGGAGATTTTACGCATCCGGAATGGCTCCAAGAATTAAAAGAAAAATTGGAGCCCGCGGAGGCAGGTCTCTTTAAGCTAAAAAATTCAGCGTCGGAGACGCGTTTTATTTTAACCGTTGAAATCAGCTGCATATATTCCAAAAAAGATAGAGTTCGTAAGATTCACTTATTAATCTTTGCCCCATCATTTGATGCGGCGGAAAAAATAAATACGCAGCTTGGCTGGATGGGGAATATAAGAGCGGATGGCCGGCCAATTTTGGGACTTGATGCCAAGGAAGCATTAAAAATAGTCCTTGGTGCGGATGAACGGTGCATGGTTGTTCCATGCCATGCTTGGACGCCTTGGTTTAGCGTTTTCGGTTCCAAATCCGGATTTGATTCTATTGAAGATTGTTTTGATGAATATTCAAAATATATATACGCTATTGAGACTGGTCTTTCCTCCGATCCGGCTATGAACTGGCGTCTATCGCAGCTGGACGACATTACTCTTATTTCCAATAGCGATTCCCATTCAGCTCGGCGTATCGGCAGGGAAGCTAATGTATTTGACGCCGAATTGAACTATGCCGATATAACCAACGCTATAAAGGAGAAGCATTCGCCAAAATTTTTATACACTATTGAATTTTTCCCCGAAGAAGGAAAATATCATTACGATGGCCATCGCCTCTGTAATATTAGCCTAGCCCCAGAAGGATCTAAGAAATACAAAAATATTTGTCCAAAATGCAAAAGGCCTCTAACCATCGGAGTTTTAAACCGCGTTGAAGAATTAGCCGATCGACCAGCGGGGTTTCAACCTCCCAATGCGATTCCTTTTAAAAGTTTGGTGCCGCTGGAAGAAATAATTGCCGATGCAATGGGCCTCGGGATCGCATCAAAGCAGGTTGAAATTGAATACCAAAAATTAATTAAATCCGCAGGCAACGAGTTTAATATTTTGGTTGATGCCGCGGTAGATCAGTTGCGCTCCGCAACTATTCCACAAATCGCAGAAGGAATTATGGCGGTCCGAGAAGGCAAGATCTCAATTGAGCCAGGTTACGACGGCGTATACGGCAAAATAAAAATTTCCGCGGACGAAGAAGAACAAACCCTATCGCAAAAATCATTATTTTAAAACATGATTGATGGATATAAATACGGCCGCATAATCATTAACAATAAAATTTATGATTACGATGTTGAGGTTCGCTGGGCAGGCGAAGTTTTGCCGTGGCAGCGCGCCAAGAACCATATTATTGACGTTGAAGATATTGAAATGGCGCTTGAACAAAAACCCGAGGTTATAGTCATCGGTACGGGCGAAGACGGAAACGCGGAAGTCATGCCGGATGTTGTTGAAATTTTGCAAACGAGGGGGATAAAAATTTTTATTGATAAAACAGAAGAAGCCACCAAAACTTTTAACATCAGAAATGAAGATTCCCTAGAGGAAGAAGGGCGGCAGGAAAAAATTATAGGATTGTTTCATATAACTTGTTGAGATTATTTAATTTTTCGGTTTGCAAAAAATCCCGCATGCGCGGGATTTGAGTTTACAAATTTGAAAAGACGTTGATAATCTCTTCCTTTTCGTTTCGCTTAGGGCCGGTAATGGCCAAACAGATATTATCCTTGCAGAATAATTCTTGTGCCGCTAGTTGGATGTCGGAAGCGGTTACGGATTTTATTCCTTGCCGAATTCTGGTGAATTCTCTGACCTTTCCGGTAAGGCCCCACTCGAAAGCTATACTTTCTGCTACAAACTCGGGTTCTTCCAGTCGCATTTCTGTTGCGCTCCATAGCATTTCTTTTGCTCGCGAGAGTTCTTCGGCGCTCACGGGCATATCGCGTAACAAGCTAAGCTGGCTTGAAATAATTTCCAAGCCTTCTTTCCAGCGTTTTGGATCCAAGTCCGCAGTAATGGAAAGAATGCCAAAACCAGCTTTGTATTCAAATTGGCTCTGCGCATAGTAGGATAGACCGCGCCGCTCGCGCAGTTCGCTAAAAAGCCGGGAACTGAGGCTTCCTCCGAGAATGGCATTTAAAACATAGATAATCCATTTATTTGGATGGTTGATCGTGTATGCTTTTATCTTCATCAAGACCAAAAACGGATCATTCGGTTTTGCCCGAAGCAGGCGCAGGCGAATGTCTTTTTGCCCATTTGTGACGTTAAATTCCATGGCGGACTGGTTGCTTTTTCCAGCGGGGAATACGCCGAACGGACATTTTATGATTTCAAAAAATGCAGCAGGATTTGGAATTTGTCCTGCGAAACACAAGACTGCGTTTGCGCCAAAAAAGTGTTTTTGCATATAAGCGCGTAGCGTGGCCGCGTCTATTTTTTCTATATCTGCTGCGCTGACGAATCTTCCAGCCGGCTTGTCGGGGAAAAGAAGCGCCGGAAGAACTATTAGGTCCATTTTTGTCCAGGAATCAATGCGGTATCCCATGACTTCTTCGCTTATGGGCCCTTTTGCCAGTTCAATCTCGGCAGGATTTAGGGAAGGATTCGCGACAATATCGCCGAGTAGGTCGCAGGCAACTTCCGCATGTCTTGCCGGAACAGTCAGGAAGTAGGAAATTAGATCAACGTCCGTTGAGGCATTGATGGTACCGCCGATATTATCGGCTTCCCGCGCAATGTCTATGGGCGTTGGCCGGCGCCCGGTGCCCTTAAAGGCCATATGTTCAATGAAATGCGAGACGCCCACATTTCGTTTGGTCTCATATCTAAAGCCCGCTTTAACAGTAAACATCGCGCTTAATTTTTTAGTACCGTCCATTGGAACCATAAATACTGTAAGTCCATTGTCCAAAACCAGTGAAAGAATTTTCATTATATCCCCCTAAGTTGTAAGAGAGCTACGGTCAATACTACATCTTTTATCTCAAACAATCAAGTGCATGCGCTTGATTATCTTCGCAGTAATTTTAAAATGGATTAATATGTCCAGGTATACTGTCATAGATAAATTTATTCCTCTAAACAGGGTCATAAAAACACTTATAACTTACGACTTGTTTTTTAATTTCGGCTGGGGTTTGGTCATGCCGGTTTTAGCAATTTTTGTGGCCGATAAAATCCAGGGCGGAGATGTACAAGTGGTCGGCATAGCGATAGGAATTTATTGGCTGGCAAAGTCAATTCTACAAATTCCAATTGCCAAGTATTTGGATGCTGATCATGGCGAGAAAGACGATTATTATGCCCTTATTTCCGGTACGTTTTTAACTACCATCGTTCCTATAGGATTTATCTTTTCTTATTTATCGTGGCACATATATATTTTGCAACTTTTGCAGGCTTTTGGCATGGCATTGGTTATTCCATCCTGGTCGGGAATTTTTACTCGTCATATAGACAAGGAAAAGGAAGCTTTAAGCTGGAGTTTTGACAGTTCGGCGGTCGGCATGGGCACGGGATTCGCCGGCATAATAGGAGGAATTGTTGCCAAAACAATAGGCTTTACGCCGCTTTTTATTATAGTCAGCGCAAGCGGTATAATAGTCATGTTTCTGTGCTTCTTGATTAGCGAGGATCTTTTACCAAAAACCCAGAAAGATAAAGCATATCTCATGCCGAAAGGGCCTAGTCTATGAAAAATCAGGAGCTTGCCAAAATTTTTTACGAGATCGCTGACTACCTTGAGATGGACGGCGTAGCCTTCAAGCCCTATGCCTATCGGCGCGCGGCTATGACCCTTGAGGGCTTGGAAGGGAATATAGAGAGTGTTTATAAAAAAGGCGGGATTGGGGCGGTTGAAGCCGTACCGGGAGTAGGAAAAAGCATTGCAGAAAAAATAGAAGAATATCTCAAAACCGGAAAAATAGAATACCACGAACATTTTAAAAAAAGAATGCCGCTTAATCTGGAGGAAATAATCGCCGTGGAGGGCATGGGTCCCAAGAAAGCAAAAATTCTTTACCAAAAACTTGGCATCATCAACCTTAAAGATCTTGAAAAGGCCGCCAAGACGCATAAAATCTCGCCGCTTGAAGGATTTGGCAAGAAAACCGAAAAAAATATTTTGCAGGGCATAGAGTTTTTAAAAAGAAGTCATGGAAGATTTTTGCTCGGTGAGATTTTGCCGTATGCGCGCGAGGTTGAGGAAAAATTGAAAAGTCTAAAATTTGTTAAAAGAGTGGATGTTGCCGGATCTTTGCGCCGGCGCAAAGAGACAATCGGCGACGTTGATTTTTTGGTAATCAGCGACCATCCGGCGACTGTTATGGATTTTTTTATTTCCATGCCGGGCATAGTAAAGATATGGGGCAAGGGGGCTACGAAGTCTTCAGTGAAAACAAAAGACGGGTTTGATATGGATATAAGGGTTCTGCCGGAAAAAAGTTATGGCGCGGCGCTGCAGTATTTTACCGGTTCCAAAGAGCATAATATTGCTACTAGAAAATTGGCCATAGAAAAAGGTTTGAAGCTCAGCGAATACGGAGTTTTCCGCGGCAAAAAAAAGGTAGCTGCCAATACGGAAGAAAAAGTTTATAAAGCCATCGGTTTACCATGGATTCCGCCGGAAATCCGCGAAGAGCATGGCGAAATTGAGGCTGCATTGGCTGGAAAATTGCCGCAATTAATTGATTACGGCGATATCAAGGGAGATTTACATGTTCATTCTTCTTGGGATGGAGGAATGAATTCGATTGAGGAGCTGGCAAAAGCAGGTCAGGCGCTCGGATATGAATACATAGGTATTTCCGATCACACAAAATTTTTGAAAATTGAACACGGATTGGATGAAAAAAAACTGGAAAAAAGAAATGGGAGAATTGATATCCTGAATAAAAAATTAAAAGGATTCCGCGTGCTAAAAGGTTGCGAGGCAAATATAATGAATGATGGTTCAATAGATATTTCCGATAAAACCCTTGCCCAACTTGATTATGCGATAGCCGGTGTGCATTCAACGATGAAAATGTCCAAAATGCACATGACAGAACGCATTATTAAAGCGATGAAAAATCCAAATGTGGATATAATCGCCCACCCGACGGGCAGAATTCTTAAAAAAAGAGACGAATATCAGATTGATTTCGAAAAAATCCTAAAAGTTGCAAAACAAACCGGCACAATTCTTGAGATAGACGCATGTCCAGAACGGCTGGACTTAAACGATCAAAACATAAGGCGCGCCAAAGAGCTTGGCGTTAAGATGGTTATCAATACCGATACTCATCGTAAAGATCAGTTGCGCTACATGGAATTTGGCGTGGCCCAGGCCCGTCGCGGCTGGGCCGAGAAAAAAGATATCATCAATGCCCGGCCTATAGAAAAAATCTTTGAATATTTTAAATAAATATGCCGATAGAAAAATCTGCTGGAGCAATAGTTTTCAAAAAAGAGAAAAACGCGGCGAGATACTTGCTTTTGCACTATGGCGCCGGACATTGGGATTTCCCTAAAGGGCATGTGGAAAAGGGGGAGAGTGAAAAAGATACGGTGCGGCGTGAAACAGAGGAAGAAACGGAGATTAAAGATCTTCAATTCGTACCCGGTTTCAGAAAGCAGATAAGATACTTTTTCAGAAGCAAGCGCAAAACGATTATGAAAATTGTTGTTTTTTATTTAGCCGAGACCAAGCACAGGAATGTAAAACTTTCTTTTGAGCATACTGCTTATAAGTGGTTACCGTATTCTGCCGCCAAAAACCAGCTTACATTTAAAAATGCAAAAAAGCTTTTAACCGAGGCGAACAACGTTTTGCTGTCTCGTTAAAGTTAAAGATTTTGATTATGATGCCATCCGAGTTCTATAATGCCTACAGATATTCAGCAGGCGATACAAAAATGCAGGTTTGTTGTGGAATAATAATTCCTAATCCAGGCCACAAAGCATAAAATCACACAAAATTAAATCTCGATGATGCGCCGCCAGCGGGATTTATTTTTTGGCGACTTCTACGATCTTGTTAAAAATTTCAGGATGTTCTATGGCGAGTTGGGCCAAAACTTTTCTGTCCAGCGCGATCTTGTTTTTCTTGAGCAGATTAATGAATTTTCCATACGTCAAACTGTTTTCGCGCGCCGCCGCGTTAATCTGTACGTTCCATAACCTGCGGAATGTGCGTTTTTTTTCTTTTCTGCCGCGGAAAGCATGCGTCCAGCCGTGCATCAAGGCTTCTTTCGCGGCTCTATATTTTGATTTTCTGCCCCAGCGAAAACCTTTCGCATGTTGAAGCACGTGTTTCCTGCGCTTATGGGCAATTTTCCCTCGTTTAACCCTAGTCATAGTATTAACCGATTAGCTGTTTAATTTTTTTCGCCTCAGCCTTGGATATTTCTATCCATTTGCGGCTTGCGCGCCTTCTTTTCCCAGATTTTTTAGCCAAATAATGGTCTTGGCCCGTAAGTCGGCGCATAACCTTGCCGCTTCTCGTAATTTTGAACCTTTTGGTTATTGATTTTCTAGTTTTCATGGTATTAAAGCTAGTTCAGCGCGGGGATTATTGTTTGGCTATTATCATCGCAAGCCCTCTTGGCTCGCCCTTTAATTCCCTTTCTATTTTATATTGTAGTCGTCGGCCGATAATTTCAAGAAATTTGGCAAATTTTTCTTTGGCGAAGTTCTGAAGAGTTTTTTCTCTGCCACGGAGCCGCATTTCAAGCAATACTTTGTTGCCTTCTTTCAGGAATTTTTCCGCCCGATTCGCTCTCACTTCCAGATCGTGCACCGAGATATTGAATGTTAGGCGTATCGTTTTTAGTTCGCCACCCTTTTGGGGCTTGGCCATTTTTCTTTTCTTTTCTTCCTGATAAAGATATTTCCCGTAATCCATTATTTTGCAGACCGGCGGTTCAACATTCTCGGTAACTTGTATTAAATCTAAATTGCGCTCGCGTGCCACGCGTAGCGCATCTTGGATGTCCAGTATTCCTAATTGCTTGCCTTCGGCATCAATCACTCTTACTTCCCGCGCCCTTATTTGATTGTTCACTAATGGACGGTTTGGCAAATTATTATTGTTTTGGTGATGGTGGAGATGGCGGGTTCTGCCCCCGCGTCTAGAATGTTTTTTAAAACAGTTCTACGAGTGTAGTCCACTTTGGAAAATGGCGGACTTGAAAGCGGACGAAACGCCCGCCATCTTGATCTGTTGTTTTCGGCAGCGCTCCAGATCAAAGAAACCGCCGATCTCGATTGGTTTGCACCCGAAATAATTATCGAGAATCTATTATTTCAAATGGCTTATGCTAAAGCGTAAGCTGGTTGGTTAAATAAGTTGGCACTTATTTAGTTGATCAAATTTTAACGAGGCTTTGATCGGCCTCGGCCCGCATGTTTTAAAAAGTTCTTCTATCGAAACTGTGTCATCCCCGCGTTTTTAGCTCTCTTTCTATTTCTCTTTGCGTCTGCCTTTTTTGAATGGTTTGTTTTTTTCCGAATTTCTTTTTGTGTCTGGCGATCCCGAATTCCAATTTTATTCTGCCCTGCTTAGTATATAACCTTAATGGTACCAAAGTCAAGCCTCGCTGCTGGGATCTGCCAAATAAATACTTTATTTCCTCTTTCTTTAAAAGTAATTTTCTCGGCCGCTGGGGATCGTAGTTTGCCGTTGTATTTTTGGGCTGGTAGGGCGGAATATTAGCGCCCACGAACCATATTTCGCCGCCGCGGGCAACAACATAAGAGCCGGCAAGGGCGATACCCCCCGATTTTATTGATTTTACTTCTTGGCCCTTCAAAACGATACCGGCTTCAAACGATTCCAGTACTTCGTAGTTGAAGCGGGCTTTTTTATTTTCGGCCAGGACGGGCATATTCTTAGTTGATAAATTATTTTAATCTGCTAATTCATCTTATCATACTTCCATTGCGATTACAGAGTTAAAACTTTCTGAAGTTATTCCAATTCTAAGGCTAACATACATCAGTAACGCTTAGAATTGTGAGGTATGTTGCTTGACATAATTTAATATGTATGATATAATCTTAATAGAGGGCGTTTCAAAGGAGGTGATAATAAATGACTACAGCGCAAGAAATTCAACCGTTGGTCGAGCGATGCAGGCAGCAGTTTAGACTTATAATCCGGCGCAGGACCGAAGCCGAACAGAGGAAGCTATACCTCGACTGTTTCTTCGGCGACAGTTTCCGCACCTTTCCACCGAACAAGCCATGTCCTGATGGGGCGGACTGGAGAGTGGAGGAAGACTGGTACTGCACGAGTCACACGAAGCTTGTCTTGGAAGGTATGGTAGATCTATACCGCTCCAAGATCAAGAAGTGCACTCTCTGCGGCTGCAACGTGTCCGACTGTTTCTGGGCGTCGTGGAAGGTAGAGCCGAGCGGCAAGAAGAAGCTCCTCGCAGTTACCTGCTCGTCGTGCGACCAAAGGTTCATAAACCTTTTCCGGGAGCTATGGTACGAGGACCCTCGCATGGAGAAGTACGTCCACGCCGAATTAACGAGCGAGCTTGTGGAGGAGCTTGCGGGCAAGGTCTCCCTCTTCCAGCGCCCCACTTGGCGCGCCGTTAATTGGGATGAAGTCGAAACCTGGGTTATCAAGGAGCTTTGCTCCCAAGGGTATGGGATTGTGTAATAAAAGTCGCCCTCACGCGCAATCCCATGCCCCCTCACCATAATTCATGAACCATCACGGATTACGGTGATGATAAATAGCGCAATGCTATATCTGGATGATTCGTAGAGTCAGTAGGATTAGAACTATTTCGTGCGGTGTAGCCGCGCAGTGGAGTGGAAGGAGATACCAAGTTTTAATTCTTCCGGCTAAAGTCTTTCTCCCGGAGAATTACAAAGACTCCTTGTCTTCTTTCTTTCCTGACGAATGAGTTTAAGCCCAAACGAGGCCATCGGCCTCTTTTAATTTTTCCAATATAATTTTAGACTGAAAATGATGCCATCTACGTGTTTGGATGGATATGACCACGAAGAAGAAAATAGAAAAATTAATAAAAGAAATCTTAGATAGTCTTCAGCAAGAAGGCGTCTTTAATATATCAGTTCTGTCTGAGATATTCATTGAGCGCCCGGAGGATCCGCAAAACGGCGATTATTCCACGCCGGTTGCTTTACATCTCGGTAAAACTACCGGCAAAAATCCGGCTGATGTGGCCAAGATAATATACGATAAAATAAAAAATAAAAGTCTTTTTAAAAAAATTGAAATCGCTGGTCCCGGATTCATAAACTTTTTCCTTTCAAAAGAGTATTTGCATAAACAAGTTAATGAGATATTGAAAGCAAAAGACAGATTCGGAGAGAGCGATATCGGCAATAATAAAAAAATTAATCTGGAATTCATATCAGCTAATCCTACGGGTCCTTTGCACGTAGGCAATGCCCGCGGCGGTTTTTGTGGAGATGTACTGGCGAGGGTTCTAAAACTTGCTCATTTCGATGTCACAAAAGAATATTACGTGAATGACATGGGAAGACAAATTTTTTTCCTTGAACAATCTTTGGATCCGGAAAAAGAGCCGCTATACAAAAACGAATACGTGGAAGAATTAAGAAAAAACGGAGAGAGAGACGTTAAAAAAGCAGTTACTTTTATTGTTGGTGAAATAAAAAACACTGTCGCGAAAATGGGAATTACTTACGATGTCTGGTCATACGAGAGCGATTTATATAAAGGAGACGCGATAGAAAAGTTATTGGCAGAATTGCGTCGCAAAAATTTCATTAAGGAAGAAGATGGAACCCTATGGTTTCTTTCTTCGCAGTTCGGCGACGACAAAGACAGGGTATTAAAGAAAGTGACCGAAGAAAGGAAGCTCGGCAACACATATTTTCTTTCAGAGATAGCTTATCTTGACAATAAATTTAAAAGAGGATTTAGCCGATTAATAATTTTTTTGGGAGCTGAACATCATGGCTATATCAATCGCCTTAAAGCCGCTGCCGAAGCTTTAGGATATAAACGCGACCAGGTCGAACCAATCATTATGCAGCTTGTAAAACTTATGGAAGGCGGCAAAGAACTTAAGATGTCTAAAAGAGTCGCGGGTAGCTACGTCACAACTGAAGAATTGCTGGATGAAATCGGCCCTGATGCGACAAGATTTTTCTTTTTGACGAGAAACTATGGCAACCATCTTAATTTTGATCTTGATTTGGCGAAAGAACAATCCGAAAAAAATCCGGTCTATTATGTGCAATATGCCCACGCTAGAATCTGCAGCATTATAAATAAATTCAAAATTCCCGGCCCAAGACTAGTTTCAGTCCGGGGAAGGCATGCCTCGGGGGTACGCCTCGGTAAGAAAAAATTAAAGTTTAAAATTGCAAGCCAAGATTTAAAATTATTAATACATCCCAGCGAACTAGCCTTAATAAAACAACTTATACGTTTTCCTGAAATCATTGAGGCTACGGCAGAGACTTATCAAGTTCAAAGTTTGGCGCAATATGCTATTGATGTGGCAACTGTTTTTCATCAATTCTACAGAGATTGCCGGGTGATAAGCGAAGATAAAAACCTTGAAGGTGCACGTTTGGCTTTGCTTTTGGCGGCAAAAATAACTCTTGAAAATGCCCTAATGGCGATGTGCATTTCCGCGCCGGAAAAAATGTAGCCATTGCATTTTCCTGCGCTATATTGCTATATTATATTATCAGCCCGAAAACGTTCATTAAAAATCGGAGGCGCTGAATGAAGAAAAGGCTTCTTACTTTGTGCATCCTGGGTCATGTTTTTGATTTTCTAACTACTTTTTGGGCCAAAGAAAGATTTCCAGATAAAATACACGAGGCCAATCCATTTTTTGCGGGATTGGTTGAGAAAAGACAATGGGGAAGGGTTATCGCCGTTAAGGCTGCCGTTGTCGGCGCCACAATTTATTTTGCCAGCAAGTCCTCTCCGCAAAAAGAACGCGAAGTGACCCTTGCGCTTGCCATGGCCGCCACAATTTATTGGTTTGTTGTCTTGTTAAATGCCGGTCAATATCTAAAAGCCGCGGGCAAAATTTGACATGGGAGAAGACGACCAATCGACACCCATTATAGTGGGGATTAATGGTTCTCTTGCGAAAGATGGCCCCGCCGCGGTTAATCTCAAGAAAACCCTTTCCTTCGTAAAAAAACACGGAGCAAAAACATCACTTTTGCATCTTATAGACTTGGATATATTTCCAAAAAAGGAATACGCCGCAAAAAAATTTCAGCGCTTGGCGAATCCGCCATATGTAAACCGAGATACCGTCGCGCTTTACGATATTTTGCTTGGCGCTGACGGCTTTATACTTTCAACTTCTGTACACTGGCGCATGCCGTGTTCCCTTACCGTAGCTCTTTTTGAAAAGTTTAACATTCTTGAAGAAGAAGCCTTGCTTGAGGGTAAGGTTGCAGGTCTTATCGTGAATTACGGCTTTGAAGAGGGCGGCGTGGGCAATACGCTGTGCGCCGCGTTGCTTGATATGGGTGTGATTGTTCCGCCATACGGAAGGATAAATTGCGGTTTGATTTCAAATACGCTAAACCGCTTGGGTCCCGTCGAAAAACTTATATTAAAATTTGTTCCGTCTATTAGTAAAGAACTTGATGGCACATCGGGGCGTCTTGAAGCGTTAGCGCAAAATGTCCTTGCTCAAATAGAGATTTTGCGCCGCGCTGGGGCAAATAAAAAAAGATTTTGGAAATAAAACCCGACATTGTCGGGTTTTTCATTGAAAATTAAGCACAAAAGTGATACATTATTAAATAGCAATGGAAATAAATTTCCCAAAACAAGAACAAAAAATACTGAAATATTGGAAGAAAAACAAGATTTTTGAGAAAAGCGTGAAACAGCGAGCCAGAGCCCGCGACTTTGTCTTTTATGAGGGTCCACCGACCGCCAACGCCCGGCCCGGAATACATCACGTAGAGGCTAGGGTCTATAAAGATATTATATGCCGTTATAAAACCATGCGGGGGTTTCGCGTTTTGCGCAAGGCCGGTTGGGATACGCATGGTCTGCCAGTAGAGCTTGAGATAGAAAAGGAACTTGGTCTAAAAAATAAAAAAGATATAGAAAAATATGGCATTGCCAGATTTAATAAAAAATGCAGACAATCAGTTTGGCTTTATAAAAAAGAATGGGAAAAATTAACTGCAAGAATCGGCTTTTGGCTAGACATGGAACATCCATACGTGACATACGAAGCCGATTATATTGAAACTTTATGGTGGATCATAAAAAGAGTTTGGGAAAAAGGACTTTTGCGCAAAGATTTTAAGGTCGTGCCCTATTGCCCGCGGTGCGGAACTTCTCTTTCAAGCCACGAAGTAGCACTCGGATACAAAAAAATAAAAGAGCCGGCAATATATATAAAATTTAGGATAAAAGGTAAAAAAAATGACTATCTTTTAGTTTGGACCACAACTCCATGGACGCTGCCTGGCAATATTGCCATAGCTGTAAACCCAGAGTTTATTTACGTAAAAGCAAAAAAGGGCAATGATAATTTTATTTTAGCCAAGAATAGGTTAAACATTTTAGGAGAAGACTGCGAAATTATTCAGGAAATAAATGGCAAAAAGTTATTGGGTTTGGAATATGAACCTTTCTATGTCGGTTCAATCGTTTCGGATTCCAACTTCAAGCCATATAGTTTAATTGCCGGCAATTTTATATCAAAAGATGAGGGTACCGGGTTAGTTCATATAGCGCCGGCTTTCGGAGAGGAAGATATGGAAGCGGTCAAAAAATATGCCGATAGCGCGCCGATTTTATTGACCGTTGATGGCCAGGGAAAAATGATAACCCCCGGTTATACCTGGAATGGATTGTTTGTCAAAGATGCAGATAAACTAATTAAAGAAGATTTGAAAAAACGCGGTTTGCTTTTTGGGGAAGAAATATACGAACATGATTATCCTTTCTGTTGGCGTTGCGCCTCGCCGCTTTTGTATTACGCCAAAGAGTCGTGGTTCGTGAAAATAACAGCGATAAAAGATCGGCTGCTGGAAAATAACAAACAAATAAAATGGATTCCGGAGCATCTTAAAGAAGGTAGGTTCGGCGAATGGCTTAAAGAAGTAAAAGATTGGGCTTTTTCGCGCGAAAGATATTGGGGTACGCCCTTACCGCTTTGGCAGTGCACTGAGTGCAAAGATGTATGCGCAATAGGATCCAAGCAGGATTTATTTTCAAAAAAATTTTCAACCAATGAATATTATGTAATACGTCATGGCCAGACCGAATATCAGACAAAAAAAACAGCTTTTATGTATCCGTGGCCAGAAAAAGAGCCAGTATTTTTGACCAAAGAGGGTGAGAAGCAAATCAGAAAATGCGCGCAGAAACTCAAAAAGGAAAAAATAAGCATAATTTACGCTTCGGACGTTATGCGCACACGTCAGAGCGCAAAAATAGTTTCCAAAGAGCTGGGTGGAGTTAAAATAGTTTTTGATCGAAGATTAAGGGATATCAATTTGGGCGGGTATCACGGTGGCACAAAAGAAAGATTTTATCAAGATTTTCCGCTCAAGCTCGATAGGTTTTATGATAAAAAACCGGCCGGGGGAGAGAATTACGGCCAATGTAGAAAAAGAGTATTTGATGCTCTTGACTCCATAGAAAAAAAACATAAAAATTCAAAAATTTTGATTGTCAGCCACGGCGATCCGCTTTGGCTGCTTACAAATACGCTGGCTGGCTTGAGCGATGAAAGGATCTTGAAAATAAAACAGAATGTCGGCGGGCCGCGTACTGGAGAAATCCGCAAGGTAGAATATAAAAAAGTGCCCCTAGATGAAAAAGGTCAATTTGATCCGCACCGCCCATATATTGATGAAGTAAAATTTTATTGCCAAAAGTGCGGCAGGATTATGAAGAGGGTTAAAGATGTTAGCGATGTCTGGTTTGATTCCGGAGCAATGCCATTTGCGCAAGGTCATTGGCCATTCGCGCATGTCGGTGAGCGCAAAAATCGGAAATTAAATCCGCCAGAATTATTCCCAGCCGATTATATTTCCGAGGCTGTAGACCAGACGCGGGGCTGGTTTTACACACTACTTGCCATTTCAAGCGCACTAGGATTTAGCGCGCCGTATGAAAACGTTATTTCCCTAGGCCATGTTTTGGACGAAAGGGGAGAAAAAATGTCAAAGTCTAAAGGCAATGCCGTAAATCCTTGGGCTGTGTTGGATAAATATGGGGCCGACGCAGTAAGGTGGTATTTTTACACTGTTAACCAGCCGGGAGAGGCGAAGCTTTTCAAAGAATCAGATATAGATTTAGCGTTCAAAAAATTTATTTTAATCCTGTGGAATTGTTATATATTTTTTGATACTTATTCGCAAGAGTATACAAAAAATCCGCCCGTAAAAGATCTTGGAGTTTTGGATTCGTGGATACTTTCAAAGCTTCAAACGACTATAAAAAATGTAACAGCGAGCTTGGATAATTACGATATTATGCAGGCCGCAAGAACTCTGGAAAATTTTGTCATTGAAGATTTGTCCCAGTGGTATATTAGAAGATCAAGGCGCCGTTTGCAAAAAAAAGAAAAAGATAAAGATTCTAAGGTTGCATGTTCGGTGTTGGCATCTGTCTTGCGCGACGTTTGCAGGCTTTGCGCTCCATTCGTGCCATTTATTTCCGAAGATATTTATCTTCGTATCACCCAAAAAAAAGGCAGATATAAAGAAAGTTTGCATCTGGAAAAATGGCCTGTGCTTGCGAAAAGCTTATTAAGCCAAGAATTGGAAAAAGATATGGATTTGGCGCGCGATATCGTCGCCGCGGCGCTGGCGGCAAGAGCCAGAGCCGGCATTAAAGTGAGGCAGCCGTTGAAAGAGCTTGCGATAGCGCAGAGAGAATTGCAGAAAAAGAAAAAATTGCTGGAACTTATTAAAGATGAAGTAAATGTCAAAAATATAATTTTTGGAAAAACTTTTTCGCTTGATACGGAAATTACGCCAGAGCTTAAAGAAGAAGGCATGATAAGAGAGGTTATCAGAACTCTGCAGGAAGAGCGTAAAAGAGCCGGTCTTAAACCGAAACACTCAATAATTATATTTTGCGAAGGCCAAGACAGGCTTTTGGATATTATCGCCAAAAACAAAAAAACAATCCTGCAGGAAACGCGAGCAAAGGACCTCGTTTTTAAAAAATATCCAAAAGCCAAAGAGATAAAAGTTGATGGCAAGCCGTTGCGTCTTGGTATCCAAAAGATATAATTTCATTCGATCAATGTTTACTCATCACCGTTCTTTAGGCATCATTTTAAATAAAAAAGACATCGGCGAAGCCGATCAGCTTTTTACAGTTTTGACGAAAAATTTCGGAAAAGTTTTTATAGCGGCTAAGGGAATAAGAAAAATTTCCTCTAAACTTCGTTCTGGGATTGACTTATTATATCTTTCCGAAATTGCATTTATTGAGGGACGCGGCAGGAAGACGTTGACGGATGCATTGGTCTTGGATAAATTTGAGAAGTTGCATGCTGAGTCTGCGAGATTGAAAATCGCGTATAAAATGGCCGATATGATCAATGCTGTCCTGAAAGAAGAGGAGAGGGATCCGGAAGCGTTCCAGGCGTTTAGAAATATGCTTGCGACTCTTGATAGCGATAGCTTAGACGATAATAAATTATTGCCATTTTATCTTTATTGCCTTTGGAATTTTGCCGGTCATATTGGTTATAAACCCGATCTTTCAGCTTGCATTTTATGCGACAAAAAATTAATCCCTGGTAAATTAGCCTTTTGTTTTGGCAGCGGAGGGATTGTTTGCACACATTGTTTTCCAAGGGGTGCAAAAAACGATAAAATACCCATAAGGCCGGATGAAGTTAAAATATTACGTCTGATCTTTGCAAGGCCTTGGGAAGAGATTATAAAAATAAAAATAGAAAATTCAGCTGCGATAAATCTAAACAAAATTTTGGAAGGTTACTTTCGGCAAATTAAACCAATAGCAAACTATATTTAATGAAAATAAAAATTAGCCTTGTTTTAATTGCATTGGCTCTAGCCATCAGCCTGGCTGGCCTTTGGTATTACCAGAGAAATGTTTATTCCAAGGACGTTTTAAAGCTTGAGCTTTTGGCGCCGGATAAAGTTCAGGCTTTTGACGGGATTGAGTATGTAGTTAAGTATAAAAACAACGGAAACGTGGCGCTTGAAGATGTAAAATTGCTTTTTGAATATCCTAGTCGTTCCTTCCCGGAGGCCGATTCAGGTAAGATTTTCGCAAAGAAACTTGATGATATATACCCGGGCCAAGAAAGAACCGAAACGTTCAAAGCAAGATTGTTTGGAGCGGAAAACCAGGCACAGGTTGCAAAGGTGACGATAAGCTACAGCCCCAAAAATCTTAAAGCAAAATACGAATCAAAAACCAGCGCAACAACGCTTATTTCATCCGTGCCGCTAAATTTGGATTTAGTATTGCCTTCGCGGGCAGAGAACGCGAAGCCTATGTCTTTCACGGTGAATTATTCTTCTACCGGCAACTATCCGGTTTCCGGAGTAAGACTTTTAATGCAATATCCGTCGGGCTTTCAGTTTTCTGGAAGCAAACCGCGCGGCATAGAAAATAATGAATGGGACATCGGTCTTTTAAACGGCAGACAAGGAGGAAGCGTTAATATCAGTGGTTCTTTGACAGGAGACTTATCGCAGGAGAAAGATTTTAAAGCCCAGCTCGGCGTATGGGTTGATGGAGAATTCGTTTTGTTGAAAGAAATAGAGAAGGCCATATCTATATCCCAACCCGATCTGCTTATTTCCCAGACGATTAACGGCACAGATAATTACATAGCTAATCCCGGAGACGTTCTGCATTACCAGGTAACCTTCCGCAATGTCGGAGAAAATTATTTCGACAATTTATTTTTAGTGGTTCGTCTTGACGGCTACCCATTTGATCTTTCAAGCGTCAAAACCGAAGACGGGCAATTTCAATCGGGCGACAATTCAATAATTTGGGATTCGCAGAGAGTTCCTAAGCTAAAATTTTTGAATTCGGGAGAAGAAGGCAGCGTTGAATTCTGGATTAATCTTAAAAACGAATCCGCTTTAATGACCGGGGATAAAAATCCATCAGTCAAAGATACCGTTGTTCTTTCTCAGACGCGCCAGCAGTTTGAAACAAAAATTCAGGCCAAGCCAGTTTTGACTCAATCGGTTTATTATACTGATAATATTTTCGGTAACTCCGGCCCGATTCCGCCACAGGTTGGCCAAAGTACAACTTATACCGTAGTTTGGAGGATAAAACCATCTTATAGTGACCTTGGTAGTGTTTCGATAAGAGCAGCATTGCCGCCAAAAGTTTCGCTTGTCGGAAAGACTTTTCCGCAAGATGCAAAGCTGGTCGTTGAGGCTTCAACAGACGAGCTTTTATGGGATGTGGGCAGTGTGCGCGCAGGCAGCGCGACCGACCTTGGTCCGTCAATAGCTTTTCAGATAATGTTAAAACCAGAATCTTCAGACTTAGGTAAGACCATGCCATTAATTTCTGCAGCCCGTCTTTTGGGCGCGGATAGCTGGTCTGGAGCCGAGGTCGCTTACGATACGAGCGCAACAATAGACACAACATTGCCGGATGATTCTTCGCTGTCAAACAATAGTGGCTTAATCAGATAGGTTTGTATTTATGGAAAACCTAATGGATAAAATTACTTCTCTTGCCAAACGCCGCGGTTTTATTTTTCAGACTTCTGGGATCTACGGAGGCATAGAAGCTCTCTGGGATTACGGGCCGCTCGGGGTATTGATGAAAAATAATATAAAGGCGGAATGGATTAAGAAATTCGTGCAGGAGCGCGACAACGTTTTTTTAATTGACGGGACCGTTATTATGCATCCTAAAACCTGGGAGGCTTCTGGGCATATAGCTAGCTTCAGCGATGCCTTGGTTGAATGCAAAAAGTGCCACGCTAGATTTAGGCAAGACCATTTAAGGGACGGTAAATGTCCATTTTGCGGAGGCAAAGAATTTACCGCGCCGCGGCGGTTTAATCTGATGTTTAAAACATTTTTGGGTCCGGTGGAAGATCAAGCCGGCGCGGCTTATTTGAGGCCCGAAACCGCACAATCAATGTTCGAGGATTTTAAACTTGTCCAGGAATCCATGCGCCAGAAATTGCCGCTGGGCATTGCCCAAATCGGACGTTGTTTTCGCAATGAAATCACTACGGGCAACTTCACTTTTCGCTCGCGCGAGTTTGACATTGCGGAGATAGAATATTTCGTGAAGCCTGGACAAGATGAAAAAGCATTCGATGAGTGGCTGGAGGCATGGGAAACGTTCTTTTTGGATTTGGGTCTGAAAAAAGAAAATCTGCAGCGCAAAGAGCACGCCAAAAAAGATTTAGCTCATTATTCTAAGCGCACTATTGACATTGAGTATCATTTTCCCTTCGGGTGGGCAGAGTTGGCGGGTGTTGCGAACCGGACGGATTATGATTTATCTCGGCACTCCCAGTTTTCTGGGCAAGATTTGCGATACTTTGACGAGGAGATTGGCAAAAGATTTACTCCGTATGTTATTGAGCCAACTTTGGGCATTGACCGCTTAATACTCGCGCTCTTGCTTGATGCTTATGAAGAGATAAGAGGCGGCAGAACAAAAACCACCGAATCGGCAAAAGAAAAAGAAATAGTTTTACATTTAAATAAAAAAATTGCACCCATCCGTGCGGCTATTTTGCCGTTGGTCAAAAATAATGCGGAACTGGTCTCAAAAGCCAAAGAAGTACACAGCGTATTAAAAAACAATTTTATGTGTCAGTATGATGAGGTTGGTACAATAGGTCGTAGGTATCGTAGGCAGGACGAAATAGGAACGCCGTATTGTATAACAATTGATCATCAAAGCTTGAAAGACGACACGGCTACAGTACGTTATAGAGACACGATGGAGCAGAAAAGAGAAAAAATAGATGAACTGTTTAAAAAGTTGACAAATTCATTAGGTTAAACAAGAATTCATAATAAATAAAACAAAGAGTTAGTAATGAAATTTTTTCTACCGGGAAGCAGAGATTTATATTTAGATAATGTTTTTTCCAATCAAGTAGCAAACGGTCAGTAAAATAATAGCCGCTGGAATTCGCTTTTATATTTCACGGATTTAAGTTATAATTTTAGGAGTACATGGTTCCGAATATGTACTCCCAAAGATGTTCAAAAAAACCATTCTCAAAAGCGGTTTAAGGATTATCACAGTTCCCCAAAAAAGCACGCAGGCTGCTACGGTTTTGGTTTTAGTTGGAACTGGTTCAAAATATGAAGAAAAAAAGTTTAACGGTTCATCTCATTTTTTGGAACACATGTTTTTTAAAGGGACGAAAAAGAGACCGGATAAAGTTGAGATAGCCGAGACGTTGGATAGGGTCGGCGGAGTCTATAATGCCTTTACCGGCCAAGAATACACTGGCTATTGGGCTAAGGTGAAGGCGGAATATTTTGACATCGCGCTTGACTGGGTGGCAGATATTTTCATTAACAGTCTTTTGCCGGAAAAAGAAATCCAAAAAGAGCGCGGAGTTATTATGGAAGAAATAAACATGTATTATGATAACCCGATGTCTTATGTACAGGAATTATGGCAGCAGGTTCTTTATGGCAATCAGCCGATTGGCTGGCCGGTAGCCGGAACGAAAGAAAGCGTCGCCAACGTTACACGAAAACAACTGGCCGATTATATGAAAAGCCAGTATGTGGCAAAAAATACTATTGTGTGCCTGGCCGGAAATTTCAAACAGAGCTTGGCCATAAAAAAAGCAAAGCACTATTTTTCGGCTGTACGAGATGGCGAGTTCCGACCAAAGGCAGTAGTCGTCGAAAAGCAAAGCCAGCCGGAACTTTTGCTACACACGAGGAAAACCGATCAATCTCATATATGTCTCGGCGTCAGGGGTTATAATCTTTCGCATCCGGCAAAATATGCGCTGGAGCTTTTAAGCGTGATCCTGGGCGGAATGATGAGCTCGAGACTATTTATAGAGGTCAGAGAAAAACTAGGCATTGCTTATTATATAAGAAGTTCTGTGGAGTTGGATCCGGACACGGGATATTTCGTTTCGCAAGCCGGCATTGAAAACAAAAGCGTGGGCAGGGCAATTACCACGATTTCGCGCGAATATAAAAAGATAGCGCAAAAACCAACCCCATTAAAAGAATTGAAAAAGGCAAAAGATTACTTGGTCGGAACTATGGCATTGTCCCTTGAGTCTTCTGACGCCAAAGCGTCTTTCTATGGGATGCAGGATTTGCTTGAGCGTCAAATTTTAACTCCGGATGAGATTTATAAAAAAATTAAAAAAGTTAGCGCGGGTGACATCCGGCATGTAGCAAAAGATATTTTTAAGCCCAATAAACTTAATCTTGCGATTGTAGGTCCCTTTGAAGACAAAAGAGAGTTCGATCCGCTTTTAAGGCTTTAATTTAAAATGCGAGAAAACACTTTGGACATATCTTGGTCGGCGATTATAAAAATATTAATCGCGATTTTTGTGCTTTACGTTTTATATCTTGTCCGCGAGATCGTTGTTTGGTTTGTTTTTGCCCTTATAATTTCTTTGCTGTTCAACCCAATTATAGATTTTCTCCATAAAAGGCGTATCCCGCGGGTTTTGTCAGTCGTTTTCGTTTATGTCGCGATTTTTGGCTTGCTAGCCCTTTTTATATATTACGTCGCTACGGTGTTTATTAGCGAGATAAGAGCTTTTTCTCAATCGTTTCCAAAATATTTCGGGCAGATTTCTCCGATTTTAAGTCAGGTCGGCATACAAGCCTTCAGCAACACGCAGACATTCGTAACCATTATCCAATCTACAGTTGAGCAGATTTCTTCAAATGTATTCAGTACCTTATTCGTAGTTTTTGGCGGATTATTTTCTACCCTTTTCATTATCAGCGTGGCCTTCTTTTTGTCCATGGAGGTAAACTCAATCGAAAAGACCCTGCTGGTTATTTTCCCCGGAGAATACGAAGAGCGCATTTTATCTTTGTGGCGCCGGGCTGAGCGACGGGTTACCGGCTGGTTTTTTACGCGGATAATCGCTTCGCTGTTCGTCGGCATTTTATCGTACATAACATTTTTACTTTTCGACGTACGTTATCCCATAACCCTAGCTTTGGTCGCAGGTCTATCTAATTTCGTTCCGATAGTTGGTCCACTGACTACAGCCTTCTTGCTTTTAGTGGTTATTGGTTTAGATTCGCCAGTGATGGCCTTTGTCGTGCTGGCCGCTTTTACATTAATCCAACAAGTGGAAAGCAATATTCTTACTCCCGCCATCACCAAAAAAATGGTTGATATTTCGCCAGCACTTGTTTTGCTGGCTTTGGCCGTGGGAGGAAAATTATGGGGCGCACTCGGCGCAATTTTAGTTGTGCCAATGATAGGTATGATTGCCGAGTTTTTACATGATTTTTTGCGACGCCAGCGCGCCGATACTAGATAATCAAATGCCCAAGTTTTATATCGTAGCAACGCCCATAGGCAATTTAAAAGACATCAGCCTTCGTGCTCTGGAAACATTGAAAATGGTTGATTTAATCTTATGTGAAGACACGCGAGTCACTCAAAAATTGCTTGCAAATTATCGCATCAAAAAACCGACGATCTCTTATCATCAGCATTCTAAATTAAACAAGGCCGTCCAAATCGCAGAATTATTAAAAACCGGCAGAAATCTGGCTTTGGTTTCTGATGCCGGCACGCCTGGAATTTCGGACCCGGGCAATCGGCTGGTAGATTATATTTCTAAAATTACGCCGCAGGTGGAAATTATATCGATACCCGGGCCGAGCGCGCTCACAAGTGCGGCATCAATTGCTGGTTTTCCGATGGCTAGGTTTTTATTTTTTGGTTTTTTGCCACGAAAGAAAAACCGGAGCAAATTTATCAAAGAAATTATTGATTCAAAATACCCAGTTATTTTTTATGAATCTCCATATAGAATTATAAAAACTCTGGAAGAGATAAAGGCCGTAAACTCGGATTCGGAAGTTGTGGTTTGTCGGGAACTGACCAAGCGCTTTGAAACTATTTATAGGGGTATTATGCGCGATATTGTAGATAAGGTAAAAAAAGATCCACTTCGTGGAGAATACACGGTGATAATGCGGCGGAATTAACTTTATCTTTGCATTAGAGCAATGGCAAGCAAGATAATTAAAATTTGACTTGAGATATTAAACAATAATGAATTATTTTTATTTTTAAACCAGTGGATTTTTTTGCCATGAAACCAATGGTGACTTTTTAATAATTTGTTTTCCGGATTAAGGATCATTAGAAATGTTAAAAAATCCGGCAGAATCGCGGCAAAACCCGAAGCTAAAATCCATAAAATATTTCTTAAGTCTAGCCAGGCTCCCAGCCATAAAACAATAAAAAATCCGCCAATAAAATCCAAAGTTACTTCAGCCAGCTCGCCCACGGAAGAAAACCATCTTTTAGCTTTTAGATTTTTAACATCGTAATCCCAGTGCGGCACTGCATCTAAAACATAATGGCTCAAAAATGCGACAGCCAGAGCCAAGAGTTTATTCGGAATCAAATGGCCGAGGAGTGCGCCGAAAATAAAATGGGGTGTTAAAATCACGGATCTATGTTACATTAATCTGTAATAATTCCTATTATGACTAATTCCAATAAGTTTTATATCACGACAAGCCTTCCCTACACAAATGCCCCTCCGCATTTGGGCTTTGCGCTGGAGTTGGTTCAGGCGGATGTTTTGGCAAGATATCACCGTCTTTTGGGCGAGGAAGTTTTCTTTTTAACCGGCACGGATGAGCATGGTGCCAAGAACGCCAAAGCTGCCCAAAAACAAGGTAAGACCCCCGAGCGATTCACGGAGGAAATATCTTACAAATTCAGAAATCTGCTCGGGGCGCTAAATATTTCCACCAACGATTTTATCCGTACCACAGACCAAAAGCGGCATTGGCCCGCGGCGCAAAAAGTATGGTTGATGCTTAAAAAGAATGGCGATATATATAAAAAGAAATACAGCGGAGTTTATTGCGTAGGGCATGAGGCGTTTATAACCTCAAAAGATTTGAAAAATGGAAAATGCATTTTGCATTTGTCGGAACCAGAAAAAATAGACGAAGAAAATTATTTTTTTAGACTGACAAGATACTCAAAAAAAATAAAAGACGCGATTGAGAAAAACAAAATAAAAATCATTCCCGAGGGCAGGCGTAGGGAAATGCTGAGTTTTGTCGCCGCAGGCTTGGAGAACATTAGCTTTTCGAGGCCGGCCGCAGATCTGAAATGGGGAATTCCGGTTCCAGATGACACAACCCAGACAATGTACGTCTGGTGCGACGCGCTTACCAATTATATTTCGGCTCTGGGCTTCGCCGAAAATAGAGATAAGTTCAAGAAATTTTGGCCAGCTGACATTCATTGCCTTGGGAAAGATATTTTGCGTTTCCACGCGATAATCTGGCCGGCTATGCTTTTTTCTTTGGGCTTGGAATTGCCGAAATCTTTGATGGTGCACGGACTAATCACCGTCGGCGGCCAAAAAATGTCAAAAACCATAGGCAATGTGATTGATCCTTTTGAATTGATCAAAAAATACGGAGCCGATCCCGTGCGCTATTACCTTTTAAGAGAAATACCGCCGACTGGAGATGGCGACTACACAGAAAAAAAATTTATAAAGCGCTATAATTCTGATTTAGCTTCGGGGCTAGGCAATTTGGTAGCAAGAGTTACGGCTATGGCCGAAAAAATCGGTTTGAAGAATTCCGAAATAAAACCAACTGCGCAAACTTTGCGATCCGTCGAAAGAGTATGGAAAGAATACAAAAAAGAGCTCGATGAATTTAAATTCAATAAGGCCCTTGAGGCCATTTGGGATTTGATAAGCCGGTGCGATAAGCAAATAGATGAAAAAAAACCCTGGGAAAAAGGCAATGACGAAACTATAAAGGAGTTACTGTTTCTTCTAGCGCATATTGCAAGTATGCTTGGTCCTTTTATGCCCCAGACCTCGGAAAAAATATTCTGGCACCTAGGCATAGAATCTTCTTCTGCTACCGCATGGCATTTCAAAGCTCAGCGCGGCGACCCCTTTTTTCCAAGGATATAATCATGTTTATTGATACTCACGCCCACCTCGGCTCGCCGGCATTTAAGAATGACGTTGGCGATGTAATCACGCGCGCCCTAAAAGAAAAAGTTTGGCTTATCAGCCCAGGCTATAATTATTCAACAAGTAAAGCCGCAGTTGAGCTCGCTCAAAAATATTCCGAAGGTGTTTATTCCGCAATCGGTCTTCACCCTACATATATCAAAAGCGGCTTTACGAGAATAAAACAAACCTCGCAAAACGAATTTCAACCCGAAAAATTTGATTATGAAAAATATAGAATTCTCGTCGGTCAGTCTAATGTTGTTGCGATAGGAGAATTTGGGCTTGATTATTATTGGAAGCCAAAGACAAAAATAAAACTGGAACGTTTTAAAGAGGAGCAAAGAGAATTATTTTTAAAACACATAAAGCTTGCCGCGGAATTTAATTTGCCGCTGATAATGCACTGCCGCATGGCCAACAGAGATTTGATCGAGATTTTGCGGTATTTAAACCATATCCCCATGGGTGTGCTACACTGCTTTACTGGTAGCTGGCCAGAGGCCAAGATGTTTCTAGAGATGGGTTTTTATTTGGGTTTTAACGGCATAATTTTTAAATTGGATCTTAACGAAGTAATCAAGAAAATACCTGCGGATAAGATACTTTTTGAAACTGATGCGCCGGATTTGACGCCGCCGCCCCTGCTGGGTCGTAATGAACCTATTAATATAAAATATATCGCTGAAAAGATTGCGGCGATCAAAAGATTGAGCTCAATGGAGCTTGCGGAAATCGCAACTCGCAATGCCAAAGCATTATTTCGCATTTAAAACAAAAGCGCAGGATTTAAGTATGTTAAATTAAACATAGATGATATGGATTATAATCATTCCAGAATAGAAAAAAAATGGCAAAAAGCCTGGTTTAAAAAGAAACTATACGAGCCAAATTTTAAAAAAGCTAAAAGGCCTTTTTATAATTTGATGATGTTTCCCTATCCTTCGGCAGGGGGTTTGCATGTCGGCAATATGTATGCTTTTACCGGCGCCGATATATACGGCCGCATGAAAAGGATGCAGGGTTGTGATGTTTTTGAACCGATAGGCCTTGATGGATTTGGTATTCACTCGGAAAATTATGCCATTAAAGTAAGAAAGCATCCCGCGCATCAGGCTAAAATCTCTGAAAAAAGATTTTATAAACAACTCGAAGCAATGGGCAATAGTTTTGCTTGGCGTGAGCGCCTTGAAACGTATGATCCGGAATACTACAAATGGACGCAATGGATTTTCATACAGATGTTCAAGCGCGGCCTGGCCTACAGAAAAAAAGCTTCGGTTAATTGGTGTTTTAGCTGTAAAACGGTTTTGGCGGACGAGCAGATCATCGGCGGAAAGTGCGAAAGATGTGGTAGCGTTGTCGCCGGAAAGGAGCTTGAACAGTGGTTTTTCAAGATTACCGATTACGTCGAGCGCCTGCTGAAAAATTTGGATAAAATTGACTGGCCAGAAAAGATAAAAACTGCCCAGAGGAATTGGATTGGAAAATCGGAGGGAGCATTAATAAAATTCCCGATTTCAAATTCTCAATTTTCAATAGAGGTATTTACTACGCGCCCAGATACGCTTTTCGGCGCAACCTATTTGATATTAGCCCCAGAGCATAAAATGATTTCGAATTTAATGCCGGGAATCACAAATAAAAAAGAAGTTGAAGATTATATAAAGAACGCGGCCTATAAATCTTTAGAAGAAAGAACCATAGAAGAAAAAGAAAAGAACGGCATAGAATTAAAAGGCATTATTGCCGTGAATCCGGCGACAAAAAAAGAGATACCCATATGGATTGCTGATTACGTGCTTGGAGATGTGGGTACTGGGGCGGTCATGGCGGTTCCAGCGCACGACCAGCGAGATTTTGATTTTGCAAATAAATTCAGACTTCCGATTATTTGTGTAATTAGTCCATTTGATAAAAAAACCGGGAAGCATATGCGATTAGTTGGGGTTGTTTCCTCGGAAGATCCCCAGAAGATTTTACAAGAAATCCACCAAGGGAAACGATGCTATGAATTTGGCGGTAGGCTTATGAATTCCGATAAATTTAACGATTTGTGGTATGAGGATGCTAAGTTGGAAATCACGAAATTCGTAGGCGGAAAAAAACAAACAAATTACCGCTTGCGAGATTGGTTAATTTCGCGCCAGCGTTATTGGGGTCCACCGATACCCATGATTTTTTGCGGAAAATGCGCCTCGCTGGATTACGGGGAGAAAAAAAGTATGCCCGGTTGGTATAGCGTTCCAGAAAAAGATCTTCCTCTTAAATTGCCCCATATTAAAAATTTTCGTCCGACCGGAACCGATAAATCTCCGCTTGCAACCGTGGAAAAATTCTACAAAGTCCACTGCCCGAGGTGCAGGGCATGGGCGCGGCGTGAAACCGATGTTTCCGACACCTTTCTGGATTCTTCATGGTATTATCTTGGCTATCTTATAAAGTTTAAAAATTGGAACTTAAAAATTGGAGATTCTAAATTTTCGCAGCTTGTTCAAAAATGGTGCCCTATTGATATGTATATTGGCGGCGCCGAGCATGCAGTGCTGCATTTGCTTTATGTCAGATTTATGGCAATGGCATTTTACGATTGGAAAGTGATAAATTTTGAAGAACCCTTCAAGAAATTCCGCGCCCACGGCCTTTTGATCAAAGATGGCGCTAAGATGTCAAAATCGCGCGGCAACGTCGTTAACCCGGACGAATACATTAAAAAATACGGAGCCGATGCGTTGCGTATGTATCTTATGTTTCTAGGTCCATTCGAGCAGGGCGGGGATTTCAAGGATACCGGTATACGAGGGATTACGAGATTTTTGGAGAGAGTGCGGAGAGTATTTTTATTAAAGAATGACAAATCACTTACCAGTAAACGAATTCGTAAATCCTCCAAAGATTCGTTATTCGTTAATAGGCTGCTTCATAAAACCATCAAGAAGGTTACTGAAGATATAGAGAATTTGCAATACAATACGGCCATTTCCGCGCTGATGGTTTTACTTAACTCTTTTGAAGAACGACCGCAAGAGATAACAAAATCGCAATTGATTATTTTCCTTAAGCTTCTAGCTCCCTTTGCGCCGCATATGAGCGAGGAATTGTGGCAAAAGTTTGCAGTGGCGCATGGCTCTATGCATATTCAGCCTTGGCCGAAGCACAATCCCAAATTGATTGCGGAGGAAAGGATAAATCTTATTATCCAAATAAACGGCAAGGTAAGGGATAAGATAGAAGTGCAGGTTGGAATTAGTGAAGAAGAAGCAAAGAAAATTGCCTTATCGCTTCCGCACGTGCAAAAGTGGATTGCTGAAAAACAAATAAAAAAAATTATCTTTGTTCGTGGTAGGTTGCTGAATATTGTCGTGTAAGCAAGATATTTTGCCCTAATGCACTTCCTTATTTCTACGAGAATGGTTAATGAGCGAATCAATAAGACCCGTCCCCAATAATTTTAACGGCCCCGTAGTTTTAAAATAACTTAGCTAGGCACCTTTTAATTTTTGTGGAAAGATGATAGAGTTTTCGTATGTGCGGTATCGTAGGTTACATCGGTAAAAATAAAAACGTTTCTCTCGGCTTGGAGGCATTAAAGCGATTGGAGTATCGCGGATACGATTCAGCGGGTTTGGCAGTTTTAGATCAGAACCTCGGGAAAGTTTCGCTTCTTAGGGCTGTTGGTAAGATAAAAAATCTGGAAGATAAATTTTTAAAAGCCCCTCTCGCTGGCTGCCCATTTATTTTACATACGCGTTGGGCGACCCATGGCGGAGTTTCGGAAACCAATGCCCATCCTCATTATGATTGCAGGAAAAATATCTATCTTGTCCATAATGGTATCGTGGAAAATTTTAAATCTCTAAGAAAAAACCTTGAACAAGAAGGCCACCAATTTTATTCAGAAACAGATACAGAAGTGCTATGTCATCTTATAGAAAAATTTTTTGATAATAGCCTTGAACAAGCGATCGTACGGGCTCTTCCTTTGGTAGAGGGTACGTATGCCCTTGCGATTCTAGCAAAGGAAAATCCAGAAAAATTAGTTATTGCTAAAAAATCAAGCCCCCTTTTAGTCGGAATCGGAAAAGAAGGGTTTATTGTGGCTTCCGATCCAGCCGCAGTGGTCCCGCATACGAAAAAGGTAGTTTATCTTGAAGATGGAGAAATGGGCGTGATAACCCCTGAAAAATTTACACTATCCGTCATTGCGTCAGGGGAGCAAATTCAAAGGCAACACCTTGAGCTTGATTGGGATTGGGAGGAAGCGTCCAGGGGGGGATTCTCTCACTATATGCTCAAAGAGATTTTTGAGGCGCCATCAGTTGTAGAGAACGCTCTGCGGGGGCGTTTGCGCATGGTGGTGCAACGTGGTGTTTTTGGGGGACTGGAGCCGGTGCTTGATCGATTGCGAAAAGTTAAGCGCATGATTATTTCTGCCTCCGGTTCTTCGTATTATTCTTCTTTGGTAGGCGAATACATGCTTGAAGAGTACGGCGGAATGCCAACCGAGGTAGAGCATAGTTCGGAGCTGCGGTATCGCAATCGCAAACCCGTATTCGATAAGCATACATGTTTATTAACGGTTTCGCAGTCGGGCGAAACCGCAGACGCGCTCGCAGCGTTGCGTAACATTAAAAAACAAAAGGTACTCACCGTTGGTTTGGTAAATGTGATTGGGTCTTCTATCGCAAGAGAAACGGATGCTGGCCTTTATAACTATGCCGGTCCCGAAATTGGGGTCGCTTCCACAAAAACATTTCTTTCCCAGATTGCCGTATTTGTGCTTCTCGCGCTGTTTTTCGCAAGACAGCGCTCTAGAATTGATCGGGAGGAGATAGAAGAGATAGCGAAGGAATTGGAATTTCTGCCTCAAAAAATAAAAGCCGTGCTGGACGAAGCAAGAGACATAGAGGCAATATCGCAAAAATATGCGAAATTTGATAATATGTTGTACATCGGCCGCAAATATAACTATCCCATAGCCCTGGAAGGGGCCCTAAAATTAAAAGAGATTTCTTACGTGCACGCAGAAGGATATGGTGCTGGAGAAATGAAACATGGGCCGATAGCTCTGATAGATGAAAATTTTCCCACGCTGGCCATTGCACCCACGGACAGCGTTTACGAAAAAATGATTTCAAACATTATGGAAATAAAAGCTCGCAATGGAAGAGTTATTGCTATTGCCAGCGAAGGAAACGATGAAATTGGAAAAATATCCGATGACGTTATTTATATTCCAAAAACGCTTGAAATGCTGACGCCGATTTTAAGCATTATTCCGCTACAGCTTTTCGCTTATTACACAGGCGTGCTCCGTGGATGTGATGTGGATAAGCCGAGAAATCTGGCCAAAAGTGTCACCGTTGAATAGCACCGCGATTGTCCCGCAATAAAAAAGGGGGATTAACCCCCTATGCGTCAAATGGCCACACCGCGGCGAGAAGCTTCTCTTTGCCGCGGATTCGATGGCATGCCAATCGGAGATTGAGGAACCAGTTTACACTTAGTATTAAGAGAAAAATATGGGCTTATAAATTTGACCGGTCCACCGCAACGGTGGACAAATTCAGTAAGTCCGGCGTCGCCGGTCCGGAAATCTATCGCCCCTATGGGTTCAACTATGATTATAATGCTATCGTCCTCGGTATTTAAATTTAAATACGCATACACGGTTTGCATATCACTGCAACGCATGCAATACATACCGAGAGTAATTTCCCTCCCCATCATGAGTTATGGTTCCTCTTTTTTGTGACCATTTAACCTCCCTATGATTGTTAAAAGGATATGACCATAATAACAAATATGACGTGGCCTGTCAAGGAATGGAAATTATTATATATGGGTTTATGAAAAATATCTTAGTCATCGGTGGCGGTACAGGAACTTTTACTGTTCTTACGGGTCTCAAAAACTATCCGGTTAATTTATCCGCGGTTGTTTCTATGGCCGATGATGGTGGGTCCACGGGTATTTTACGGAGGGAACGAGGTATACTGCCAGCCGGATCTATAAGGCCGGCGCTTGCTGCGCTTTTGCGCTTTAAAAAAAATACGACTGCCTTAAATTTCAGACTTACTGAAGGAGTGTTTGCGGGTCATACAGTTGGCAATCTTTTGATTTATCTACTCTCTAGGATATATGGCGATCCGCAAAAAGCGCTTAATGAGACGGAAAGGATTTTGGATGTAAAAGGCGAGGTTATTCCATCAACCTTCGGTAACGCGAGACTTTTCGCTAAGCTGGAAAATAAAAACGTAATTGAGGGCGAAACGAATATAGACGTGCCCAAACATGATGGATGGCTTCGTATAGTTGATGTTTGGTTGAGTCCTTACTGCCCGGCCAATCCAAAAGCTTTGCAGGCGATCGCCAAAGCCGATTTAATAGTCATAGGGCCAGGCGATCTTTTTTCAAGCATCATTCCAAATTTTTTGGTTGATGGCATTGCGAAAGCTGTTCGTAAAAGTCCGGCAAAAAAAGTTTACGTCTGCAATTTAATGACAAAATTTGGAGAAACGAACGGATTTACTGCTAAAGATTTCGTGTGCGCTATAGAAAAATATGCGGGAGGAAAGGTTTTGGATGCTATAATTTTAAATACCAAAAAACCTTCTAAAAATCGCATTGAGCAATATGAAAAACAGGGCGCGCAATTCGTTTCATGGAAAAAGTTAGACTTCAAAGAAAAAAATTTCAAAATTATCGCAGGGAATTTTCTGAGCAAGTCAGGTTTTGTCAGGCACGATCCGGATAAATTAGCTAGAGTACTACTTAAAATACATTTATGAAAAATATTTCGGCGGTAATCCTGGCTGGCGGCGAATCATCGCGCTTCTGGCCGCTAAATTTCCAGTCAAAAGTCCTTTTCAAAATAATGGGCAAGCCCTTAATTTACTATACAATTTCGGCTTTAAAACGCGCCGGCATTAAAAATATTATTATCGTGCAGGAAAAAAATAGAGAGATCGAAGCCGTTATAAAAAATTATCCGATGACCGGCGCGGCGATACACTACGTCACGCAAAAAGAGCCAAGGGGTATGGGTGATGCCCTATGGCAGGCAAAAAGTCTGCTTTCCGGTCCATTCTTTGTTTTAAATGCCTCAAGAATAGATGCCGAAGAAATAATTTCGGAAATGAAGAAAAAATATCCTACCAGGCGCGGCGCAGGCTTGCTCGTTGGCCAAGAAACGGAAACACCCGAGCTTTATGGAATAATAAAAATGAGAGGGTCTAAGGTTGCTGAGATTGTTGAGAAGCCAAAAGCGGGGAAAGAACCATCAAAAATAAGAGCAGTGGGTATTTATCTATTGGAGCCAGGATTTTTTGATGTCTATAAAAAAACTAAACGCGGCGCATATGATTTTGAGGCAGCCCTCTCGGCCTATACAAAAGATCATAATTTGGCAGCGCTGTTATTGCAAAAAGGCACAAAAAGCCCGTCTTTAAAATATCCATGGCACATTTCTGAAATTAAAAAATATCTGTTTGATAAATATTTGAAATATTTTATCGCCAAAAGTGTGAAAGTTGCACCGAATGCAATCATAAGCGGAAAGGTTTTCATCGGCGAGAAGGTAAAGATTTTTGAAAATGCGGTTATCAAGGGCCCGGTTTATATAGGCAAAGGAACGGTTGTTGGAAATAATACGCTTTTGCGCGATTATGTTGATGTAGGAGAAAGATGCATCATCGGCGCAAATGCCGAAATCGCGCGCAGTTCTTTTGGCGATGATGTCCATTGCCATTCTGGATTTTTCGGCGATTCGGTTTTTTCCTCGGACTGCAGAATCGGTGCGGGCGTGATTACGGCAAACGTTAGGTTTGACAGAGGAATCGTTAGAGCTTATTCTAAAAAAGGGAAAATAAACACCGAGCTTGCATCTTTGGGCGCCATTGTCGGCAAAAAATCGCATATCGGAGTCGGCGCAAGTCTAATGCCCGGTGCACTTATTGGTTCGTATTGTATTATTGGACCGAATGCTATGGTGCAAGATTTGGTAGAAGACAAGACCATTTTTTATTCGCAATTTAAAAATTTTAAAAAACAAAGGAGGCAAAAGTGAGAAACTGCATGCGCTGTGGGGTAAGGATAAACGAATGGGGCGCGGGCAACAGAATAAAAACTGTCGGCAAAGAAGGTTATTGGAGTTGGATTTTGCGTCATATAAGGCAACTTTTTTCTTTAATAGCCCACGGTTTTATTAAGCCAGAGATAGAAGGATATATTGAGCTTTGCGACGCTTGCTTTAAAGATTTTATGGCAATTTTCGGCTATTGGATGGGTAGTGAACGGGAGCGTTTCGAAACTGCACTAAATGATAAGTCGAGTTACGGCTAAAACAAAAGCGGCATTGTGACCGCTTTTTAATCTGTTTATAATAAAAAAAAGAAAATATAATAAAAATATATATGAAAAGCAAAAATTTTGTCATAGGCATAGACGGCGGCGGCACCAAAACCATCGCCGTTTTAGCTGATTCATCCGGAAAAATTATCAAAAGAACCTTGTTCGGCCCCTCTAATCCAAATAAAGTTGGATATGATCAGACAATCGAAGTTTTAAAATCGGCGATAAAAAAAGTTTCTATCGGCATGAATAAAAATAAAATCGCCTCTATATATATAGCTCTTGCTGGTTCTCTGGAGCGCAATACAAAAAAAAGAGAGACGATAAAAAGTTATCTTTTAAAAGCGCTTCCGCAATTTGCGAATTTGCATGAAATTATTGCAGTAGAAGGAGATCAAAAAGCCGCATTCAGATCCGGCAGCGATTGTGGCGACGGCGTGGTTGTCATAGCTGGCACTGGATCGATTGCCATGGGTTGGCGCGGCGACAACGAGGCGATTGCCGGCGGCTGGGATTATATTTTAGGTGATCAGGGTTCAGCTTTTTGGATCGGTCAAAAAGTTTTACAAATGCTATGCCATGAGCTGGACGGCCGCAAGAAGGAGAGTAAATTGGGCATGGCGATTATCAAAAAATGGCGCGTTAAAAAAGCTAAGGATCTTACAGAAATGATATACACTTTGGATTTGGTTGAGAAAGTTGCCTCATTTTCACATTTGGTTGATGCATCCGCCAAAAGAGGCGATAAGGCGGCAAAAAAAATATTAATTTCGGCCGGCGATGAACTTGCGCTGGCAGCCCTAACTGTTATTAAAAGACTTAATTTAGATAAAAGGGAATTTCCTGTAGTTTTAAGCGGTGGACTATTCCGTTCAAAATGGGTGACAAAGGAGGTTGAGGCTGAAATTAAAAAGGTGGCACGGAGAGTTTATTTTGTTTTGCCGCGCAGCGAACCTGTTATTGGCGCTGTAAAATTGGCACTGGAGCACGTCAATAAATATTAAATTTATTTGCCATAGTATACTAGCCTACCCGATTAACTATTTTAAGATATGGCATGGTAGTTTATGAAAGTAATAAAATTAACCACGGAAAATAAAATTAAAATTCTTAAAATAGTGATGCGTCAGTCATCAAAAAGATCTATCTAATCAGTTTTTATATAAAATTTTAAGGCCATGAAAATACTCGGCATTGAAACTTCGTGCGATGAAACCGCAATAGCGATTGTTGATTCAGAAAACGACAATTTTAAAATTCTTTCCGATATCGTTTCTTCGCAGGTGAAAATTCACATGAGATGGGGCGGTGTTGTGCCGATGTTGGCGAAAAGAGAACATCAACGCAATCTTGTGCCGGTATTAAAGAAGGCCTTGAGTCTATCGGGATTGTTAAAATCAAAACCCAAAAATCAAAAGTCAAAATTACAATCCGAAAATCAAAAAGTTAAAAAAATATTGGGAAGAGAGCCAAAATTTTATGCCAGTACGGTTAAGTTTTTAAAAAATTATGGCGTGCCAAGAATAGATTTAATTTCAGTAGTCAATGGTCCAGGGCTTGAGCCGGCGCTTTGGACCGGCATAAATTTTGCGAAAACTTTAGCAATTTGGTGGAATAAACCAATTTTTGCGGTTAATCATTTGGAGGCGCATCTTCTAACGAGCTGTCTTAATCTGTCGGATCTGCCATATAAATTTCCTTTTATTTGCCTACTTGTGTCGGGCGGACATACGATGCTGATTTTGGCAAAAAAGCCGAGAAGCTATAAGATTATAGGTGAGACGAGGGACGATTCGGCCGGTGAATGTTTTGACAAAACTGCGCGGCTTTTGGGACTAGGTTATCCAGGAGGGCCGGCAATAGCAGAAGCGGCTAAACGCGCCGAATATAAATATAAAGAGAAACTTAAATTGCCGCGGCCGATGATCAAAAGTCAGGATTGTGATTTTAGCTTTTCCGGACTTAAAACTGCAGTTTTGTATAATTGGCGAACGCAGCCGGAGGAAATAAGAATGTCCAAGAATTATATTTGGGCAATGGCCTCTGAAATTCAGCAGGCCATAATTGACGTTTTGGTTAAAAAAACAATCCGCGCGGCTAGAAATTATAATGCTAAGATGGTGATAATCGGCGGCGGAGTTGCGGCCAACAATGAATTAAGGCGTCAACTGGAACAGAGATTGAAAAACGAATCGCCAGATATTGCTTTTGTTGCTCCCGAAGCGCAGTTTTGCACAGATAACGGAGTTATGGCCGCAATAGCCGGATATTTCGCGCAAAAAGCTGGCAAAAAATCCTATCTAGAAAAAATAAAGGCTAATGGAAATCTAAAAATATGACCATAGATCAATATCTTTTTAGGCTAATCAACGGATTTACATTGAAATATATCTGGTTAGACACGGTGGCTATTTTTTTCGCCACATATGCGGGATACGCACTACTTTTAACCATACCGATTTTTCTTTTGCTTCGTGCCCAAAAATACTGGCCGATGGTATGGCAGGGATTAATTGCCGCATTTTTTTCAAGATTTATTGTTGCCGAGATTATACGTTTTTTTATCGCGCGTCCAAGACCGTTTGTTAACGGAAATATCATTCCGCTCGTCGGTAGGGAACCACTTTATGATTCTTTTCCGTCTGGCCACGCCACTTTTTATTTCGCGCTCTCAACTGTTTTCTATCTTTATAACAAAAAAGCCGGCGTTGCATTTTTGCTTGCCAGCAGTGCAATAGCTTTAGCCCGCGTTTTCGTGGGCGTCCACTGGCCGACAGATGTTGTAGGGGGAGCGGTTATAGGTATTTTGAGCGGATGGTTGGTTGTTTCTTTTGCGCCAAGCCTTGTCAGGCGGTTTAAATAACTAGTATTTGAGCGGTCACAAAGACGGGCTTTCTGCCCGTCTTTGTAGTACCCAATTCTTAAAATAGTTCAAATGCATTTCGCCGCCTACAGCGGCGAGGAAACTCCCACAAAAAATGAGTGGCTTCGCCGCGAACCGGATAATTTCAAAAACGAAAAAAAGAAAAAGGGGGTGCGAGATTTCTCCCGCAACCCCCTTGTTACATCTCGACCATTAGGGGGTAAATAATGAGCTGCCGGACTTGGTGAAGTGGTAGCCGCAGCAGAGGCAGAATACGAGGCGGTAGTTCGTTATGTGATCTTTGGTACGTCCGCATTTACGACACCGCTGCGTCTGCACTTCTTTGTACTGCGTCATCGGCTTGCCGCAGCAACGGTTCATCCCGGAGGTCTTCTTACCGAAGATTCCTGGATTGGGCTCGCGCCGCACTTCACCGACGTTTTCCCACTCCGGTCCGTGGTCAAGGCACCTGCCGTGAACACATTGACTGTGGGAATACTTCTGACCTGCAAGGTTGCTATGGTCCATAGCAATCCTCCTTTCTGGCCACCCGTTTTCTTAGGCGCCAGTTATATTATATAATACACAAAACAAAAGTCAATAGCTTGTATCAGAAACAAAAAATCAGCGAGGTTGTTGATTTTAGAATCAAGTATTCAGTTTTAAAAAAAATTCCCCCCTGCTTTTACAAAATATGGTTCGAGCCGATGTTTTTACAGATCTTTAGCAGTTTTTATCGGGGCGCGCGGAGCAGTCATTTCCGACAAAGTTAGTTTTGGTGCCCGGGGAGGGACTTGAACCCTCATGAGATTGCTCTCGCAGGATTTTGAGTCCTGTGCGTCTGCCAGTTTCGCCACCCGGGCGCGATCACTTTTTTTATCAAAAAATTGACTATTTGTAAATGAAATAAAGCTATGTTAATGTTTGGTAATGGCGCGTATAATAGCGATTTGCAACAATAAAGGAGGCGTCGGTAAGACCAATTTAAGCGTTAATCTGCCCGTTTTTCTAGCGTCGCTCGGGAAAAAAGTTTTGCTGGTTGATTTTGATCACCAAGCCAATGCCACTTATTCTTTGGGCTTTCATCCGAAAAATATTCCAATTTCCGTCTATCATGCGCTTTTGGGCAACGTAAATCCGAGAGCCGTGGTACGCAGGACTCCGTTTTTCGGCTATGATCTTATGCCCTCAACGCAGGATTTGGCCGGCGCGGAGGTGGAACTCGTATCAGTACATGAGCGCGAAACGAAACTCGCCAAGACTCTGGAAAAAATAAGCGAGGATTATGATTTTATTTTTATTGATTCTCCGCCGAGTCTAGGACTTTTGACCATTAATGCTTTATCTGCGGCGAACGATGTTTTAGTTCCGGTGCAGTGTGAATACCTTGCGCTTGAAGGTTTAAACCAGCTTTTATCAACGATAAGTTTAATAAGAAATAATTTTGGTCACAATTTAAATATAGCCGGCGCAGTGCTAACGATGTATAATAGTCACCACAAGATTTCAAGAGAAGTTGCGCAGGAGGTCAGGAAAAATTTTCCAGGCTATGTTTTTCGTACGGTAATTCCGCGTTCGGTAGCTTTGGCCGAAGCGCCACGGGCTGGCAAAACTATTTTCCATTATGCGCCGGCGTCCTTGGCCACCCGAGCTTATAAAGAAATCGCCCAAGAATTGATTGACCTGCAAAAAATAAGAGAAGGTTATGCTTTGGCTCAAAATTCTTATGAAATAAAACCCGCCGGATAAAATCATATGCCACAGCAATTTGGAAAGGGGATGGAGTCATTAATCCCCAAAAAATCTGAACCGGCAAGCTTAACCGTGCCGGAATCAAGGAAAGAAGCGGTTTTTTCTATAGAGATAGAAAAGATAAAAGCGAATCCCTATCAGCCTCGGCGTGAGTTTGACCAAGAGGCCTTGGATGCTCTAGCCGAATCAATCCGGACTCATGGAATTTTGCAGCCACTGGTTGTGAGCAGGATTGAAAATAATGCAACCGGACAAACAGAATATCAGTTGATCGCCGGAGAACGTCGACTTTTAGCCGCGAAGATGGCTAATTTTTCACGCGTGCCGGTGATAATACGCGAAGCCAACCCGCGCCAAAAATTGGAATTGTCTCTGGTAGAAAATGTACAAAGAATGGATTTGAATCCGTTGGAGCGCGCCGAGGCCTATAAAAGACTACAGGATGAATTCGGCTTTCATCAAAAAGGTATCGCGAAACTAGTTGGTAAGAGCCGTGAAGCAATTGCCAATACTATGCGTCTTTTATCTTTACCTGAAGAAATTAGGTTTTCAATCAAAGAAGGAAAAATCAGCGAGGGTCACGCCCGAGCTATTTTGATGGCTCGAGATTCCGGGCAGCAAAAAATAGTTTTCGCAAAAATACAAAAAGACGGATTGAGTGTGCGCGATGCAGAGCGCTTTGCCCAAAGACTACAGATTTGGACCGCGCCGAAAAGGCATATTGCTCTTTTGGGGGAATTGAAAACTTTTGAGCAGAAAGCAAAAGAGATTTTTGGGATTGAAAATTTGAAGTTCGGTTTAGAAGCCGGAAGGCCCAAGCTTATCATTTCCTTTAAGTCAAAACAGGAGATAAATGACTTGCTTCAGCGCCTTAAATCTTAGATTTTTTTGATTTCCAATAGGCCATCTACGCTTTTGAGCCGTTCAAAAACCTGCTCTAACTCTTTAATTCCGTCTATCTCTAAAGTTAATCTAACGATTGCCTTATCAGTGGCAGATTTTGGTTGGGTGTAACATCCGACAATATTTATATCCATTGAGCTTATCAGCGATGTAATATCGCGCAGGAGTCCAATTCTATCTTCGGTAAGAATTGAGAGAGTTGTAAGATATGGCGCATTGGCAGCGTTTTTCGTCCAAGAGGCCTCTATAATTTTTTGAGGCCATTTTTCTTTTGCCGATAAAAAGTTGACACAATTTTCTTTATGGACTGAAGCCGGTTTGCTTTTTGAAATGTAGGCCATTATTTTTTCATTCGGCTGAGGAAGGCAGCATTTTGCGATTTTGATTGCTATGCCGGTTGTGCCAGCTAGGACTATGGCAGCTTTGCCCGATGCGATTTTTTCATTGCGCGCAAGCTCTATTTTTGGAGTCCGGGACAACAAATCGCGCTCTCCAAATACAGATTTTAAAATTTCCCCCGGAGAAACTTCTCCTTGGCCCACGGCTACGGCCAAACTATCAAGATCTCTGTAGTGGAAAATATTGAGCAGTTTATCCTTTTTGTGTTGGTCAATATTGGCAAAAGAAATGCCCCTTATTGATCTGAAGGTTTCATTCAGCAATGCTATACCTCTTGTAAGATTTTCTGGACGAGATTCTTTTCTGAACCACTCCTTTATTTTAGTTCTTGCTGCTGCGGTTTTTACAAATTCCAACCAGTCCCTAGATGGTTTTTTATTTCTCTCGGTTATAATCTCAACAAGATCGCCATTATGAAGTTCGGAGTTTAAGGTGGAGATTTTCCCATTGATTTTTGCGGCGGAGCATTTTTCGCCCACTTCACCATGTACGCTATAGGCAAAATCAACTGGCGTTGCACCCTCCGGCAGATCAATCACATCTCCCTTGGGCGTAAGGACGAAAATTCTATTTTTAAAGAAATCTATTTTAAGGCGCTCCAAAAATTCTTTTGATCCGGAAATTTCTTTTTGCCAATCCATTAATTGTTTAACCCAGGCGAATTTTTTATTTTTCAAATCGAGCCCCTCTTTATAAGCCCAATGGGCCGCGATGCCATTTTCAGCTTCAATATGCATTTCGCGGGTTTTTATCTGTATCTCCGTAATTTTTCCGTCAAGACAAAAACAGGTGGTATGCAGCGATCTGTAATTATTGGGTTTGGGAAAAGCGATATAGTCTTTGATCAGGCCCGGAAGCGGTAGCCAGCGTTGGTGGATGGTTCCAAGCGTCTGATAGCAATCTTCAACACTGTTTAAAATTACACGCAGAGCTACAATGTCGTGGATCTTTTCAATGTTCATGCCATGCCTTAAGAGTTTTTGGTACAAACTCCAAGAGTGTTTAGCTCTCAAGTGAATGTCTAGCGGATGCAGACCTTCATTTTGCAGCATTTCCGTGAGTATGGGTTTCGCTTTGTTTAAATATTTCTCCCCTTCTTCATATCTATTTTTAATGCGGCCCATCAACCATTCAAATTCTTTGGGATATAAGTAGGGAAAGGCTAAATCTTCAAGTTGGCCCTTGATTTCTCCCATCCCGAGGCGATTAGCGATGGGAGCATAGATTTCCAGGGTTTCAAGCGATATTCTTTTTTGTTTTTGCGGGGGTAACGCGCCAAGGGTTTTCATATTGTGAAGTCTATCCGCAAGTTTTATCAGGATTATTCTTATATCTTTTGCCATGGCGAAAAACATTTTGCGCAAATTTTCAGCATTATCGCCTGCGAGTGTATCTTCAGTGTATTTTATCGGTTCTATAACTAGACCCGCTTTGGGAAGACGTAATTGCCCGAGTTTGCTTACTCCGGATACCATAAAAACAACTTCTTTTCCGAATTCTTTTTCTATATCTTCAAAAGAACGCTTTGTGTCATCGGCGACGTCATGTAGTACCCCTGCGGCTATAGTCCAGGCATCGAGCCCGATCTTGCTTAAAATTTGCGCCACGGCCAGCGGATGGATAATATAGTCTTCGCCGGATATACGTTTTTGGCCATAATGGGCTTTTTCCGCGAATTCAAAAGCTCGCAAGATGAGTTCACGATTGCCGCTTTTTTCCGCGACTTGATTTATTATGGAGGTTGACATAAAACAAATTTCAGCATATTTTATACGATTGCCATGGATTTTGCAATAGTATGAAAAATAAGCCCCGCAGCACAATGGATTATGATTTTGACCGGGCATATAATCTAGACATAAGCCGTGCGGTTAGGCGTTAAATCCAATTAGTGGGTGCATGGCTAAGCGAATATCAGTGGTTTAAGATATGTGATCTTCGGCAGAAAAATTCCAGAGAGACGCCGATTTATCCGAAAATTGGCAGAAAGATAGGTTAATCTGTCTGTGGATAACTTATCTTTTGACTTTTCAGATATTTAGATGATAGAATATTAATTAGCACGTTAGATCAAAAAGAAAGGAGGTGATAAAAATGTGGGGTCTTCTCAAGACTCATGGTGGTGTGGTGGTCGGTGCAGCTGGCGCCGTCCTCGGTGTTGTAGTTGGCAACTGGTATGCTGTCGCATTCGGCGCCCTCCTGGGGGTTTTTTACTTTTTCGCAGTTGACTATCTGCATGGATTTTGCCATCACCTGCTCGACGAGTAACCCTCATTTACCTGATAAGCGCTCTGACACGTTCGGGGCGCTTTTTATTAAGTTGCGTAATTTTTTGGCGATTAAACTTTTTCAACATAATCACATTTGTCATTTGAGCAGATTTTCCGCCCCCTTTTTTCTACGAGTAGTGATTCACATTTGGGGCATACTTCGCCAGTTGGTTTATACCAGAGTGCAAAATCGCATTTGGGAAATCTGTTGCAGCCGTAGAAAATTTTGCCCTTTTTGGTTCTTTTTGCAACAATATCTCCACGGCCGCATTTCGGACATTTTACGCCCAGCATTGTTTTTTCCAGAGGGGCGGTATAGTCGCACTTCGGAAAAGCTGAGCAGGCATAAAATTCGCCGAACTTGCCAAGACGTACAATCAGCGATGCACCGCATTTCGGACATTTTTTTTCCGTAGGTTTTTCGGTGAATTCTTTTTTGGAAACTTTTTTATATTTATCCTCAAGCCGTTTTGCAAATGGCTCGTAAAATTCATTAATGACTGGAACCCATTTTTTTTGACCTTGGGCTATTTCGTCCAAATCTTCTTCCATTTTCGCCGTGAATTTTATATCAACAACCTCCGGGAAGTGTTTAATTAGAAGATTATTTACAACTGTTCCGATTTGGGTAGGTTTGAAATATTTTTTTTCGTCTTTTTCAACATAGTTTCTCGCTTGGATTGTGGCGATGATTGGAGCGTAGGTTGACGGCCGCCCGATTCCTCCTGCCTCCAAGGTTTTAATCAGGCTAGCTTCGGTGTATCTTGAAGGCGGCTGGGTAAAGTGTTGCAAGGGCATCAACTTAATAAGTTTTAATGTTTCGTAGTTTTCAAGCCGCGGAAGTTCAGTTTCCTCAAATTTTATCGGATAAATTTTCAAAAAGCCGTCAAATTTTAGCATCTGACCGGCGGCGCGAAGCTTATATTCGGAAGTTTTTTTTGCAGATTTTTTTTCAGTCGAATTTGCTTTTATATCTATTGCGGAAAAATCAAATATTGCTTTGGACATTTGGCAGGCGATGAATCTTCGCCAAATGAGATCGTAGAGCCGGAATTGATTATTTTCCAATTCAGCCTCTTGTTTAAGCGCCTCTGGTGTTTTATGTGGGTAGCTTGGCCTGACGGCTTCGTGAGCTTCTTGCGCACCCTTAGTTTTAGTTTTGTAAGATCTTATAAGTCCCGCCCAATAAATTTTGCCGTAATTTTCTTCAATAAATTTTTTGGCGGCGAAAAGAGCTTGACTAGATAAGTTTAGCGAGTCTGTTCTGTGATAGGTTATGAAGCCGTTTTCGTATAAATTTTGGGCAAGGTTCATGGTTAATTTTGCCGGAAATCTGAATTTTTTCCAGGCTTCTTGCTGTAGCGTTGAAGTGGTGAACGGGGGAAGTGGATTGCGCTTGATTTCCTTTTTCTCGATAGCCGTTATGCAGTAATCAGCATTTTCAAGATCAGCAATTATTTTGTCGGCACCCCCCCCATTTTTTACGGCAAACTTGTCTAAAATTTCGCTGTTCTTTTTTATCACCACTGCGGTGAATTCTTTTGGATGCCGCAAACCTGTTAAAATAGCTTCAATCGTCCAGTATTCTTGGCCCTTGAAATTTTCTATTTCTCTTTCGCGTTCCACGATTAATTTTACGGCCACGGATTGGACTCGACCGGCCGAAAGCCCCCGGCTTATTTTTTTCCACAAAAAGGGCGAAAGTTTATAGCCGACAAGTCTGTCCAGGATTCTTCTTGCCTGTTGGGCATTAACGAGATTTATATCTATATCGCGCGGATTTTCAAGTGCCTCAACAATGGCCTGTTTTGTTATTTCATGGAAAGCAATCCTTTGGTATTTCTTGCCTTCAAGTTTCAGCGCTTCTTTTAGGTGCCAGGAAATCGCTTCGCCCTCTCTGTCTTCATCGGTCGCAAGAATCACGTTTTGCGCTTTTTCCGCCTCAGCGCTTAAAAGTTTAAGAGTTTTTCTTGCTTTTACTGGAATAATATAAGTAGGCCGGAAATTATTTTCCGTGTCTATACCCAATTTGCTTTTTGGCAAATCTCTGATATGGCCATAGGAAGAAATGACTTTATAGTTGCTACCCAAAAATCCTTGCAGCGTTTTTGATTTTGTCGGACTTTCAACAATGATTAATTGCATATATGTTTGCGCCGAGGTTTCTTATTTTTCCTTCGGCCTCCATCATGGCAAGCGTACCGGCGACGGCGGCCGGTGCAAGACCTGTCCCCTCTATTATTTTATCTATGTGGCGCGAGCCGTTTTTTAACGTTTCAAAAATAGCTTTTTCTTCTGATGATTGCCTTGAATAATTTATTTTGTCTTTTTTGTCAAATGCCGGCAGCTTCAGTTCTTGAAGGACATCTCCGGCATTTTCTGTTAATTTCGCGCCATGCTTGATTAATTTATTTGTGCCAGCAGAGTTTAAAGAGGTTATTTGGCCAGGCAAGGCGAAAAGTTTTCTTTTATGTTTTTTTGCATAGTTCGCGGTGATTAGCGAACCGGATTTTTCCTTGGCTTCTATAACCAATATCCCCAAGGAAAGACCGGATACGATGCGATTTCTTCTCGGAAAGGTAAATTTTGACCCTTTGGTTCCCGGAGGATATTCCGAAACAAGCGCTCCTCCGGCCGCGACTATTTTTCTTGATAGGTCCACATTTTCCGATGGATAAATGCTTTTTTCGTCAAGGCCCGTCCCCAGAACTGCTATGGTTTTTCCGCCGCGCTCCAAGGCTGCTCTATGGGCAAAGGTGTCTATGCCCGGGGCTAGTCCAGAAACGATAATCAGTCCGGCTTCTGCGAGGTCTCCGGCTATTTTTAGAGTTGCCTCTTTGCCGTAATTCGAACAATTCCTGGTGCCTACTACTGCGAGGTATTTTTCTTCGGGCAAGCGGCCGATAACATAAAGAATTTTTGGAGCCTCGGGTATCGCTGCAAGTAGTTTGGGGTAGGAAGGTGATCCGATGGTGATTTTTCTCATTTTGCTTTGCATTAGTACATCTTAAACTTCTTTTGCCAACTTCACAAAATTTTTGCAGGATTTCTACCCTTTAGTTTATCAATCGCCTCGGAGAGCATTTGACAATAAAGATTCAGGCCTACCTGATTTATATTCCCAGATTGCTCCTTGCCGAGAATATTTCCCGCACCTCTCAATTCCAGATCCTTCAGCGCTATTTGCCACCCCGAGCCGAGTTCTTGCGCTTCTTTTAACGCTTCAAGTCTTTGGCGCGCTAAATCGGGCATGTTTTTTTTCTGGAATCGCTGCGGATACAAAAAATATGCAAAAGCCTGCTTTTGTGATCTTCCTATGCGTCCGCGTATTTGATGCATTTGGGCTAAACCAAGTTTCGTTGCATCGGCGACAATCAGCGTATTCGCGTTTTCGATGTCTATGCCATTTTCAATTATTGTTGTTGCCAGCAGAATATTCATTTTCCCGCGGCGAAAATCTTTCATCACCGCAATCAGCTCTTTTTCCTGAAGGCGGCCGTGGACTACGCTTATTTTTGCCTCAGCATTTAAATCGCCAATTATTTTTTTAATGGCAGCAATATTTTCTATTCTGTTATGCAAATAATAAACTTGTCCATTACGCTTGAGCTCCAAAGAGATGGCTTTTAGAATAGTTTTTTTAGTAAACGGTAGGACAAAAGTTTTTACAGGAAATCTGTTCGGCGGCGGCGTTTGAATAACGCTCATAGTTTTTAGTGAAGACATTGCCAGATATAGGGTTCTTGGTATCGGAGTCGCGGAAAGCGAAAGTACGTCCAGAGAGGTTTTTAATTGCCTTAATTTTTCTTTTTGTCCAACTCCGAATCTTTGTTCGTCGTCCAAAATTATCAGGCCTAGATTCTTAAACACAACATCGTTGGACAAAAGCCGATGGGTGCCAATTACTATATCCGTTTGGCCGCCCATAATTTTATCTATGATATTTTTCTGGTGGCGTTTTGTCTGCAAGCGACAAAGAAGTTCAACCTCAATCGGTAGATTTTTAAGTCTTTCAGTAAAATTTTGATAATGCTGGTGAGCCAGAATGGTGGTTGGGCATATGAAGGCCGTTTGATAGCCGGATTCCGCCGCCATAACCGCGCTCCGCAGGGCTATTTCAGTTTTGCCAAAGCCGACATCCCCGCAGACAATTCTATCCATTGGTTTTTCGCCCGAAAGATCTTTTTTTATATCTTCCATTGCTTGTATTTGGTCAGGCGTTTCTTCAAATGGGAAGCCAGCGGTAACATCGCGAGCTAAAATCGTATCCGTTGCGTAAATCCGGCGTTTTGTGGTTTCTTTTTCGGCATAGAGCGCCAAAAGTTCTTTGGCCAATTTTTCCGTCTCTTCTTTGATTTTCTTTTTCGTTCTTCCCCATAAAGGCGATGAAAGCCGCGATATTTTCGGCTCACTAAATCCGACATAGCGCGAGAGCTTCCTTTCAAGTCCACCCGGAACGTAAAGTTTATCTTCGCCGGCGTATTCCAGCAAATAATAATTCTTATCATTCATAAGTATATTGCCGGCGTATTTTCCGATGCCATGGTCTAAATGCACTAGATAGTCGCCGGCTTTAAGGCCGGATAAATCAATATATGCTTTTTGTCTTTTTAACCTGCGTAAAAGTTTGCGTCTTAATTCTTCGCCATTGGAGATTTCTGGAGGCAGCAGTTCAATATTTTCAATATGATTTCCCATAAATTCAATCCGCAACGCGCATTTTAAATTGATCGGGAAAACGTCTATAATTCCTCCGCGGCGGGAGAATTCTCCAGGCTGAGTTGCACAGAGAACCTTCTCATAGCCGAGTTCGTCAAGCCGGCGCAAAAATTGCGAAGAATATTGAATTTGGTTTTTCTCGCAGACCAGAGTATTATCCTGAAAAAACGATTCTTTCTTCGCGGCCACAATGACTCTTGATTCGTGCTCTTGAAACCAAAAATCGGACTTTTCCAAAAAGTAGGGGTTAAATCCGCAAATTAAAATCCGGTCGTCGGTCTTAACACTTGACATATTTTATACAGTAGACTATAATAGTGTGTTGAACCAAAGTCAACAGTCCTTCCTAATTGCTGGTAAGTGACATTTGTTGCGCTTATTTCTTTGAAGTTAGCGCCGCAAAGAGTGGAGTCCTCCTTTATCTCCCGTCCGTCGGATATGACCGCAAGGTTTTAACCGCAGTCCCGCGGCAAAGCGCTTTTGTATTTTGTTGCGGAAACTTGCCAGCAGCCAAGAGGGAAGTTCTTTTAAAGAAGGGGGAATGACGCACAATGACGTACGAAGAAGCCTTAAAGGCGGTTGACTGCGGAGATGAGGTATATATAATTATTTCAGGGCATCGATATCTGGGGCGTCTTTATCTCAGCATTGACTGCGAGAGCAAAATTTTCTGGTTTAACGGGCGATGCGTTTCAAAGTGGAGCGAGAGATTGCATATAAGGGTTTCACCCGAAGAGCTAACGAAGGCCACGCAGCCATATAAGAACATGGCCGGGGACGACACTTAGATCTTCCCCGGCTTTTTGTTTATACGTTGTATTTATTCATTGATGCTATTAATCCATCGCAAATCGCAGTCTTGATGGCCCGTACGGATAATTTGACCGCGCCCCATATGATTTTTTCTTCAGCACCAGTGAATTTACCGGTCACAAACTCAGCACCATATTTTTTTTGACGATAGCCTTGTCGCTTGATTCCTATGCGGATCCTTATGAAATTTTGAGTTTTTATTTCGCGGATGATTGATTCAACGCCTTTATGCCCGGCCGCCCCCCGGTTTTTTACAATTCTTATTTTACCAAGAGGTAAATCCATATCATCATGTACAATCCATAAATCGGCGGCTGGAAAATTATTATCCAAGATAATTTTTTTTGCCGCAAGGCCCGAAGAATTCATAAAAATTTGCGGTTTTGCCAGGATAATTTTTACTTCGCAGATTGTATCTTCCGCGATTAGAGCAAGGGTTTTAAAATTCTTCCAGGCGGAAAAATTATAATTTTTTTGCAGTAAATCAAGCGTGCGAAAGCCCACATTATGACGCGTCTTTATATATTTTTTACCGGGGTTGCCAAGCCCCATTATTAATATTTTTTTTCCGCGGTTTTCCATAAATTGCTGGTTTTCCATAAATTACTTTTATTTTGTAACGCATTATGATTATATCATTTGTATATTGCCTAAGACAAAAATATGATATATATGATATAATGTACGTAGATTCATAAATTACTCCGTTTATTACATGCCGAAAAGTTTTTTACGTTTTATATGGGAAACAAGCGAAATAGTAATAATTGCGTTTTTGATCGTCGCGCCGATTCGCTATTTTGTTTTCCAGCCATTTTTTGTAAGAGGACAGTCAATGGAGCCTAATTTTCGCAACGGAGATTATTTGATCGTTGACGAACTGACGTACCGTTTACACGCACCGCAAAGAGGTGATGTAGTGGTTTTTAAATATCCTCTGGATATTTCCCAAAAATATATCAAAAGAATCATAGGTCTGCCCGGCGAAACCGTGGTAGTTAAAGATGGCAAAGTTTTCGTGTCGAGTTTGGGCAACGAGAGACAACTTCAAGAACAAGCCTATCTTCCTACATATCTTTTAACGCCAGGAGAAGTAAAAGTTTCTTTAGGTCCAAATCAATATTTCGTTTTGGGGGACAACAGACCGGCTTCTTCAGATTCCAGGCGCTGGGGTATTTTGCCAGCAAAGGATTTGATTGGTAGGGTATTGATTCGTGCTTGGCCGCCAGGCGCTTTGGCTTATCTCGGCCACACTATAAGTTATTAATATCGATACATGAAGAAAAATAGACCCCAAACTTTAACCGGAATGCATGATATATTGCCAGAAGAACAATTTTATTTTAGGAAAATCCTTGACGTCGCGGAAAAAATAGCTAATTTTTATAATTTCCAAAAGATAGACACTCCGATCGTTGAACAAGCAGATTTATTTTCAAAAGGCACAGGCCTTTTAACAGACATAGTTGAGAAGCAAATGTATGTTTTCAGAACGAGGGGTGGGGATATCGTTGCCCTTCGTCCTGAAGGAACTCCGGCTATCGCAAGGGCATATATAGAACACGGCATGTTTAATTTACCCCAGCCAGTGAAGCTGTGGTACCACGGGCCGTTTTTCAGGTATGAGCATCCTCAGGGAGGACGACTTCGTCAATTCAATCAGTTCGGTTTTGAAGTTTTGGGGGAGGCAAGTCCGTCCGCAGACGCCCAGATTATTCATATTTTTTGGACCATTTTACAGGAGCTTAAATTAAAAGATATAGTTTGCGAGATAAACAGTATAGGCGATAATCAGTGCCGGCCATACTATAAAAAGATTTTAACCAGCTACTATAAACCCAGAGTTCAAAGTTTATGCATTGATTGCCGTAGAAGGCTGAAAGAAAATGTGCTTCGTATACTTGACTGCAAAGAAGAAAAATGCCAAAGGGTTAACGCTCGGGCTCCGCAAATCGTGGATCACCTGTGCGAAGAATGCCACAATCATTTCAAAGAAGTTTTGGAATTTCTTGATGCGACCAATCTGCCATATAAACTCAATCCTATTTTGGTCCGCGGCCTGGATTATTACACGAAGACCGTATTTGAAATTTACGAGGGCCAGATAAACGATGAGAGGCCCCGGCAATCGGCTTTGGTTGGCGGGGGAAGGTTTGATTCTTTGATAAAAGTTCTTGGCGGGAAGGCGACGCCGGCTTGCGGAGGCGGCGCGGGAATAGAAAGGATAGTCAATGCATTAAAGCAAAAAGGAGTAAAATTAAACCGAGAAGCCGGTCCAAAAGTTTTTATTGCGCAGCTTGGTTTTTTGGCAAAAAGAAAGTCTCTAAAATTGCTTGATGATTTTCGCCGAGCGAAAATAGATGTTGCCGAGTCTCTTGGTAAGGACTCGCTTAAAACGCAGCTTGGGCGGGCAGATAAACTAGGAGTTGAATATACTCTTATTTTCGGCCAGAAAGAAGCTTTGGAAAAAACAATTATTTTGCGCGAGATGAGAACCAGTAAGCAAGAAATTATTAAGCTTGAAAAAATAGTGGATACGGTTAAAAGACGTCTAAAAAAATAATGCGTCGTATAGATAAAATTATGGATTGCCTTTTTTGCAAAATAGCTAAAAAAATGATGCCATCCAAAGTGGTCTATGAGGATGAAGATTTCGTGGCCTTCAAAGATATTCATCCGAAGGCGCCGGTGCACTTGCTGATAGTTCCGAGAAAACACATTAGATCTGTAGATCACGCTGAATTTGAAGATGCCGAGCTTTTGGGTAGATTGATTTTGACTGCGCAGAAAATAGCTAAACGCGATAGTCTTGCGGGTTATAAACTGCAAATTAATGTCGGCCGGGATGAAGGGCAATTAGTTGATCATCTGCACCTTCATTTATTAAGCGGAAAAATAACAGGAGACGTGTAATCAAAATAATATGCCAATACAAGTCAAAAAGAAAGAAAGGGAAAATACTCAGATGCTCATCCATCGTTTTACAAGGGCGGTGAGGGAAAGCGGAACGCTTATGTCGGTGAGGAAAAAGCGTTTCAGAACGCGCCCCAAAAGCGCCAAGGCGAAAAAGATGTCCGCCTTGCGCCGTGTTGAGTTGAAAAAACAACGCGCCTCGGCCGAAAAATTGGGGCGATAAAACATGACGATAAAAGAAAAGATGGCTCAAGAGCTTAAAAATGCTTTACGTGTCAAAGATGAGAGCGTAGTGTTGACTTTGCGCATGGTTTTCAGCGCGATTTTAAATAAAGAAAAAGAAAAAAGAGCTAAAATCGCCAAATTAAAACCAAACGCTCCGGTCCAGGAGCTGGAAAAAGAAAGCGCTCTTTCAGACGAAGAAATTTTAGACGTATTTACATTTGAGGCCAAAAAAAGAAAAGAAGCCATAGTGGAATTTAAAAAGGGCGCAAGGCTAGATCTTGTCCAAAAAGAAGAACGGGAGCTTACGATTTTAGAAAAATATTTGCCGCAACAACTTTCGTACGATCAGATGCAGCAATTAGTTAAAGAGACGATTTCAAGTAGCGGAGCGTCAGGTATGAAGGATATAGGCAAGGTGATGGGTCAAGTTGGGCCGAAAACTCGCGGCAGAGCAGATGGCGCAATGTTGGCCCAGATCGTAAAAGAAATACTGCAGAATGGTTGAAATAAATAATCGCACAAAAGAAAAACTGAATAAAAATTTTGTAAGGAATGTCGCGAAATTTTGTCTGCTGGTTGAGAGAAAAGCCAAGGCGGATTTATCCATCGCTTTTGTTAGCGGAGAAAAAATACGCAGGCTTAACATAAAATATAGGAAAAAAAATAAAAGCACAGATATTTTGTCTTTTGCCGCCGGTGAGCCGCTTTTCGGCAAGCAATATTTAGGAGAGCTTATTATTTCCACGAAAAATGTCAAAAGAAACGCGAAAAATCTTAAGATAAGCTTCAGGAAAGAATTAGCCAGAACAATTATTCATGGCACGCTGCACCTCTTGGGTTACGAACACGAAGGGTCTAAAATTAAGGAAAAGGAAATGCTTGAGCGGCAAGAAAAATATGTTTTAAAATTACTAAAGGGCAAAATTGTTTAAATATGGCGCGTAGCAGCACAATCACGGTTATAGATATAGGTACGTCTTACATAAAGGCCTTACAAGTCGCTTCCGGCGAAGATTCTGCACAAGCTGGTGTTTTGGCCGCGGCTGTAGAGCCTTCGGAGGGCGTACGCAGAGGAGTTGTGAGTGATGTTAATGCAACCGGCCGTAGGGTGAAGAATGTTTTGGATAAAATCCAGCAAATGAGTCACGCAAAGATTAACGGCGTTTTCGCCAACATCAATGGAAGTCACTTGTTTACGGTTTCTTCGCATGGCGGCGTTGCCGTATCGCGGGCCGACCAGAAAATATCTATGGAAGACGTTAATAGGGTTTTATCTGCCGCTCAAGCTATGTCTTTACCGCCTAACAAAGAGATTTTAGAAGTTTGGCCCAAGGAATATGTAGTAGATCAGGAAAAGGACGTTAAAGAGCCCATAGGCATGCGCGGAGTAAGATTAGAAGTTGAAGTTTTGGCGTTGTGTGGCTTTTCGCCGTATGTTAAAAATATCAGCGATGCAATAGTGAGTTCAGGTTTTGCGTCTTTGGATCTGGTTCCTACTCCATTGGCGGTGGCTAAGGCGGTTTTAACTCCGAAACAAAAAGAGCTTGGCTGTGCTGTTTTGGACATTGGAGCGAGAACGACCAATTTAGCAGTTTTTGAAGAGGGGCAGTTGATCTACGCGGCTGTTTTTCCGGTTGGATCAGCGAATATTACAGATGATATAGCTATAGGATTGCGTATAGATATAGATGTAGCTGAAAAAATAAAAACCGATTTCGGCCTCTCTTATTCCGGAAGCAGGACTAAAATAAAAGTTCCAAAAAATAAAAAAATGGCCAAAGCAATAATAGAAGACGAATTATACGGTGAGCCGCCGGTCGATTTTCGGCATATTCCCCAAAAGGCTCTGCGTAAGATTATTGAGCTACGGCTTTACGATATTTTTGATGAAGTAAATAAAGATCTAAAAAAAATATCGCGCCAAGGATTTTTGCCGGCCGGAGTGGTTTTGACAGGCGGAGGAGCAAAATTACCGAATATAATTGAACTATCAAAAAAAGATCTTAAATTGCCATGTCAAATCGGGTTGCCCCGGGGCCTGCGCGGTTTGCCTGCCGACCCCTCATTTAGCGCGGCTTGCGGTATGGTTTTGGATGTTTTTGACAGTGGAGAGTTACATATGAATGCGGATGGGTTGGGCAAAAAAATAAGGTCTTGGTTTAAAATGTTTATGCCATAATTTCGTCCGGCGCGATTAAATATATGCCATCAAAAATATCTAAAACAAAACAGCGGACGAGCATTAAGGTTATCGGCCTTGGAGGAGCCGGCTGCAATGCTGTGCATAGAATGATGAACTGTAAACTATTAGGCGTTGAGCTGATAGCTGCGAATACCGATATACAAGATTTGAATAAGACTAAGGCTCATGTGAAGATTAGACTCGGAAGAAATATAACCAGGGGTTTGGGCGCTGGCATGAATCCTAAAATTGGTGAAGCCGCAGCAAAAGAAAGCCAGCAGGATCTGGAAGGCATTATTGGCGGAGCGGATATGCTTTTCATTACTGCCGGGCTTGGCGGTGGTACGGGTACGGGCGCGGCGCCGGTCGTTGCCGAAATCGCCAAAAAATTAGGAATTCTTACGGTTGCAATCGTAACGGAACCTTTTTCTTTTGAGGGTGCGGAAAGAAACCGCTTGGCAAAAGATGGAGTTGCGGAACTTAAAAGCCGCGTTGATACTCTTTTGACAATAAATAACGATAAGATTTTTGAAATCTGCGAACGCGCAACCCCCATTCGTCAGGCGTTTTGGGCAGCGGACGATTTGCTGCGCCAGGCCGTTCAGGGCATATCGGATTTAATCGCAGCACCAGGATTTATAAATGTGGACTTTGCCGATATCAAGTCCGTGATGAAACACGGAGGTCAGGCAATGTTCGGAGTCGGACGCGCAATAGGAGAAAATAGAGCAGAACGAGCGGCTCAAGATGCAATTTCTTCGCCCTTTTTGAATTTTTCAATAGATGGATCAAAGGGAGTTTTATTTAATATTGCATGCGCTGAGGATATCGGTTTGGCGGAAATAGAAGATGCGGCGAGTATTATAACCAAGAAGGTTGACTCACGGGCTAAGGTTATTTTTGGCGCGGTAAAAGATCAGAAACTTAAAAAGGGAGAATTGAAAGTTACGGTTATAGCTACCGGATTATCTGCCGGAAGATAAATATTTATCATTATTAAAAAAGAGCCGCTCTTTGCGGCTCTTTGGTATTTTACGGATTTACAAAGAATTTATTTTGGTTTCATGTTGCCGTTTTCTGCGGCGGATTATCGTGTGAAGCCCATTCTTCAAGGCGTTTTTGAACTAATTGGTCTATTTCTTCCATGCGGCAGCCCATTAAAATCTCTACCCCTTCATCTATCTTATCTATCGCATATACGTTGAATTTTCCCGAGGAAACCGCTTCAACTACGCGATGATTAAGCATTAGTTCTTTCGTATTTGCCCTTGGAATGATTACCCCTTGGCATCCGTTTAAGCCCCGCGCTTCGCATACCTTGAAAAATCCTTCAATCTTTTCATTAACGCCGCCGATGGCGCCGATGTTTCCTTTTTGATCGACCGTACCAGTAATTGCAAGTCCCTGCTTGATCGGTTTTTTTGTTATCGCCGACAACAGGGCAAATAGTTGTGCGGTCGTAGCGCTTGGTCCATCTATCATGCCGTAATTTTCTTCAAAGACTACCCGGCCCTCAAAACCTATTTGTTTGTCCTGGCCATACCTTTCAAAAAAGAATCCCTGTAGGATTTCAATTCCAAGTGTCAAAGTTGGTCCGGCTAGGCCCGCTTGTTTTTGAATATTGATTAATGATCCTTTGCCTCTGTATGTAGTTACGGTGACGCGTGTTGGAAGGCCGAAGAGGTATTCATCAGTCCGCCATACAGCAAGGCCGTTTATCTGCCCGATTTTTTCTCCTTGCGTTTCAATTTTTACATGGCCGTCAATGATTTTGGTTTGCATTTGTTCTTCAAAAAGATTTGATCGGTATTGCCATTCGGCCAGAGCTTTTATAATGTGCAACCCTTCTATATAAACCGAGTCATCGGTCTTGGCGTAAAAATAAGCTTCTTTTATCAGCGTTTTGATTTCTTCAATGTCGCATACAAATCTGTTCTGGCTTTCTGCACGCCGCAACAGCCATTCAATAATTTCGACAATCGCACCGCGACTTATCGGCAAAAATGATTTGCGCTGGGTATATTTTTGCATCCATGCGGCATACGCCGCCAGGTTTTCAGGCAAAAGTTCAATTGTCGTATCAAACATGGCTAGCATGGTGAAATGCTGTATAAATTCCCGGCTAAAGCGATTATTGTGAAAAGCATAATAGAGATCTGGTCTTATTACGGCTATGATTTTAAGTTCCATATCCATAGGTTCTGCGCGCAGACTTTTGACGTCGGCTGATAGCCCCATTTCCTCGCCGGGATCCTGAATTTTGATTTTCTTTTCCGCAAGCGTTCTTTTAAGGCCCAAGAAGATATACTCTTTAAGTGAGGCAATATCGGTCAAATTGAGAATCAGAAATCCGCCATTGGCTCTATGCATTGCACCCGACTGAAGTTTTGTGTGGTCGGTATGGGAATAGCCTCTTTCCATAAGCAGGATAGCCCTTTCCGTTTTACCGAAAAGGCCAGCATAGGTTGGCGCACACTCCGCAATTACCGGTGGAGGATTCGTTTTCGCATTGTCCACAAATAGATTGACTTCAAATGGGATTAGCGGATCTTCATTCCGTTCGCGTCGCATTTTTTCAAGTACATTTTCAAACGGCACCTGAACTTTCTGTAGCAGACCGAAAGTGTTAAATTCTTGGCTATATTGCGGTATGAATAGGTTAAGTATCGAAACTGTGTAATGCTCCAAACTCTTAAGAAATGCAACCGCTTTTGCATTTTTTGCATATAGCTTGGCTACGTTGGCGAATAACTCCTTAACGAGGTCCAAATACATTTTTCTGCTTTCACCTTTTGCATACTCGTTAAATTCGGAATTGCGTTTATCGTAAATGTTTTGGAACAACTCGCCTAGCTCCTCAGTTTCCCGGAGATAACTTTCACAGATTGTTCTTTCTTCGTCAGATAATTGATTCAGGAATGCCTGTATTCTGTCAGCATCGGTTATAAATTCCGTTTCTTGGACGTAATTCACCTCAATGCCGCGATAAAACTCAAAAGAGCAGTGGATTTTATCCTGATTAAACTTTATGGCGACGTTATGAGCACGCCAACGTTCTATAGTTCCATCAGTCAAGAGCTCTTCGTAGATTTCTGTCACATCTTCGGCGGCTTGGGCAGTGAACTCACGTTGCCAAGATTGTCGCAGTTGTTCTAGGGCCGAATCCATCGCCACAGCTTGATTTTTCAGCTGTTCTCGCAAGCCCTGAACGCCGAGTTTAAACGTGGCGCCTACGCCTGCGGGAAAGACAAGTAAGCTTGGCGTAGTATCATCCGTGAAGTTATGCACATAGCAATAGTCGGAGAGATGGAACTTTTCGCCTTTTGCGATTCTTTCTTTGATTTTGCTTTCCACGTATTCTTTTACGATTTCCAGCGGTAAGTCGTTGGTCACCAAAAGGACGTGAAATCTGCTTTCTTCGGGCGATAAGGCCAAATTAAGGGCTCGTTGCGCTCTATTTTGACCCACAAAATCAATAGGCATAGTCAATTCAAACGGCTTTGCAAGAACCTTGGGGTTAATGCGCTTTCTCAAATTTCCAACTCGCAAAGGTCGGATCATCTTATTCCTCCTTGCTCAATTGTTAAGCAACTCTACATGCTTACTCTGGCTTATACGCTGGCAAATGTCAACGCTTTGGCTTAGCGCCAAGAAATTTATGTTAAAATTAAATAATGCTTTTGAAATTTCCAAATGGTTTTCTCTGGGGATCGGCCACGTCGGCGTATCAAATAGAAGGTGGCATTGATAATTGTGATTGGTCGCGAGTATATCCTGCCGCCGCGGCTTGCGACCACTACAATAGATATGAAGAAGACCTCGATATTTTACAGAAATTAAACCAAAACGCTTATAGATTTTCTATTGAATGGTCAAGAATTGAGCCGAGAGATGGATATTTTGACGGAAAAGAGATGGAACATTACAAAAAAGTTCTTACAGACTTAAAAAGGCGTGGGATAAAAACAGTAGTTACGCTGCACCATTTTACCCTTCCTTTATGGTTTTTTGAAATCGGTGGCTGGCAAAACGCAAAAGCAGTTTTTTATTTTTCTCGCTTTGCGCAAAAACTATTTATAGCATATAGCGACTTGGTTGATTTGTGGATAACAATTAATGAACCAATGGTTTATGCGGCAAAAAGCTATATAACCGGTTTATGGCCTCCAAAAAAGAAAAACCTTATATTATTTTTAAAAGTTTTACGCAATCAAGTAGTAGCGCATAAATGTATATACGATAATTTTCATAAGTTTGCCGGAAAGAATGTTAAAGTCGGCATAGCCAAAAATAATATTTTTTTTGAACCGTTCAATAAAAATTCAGTTATGGATAGATTCATAACTGCCGCATCGGTATATTTTTGGAATAGCTACTTCTTGAACAACATTAAAAAACATATGGATTTTATAGGGCTGAATTACTATTTTCATTATTGTATTGGCTTTCCATTGCGCACCATAAATAAAGACAGCGTAATTTCGGATATCGGGTGGGGAGTAAATCCGCAGGGCATGCACCGTGTTTTAATGGAGCTCAAAAAGTATAGCTTGCCAATTTATATTACGGAAAATGGCATTGCCGATGGCAAAGATATTTTACGCCAGGAATTTATAAAAAATAATTTATACTGGACGCATAAGGCGCTTCAAGATGGTGTTGATGTGCGCGGTTATCTCCATTGGTCGCTTATAGATAATTTTGAGTGGGATTTAGGTTTTAATCCTAGGTTCGGTTTGATAGAAATAAATTATAAAACTTTTGAGCGTAAAATACGCCCATCGGCTTATTATTACTCTCAAGTCTGTAAAAATAATCAACTGGTGTTTGATTAATAATTATGCCTTGGCTTTTCATCGCCACCACCGCTTATTTTTTTCTTGCCGTAGCCTCGCTCGGCGACAGGTTCTTTTTAGCTGGCGCTCTATCCAATCCCAGGACTTACGCTTTTTATATCGGTTTTGTTATTATCTTTATACTTCCGTTCCTTTTACCTTTTGATTTAGTCGTACCGGATTTTTATACTTTGTTTTTGGGATTGGGAGCCGGAGTTGTTTGGACGGTTGCTCTTCTGGCTTATTTTGAAGCCATATCCAGAAGCGAGGTTTCGCGGGTCGTGCCGGCGAATGGAGCTTTTGTGCCGATTTTCACTTTTATTTTCACACTTTTTGTTTCTTCCCAGACGATGTCTAGTTATGAGCTTTTGGCCTTTGCGCTTTTGATCCTCGGCGGAGTGTTAATAAGTTCAAAAAAGATACCTGCAAGCCATTTATTTGAAGATAGCTCTTTGATTTTTATCCTTGCCGGTGCGCTATTTTTCGCCCTCGGTTTTATTTTATTGAAAGCCGCATTCTTACGAACATCTTTTGCCACTGCTTATTCGCTTTCGATACTTGGCCGGGCGGCGGCGTCGCTTCCGCTTCTTTATTTTAAAGACGTAAGAGATGCGGTTTTCCATAAAAAAATCGGTTTTAAGAAGCAAATTTTAATTCCATTCGCGATTTTTCAATCTGCCGGTGGCATAGGTTCAACCTTGCAGATGTTTTCGGTAGATCTTGCTAAAATTTCACAAGTTCCGCTGGTCAATGCCTTGGAGGGTACGCGTTATTTATTTTTATTTCTATTTGTTTGGCTTGCTGCAAAGTGGAGACCGACGCTGCTTAAAGAAGAGATGCAAGGTAGTGCTCTTTTGCAGAAAATTTTAGCGGGAATTATCATTATTTTCGGCACTGCGATCTTGGCAATCGCGACATAACTTAATATATATAACACATGCGTTTAAAAATAATTTTTCCAGCCATAATAGCAATACTTATTTTAGTTTCGGCTTATTTTTTTGCAGGCACGGCGCCGGAGCAGAAAAATATCACATGGGGAGTAAACTTTTCACAAAAACAAGCCAGCGAGCTTGGACTTAACTGGGCGGAAGTATATCTGGCCTTATTGGACGACCTTAAAGTTAGAAATATCAAGCTGGCGGTATATTGGGATTTAATTGAACCGGAAGAGCAACAGTATTTCTTTAACGATCTTGATTGGCAAGTGCAGAAAGCCGAGAGTTACGGCGCGAAATTAATTTTAGTCGTCGGAATGAAAACTCCGCGCTGGCCCGAATGTCACATTCCTCAGTGGGCCGAGAATAAGTCCAAAGATGATCAACAGACGCGCATCTTAAATATGATAGAAAAAATAGCTGAAAGATATAAAAACTCCCCGGCATTAGAATATTGGCAGATTGAAAATGAACCTTTTTTCTCCTTCGGCAATTGTCCTTGGGTAGATAAATCCTTCTTGGAAAAAGAAATAAAACTTGTCAAGGAAATCGATTCTCGGCATCCTATTATAATTTCGGATAGCGGCGAGGGTTCATTGTGGATTACAGCAGCTAAGCTTGGAGACGTCGTTGGCACGACCCTATATCGAAAGGTATGGTTCACCCAGGCCAATAGGTATTGGACTTGGCCATTTAATCCCACCTATTATTGGAAGCACGCCGCACTGATTAAAAAATTTTTCCGCAAAAATGTAATCATTGTTGAGCTTCAGGCAGAACCGTGGGGGCCACAATTGCTTTATCAGTTGCCACCCGAAGAACAGAAAAAAACCATGAATTTGGAAAAATTTCGCCAAAATATAGATTTTGCCAGAAAAACTGGTCTTGATAAGTTCTATTTTTGGGGAACGGAATGGTGGTATTGGATGAAAGTCCGGCAGGGGCAGCCGGAAATCTGGAACGAGGCCAAAAAATTATTTTAAATAAAATATGCTAAGCATTATTATACCCGCGTTAAATGAAGAAAAATATCTGCCATTTTTGCTCGAGGCTATTACAAAACAGAGTCCCGAAAATTATGAAATAATTGTTGCCGATGCCGGATCAAAAGATAAAACTGTTGAAATAGCCAAACGCTATGGCTGTCGCGTAGTGGCCGGCGGATTGCCGGCCCACGGCAGGAATGAGGGCGCCAATGCGGCAAGGGGTAAGATTCTATTTTTTATAGACGCGGATAATTCCATACCGGATGATTTTTTTAAGAATGCTTTGGAAGAATTTGAAAGAAGAAGGCTTGACGTTGGCTCTTTTATGCTGATTCTTACCGATAACAATAAAATTATTAGTGGAATATTTTCTTTAGCTTGTAATTTTTGGCTGATAATTTTTGAAAAAATCCGTCCCTTCGGCGCGGCGAATATAATAATAAAAAAACAATTACATGAAAAAATAGGCGGCTTCGACGAATTTATAAGAGTAGGGGAGGACATTGATTATCTGCGAAGAGCCGCAAGGGTAGGAAGATACGGTATTTTGCGCTCTGAAAAAATTTTTTTTCCCATGCGGCGTTGGCAAAAAGGAGGTTATCTAAAAACTACATGGACATATATTTTTATGGTTTTTTATATGCTTTTTTTAAAACCGCCAAGAAAAGAAGTTTTTAAATATCCCTTTGACATATATGGCGACCAAAACGGTTAATTCTTGACAAAGGGCATTAAAACCTTAAAATACATTCATAAATTATTATATTATAATGATGATAGAAGTCAGAAGTTAATGCGGTCGTCAATTTATGCCCTTTTATTTGCCCATTCCCAAAAAATTCAATATTGACAAGAAAAAAATAAAAGAGAAAACAAAACAATTTATTTTGCAGAGCATTTTGCAAAATATAGGACGCCTTCTCGGCACAATCTTTAAATCGATATTTCTCCCGGCAATATTCGGTTTTTTGGCCGGCATTTTGGCGAACACTTACTTTTATTCCGATATAAAAGATGTTCTCAATAGTTTAAATGTAAATCTGTCTCAGTTTGAGCAGACACCGAAAACAATAACCGAAAGTGAATACGTTCCGCAAACTTCGCAAGAGGGGGCAGTCGTGACAGTAGTAAAAAAGGTTTCGTCGGCAGTTGTTAGTATTGTTGCCAGCAAGGATGTGCCGGTTTTCGAAGAGTATTATGTAAATCCATTTCAGGGCAGTCCATTTGAGCAGTTCTTCGGCGAGCAATTTAGTATTCCCGAGGAGCGTCAAAAAGGCACGGAACGACAGGAAATAGCGGCCGGCACTGGATTTATTATTTCAAACAATGGCTTGATTTTGACTAATAAACATGTTGTTTCGGTTAGCGATGGCGCCGATTATATGGTTTATACAAACGATGGCAAAAAGTTTCCCGCAAAGGTTTTGGCGACGGATCCAGTTCAGGATTTGGCTTTGGTGAAAATTAATTCTGCAGAGTCGTTACCGGTTATAAACCTTGGTGATTCTTCGCGGCTTGAAATAGGTCAAAGCGTGGTGGCTATAGGAAACGCGCTCGGTGAATTTCGCAATACTGTTTCGGTGGGCGTGGTTTCGGGACTCTCGAGGACTATTACCGCGGGGGCAAGCGAATTTAGCACAAGCAGCGAAATACTGGAAGATCTGATCCAGACAGATGCCGCGATTAATCAGGGAAATTCGGGCGGCCCGCTTTTAAACCTTCGCGGCGAAGTAATAGGCATAAATACCGCGATTGTCTCGGGCGCGCAAAATATCGGCTTTGCCATTCCAATCAACCAAGCGAAAAGAGATATAGACCAAGTAAAAAGCACGGGCAAAATATCTTATCCATATCTTGGCGTCTGGTACGTGCTGATCACGCCGGATGTGCAAAAACAAAATAAATTACCCGTGGATTACGGCGCATGGATTGGAAGAGATGCAAAGGGTCAGGACACCAAAGATTCGGTTGTCGCCGGAGGCCCGGCGCAAATTGCTGGACTAAGGCGCGACGATATAATTTTAGAGTTTAATGGCCAAAAAATAAGCGCAGAAAGCACTCTTACAAAAATGATACAAAATTATAATCCGGGAGACAAAATAACTTTAAAGATTTTACGTGACGGAAAGACCATGAATATAGATGTAATATTGGGCGAAAGATAGAGATTATTTTTGTCGGAATTTATGTTATAAATTCGTATGTAGATTCATAAATATGAATGGAAATAATTTTACCCATAAAGCGCAGGAAGCCATATTGACAGCTCAGGATTTGGCACGCGAAAAAGGACAGCAGCAAATAGACGCTTTGCATCTTCTTTTGGCGCTTTTAACTCAGGAAGGCAGCATGGTTTTGACATTGCTGCATAAAATGGGCGTTGACGTTGAGGGCTTAAAAAGAAAAACCGAGCGGAATATAATTACGCTTGCGGCGATTTTAAATCCTCAGGCTTTTGGCCAGTTTTATCTTACTCAAGATATGGCTCGAGTTTTAGATAGAGCTCGTCAGGAGGCAATGAAAATGTCGGATGAATTTATTTCCGTGGAGCATTTATTTTTAGCTTTATTGGACACGCCGACAAAAGCCAAAGAACTTTTGGATGATACAAGTTATATGCATTTGGGCAAGGCCGCGGGCGAGGTGGGATTTAGCAGGCTGAATTACAATGAAGCGATGAAAATTTTATCCCAACTTCGGGGAGGAGCGAGAATTATAGATCCGGAACCGGAATCAAAATATCAGGTTGTGGAAAAATATACCAGAAATCTAACCGAATCCGGGCGAGAGGGCAAACTCGATCCTGTCATAGGCCGGGAAAATGAAATTCGCCGTTTGATGCAGGTTCTTTCACGCCGCACAAAAAACAACCCGGTTTTAATAGGTGAAGCCGGTGTTGGAAAAACCGCGATCGTAGAAGGTTTGGCCCAGAGAATTGTTAAAGGTGATATTCCAGAAAGCATACGCGACAAAGAGCTAATTTCGCTTGATTTGGGTGCTCTTATCGCAGGAACAAAATATAGGGGTGAGTTTGAAGATAGGGTTAAAACATTATTAAAAGAACTCCAGCGCGTTTCCGGCAGGTATATACTTTTTATAGATGAATTGCATACATTGGTTGGAGCGGGAGCAGCTGAAGGCGCAATTGACGCTTCAAATTTATTAAAACCGGCCCTGGCGCGAGGAGAATTACGGGCCATAGGCGCGACCACGCTTAAAGAATACCAAAGATATATTGAGCGAGATCCCGCGCTTGAACGACGTTTCCAACCGATTTACGTGGCGGAACCATCACTTGAAGACGCAATAGCTATTTTGCGCGGACTCAAAGAAAAATATGAATCGCATCATGGCGTGAAAATCCGCGATCAGGCCTTGGTCGCGGCCGCGGAACTGGCCCAGCGTTATATTACCGACAGATTTTTGCCCGACAAAGCCGTTGACTTGATGGACGAAGCTGCAAGCTCTTTACGTCTTGAAATAGAAAGCCAGCCGGTAGAGCTTGATCAGATAAAACAGGAACTACAAAGGCTTGAAATAGAGAGAGAGGCCCTCAAAAAAGAAAAAACGCCAAAGCGTCGTATGACGGCTTTAAATCGCCAGATAGCCGACCTAAAAGAGAAAGTCGGCGATCTTGAGTTAAAATGGCAGACCGAAAAAGAATTAATCCAGAAAATCCGCAATGCCAAAAAAGAAATAGACGATCTAAATCTTAAGGCTGAGGTTGCACAGCGCGAAGGGAATTTGCAGCGGGTTGCGGAAATAAAATACGCCGAAATCCCCGGAAAACTAAAAGAAATGGCCAAATCAGAAAAAGAACTTATACGTTTTCAGAGAAAACATAAACTTTTGAAGGAAGAAGTTACCGAAGAAGACGTTGCTCAGGTTGTTTCCAGGTGGACAGGCATTCCAGTAACGCGGCTTATAGAGGAAGAAGCTAGAAAACTGGAAAAATTGGAAGAGATTTTGTCAAAAAGAATAATCGGCCAGGAAGAAGCGATAAAGGCAGTGGCGAATGCTATCCGGCGTTCGCGCGCGGGTATAGCCGAGGAAAACCGGCCGATGGGTTCATTTATGTTCTTAGGACCGACAGGCGTTGGCAAAACCGAAACGGCTAAAGCGCTTGCCGAATTTATGTTTAACGATGCAAGCGCGTTAGTTCGTCTTGATATGTCTGAATATATGGAACGCCACACCGTTTCCAAAATCATAGGTTCACCCCCGGGCTATGTGGGCTATGAAGAAGGAGGACAGTTGACCGAGAAAATACGTAGAAGGCCGTACAGCGTAATTTTGTTCGACGAAATAGAAAAAGCACACCCCGAAGTTTTTAATATCTTGCTTCAGATTCTGGAGGATGGGCGTTTAACGGACGCGAAGGGCAGAATGGCTTCGTTCAAAAATGCCATTTTAATCATGACTTCTAATATCGGATCGGAGCATATCGCCAAAATGAGCTCTTTGGGATTTTTGGGCGCCAAGAAAGATGAAGAACGCCACGATCTTAAAGAAAAAGTTATGGAAGCTTTGAAAGAACACTTCCGCCCGGAATTTTTGAACAGGATAGACGAGATAATTATTTTTAATTATTTAACCAAAGAAGATATTAAAAAAATCGTTGATCTTGAACTTTGTAAAGTGGCCGAGCGTCTTGCCGATAAGAATATTTCAATAAAAATTACGGACAAGGCCAAAGATTTATTAGCCGAAAAAGGTTTTGACCCGAATTTGGGCGCAAGGCCTCTGAGGCGCGTCATACAGCGTTTAGTTCTGGATCCTTTGGCTCTACGCATAGTTCGTGGAGGTATTAAAGGAGGCGAACGCGCTGTTGTTGATTCGGATGGAGCCGAGATAACTTTCGTCTTACCCGCCAATTTGAATTCAAGTCCCAAAAAAGAAACCTCGTCCGTAAAAAAATAAACAAAGTCGCGTCCAGCAAAATGATAAAAAGGATCGCCAAAGCTTTATTTATAGTTCTTTTGGGTATAATTGGCGGTATTTTTGGCGCTCAAATTATTTGGCCTTTATTTGTTGAAAGGCCGCTTTTTCCTCAATTTAATTTGGAACAGGCGCCAACGTATGTGAATCAGATTAATCAGATTACGGTACAGGAAAATACTGCCCTGCTTCAATCAGTGGATAAAGTAAAGAGGTCAATTATTAGTATAAGAGCTACAACGCCCGCCGGTGCCATAATTAAAAGTTCGGCTTTTGTATTGACTTCGGATGGACTTGCCATTGCCTTAAATGATTCTTTGCCTCAGGGTTCGGATTTTAGTTTTATTTTTGACGGTGAAAAATTAAATTATCAGATCTTAAAAAGAAATCCAAAAAATAATTTGGTGCTGATAAAACTTGATAAAAACGGATTATCCACAGAAAGTTTCCTTGACGCGGGACAAATTAAAACAGGCCAACGCATCTTTGCGGTCGGTTTGCGCATTTCAATTCAAGAAAACGCCTTTTCCTCAAGTTTATTGGTCAATGAAGGCATCGTAAGAAATATAGGCTATTCATCAATAGAGACAAGTATGATTGATAATTCGGAACTGCGCGGCGCTCCGGTTTTTGACATTGAAGGAAATGTTGTAGGGCTTGCAGACGTAGATTATGATGGCCGTGTTATTGTACTACCCAGCACAGTTATCCGTCAGTTCGCAGGGCTTTAGATTTATTTGCACCAAAAAAGAGTCCCGAGAGAGGGGCTCTTTTAAGTTGGTGCATTAGTGCCACTTATTACGCAATACCGTTTGCCTAAGGGTATCGTCTAGGGCGATTATTGTGTCGTCTGGCGATATTCTGCGGCCGACGGAAAGCCTGAGATTATTATCAGTTATTCCGCATTGTATTCGGAGTTCGGGCGGCATGCTGCGGTGGCTGAGAAGAACCGGACTTTCAATCATATCATCTGGGCCCGCAAGGCTTGCCTTGAATTTAATGTGTGTGTAGTTGGTAAGCTCATAAAGGAATCGCCGCGTCATTTCAAGATCGCATTTTAGATTAAACGATATCATTCCGCCCCAATAAGGTTCTCCGTTAATAAGTTGCATGTGTTTATCTGCGGCGGCATGGAATTCGTAAGAGTTAAGTCCGGGATAAATTACCTTCTCGACGCAAGGATGATGTTCTAGAAATTTTGCAACCGCAAACGCATTATTGCTGTGTCGTCTTATCCTGGTAAACACATCGCGCACTGAAAATTTTCCGGCGAGCCAGGCCTCAAACGGGCCGAGGGTGCCGCCGAAATGATTCGCCCAGTAGTTTGCTTCAGGCCAAAACTCAGGAAGTTCCGAGTTAAATGGTTTGGATACGCCGATATATCCTAGAGGATAGGCCGATTCTCCTACCAGATATTTCGTTCCGCTCCCGACAACCACGTCAACGCCCCAGCTGAACGGTTTAAATAGGCCGAAGAGAAAAGTGTCGTCGCAGATGGTTATCGGCCGGCCACGCGGATGCTCCCGGCACACGCGGACAATTCCCTCAACGTCTGGAAAAGTCAGGGTTGGGTTTCCGCTTACTTCAAACATCACGGCTGCGGTGTTTTCGCAGATTGCTTGGTGCAGTTTTTCAAGCAGATTCGGATCTGATGCGTAGAGATATTTAACCGTTAAGCGGTGCCAGTGGCTGTTTTGCCACGCATCGGCTAATTCTAGGGTGCCGCCGTATAGCGGCAGAACCTGGATAATATTAAAAGCTTTTTTGGATTCAGTTGCTCCGAAAAGGGCTGTTGCGATGGCATTCATGCCATCGGCTCGAACGCGAAAATGTGCTCCGTCTTCAAAACGCATCAGCCAGCGCTCGATCCTTAAATGGTCTGGATGCCCGGGAAGACGCGCATAGCCCATGCGCGTATTATTAAAAACAGCTTCAAGTTCATCATCGTTATGTATCGGCTCAGAAACATGGAAGTACGGAGCTTCCTTTCCGATGGCTTGCTGGAAATTGGTAATATAGGCAAGCGCATTGCCAGCCCTCGAACTTTTAACTCGCCGCGAATTGTTCCCCATCAGATTAACCTCCAGGACCGATTTTTAAAGGCCTAGTGAAGTTTTGCACTTTTTATTTTCATTGTCAAATTCCATTCGGCGTCAAATCCCATTCGGCTATGCTGAGAATATAATTTGGCCAAACAAAAACCGCGCGCCATTTTTGGCGCGCGGTTTTTATACGTCCCACCACTTATTTAACGCAAGCATAAAGCTGGGAGAGATATTGTTTTTATCTTTTGTAATGAGACCACGCGTTTTCATCAGTTTTCCGGTGGTAAATGAACGTTCTGCTTCAATAACCGTTCCGATTGGCGCGTAAAGCCACCATTTTTTAAAGCGTAGCAAGTCAAAAATATCAATTCTTCGGTCCAATAGACCACATCGCGGTTCGTCGGATCGCGTTTCACCGTCAAGAAAACAGAGATCTTTAAGCGGAGTTGTTATTGAGGCGCACACGACAAGCCGTTTTATTCTGCCGATATCTTCTATGTATTCTAATGTTTTGATTACTCGCGGCCGCACGATTTTTATTTTCCTAGGTAAATTTACATTTTTTTCCTCAGCCCATAGCTTTTGATTTTCTTTGGCGATTACCTCTAATTTATACGCCGGCAGGCCTTTGGGTGTGTAAAATCCGTATATCTGTCCAAGTTTTTTATCTGCAACGATTATTTCTTCCGCTAATTCGCGCGAGCCGCCGAGTATCGGGTTTCGTCTTTCCGCCATGCTATCTATCCAGCCAAAAAATCCCGTATGCAAATTGGGATTGTGCCTTGCATCCGCGCTTCTTTTGACCAGCGCTATATAATTTTTGCCATGAGCGGTTATAAGCAAGATTATTCCTCCGCCTATGTATTCAAGTTTTTTTGTCATAAACCGATTATATCAGTTTGGTTCGCGCTCGGAAAGCTTGACATAAAACTTTTTGTCCGTAAGATGGGATATGTTATGTCAAATTTTGTGAAAAACATTTTAACACCCGTTATCGGTTTTGGAATCGGTGCCCTACTATGGGGACAATCAGTTTTTGTGGGCGAGGTTAAATTACACAATGGATTTTATACTCCATTTGCATATATCTTAGGTGCTTTGTATTTTGGGATCTTAGGCTCAGTTTCGCTTGTTATGTTTTCAGGAGATAAGAAAAAGATATTAAGATTAGTTGGATTTGGTATAGTCACGTGGATCGCTGCGTTTACATTGCCACGTATCTGGGAATATCCGATAAGCATATACGGAGGATTTGTCCTAGGTTTTTTGTCTGGGCCGTTGTCAAAATATTCCGACTATTTAGGATTAAGACCATCTATGGGTCTTCCTATTTTTTGGTTTGAGTTTTTGTTAATTGGTCTTATTGTGGCTACAATTTACGCCTTTATATTAAAGGGCAATTTAAAAAAGACCATTATCTGTGGAGCATTGGGTTTTGCTTTGGCATCTATTGTTTCTCCAATTTTCGGTAACATAATCGGTAACGCATTTAACTCTTTATTTATAAGTTATTTAGCCACCTTTTCTTTAATTGGAATTATTTTTGGTTTTGCCTTAACTTGGGGACTTAGGGATAATATTGAAATTAAGACATAATTTATTTATAATATTTTTATTATTAGCGGCGACCGTCGCCGGTTTTTATATTTTGGCGCAGACTCAGGAGAATAACGGAATTCCGCCGGCAAGCGCATATGCCCCTAATTTCTGGTTTGATAAAGATGAAAAGTATTTTCCCACAGATCCATTAAAGTTTTACTACGACGGCAATCTTAATGAATTGCCAGGGCAAATCGCTGTTGATAACTATAATAAGCTATCCCCAGAAGAAAAATTAAAGAATTTCGCGGTTTTTTACAAAATTGACGATAAAGATTCCGAAATAGTTTATGAATATTGGCTGTTTTACGTCTTTAATTATGGAATAAATGATCATTATGGAGATTGGGAATCTGTTTTTGTCTTTGTGGATAAGAATACAAAGCAAATTACTAGAGCTATAGGGTCTTTTCATCAAGGCGGCGCTGTCAATAACGAGGTAAGCGGCGACAAATTGAAAGATGTATCACATGTATGGAATTATGTTGCTGAAGGCTCGCATTCCAATTGCCCGGATTATGTGGCAAATGGTAACTGTGATTCCCCACAGTTTAATATTGTTGAAAAGACAAGGCTTGCCGCGGAATTTGAATATAATGGGCCTAGAATACTTTTCAATAGTCCTTATTACAGCCTTATGCCCATAGAATATTTACAAAACTATTTTGGTAATAAGAATATTATAAGTAGTGATAAATCTCCTGCATTAGGTATGTTTCCGGTATCAATTAATACAGAGTTGCCTATAATCGGATTAATTGATGAGAAAATTTATACTATTCCTGTGGTCGGAGAGCCTCCGGAAAACGCTTGGACCAAAACGGAGTACAACAATCCCTATGCCGCAAGGCCACTGACGGCTGAATTGGCGAGGGATTGGATCGGAAACGCGGCCGATAGGGCATATAGTTTTACCAGAGATACTTTTAGCGGAATGCTTGCTACGGTTCAGAGTGTGCCGGCTAATTTTACTTTGGTGGGCGTGGGGCCAGCGATTTCTATTTTAACAGATGGGGAGAGTTCGATAGATCAACCAGTTAATAGCACAGAACAAAATGGTTTCATTCCAAAAAGCGACGAACAAACAAATCTTCAGGGTATGGCCGATCAGCTTAATTACATTGCCTCACTGTTGACCGAATTAAATCAGCAGGCAGCAGCAGTATCAGGTATGTCGGTTCGAAATGCTGCGAATGGTACTAATGGAGCGCCATATACGGTCCACCTTGCCGTTGCGCAAACTACTACCAGCGATGCTATGGAAGACGCAAATGGAACAACCATTCAAGAAAACAATGCCTCAACAAGTCAGTCGCAAGATCAACAACAAACTTCTACTCGGGGAACAGTCCAAGATGGTAATGCTTCTTCTGCGCCGCAACAAGACGAGCAGTCGTCACAAGACACTCAGCCATCAACACCATTGCAACAGCAGCAGTCTGGCGTGGTGATCAATGAAGTCGCATGGATGGGCACAAAAGCCAACGATGAAAATGAATGGATTGAACTTTATAACGCAGCCAGTCAGCCGATTGACATTAGTGGTTGGTCTTTGCGCTCGTCAGACGAAAAGGGATTAAATATTGTTTTTGCCACCAGTACCACACCATTGATACCCGCCGATGGGTTTTATCTGCTTGAAAGGACAGATGATAATACTACTTCGGAACCAGCTCAATGGTTTGGAAGCTTTGACAATGGCTTAAGCAACAGCCAATGCGAAGTTCTTTCGCTTTACGATGCCCAAAATAATCTTATCGATAAAACAGCCTGCAATAATAACGATTGGCCTGCCGGCGACAATAAAACCTATCAGACCATGGAGCGTATAGACCCAGGCAAATCCGGCTCAGATCCCGTTAATTGGGCAAGTAATAATCTTTTCACGCGCAATGGAATGGACGCTGCCGGCAATTCCATCAATGGCACCCCGGCTAAGATCAACAGCGTTTCGCTGATAGAAACAGAAATTGATAATTTTAAACTTGCCAAATTATTTCAGGAATTTGACGAGCTAACGCTTACGGAGCTTAGCAGTCCGTATTTAATAATGCCCGCAAATCGATACAAACTGTTTGCGATTCCAGTTGGCAAGACATTAAACATTAAGCCTGGGGTTACGGTGCGCTTTAATTCACAATGGATCGATTGGCCCGGGCAGCAGATTTATGTGCAAGTTTACGGAACCTTAAAGGCTATCGGCACCCAACAAAAACCGATTAACCTTACATCTTCCGAAGATAATGGCTTTTGGCAGGGTATTGAATTTACCGCAAGCTCAACAAATTCAGAATTGGATTACGTGAATATATCAAGAGTTGGATTTCACAATACAAATATAGCAGTTATTAAAAGTCAGATTGCCCTAAGGCACATAAATATCGTGGGTGACAATACGGCGTATGGCGTGGGCGTAAGGTTTGAGGATGTTGCTGACGGTACATTGCTTGCCGACTCTCAACTGACCAATTTTATTAATCCTGGCGATGGTTTGGATGCGGTTGCTTTGCAGATTAAAGGCGGACAGCCAAAGATCAGCAATACTATTTTCAAAAACAACGAGTATGCCGTTCAGATTGCTAGAGGCTCTACAGTTTTTGATGGCGATACTTTTGAAAATAACACAATTCCAGCGCAGATAGATTGCATTGGAACCATAACATTTATCAATAGCAAAATGAATAACAACGAATTTGTTAATGGTATAAATATTCCACCGCAATGCATGATCAATCAAAATGTAGCATGGGGTTTTTCAGACGTTCCTTATGTTGTTAACGGAAGAATGTTTATCTTGCCCGGAGTAAACTTTAAAATACAGGCTGGAACGATTATAAAGTTTGCTTGGGCGCTTCCGGGTAATGTTGGTTTTGAAATTCAGGGTTCTTTGTCGGCACAAGGCACACCGGATCAGCCGATTATTTTCACCTCAATTTACGATAATGATACAGGAGGCGCAACCAGGGGTAGTGCTGGTCCGGCAGGTGCCAACGAATTTGCTTTATCTTTTTCGCCGGAAAGTGCCAGTTCTTCTGTTCTGGAAAATGTTATTGTAAAGTATGGCAGAGTGGACGGTGGGGTGGAGGGAATAGAATTAAATCAACCGTAACCGCCTAAATACACAAGTTTTCCACAAGCTGCTGGGCTTGCCTTAATGCAATGCATATAATATATATAGTATAGTTATTAAGCCAATGGTGTATGTGTCAAAATACACCATTATGTTTTTTTTGCGTCCATGCAAGCTGATAAAAATTCTTTAATCGGGCTTACTTTGGCAGTTTATAGGGTTACCGATCTCTTTCCAGAACGAGAACCTTTGCGTTATTCCATCCGTGAGGCGGCAAATAAGGTTATCGCATGCTGTTTTACTAATGACGCGGATGGACTTGTTTCCAATATTGAATTGTTAAAATCATACTTTTCCGTTGCTAAAACAAGAGATTGGCTTAAGGAAGAGAATTTCAGTATTCTAGAAAAAGAATATTGCGCGCTTATTGGTTGCGGAACGCAAACCTTAAATAGGAAACTTTCGTCCACCGCGAATGAAAAACAGCCGTACCGGGTCAAAAGCAAAAAAGCCGCGGAGAAAGTATATTCACAAGACGAACGAAAGCAAAAAATAGCTAGCCTTATTACGGATCAGCAAAAATTAACCCTTAAAGAAATTTTGGGTCAGCTTCCTGAAATCAACCGTAGAACGCTTATACGCGACTTGGAGAATCTTTTAAAAACCGAAATCATAAAAAAAGAAGGTAAGGGGCGAGCGACATTTTATTTGCCGAATGGAAAGAGTGATATGGTGCCAAGAATAGTGACAGAAGAAGTGTCACCAGCAATTTAAGTGTCAAAGCATGACAATAGCTGGATAAAAAAGATAGTCACTAAATAGAATAATAGATGCCAAGATATAAAAAATATTTCAGTGACATTTACGATAAATACGTAGAGAAGATCTACCGCTTTGTTTTTTTAAAAGTTGGCACCCAGGATGTGGCAGAAGATTTGACATCGGAAGTTTTTACGCGTACTTGGCAAAAGATTAGAAAAGACAACGCCATTGAAAATATAAATGCTTTCTTATATCAGGTCGCTCGCAATCTTGTCACAGATTACTACAGAGCAAAAGGCCGCGCGCAATTAGTGTCAATTGAGAACGTAACTGTAGCCGATGCCAAGGATTTGCAGGCAAAAGCTGCCACATATTCGGATTTCGAAAAAGTAAAAGCGGCGTTGAGCGTATTAAAAGACGAATACCGTGAAATTATCACTTGGTATTATCTTGATGAGTTTTCTATATCGGAAATAGCCAAGATGACAAGGAAATCGGAGGATACGGTCAGGGTTATTATTCACCGGGCAATGCAGGCGTTAAAAGAAGGAATAAACTGGCCGGGAACGGCTTAAAAGTGTAACAAAAAAGCCGTTTTAACGTCATAATTTATAGAGAGACACAATGGAAGACAAAGAACTTATCGCGCAGCTTCAATATTTTAAAACAATAAAACCCAGGAAGGACTGGGTTATTTTGACTAAAAACAGAATTTTGGAGCAAAAGCGTTTGCATGGAGCGGTTGAAATGGTCGCGGATAACGTTTCGGCGCGCATTCCGAGCATTTTATGGCGCACGCTTATTTTCGGCGAAAAGCTGGCTTTCGGAAGGGCCGGAATTGCAACGTTCGCTTTGGTTATTTTGATAGGATCGTTTGGTTTCGTGCAAAATAGTTTGCCAGGAGATGCATTTTATCCCATAAAGAAAAGTTTGATTCAGGGTAGAACTTCACTTCTATCCCAAAATCAAGCGGAAGTTAATTTACGCGTAGCTGTTGAAAATGCGCAAGCGCTTAAAGAAGCCGCAAAAAACAATGATACTCAAAAACTTGCTCCAATTCTTCAGGAATATCAAGCTAATCTTAAGCAGGCCACCATGGTTTTAAAAAGCACAAAAGATGGCAACGAGGCTCTTAAAATTGCGGCATTGGTAAATCAGCTGGAAAAAGACAGCAGGGATGCGGAGACTTCGCTCAATACCGGCGTTGCCACGCAAGAGCGTAAAGAACTCGCATCAAAAACGCAGGAAATTTTAAATGATCAAATCGCCAGCATGATTGAAAAAGAATTGCAGACGATTTCAACGCAATCGCTCACTGACGAACAGAAGGGGTTGTTTGACGAAGCAAAACGGGAGTTTGATGCGAAAGATTATGCCGCGGCAGTGGCGAGCATCGAACGGTTAGGATGGATTAATAAATAGTCCCCAACGAGATTCCTATTGGATTTTATTTAGCAATTTGAAAATGTCGCGTAAAATGTTTCGTGGTCTAAAGATCTTGGTCGCGAAGCAAATAATAAGTCGACGCGACGAGAATCAAAAACACAAAGGTCGAGCGACTTAAGACGAAAGTCTTTGGTCAAAAAACTGATGATGCCGACCAAAATGTCGTCTCATCGGGAAAAATTAATAAATTAACAAAAAATGAGTAAATCACTTCAACAGAAAATTGTTGCTATAACTACGGCTATAACCCTATCGAGCATGTTGGCGGCCCCAGTTTATGGTCAGACCGTTGCTGATTTGCAGGCGCAAATCCAAGCCTTATTGGCTCAGGTTGCAGCTTTGCAAACGCAGTTATCTGGCTCGGGCGGAGGAACCGCAACGGCTTGCACCTTTAGCGCGAATCTTTATCTGGGAGTAAGCAACCCGCAAGTAAAATGCTTGCAACAGTATCTTAACGGCGCTGGATATCCGGTATCGGCTTCCGGCGTTGGTTCCGCGGGCAACGAAACAAATTACTTTGGCGCTTTGACCAAAGCGGCGGTTGCTAAATGGCAGGCGGCCAACAGCGTTTCACCGGCGGCAGGATACTTCGGCGCTCTTTCACGCGCTAAATACAGCTCGTTAGTTGGCACAACCACCGGCGGGGGTACAACCACCGGAGGCGGCACAACGACAGGAGGCGCGGTATCTGTTACCACTCCTGGAGTAGAAGCCATATTGGCAACTGAGTGGGCTCCTAGCCCTGCAGATAACTCAATCTTGAAAGCTGGTCAGACGGATGTTCCGGTCTTGGGCGTTAGAGTTAAGACCTCAAGCGGCGACGCAATCGTCGAGAGAGTTCAACTTGACCTTGGCATAACGACCACCATCTACACCCGCCAGCTCAGCGAGATGAGTCTGTGGGATGGAAGCACTTTGCTCGTCAGAAAGCCCTTGAATTCCAGCACCGTGATTAAAAGCGGTTCAAGGTATGTCTTTACTTTTGATGGATTCCAGACATTGGTTAAGGCATCAGCTGGTTACAAGGACTTGACGGTTAAAGCTACAGCATTGCCAACTATCAGTTCTACATACGTTACCAGTTCGTACGATCCTAGCATCTACGTGCCTGCTAACGGCGTAAGAGCTCTTGATGGCGCTGGTATCAACGATTATGCTCCAAGCTCTAATTTGGGCGCGCACACGATTGATATCCAGGTGTCAGAAGGCGAACAGGCTACGTTGAGCTTGTCAACGGATTCAAACAACCCGAAGAATTATCGCGTTGTATCCGACAGCAATGGCGTTGTAACCGAAACCGATCTGGTTATATTTGACTTGACCACCACAAACGGCCGAGCAAAAATCACCGATTTATCGGCCAGCATCGCAGAGAGTCCTGATGGAAGCGCGACCCCAGCAGCAGGATACCTTTACCAGCAGGTAAATGGTACCTGGAATTTGCTTGGATCAGCTTCTTACTCATCCTCCGGTTACCTCTTCAGCAACCTGAGTGATGTTTACGTTGACAAGAACACGACCGGTGTCTTCAAGCTAGCGGCCGGATTTAGCAGCGCTTCATCCAGTACGGGCGGATGGGTTGCCACAGTTCAAGCTGGCGATATAACTGCCCAGAATGATCTTGGCGATGCCATTAACATTGGCGGAAGCACTGTTACCAGTAACACGGTACGCGTAAACGACGTTGGTCCTCAGTTGACCTTGGTTTCAAAGTCAATTTCTTACACTCCGTCATCGCAATCAGCATCCGGTGTTTTGAGCGGAACATTTGTTGTTACGGTTAAAGCCGGTGGAGGTACGGTATACATCCCCACTGCGACCGCTACGACCAGTCCGTTTGAAATCCGCCTGCTTAACAGTAATGACGCGAGCGTAACGAGCTTGACCGCGACCAACGTAAACGTAACCTACAGCCAGCCGTCTAGCGGCACGACTCTGGGAACCAATGCTTATGGCATTGCTATAAACCAGTCGGCGACCTTCACGGTCAATGTAGCTATCCAGAGCGGTCTTCTTACTTCGCAGAGTTCAAGCTTTGCCCTTGGTCAGTTCTTCAGGTACCGATTAATAGGTATCAAATGGGACACCTCGGACACTGCCAGCCCGGCGAATGCGGAAACCTATATGGATCCTTCCGTGTGGCAGACCAATAGCGTTACTGTCAACTAGTTAAGGCAAACCCGCTCCTTGTGGCGGAATCCCGCCCCTCCAACGAGGGGCGGGATTATTTTATAGACATAAAATAATTAGTTTGTTATATTTGAAAATACAATCAAGAAAGGAATTCGGCGCAGCTTAATAAATATTTATGCAAAATAAATCCATATTTTTTATCGGAGCGAAATATACGCTTTTGTTTCTTGCTTTTGCTCCCCTTATGGTTAATAAGACGAATTTTTTTGGTTACATAGAGGCTAAGGCGTTATATATAAGAGCGGTCATGCTTTTAGCGGCTTTGCTTGCGACGATATTTTTCTTCACGCTTAAAAAAGAAAAGAAAATGGCTTTTATTGCTGGAAAAAAGCAGCTTTTTAAAACCCCGCTTTTTATTTTGCTTTCATCGTTTTTGGCATTAGCGCTCGTAAGCGCAATTTTTGCCCTGGACAAATACCGCGCATTTTTTGGCAATTTTGAGAGAGCCGAAGGCATAACAGGTCTTTTCTTTTTCTTCGTCTTTCTCTTTCTGGCCTTGCTATTATTCAAAAAGGAAGAATGGAATATATTTTTCGCTTTGGTTGCCGGCGCGGGCATTACTTCCATACTGCAGGCAATAGCAGAATTTTTAAAAGGGAATGGACTTGTGCGCCCTTCCGCAACCTTCG
>CAYNXX010000001.1:0-101234 GCA_964401295.1 uncultured Candidatus Saccharibacteria bacterium | reverse complement strand
GCAATAGCAGAATTTTTAAAAGGGAATGGACTTGTGCGCCCTTCCGCAACCTTCGGCAATCCGGCGTATTTGGCCGGTTATCTGCTTTTTGTTATCTTCGCGACTTTGATTTTACTCGCCGAGGGTTTAAAGAGCCCTGCCTTAAAAACAAAAAAAATATTTCTTATTGCGGGCGCTATCGTGCTTATTTTGGCTTCCTCAACGGTTATATTCATAACTCAGGTCAGAGGTGCGATGGTCGGGCTTGCAGCCGGCGCTTTATTCGTGGCGCTTTATGTCACGCTTACTATTCCGAAGAAAATCTGGTTTAAAAAGTCTTTAATCTTTGCCGCGATCGGCTTGGCGCTTTTAGCTGTTATCGTTGCAGGACTTTTGGTTTTTATTTCAAAACAATCCATTCAAGAGTCATCTACGTATGCCCCGCGGTTTATCTTCAATCGTTTACTATCAACCGGTTCATTTGAAACGCGTCTTATTGCTGCTGGGGTTTCCTTGCGGGCAATAAATCCTGCGAACGTGGGCTGGCGAAAATTTTTACTGGGCTGGGGACCGGAAAATTATTATATTGCTTACGATTCTTATTTCGATCCAAACTATTTTAAGTATGAGAACGTCTGGTTTGACCGAGCGCACGATAAACTTTTTGACGTCTTGGTGATGAACGGCGTATTGGGCCTTGCATTTTATCTTGGGTTATGGGTTTCGGTGTTCTTTTTGGTTTTTCGCTGGAAATCGGAGAATAATTGGGCGGAAAAAATCTATCCGGCCGCGGCTATTTTCTTCGCGGTTTCGTATTTTACGCAAAATTTATTTCTTTTTGATACTATTGCTACCTATATTGCCTTCTTCGGGTTTTTAGCCTTTGTTGATTTTAATTTTTCACAGCCCCCCAAGTTTAACTCGCAAGAATACGGCAAGACATCCGGTTTTGGTTTGCTGCTATTTTCGGCCTGGCTTATTGTTTTTACCATTTTTGCTTTGGCCTTTTTCGTTTGGGCTACGCTTTTGCCGTATATACAGACGAAAAAGTATATCTATTTAAAATCGAATGGCTTAACCATAACTCAGATTGTAAACAGGTTGGATGAAGTTTTAACTCCTTATTATAACGGCCAGGATCTTATCCGCATGGATTTGGTAAAGTCTGCAAATCAATTTTCAAAAAATGACCCAGGAACCAAACAGTTAAATGAAAAAATTCTTAGCGCAGCTAACGGTATTATCGCCCGCGAACCGTACGAACCGCGTTTCGCCATGAATACGGGCATGTTTTTGGAAAATATAGGCGATGTTAGAGCAGCAGAAGCCTATTATCGCAAGGCGATTAGCCGCGCTCCCAACAGACCCGACCTTATTTATTTGCTTGGCCAGAATTTGGTTGCGCAGGGTAGGATAGATGACGCCTTACAAGCTATGAATCCGCTTGTGGAACAGGCAAAAACCATACCACAATCCGGAATATTTTACGGCATTGCTTTGGCCCAGGCCGGTCAGGCGTATCACATGAAATCTTTTGAAATAATAGATTCGTCCTTGGGCGCGGTTAGCGGTCAATTGCCGATAGAAGAGATTTCAGTTTTGAGAAAAATCTACGAACAATTTATGCTCAATCTTTATATAGACAAAGATAAAGATGGCTTTATTCGAGCCCTTACCGGCGCGATAAAAATTGAAAGAATGTGGGAAAAAAATCAAGAAGATCAATATAAACAAGGCTTGATTAACAATCTGGAGCCTAAAAAATCTGAAACATACCAAGCAATATTGGATGGTTTTCAGAAAAACGGCTGGAATACGCTTAAGATAGAGGTAAAACAATAGCCGTTTTCGATTTAATTAATAAAGAACTCTTTCTCTTGCCATTTAGCCGTTTTTGTAGTAAGGTTTCAATATGGCAGCCGATTTTATAGTCAAAAAAGCAGTCATCCTTGCCGGAGGCAAGGGGACGCGTCTTTATCCAATAACTAAACAGTTGCCCAAGCCTCTTTTGCCGGTGGCAAGAAAGCCGATTTTAAACTATTTGGCGGATTTATTTTTGGCGCACGGAGTTGAGAGTTTAGCGGTTATGATCAGTACGGATTTTCGCGACGATTTTGAATGGTGGAAAAGGCGTTACTATCCAAAGCAAAACATTGAATTTTTTAAGGAACAAGAACCCCTTGGAACTTTTGGAGGTTTGCATTTTTTGCGTAAATGGGCTAATAATGGCCATTTTTTTATGACCAACGGCGACGAATTAAAGGAAATTGATCTTGCAGAAATGGCGGCCTTCCACAAGAAAACAAATGCGCTCGCAACTGTGGCATTAGTTCGCGTTCCTAATCCGCAGGATTACGGTACAGTTTTATGCGATAATTACTTGGTTAAAGATTTTTTAGAGAAGCCGTCAGCTTTTCAAATTTCGCAGTTGAAAAAGAATTGGTCAGGCCGGAATCCAGTTTTCGATTATATCAATTCGGGCTTATATCTTTTATCGCCGCACATTTTTGATTATCATCCGGGGCCAAAGTTTTTGATGATTGAAAAAGATATTTTTCCAAAATTAGCCAAAGAAGGACGGCTGGCCGGATTTAAATTTGAGGGTCGCTGGGCGGATTGCGGCACATGGGAAAGATACGAAAAAGCGCTTGAAGACTGGAAATAAGTGGAATAAACCGCCGAGAGAGCAGTCCGACCGATCAGGTCGGAACTACGCGTTCCCGGCGCTGTTTTTCCCGAGCGAAAATGTAAACACCGCATATATGCGCATTGCGTTAGCGCAAATTAATTGCACAGTAGGAGATTTTTCGGGAAACTTTAAGAAAATCCGACAATGTATAAAAAAAGCCGAACAAAACGGCGTTGATGTTGTTTGTTTTCCGGAGCTTGCAATGACAGGTTATCCGCCGGAAGATTTATTGCTTAAATCAGGTTTTATTGAAGATAACATTAAAAAATTGAGAACCTTGGCCGCCTCGGTAGGCAATATAATCGTCATGGTGGGCTTTGTGGACCGAGAGGACAGGAATATTTATAACGCCGCGGCAATTATTTATCGCGGAAAAATAAGAACTATTTATCACAAGGCCATTTTGCCAAATTACGGCGTTTTTGACGAAAAGCGCTATTTTAAGCCTGGATGCGAGGCCTTAGTCGTTCGGGCCCTCACTAAAATTTTCGGCGTAACGATTTGCGAAGATATTTGGTTTACCGACGGGCCTGGACGTGCCGAGGCGGCAAAAGGCGCTAAAATAATTTTCGTTTTAAACGCTTCGCCCTATCACTTTGGAAAATGGCGCGACAGAGAGACAATTGTAAAAAACCAGGCTAGAGCTTACGGCGCGTACATTGTTTATGTCAATCTGGTCGGCGGACAGGACGAGCTTGTTTTTGACGGCCAAAGCATGATTGTGGCTCCGGATGGCAGTATTATAGGTCGGGCAAAAGCTTTTAAAGAAGATTTATTGCTTGCGGATTTGGAAATTGCCGGCGGCGGAGCGCAGATAAAAAGCAAAGATTCAGCAAAAATGATTTCTATTTTAAATATAAAAGAGCATAAAAACAAAACAAAAATTATTCCTAAAGAGGTGCAGCCATTGCCGGTGGTTGAAGAAGTATATAAAGCTCTTTTGCTAGGATTAAAAGATTACATAAGCAAAAATGGTTTTAAAAAAGTTGTAATCGGGTTTAGCGGCGGTATAGATTCTTCTTTGGTCGCGGCGCTGGCCGTGGATGCTTTGGGCAGCTGTAATGTCATCGGCGTTTCTATGCCTTCACCTTTTACTTCCAAGATTTCTAAAGACGATGCGAAATCATTAGCAAATGGGATGAGCATAAAATTTCTTACGGTTCCGATCGGACAGATATTTAAAACGTATCTTCGCATCTTGCATAGCGAATTTAAGGGATGTAAAAGCGACGTAACGGAAGAAAATCTGCAGGCGCGCATCAGGGGCAACATTTTAATGGCCCTAGCTAACAAATTCGGCTGGCTGGTCTTGACAACTGGTAACAAATCGGAAACAAGCGTCGGCTATGCGACTTTATACGGCGATACCGCCGGCGGATTTGCGGTTATAAAAGACGTGCCGAAGGTTTTGGTCTATCAGCTCGCGCAATACAGAAATTCATTGGGTCAGGTCATACCGCAACGCGTATTGGAAAAAGCTCCTTCAGCAGAATTGCGGCCCGGACAAAAAGATACTGACAGTTTGCCGCCTTACGATATTTTAGATCCGATACTTAAAGCATACGTTGAGGAAGATAAAAGCATAAAAGAAATTATTGATATGGGATTTTCCGGCGCCGTTGCGCGTAAGGTCGCGGCGATGGTGGATAAAAACGAATATAAACGCCGTCAAGCTCCGCCCGGAATAAAAATAACGCCAAAAGCTTTCGGAAAAGACAGAAGGATGCCGATTACAAATAGATATGCAATTTAAATAATTTTATGCCAAAACCTAAATTGTCAGTTATTGGCCTCGGAAAACTTGGAGCGCCTGTGCTCGCCGCATTCGCGGCGAAGGGGTTTTCAGTTACCGGTTTAGATTTAAATCCAAAATACGTTGATGCCATAAATAAGGGTATTGCGCCGGTGTATGAACCCAAGCTGCAGGAGTATTTGAATATAGGACGCGGCAATTTTCGGGCAACGCAGGATTATGCCGAATTGGTTCGCGAATCCGAAATAACTTTTTATATTATTCCTACGCCATCAAAGTCAGATGGCAGTTTTTCAGACGATTATTTGAAAGACGCCGTTCAAAAATCAGCTCAAGAATTAAAAAGAGCGGCAAAACCTTACCATATTTTCGTGATTACCTCAACGGTTTCGCCCGGAACCATAAACAAGAGTTTGATTCCATTGATAGAAGAATTTTCCAAAAGGAAGCTCAATCATGGATTCGGCGTGGCATATAATCCGGAGTTTATAGCGCTGGGCGAAGTTTTGCATGGATTTTTGAATCCAGATCTTCTTCTTATCGGCGAGAGCAGCAAGCAAGTGGGCGATACGCTTGAGGAAATATACAGGCAAACTTTGGACAATTCGCCCTATGTCGGCCGTATGTCGCTCGTTTCGGCGGAAATAACCAAGATATCGCTCAATGCCTACGTTACGATGAAAATCAGTTTCGCCAACACTCTTTCAAATATATGCGAGAAAATTCCGGAAGCGAACGTTGACGATATAACTTCGGCTTTAGGAGCCGATATAAGGATTTCTCCGCATTACTTAAAGGCGGGCCCTCCTTTTTCTGGGCCTTGTTTTCCGCGCGACTCGCGGGCTTTTGCGGCTTTTGCCAAGTATTTCGGGGTAGATGCCAAACTTGCCCGGGCTACGGACGAGATAAACGATTTTCAGATAGCCGTAATTACGAAAAAAGCGCTACGTTTTGCCGGCGCCAATAAAAAAGTTGCGATTTTGGGCTTGGCCTTTAAGCCGAATACGCCGGTTGTAGAAGAGTCTCCGGCAATCAAGATAATCGCGGAACTGCTAAAAAACGGCGTGCGCGTAATAGCTTATGATTCGCTGGCCCAACAAAACGCTAGAGCTATTTTCGGCGACAAAATAGTTTATGCGGATTCTGTTAAAGATGCTTTAGTCGAGGCTTCGTGCTTAATCGTTACAACGCGCGATGAGCAATTCCAAAATCTTCAGGAAGGGGATTTAATTCATAACCCGACAGTAGTTATAGATTGCTGGAGGATGCTTGAGGGGTTAAAAAACAGTCCAAGGATAAAATATATCGGCCTCGGACAATACTCAAATGCCGATAGCTAAAACTTTAGAACAAGTAAAAAAGTATTGGGATAGTCGGCCATGCAATATCCGTCATTCGCCCAAACCTTTAGGTACGAGGGAATATTTTGATGAGGTTGAAAAGAGGAAATATTTTGTCGAGCCGCATATTCCGGTCTTTGCCGAGTTTGAAAAATGGCGCGGAAAAAAGGTACTTGAAATAGGCTGCGGCATAGGGACCGATTCCATAAATTTCGCAAGCGCCGGCGCAAAACTCAGCGCAGTTGAGCTTTCGCAAAAAAGTCTGGAAATATGCAGACAAAGGTTCGGCGTTTATGGCCTAAGAGCCAATTTTTATTTAGGCGATGCCGAAAAATTAAACACATTTGTTCCGGTTGAAAAATACGATTTAATATATTCTTTCGGCGTCATCCACCACACTCCGCATCCGGAAAAAGTCATTGAAGAGATAAAAAAATATTGCGGCCCGGAAACAGAAGTCCGCCTGATGCTTTATTCAAAATGGAGCTGGAAAATTTTATGGATTATTTTAAGATACGGCAATGGAATGTTTTGGAAAGCGGAGGAGTTGGTGCCCAAATACTCCGAGGCGCAGATAGGCAGCCCAGTTACTTATGTTTATTCTTTCGGGGATATCCGTAAATTGCTTACGGGTTTTAAAATAATAGAAATTCACAAAGATCACATTTTTCCATATGAAATTGAGCCTTACAAGCGCTATGAATACCGCAAGGTATGGTATTTAAGATATTTGCCAAAATCCGCGTTCCGGCAGCTTGAAAAAGCATTGGGTTGGCATACACTCATCAGGGCGAAATTACAATGAAAATTCTTTTTGTTCAGCCGACTGCGGATAAACGCGGCCACTATGGGAAATATACTCTAAATCTTTGTCAAAATCTCGGCCAGCAAGGAAACGAGGTTACTCTTTTTACGAATAAAGCTGAGCCGCAAGAGTTTTTTAAAGCCGCCCCGCTTTTTAAAATCGTAGAATACAAACAGAGTTCTTTTTCTTTTGGGTATTTTGATGAAATAAAAAAAACTAAGCCATGGCTTTATCTTTGGGGCTATTTGCGCAATTCATTTGTTATTTTTAATGCCGCTATTGATTTTAGTTGTAAAGAAAAATTTGATATTATCCAGGTCAGCGATGTTGAATTCGGCATTTTATCTTTGCTTTTGAGGGCAAAGGGAAAAAATATTCCGCCAGTAGTTTTGCTTATCCATGCCCCGAATTTTTCATTTTTTAAATATCCAGGAAATCTGGCATTCCGTTTTTATAAAGTTTTTCAGCGAGAATTCTTGCGCCCAGTCTTGGGTAAACAGATTAAGGCTATAGTGGCCTTGGGCGAATATCATAAAAGCCAACTGCAAAAACAATTTCGTTTGCGGCTCGAGTTTCCTGTTGAGGCGATATACGATGGTGCCGAGCCGCCGCAATTTTTTGTTGATGAAAAAGAAGCGAGAAAAAAACTTGGCATAGATTACGGCGGCACGATTTTTATGCTATTCGGCATATTAAGGAAAGACAAAGGCATAGAATATCTTTTTGAGGCCGCCTCGCTGATAAAAAATGAAGATTTCAGAGTTTTGATCGCTGGATCGCCCTTTGATTATACCGAAGAAGAAATTATGACTTTAATTAAAAAATTTGACATAGAAAACAAAGTTGTTTTGCGTCTTGGTTATGTTTCTGATGACGATATCCCCATTTATTTTTTTGCATCTGATTGCGCTGTTTTTCCCTACCGCAAAATATACACCGGCGGTACGGGGCCACTTTTAAAAGAGGCTGCAATGCACAAAAGGCCAGTTATTGTCAGCGAAGTTTCTGAAATGGGCTATTTGGTTAAGCGTCGCGAGATGGGTTTGGTTTTCGAATCCGAAAATTTCAAGGCCCTTGCCGACAAAATGAAACAGTTTATGTCGCTTTCCGAATTCGAAAAGAAAATTATGGGCGAAAATGCTTTTAATGCCGCCAACACTTGGCAAAAAATGGCCGAAAAATACCTAAATCTTTATTCTAAAATTCTTGATGCTGCCAAAAATTAAAACTTTTTTGTTTGATCATACAAATACCAAGCAGATAATCGCCAAGAATACTTTTTGGGTGGCGGCAACCGAATTTTTAAGCCGTGCGCTGAAATTTTTTTACGTGGTTTTTGCGGCAAGGATCCTTGGCATTACCGAATACGGCAAGCTTTCTTTTGCCTTGGCGTTTACAATATTTTTCACGGTTTTTTCAGATTTAGGACTTAGCACCATTATCGCGCGAGAGGTTTCGCGCGACAGAGAGAAAGAACAATGGTTTCCGACCATGCTTTCCCTGAAAGCAATTTTATCTTTATTGGTTACCGCAACCATTATTTTAATTTCTTTTTTTGCCACCCAAGATTCCTCTATTAGGGTCGTAATGTGGATTCTGGCCATTTATCTGTTTATTCAGGGCATCAAGAGCGTATTTTATCCTTTTTTTTCCGCTCGGCAAAGAATGGAATATATATCTTTATTGGGAATTTCAGAAGCAATTATTTTTACCGGATTGGCTTTTGTAATTTTGTTTACCTGGCCATCAATTAAATTATTAAGCTGGGTTTACGTTTTATCTGGCGCTTTGGGTTTGACGCTTGCGGTATTAGTTTTTAACGCAAAAATAGCTCCGATCAGAATTTCGATTTCGTTCGCGGCATGGAAAAAATTTTTGGCCATGTCTTTGCCTCTTGGCTTGATCGGATTCCTTAATGGCGTTTTCGGCAGCGTTGACGCAATTACGCTTGGCATTTTCGGGCAGATTAACCAAGTAGGATGGTACAGTGCGGCTTACAGTCTTTTTAACGCCGTATTTTTGCCAGCTACTGTAATTACTCAGGTTTTTGCCCCGGTTTTGAGCCGAGCTTTTAAAACTTCAAAAGACCAACTGCAAAAAGCTTATAATTTTCAAATGGAGATTATGATTTTTCTGGCCTTCGGTTTTCTCTCTGGCGGGCTTGCGCTTTCGTCCAAGCTGATAAATTTTATATATAAACCGACATATTCGCCTGCGATTTTTAGTTTAAATTTCTTATTGCCGGCGGCTGCCTTTCTTTTTCTTGGCGCGCCATTGAGCTTGCTTTTGATAGCCTGTGGCCGCGAAAAACAGGTTTTTATGGTTAGTTTTCTGGCAGTCGGGGCTAATGTTCTTTTGGATCTGATATTGATTCCTATTTTGAGCCTGTACGGCACGGCTTTTGCGACTTTTGTTGCGACTCTATTAATGTTTTTTGCTTTTTCTTACTTCGTCAGTACGCTGGTTCCGATAAAACTTTTCAATGTCAATCTTGGCATTTCGTTTGTAAGCGCCATTTTGGCCGGAGGCGCAACGTATTTCTTTCTTTTTATTCCGGCGGTCGCAAAATTATATGTTTTGGAGGAAATTTTAATAGGCGGCATTGTTTATCTCTTGATCTTTTTATCGGCTAGAATAGCCGCTGCCTTTCTAATATAAACCTATAAACCAAGCTTTATATAAGCTTTAGTTTGTGCTATATCTGGTGATATGTGAGGCTTCCGCCCGCCAAAGAATTTATGGCTAACGCGCGCAATATTTTATTTTCTATCTCAAAATCTTTAGTTTTTCCCTTTCAGGGGCTGGGTTTGAGGCAAATAAAACCGATTCAAGCAGTTTATCATTTTATTTTTTCCCGTTTAAGGCCAGAATATGTTATGTTTTTGGAACACAAAATGTATTTAGATCCTCTTGATAGTTTGGCATTGGCCACGACGGGCGGAAATTTTGAAAAATATACAAGAGAAATTTTTGAAGATTCGGTTAAGGAGGGTAATATCGTTTTGGATCTTGGGGCACATCTTGGGTATTACACCCTTATTGCCGCACGAAAAGTTGGACCAAGGGGAAAGGTGTTTGCCTTTGAGCCCGCACCGATTAACCTTGATTTTTTAAAGAAAAATGTTGATGCAAATAATTATAGCCAGCGGGTTACTATCGTTCCGAAGGCCATTTCGGATGCAGGCGGTAGCGGAAAACTTTTTCTGGAAACTTTAGATAGCACCATGGGTTACAGAATGGGCAGGGCGCCCGATGACCCCGCTGTTAAATCCGTGGTAGTTGAAACCATCTCGCTTGATGAATTCTTCATAGATTACAAAGAGCCCATTAGCGTTATCAAGATGGATATTGAGGGCATGGAATTTAAAGCGCTTCGCGGCATGCAAAAGCTTTTATCAAAAAATAAAAACATAAAAATCATCAGCGAATTTGATAGCCGTAAGTTGGTTTTATGCGGTACTGATCCCATAAAATATCTCCGCGCCTTAAAAGATTTGGCTTTCGAGCTTACCGAGATAAATGAAAAAGAAAAAAAGCTGAAGCCGCTTATGATAGAAGAATTTCCATCGCGATTATCTTCGCAAAAGAAGATCTTAATTAATATTCTCTGCGTTAGGAGCTGATCAATGATAATATATGCCAGAATTAAAAAATAAAAAAATATTGGTTACCGGTGGCGCCGGTTTTATAGGGTCGCATACGGTTGACGCCCTTATTAAAAAGGGCGCGGATGTTATGGTTGTTGACGATTTATCAACCGGCAGAAGAGAAAACTTAAATCCCGCGGCGAAGTTTTACGAAATTAATATGGGCGATCCGCGGCTTGAAGATATTTTAAAAGAAGAAAAGCCGCAGATAATTTATCACTTCGCCTTTTTCGTTTTGGTGCCCAAGTCCCTGGAAAACCCTCTTCTGGACATGGACGTTTTAACCGGTTCGGTGCGCATGATTAAAACAATGAAAGAATTGGGGTGCCTTGAAAAGTTTTTCTTCGCTTCGTCGGGTTTTCTTTACGGCAACAATCCCAATCTGCCGGTCAGCGAGACCGAGCCGGTTGATCCGGTTTCGCCCTATGTCGTTTCAAAATATGCCATAGAAAATTATCTCCGCTTTTATAAAAAAACATTCGGCCTGCCCTATGTTATTTTGCGTTATGCCGCGATCTATGGGCCCGGCCAAGTTACCGGCGCAATGGCAGATTATATAAGAAGATTGTCATCGGGCCAGCAGGCAGAGATGTGGGGCGATGGCCAGAAAACAAGAGACTATGTCTATATAGACGACGTGGTGGCCGCGAATCTTCTGGCGCTGGATACGCCGGATGGCCATCCGAACCCGCTTTTTAATATCGGCACCGGAAAAGAAACAACGCTAAACGAAGTTTATAGGAAGATCGCAGATTTGCTGGGAAAAGAGGCAAAGCCGATTTACCATCCAGATCGGCCGGGCGAACAGGTGCGCTATTGCCTTGATTCGGCAAAGATAAGAAAGGAGCTTGGCTGGAAGCCGACGATAACGATTGACGAGGGCTTAAAACAGATTGTAGATTACGCAATAAATAAAAATCACTAAAATGCTTTCCAAACCGTCAAATTGCGTGTTGTGCCAGAGTTCGGAATTGTCGGCGATTGAAAAGTTCGAAAAATATACGCTATATCAATGCAATAATTGCGATGGCCAATTTTGGTGGCCGTTAGAGCATCCCGGAACAGATTATTATAAAACCAATTTCTCCGAAAAAAAATATTCTTGGTTGCGTAAAAAATTAGGTTTTGTCTCGCGAAATCATAAGTATTTTCTGAAATTAATCAGAGAAAATACGGAATTGCCAGCTGGTGCATTGCAGACAGATAAGCTTTTAGACATTGGCTGCGCAGACGGAAGATTTCTTAAACTTTGTAAGAATGCTGGTTTTGATGTCTGGGGTTTGGAGATTGACAATAGCGCAGTTGAATTTTGCCGGGCAGAGGGATTAAAAGATGTTTTTAAGGGTATGACGGACCATTTCTCAAAAAAATGGAAAAACAAATTCAATTATATTACCTTAATTGAAACCCTAGAACACACAGCGAATCCGGCAGAGATTATAGAGGATGTCGCCGCGATGTTGAAAGATGGTGGCCGTATTTATTTGAGCGTTCCATATCGTAATAGCACGACACCTATTTCCAGGTGCAAATTTGATTTTCCACCAGCGCATCTCACGAGATGGAGCGTAAGGTCAGTTTCTTCTCTGCTTGAAAAATCCGGCTTCATCATGGAGAAGATTTTTGTGGAACCGTGCGATTTTTTATATCTGGCGCGGCATATCAATCATTTAATGTATAATCACAAAACATTCGTAAGGCTTGCTGTGGCCGCCTCCGGCGCGCTTATTTTGTGGCCTCCGCTATACATGTTTGGCGGCAAAGGAGAGAGCATATATTGCCTTGCCAGAAAAAATGTTTAACAATAAGATTTTATGGTTAAAGTTAGCGCAATCATTACCACCTTTAACCGCGCTAAATTTTTAAAAAAAGCAATTAAAAGTGTTTTGGGCCAAACATACGGCGATTTTGAGCTGATAATCTTGGATAATAGCTCTTCCGATGATACCGAAGCCACGGTGCGCAGTTTTGCCGATAAAAGAATCAGATATATAAAACATCGGCCCCTTGGCATAGCCGAGTCGCGAAATCTGGGGATTGGGGAGGCGCAGGGAGAGTTTGTTGCTTTTTTGGACGATGACGACGAATGGCTGCCGAATAAATTAAGCGCGGAATTGAAAATTTTTGAAAAAAGTGATAATAATTCGGGTTTAGTTTACGGAGGATTTATATTGATTAATGACAAGGGCAAAGAATTTGGAAGACATAGAGCGATATTGCGCGGACGCATTTTAAAAGATCTTCTTTGGCAGCGGAATCCCTTTTGCGGTTCCGCTTCAAATCCGATGTTAAGAAAATCCGCAATTAAAGCGGTCGGAGGATACGACGAGCGTTTTAAAACCGGGGAAGATGTGGAGCTTTATATGCGCCTCGCGGATAAATACGCTATTGATTTTACCGATGAATTCGTTGTAAAAATAACCAAGCATAGCGGAACACGCCTGGGGGACAAATTGCAAGATGCCGCGGAGTTGGAAGCATTTCTTTTGGAGCGCTGGAAAGAGGTTTTTGAAAAAGATAGGAAATTGAAAGTTTTTTATCTTCAAAGAGTCGGGGGAAAATTATGTCGCATCGGTAAAAATTATGATGGCAGAAAATATATTTTGCGCGCTCTCGGTGCGGATCCCTTAGGCCTCCAAGTTTACGCGCAGTTTATTTTAAGTTTTCTGGGTAAAGATTTCTACCAAAAAGTCCATGGATTATATAAAAAATATTTAAGCCATTTTTAATATAGTCAATATGAATATAACAAAAAGTATACTTATCACCGGCGGCGCTGGCTTCGTCGGACACCATAACGTAGAGCATTTATTAAAAAACACAGACTGGCAGGTTGTAGTTCTGGATTCTTTGAATTATGCGGGCAATATGAACCGTATAACCGATATTAAGGAATTTACGCCGGAACGCGTCAAATTCGTGTGGCACGATTTGCAGGCGCCGATTTCCGAGACGACGCACAAACTAATGGGCAATTTTGACTACTGCGTGCATTTCGCGGCAGAATCGCACGTGGATAGAAGCCTGGAAGATAGCATTCCATTCGTGAAATCAAATGTCTTGGGCACAGCCAATCTTGTTGAATACCTAAAACACTATCAACCTAGATGTAGAACGATTATTTTTTCCACCGACGAAGTTTTCGGGCCTGCGCCGAAGGGGGTTTACTATAAAGAAGACGACAGATTCAAACCTAGCAATCCATATAGCGCCGCCAAAGCCGGAGAAGAAATGATTGCTTACTCTTTTGCTCACGCTTTTGGTTTGCCGATTTCGGTTGTGCGCTCAATGAATATAATCGGTGAAAGACAGCATCCGGAAAAATTCGTACCCAAAGTAATAAAAGCAGTGCTTAATGGCGAAAAAGTTATTTTGCACGGAAAAAGCAAGGAGGATTTATCATCGCGCTGCTGGATTCATGCCCGCAATGTTGCCGACGGGATTATGTTTTTGCTTAATAAGGCCGAAAGAGAACAGTTTTATCATATAGTCGGGGAAGAAAGGACGGTTTTAGATATGGCGAACTGGATTTGCCAGGAAATAAAGGGGCGGGATCTTAAAGATGAGGAAATAAGTTTTATTGATTATCATGCTGCTCGGCCGGGGCACGATAAGCGTTACGCGCTTTCCGGCGAAAAATTAGCGAAAATGGGCTGGAAGCCGCCGGTTGACCTTGAAGAATCTCTTAAAAAGACGGCCCACTGGACACTTAAGCATCAGCGATGGCTTCACCTTTAAATTCAAGGCGCAAAAATCGTTTCTCGGAGCGTTTGCCCGCCTCCGAATTTTGTGATATAAAATGGGCATGAAAATAAGCGTTTTCGCGGTAATTGTCACTTATAACACAGACAAGGAATTCCCGCGGCGGTTAAATCCACTCTTGGGGCAAGTAGATAGAATTCTTATCGTTGACAACGGTTCCGGAGCGCAAGCGCTTGAAAACTTGCGCGGACTTCTCAAAACGTCTCATAAAATAGAACTTATTGAAAATGGAGAAAATTTTGGCCTCGCAACTGCTTTGAATATAGGCGTTCGGAGGGCGCTAGGAGAAGGGTGCGATTGGATTTTGACACTTGACGATGACAGCGAAGTAGAGAACGACATGATAGCGGAAATGCTTAAAACTTATTTCGATTTTTCGGATGAAGAAAAGGAAAATATAGCCGTTTTGGCCCCGAATTATACGATCTTAAAGGGCCCAGTGCACACAAGCAAGATTCCGGTAGAATTGCCGGGTAGCATAACTTCGGGAGAGCTCATAAAAAAACAAACCTTTCAAAAAATCGGATTTTTTCTGGACGATTTTTTTATATATTGTATAGATACGGAATTTTCCTTCCGCCTTAGGAAAAATAAACTTAAAATCATACTCGTACCTGGCGCTCTGTTGCATCATCATATGGGTGAAAATCCTCATGTGCGCAATGTTTTTGGAAAGAAAATCATTGTGCCCAACGATTCGCCATGGAGGTATTATTATACGATCCGCAATTCCCTTTATCTTTATGGCCATTATTGGAAAAATGATTTTAAATCAGTTTTGGGCTGTATGATTTCAAACATTTACCTCGTGACAAGAATGCTTTTTTTTGAACAGGAAAAAATAAAAAAAATAAGAATGATTACATGGGGTATTTTGGATGCTATTTCCGGAAATTATGGAAAACTCAAACACGGTTTATAGATTTTTACAGTTTATTTAATAAACTTATTAAATGGTTTTAGTTGAAATCTTGGGAAAATTTTATAAATATAATTGGGTAAAAAATATAAAAGATTGCTGCCTAAGGCCGATCAAGCACTTTGTTTTCGGGAAAGATAATATATACCTTGTTATGGATGAGATCAAAAAAGGCCGTAGGGGACAAAGGCCGATCGAGGTGATTTTTGACGTAGGCGCTGCAATTGGCGAGAAAACCTTTGCTTTTCTGAAAGAGTTTCCAGGAGCCACAATTTATTGTTTTGAGCCGCAACAAGATAGGTTAAATCAGTTAAAAAGTCGGCTTAAAAAAAATCAAAAAGTTAAATTATTAAATTTTGGATTATGGAATAAAGAAGATAATCTAGAATTTCATATAATTTCTCATAGGGATGCCAGTTCTCTTTTGCCAATGCCAAAGTATCTTAAAATGCAGAGTCAAGAAGAAGTTGGGATGGAAACTATCAAAGTTAAACCCCTGGATGCAGTTATAAAAAAAATTGGCATAAATCGCATAGATTTTATAAAAATAGACGTTGAGGGTGCAGAGCTGGAAGTTTTAAGGGGCGGAATGGAAACATTTAAAAACAAAATAGACAATGTTTTTATAGAAATTGATGCATGGAGGCATCCTATTCATTCAGAGCATTTTATTGAGATTTTTAAATTCATGCACGAAGCCGGTTTTACTTTTCTTGGGGCGTATGGTGATTATTTTTTTTCCAAAGATGAAAATATTTTAAAAAATTATTTTGACAGACCACCGTCTTAATAGACTTGAGCTAGTTTCTATGGTTGTGCCAATGTCTACATCGCGTAAAAATTTGCAAAGAAAATCGAGGCGATATTTTTGTATGAATTTTTCTTGTTCGATTTTGATGGAAAATAAGAAAGCCGAGAATACAAGAATCAAATCAATTTTATGAAAATTTTATATACCATCCCAAATCCATATGGGCTTGGGGCCGATCGTTGGATATGGGAAGGTTACCGCGATGCCTTTAGAGATGAAGGACATGAGTTTTTTACCTTGAGCGAGTTTGACGATTTTGAAAAATCGGTTCGCGATTTAATGCCCGATTTTTTCTTTCTTGACTTCGCTTTTTTTATAACTTATGTTAAGCGCGCCGGCGAAGTAAAAGAAGATTTTTTCAGAGAGATAAAAAATAATGGAGTTAAAATTATGTGTTTGGCGGGGGTTGGTGCCGGGTTGGATAAAGACGAACACAATCAATTCGCGGCAGACCTCTGGAGGCGTTACATGTTGTATATGGACGTTTGCTTTACCAATACCCATTCGCCGCAGCAAACAAATATTTTTGAGAAAAAATTCGGAAAAAAACTTTATTTCATTGCACACGCCGCCAACACCAAATATTATTTTCCCGAAAATCCAGATCAGAAGTTTGCCTGCGATATCGCTTTTGTCGGAAGTTACTATGCGCAAAAAAAACAGGTATTTGACAAATTGCTCCTTCCATTAAAAAAAAAATATAAAGTGCGGATTTATGGCACTGGTTGGACCATGGGGGATAAAATTTTGCGCTTAGGAAGCGGAGTTGCGAGATGCTTGCGTTTTGAAGTTCTAGCTCGTTTGATCAATGACCAGCGAATAACTATCTTGTCGGATGACGAGCGCAGGTTATATGCCTCAGCAAAAATCTGCGTAAATATACATGAGTATTATAACGATGGCGCTAGTAAGGGTTTATCCAACGAACGGGAGTTTAAAATACTCGCCTCCGGCGGTTTTGAACTTTCGGATTATTGCCCGGGTATGGAGCGCTATTTTAATTTCGGCAAAGAAATCATGGTTATCAGAACGCCAGAAGAATGGTTTTCGGCGATTGATTATTATCTGCGGCACGATAAAGAACGCAGAAAGATTCAGACCGCAGGAACAGCATTGGTTCTTGGCAAGCATACTTATAGGCATCGGGTCAGGCAATTAATCAATTTATATAATTCAATAAAATGACATTTCGCAAAAAAATAGAGACATCTTTAAGATTAATCATTTTCAATCCGATTTTGTTTTTCCTATATCTTAAGAAGTTTTTTGTTGACAGGTTTTATCCGCCGCTTATTTTTAAACCCAAAATTTATCAAAAAAATATCAATGGCGTTATTTTTGAATTTTTTTCAGTTGGCGAGCCGCTTTTTGGCAGCCAAATCTTTTTTAATAATTATGAGATCGCTACTGTCAAGTATATGAAAAGTGCATTGAAACCCGGCGACGTTTTTATAGATATTGGAGCGCATATCGGCTATCTTTCTGCGGTTGGCGCGTCATTGGTCGGTAAAAATGGTCAGGTGCATAGTTTTGAACCTGTTCCGCCGACATTTCAATATCTTAAACTGCTGGCTCAAAATAACCCCAAATACAAGTTTTTTCTGAATAATTGCGCTGTGGGCGATCGTGATGACACGGTGGAAATAGAATATCAAGGACCTAAGCATAGTGGCGGAAGCAGCGCCATTTCTGGCTTTTCGGCGTCGCACGGCCTTCGGGCGGAAGAAATTTTTAAAGCCAGAATTATCCGTTTGGACGATTATATTTTGAAAAATAATATTAAAAAAATAGGTTTAATTAAAATAGACGTAGAAGGCTACGAGTTTCTGGTTCTAAAGGGCCTTGAGAATTATTTTAAAGATACCGGTTGCAGACCGCCGATCATTTGCGAGATAACGCCATCAGCTTACAAATTTTTAGGGCTAACACGAGAGCAGTTGATAGATTATATGCGCCAATACAGATACCACGCTTATGGTATTTATACTCCAAGCCGCAGGGTGGACATCACAAAATTAGAAGAAGGCGAAAACGTAATTTGGCGGATTGAACAAAATGATATCAAAATCAAAACTGGAAGAAATAATTAAATTTGTGCTCTTGGCGGGCGTTGCCACGCTTTTTATATGGAAGTGGTCCTTAAGGGAAACTTTGATTCCTAAGCCTTCGCAATTTTTCTTTGGGCTTGCCTTGCTTTTGGGCATAGTCTATTTTATTTTCTTTGACCGGTTCAAAAGCCTAAAAAATATTCCTTTATTGGTTTGGGTTGGCATTGCGATTATAGTTTTATCAATGACAATCGCCACGCTGTACGGATACTTTAAATACGATCTTGGCTGGACGCTTAAGGGTATTTTTTACGCATTACATCTTTTGATCGGTATCGCGCTTTTTATTTTATTTTTTATATTTCTCGAGAAAGATGAAGTTTTTTATAAAAGACTATGTTATGCTTTCTTTTTCCCGCCGCTGCTTTTTATTCCATTTTTATTTTTTCCGAATGCGGCTCAAAGGTTACGTCTTTTGGATCAGGTGCGGTTTTTGGGCATTAGCGATACGCCAAACACGGTTGGCTTATATCTATTCATTGCCCTAACCTTCAGCCTTATTTTTCTTTTGCGTTATACAATGGCGCCCGGCCAAAAAGATAAAATAAAAAATATATTGCTATATTTATTTTCGGGCGCAGGGCTTGAATCTTTGCTTATTTGGACGTGGTCCAGATCTTATTTTGGGGCGATGTGGTTTTCCATAACTCTTTCTATCGTCGGAATGGGAATAATTTATAAGAAAAAAGCCGCAACCATAGCCTTATATCTTTTGGCTGCCTTTGCGATTGGACTGTTCGTGTTTTTTTCTTCTCCGCCGTGGCTGCACCGTGAAACTTTGATGCGTGGTTATTCGCAGCTAAAAGGTTACATAACTTATGCCCCATTGGCCAAGGATATATCGCAGAAGATGGTTGACATAACCTTGAACCAAAAAACTGAAATGCCCAATATTAAAATGTATACGGATGTCGGGCAATATAAAGACACGATCGGAGGTCGTGCCTTGCCAATTATTCAGCCTTCAGAAATCGTGGCGTCATCGTCAGTAGAAAGTAGATTATTTTCCACCGCTTATTATATATTCTTATTTCAAAAAGACATTTATTCTTTTATTTTTGGCCTCGGATTTAATTTTGAACAACGGTTTAATTTCTTTATTAGTATCGGCGATTCAATAAAAACTATTGGCGCCGAATCAGTAGAAAGTTCCCTTGATGTATTTCTATTTGGCGGAATTTTATTGCTAATCGGAATCTTATGGATGATCGCGCTTGTTTTAAAAAATATGCGTAATCACATTAGAAGTTCGGCCGGAGAGCATACTGCATACTATTTCGGCGCAATGGTGGTTTGGATTGGTTTTATAGCCGCCGGCACATTTCCTGGCATTGCAAATCGCCTTTTCGGTTTTCCGTTCTGGATTTTGCTGGCAATGGCCCTCACCAAAATAGACAAAAATAAAAAAGAAACAGAAGAATATGAATCATAAAATTGCTTTAGTCTGCACTACCATCAACGAGGGCAATTTTCTAGATGATTACGCCGGAAAGCTTATGGAAGAGAGGATCAGGGAAGGAACGATTTTTATTGTTATTCCAGATAAAAAAACGCCGAAGGCTCTTTATAAAAAATGCGATGATATCAAAAGCAATGGCATAAATATATTTTGTCCGTCTTTGGAAGATCAGGAAATTTTTTTGTCAAAGCTAGGTAAAATAAAAGATATAATCCCATATAATTCAGACAACAGGAGAAATATCGGCTATCTTATGGCGCTGGAAAAAGGCTGCGATATTATCGTTTCAATAGACGATGATAATTATCCGATCGGATCGGATTCTTTTTTCAAGGAGCATATGATTGTTGGGAAAACAGCCGAAGCGCAATCAATCAGCTGTGAAAGTGGATGGTTGAACGTATGCGATCTGTTGGATACGGAACCGGATGTTATATATCCGAGGGGTTTTCCTTATCTTGCCAGACGAAAAGAATGGAAATCTTCCGAAGCGTCAGGCGACGGCGCAGTGCATATAAATCAGGGTTTGTGGGTGGGGCATCCGGACGTTGACGCCTTGACTATTTTGGTTCAAAATCCAAAGTCTCTTTCTTTTAAGGGCGAATCTATTTTTTTGCATGAAAATACCTGGGCGCCGATTAACACGCAAAATACCGCCATCTACAAAGATGCGCTTGCAGCTTACTACTTTTTCCGCATGGGTTATCCAATCGGCGGTTTTGAAATTGACAGATACGGCGATATTTTCAGCGGTTATTTTGTTGAAAAATGCGCCAAACACTTGGGCCACGCAATAAGGTTTGGTTCGCCGATTGTCAGGCACGAAAGAAACGCCCACGACCCATTTAAAGACGTAACAAAGGAATTAGCCTGCGTGTGGTTATTGGAAGATATCTTGCCATGGCTTAAAGAATTGAAACTTGAAGGAGGAAGTTATACAGAAACTTATTTAGCGCTAGCAGATTTTATGGAAAAAGATATAGATAAATTTTCTGGTCACCTTTGGACCAATGAAGCAAAAAATTATTTTAAACTTATGGCAGGCAATATGAAAATATGGATAGACTCCGTTAAAATAATAGAAGGGAAATGATATCGGAAAAACCATATATAACTTTTGTAATGGTCGGCCGAAATGATAATTACGGCGGCGATTTTATTTCCAGGGCGCAGGCGTCTATAGACAGCATCTTAATTTCCTGCGAGAAATATGGACTTAATTCCGAGGTTATTTTTGTTGAATGGAATCCTCCGTCGGAAAAGCCCGCCTTAAAAAATGTCCTTGCCTGGCCGGAAAAATTAAAATACTGCCGCGTTAAAATTATAGAAGTACCGCCGGAAACCCACAATAAATTCCCCGGGGCTGGTAAATTACCCCTTTTTGAATACAGGGGAAAAAACGTTGGCCTGCGCCGCGCAAGCGGAGAATACATACTGGTTACAAATCCCGATATAATATTCAGCGATGAGCTTATTAAATGGCTTGCCCGAGCTAAATTATCTTCCGAACATTTTTATCGTATTGCAAGATGGGATATAAAATCGCTCAGCCTTATCAATGACTTAGGCAATATTTTGGAGCAATGCAAAAAGAATGTCATTATTACGCATGGTTATTGGCATTCTCACGGCGCGCATTTTAATCCCATAGAATTTGCAAAAGATTTTTTCCGATATATAGCGCTGAAAATTACACATTCCCCATTTGATTATCCATTTGCCAAGGTTGCTGGTGACTTTTTCCTGATGCATAAAAATAATTGGTATAGCCTACGCGGTTATCCCGAAAAAGAGAATAATTATTTTATTGACGGTTATCTTTGTTATATGGCGCTTGCGGCAGGCATAAAACAAAGAATAATTTCCGGCGGAGGCAAAAGAATTTATCATCAAAAGCATTGGGGTAGAAGAGAGGCCGATACCGCAGCAATAGATGAATACCGCATTGCACGAAAAAGAATGCTCAAAGAAAAAAAGCCAATTATTTTTAATGATGAAAATTGGGGTCTGGCCGGAGTAAAATTAAAAGAATATATTTTATGACTAGCAAACCCCTCATTTCTATAATTATTCCGGCATACAATGCAGAAAAATACCTTGGCCGGGCGATCCAAAGCGCCATTACACAGACTTATGAGAATATTGAAATTATTGTTATCGACGATGGGTCCTTTGATTCAACCGTTGGCGTCGCGCGCGGTTTTGCCGATCAGCGAATGTATTATTTTCGGCAGGAAAATAAAGGTCAGGGAGTGGCTAGGAATCGTGGAATTAAGGAAAGCCGCGGCAAATATATCACTTTTCTTGACGCCGATGACATTTATTTGCCGCAAAAAGTTGAAAGGCAGACAGAGTTTTTAGAGAAAAATCCAGATTATAAAATAGTTTATTGCCATACCCTGCATTTTTACGCGGCAAATCCCGGCGCTCTGTTTAAAAAGAAATGCAGTCATTTTTCTGGAGATATTTTTGATAAATTGTTGCGTTCGCCTCTGATTAATCTCAACACAGCGATGTTCCATCGTGAGGCTCTGGAAAAAATCGGTGGATTCAACGAAACAAGATATTGGCCGGAAGAATGGGATTTGTGGCTGCGGTTAGCAGGGGTCGGATATAAATTCGGACATATAGATGAGGATTTAGTGAAAGTGGAAATTCGCGAAGAAAGCAACACCACGATGGAAGTTCAGGCGGTATTAAAAAAATATACGCTCGATATGTTTGAAAAATTATTCTCCAAAATGCCGCAGGAAAAAAGAAATCAGTGCGACGCCTCAAAAATTCTCGATAATTTAAAAATGAAAGCCGCGCTAGCTTACCTTTTAAACAACAATATGGCCGGATTTTCCGGCGCCATAAAATCAATAAGGACTTTTTGGATGCGTTTTATTTTTGCGGTTGTCGGCGGCGTGGCTGGCGCCATTCCGCCTGCGCCGCGCAAAAAATTACTTACCGGTTTATGGCGGCAATGGCAGCGGCGTAATTTCATTAAATTAAATCCATGAAGAAGGAATCTCCATCGGTTTCCATTATCTTGCCGACGCGCAATGAAGAAAAATATATACAGCAATCTTTAGAAAATATCTTCGCGCAAACATATCCAAAAGATAAAATTGAGGTTATTTTGATTGATGGCATGAGTAGCGATCGGACGCGAGAAATAGCCCAGAAGTTTCCGGTGCGCATACTTGAAAATCCGAAACGCTATATTTACCCAGGTTTAAATATCGGAATAAAAAACGCACAAGGAGAAATCATAATGCGTGTGGATGCGAGGACATTTGTTCCGAAAGATTACGTTCAAAAGTGCGTCCAAACGCTGCTTTTAACCAGAGCTGATAACGTCGGCGGAATGGAAGCGCCATTTATTCCGGCGCAAGCCGGCCTTGTCCAAAGAGCGGTAGGCCTTGCGATGACGCATCCTTTCGGCGCAGGCAATGCACCGTTCCGGGTAAGTAGAAAGAGGGGGTCTGCCGACAGCGTTTATCTGGGATGCTTCAGAAAGGAAATTTTTGATAAGGTCGGAATGTTTGACGAAAAAGCTTTTGTTATTGCCGAGGACGCAGATTTTAACTGGAGGATAAAAAAAGCCGGAGGAAAAGTATATTTAAATCCAGATATAATTGCTTACCATTTGCCGCGCGATAGTTTTTCAAATTTGTGGGAGCAGTATTTAAGATATGGCAGCGCTAGGGCGGCATTTTTCTTGAAGCATAAGGCGCTTAAATTTCGTCAGATAATTCCGCCGACTCTCTTGCTGTCCTTGCCAATTCTTATCCTATTGGGCTTTATAAATTACATCTTTCTATATGTCCTTGTTCTACTGGTTGGCGCATATCTTGCCACCGATATTATTGTAAGTTTATCGCTTGCGTTTCGTCAAAAAAACATTATGCTTTTCTTCGCGCTTATGTTAGTATTTCCTTGTATGCATTTTGCTTGGGCCAGCGGATTTTTAAACAGAATGACTTATAAGCCCAAGTCGGGAACGTATTGGAGCGCCGTAAAAAAAAATAAAAATCTGTAAGAAATCGGAGCATTGTTTATACTTTCCGCTCGGGGGAAACAGCCCATCTATCTTGTAACAACGCTGGAAATTTCTACAAATAATTTTATGAGAATAATAATTACTGGCGTGGCTGGATTTATCGGCAGCAACTTGGGCCAGCGTCTTATAGCCGCCAAGCACAAAGTGATAGGTGTAGACAATCTTGCCTACGGCGTAAAGTCTCAAATACCCAAAGGGATAAAATTTCGCAAAGTCGATATACGCTCGCAGGCGATTTATCCTTTGCTGCGCGGAACCGATGTGGTTTTTCATCTTGCGGCCAAAAATACCATTGTTGATTGCCAGAAAGATCCGGTGGAAACCGCGGATATAAACATTACTGGTACAGTTAATGTTTATGAAGCCAGCCGTAGGGCTAAGGCGAAAAGAATCGTATACGCAGAAACTGCGGCGCTCTACGACGGCATCAAAAAAATGCCAGTCAGCGAGGATACCATAGCGCCTGAAGGATTTTATGCTTTAAGCAAGGTAGCGGATAATATGTTCGCAAATGCGTATTATAGATGGTCTGGCCTTCCGGTAGTTGGCCTTCGTTATTTTAATGTTTACGGTCCGCGTCAAGATTACCGACGTACCATTCCGCCGGTGATGTCGGCATTTATCATTAAGCTTTTGCGCGGCAAGCGACCATTTATTTATGGTTCCGGCAAGCAGCGGCGGGATTTTATCTATGTGGACGATATAAATGACTTTCATCTTCAGTGCCTAAAGGACGATCGCGTTATTGGCCAAGTTTTTAATCTCGGCAGCGGGAAAAGCTATTCGGTGCTTGAGATATACGACAAGATACAAAAAATTCTAAAAACAAATATTAAGCCTATTTTCAAGCCTGCGCTTGAGGGCGACGAAGTTATGGATAGCATTGCCGACATAAGCAGGGCAAAAAAACTCGGTTGGCGTCCGAAGACCGATATTGATGCTGGCTTAAGACAGATGATAGATTACATAAAAAAAGAAATTCAAAAAGGAAACATCAAATGATTATTACGCGTTCGCCATTCAGGGTTACTTTGGGCGGAGGGGGGACCGATATCCCGGCCTATTATTCAAAATACGGCGGTTTTATTTTTTCCGCGGGTATAGACAAATATATGTTCATAAGCGTTAACCGGCCAATTGTTGATAAGCTTGTGCGTCTGAAATACAGCCAGACCGAAATCACGGAAAACATTGAGGGCTTAAAGCACGATTTGGCGCGTGAGGCGCTGCGCGTGATGGGCATAAACAATGCCATAGAAATTGATTCTTTGGCCGACGTGCCGGCCGGAACCGGCCTCGGATCTTCAAGTTGCTATGTTGTGGGATTGCTCCACGCCTTGCACGTTTTAAAAAGGGAATACGTTTCGCTGGAGGAGTTGGCGGAACAGGCCTGCCATCTTGAAATAGAAATTTTAAAAAGACCGATCGGCAAACAGGATCAATATATGGCGGCTTTCGGAGGCACCACGGTTTTAGACATAGACAAAGAGGGCAAGGTTAAAGTAAGAGCCGCAAAAATCTCGCAGGAAAACATAGACGAATTGAATATTAATCTTTTGATGTTTTATACCCAAATCTCGCGCTCGGCAGACGAGATTTTATCTGAACAGTCACAGGGAGCCAAAGACGAGAAAAAAGATGTGATTGAGAGCATGCATTATATAAAAGACATCGGCTATAAAATTCTAGAAGCCGCCGAGAGCGGAAATTTGACTGACATAGGTTTGCTTTTTGACAAGCATTGGCAGTACAAAAAACGCATTTCGGCAAAAATGACAAATCCGCGTTTTGACAATATTTATGAAGAAGCCAAGGAAGCCGGCGCTTTGGGCGGTAAAATTTCCGGAGCTGGTGGCGGAGGATTTTTTACTTTTTATATAGAAAAAAACCATAACCAGTTTAGAAAAAAAATGAAGAATCTCGGCCTGGAAGAAATGCGCTACCATTTTGATTTCGAAGGTTCAAAAACTTTAATGAACTTTTAATATGAAAAAATTTACAATAGTTACCGGCGGGGCCGGATTTATCGGTTCACATCTTGTAAAGAAACTAATTAAAAAAGGACGAGAAGTTCTAATTTTGGATGATTTATCATCCGGAAGCATAGATAATTTGCTGGGTCTTGGTTTGACGCGTAATGATTTCAGTTTCAAGAAAATTGACCTGGCCGATTGTAACTCGCTACAAAATATTTTTAAAAATGCCAGCAGCGTTTTTCATCTTGCCGCAGTGGTCGGCGGGCTTCAATATCTTCACGGTAGAGAAAACGCGGAGTTAAGAGTTCTGGAAAACAATCTTGCTATCGATGCGAATGTTTTTAGGGCTTGTCAGGAACAGGAAGTTTCAAAACTAATTTATGCTTCAAGCGTGGCAGTTTACGATATGGAAAAACAATACGCTGACGGCACGGTTTTTTCGGAAAAAGATTTTTCGCCGCTTACTAAAAACAATCCCAAAAGGCAGTTTAAGATGTATATAAATCCTGACGGCGGTTATGGCCTGGCAAAAATCTTGGCCGAGATTGAGCTTTGCCAGAATAAAAAAATAAAAGTCGGCATTGCTAGAATTTTCAGCGCATACGGCGAAAATGAGCCGCTTGACGAAAAAGCCCACGTGATTTCAAGATTCATAAAGAAATCTTTGGCGTACCCAAAAGAAGATTTTATTATTTGGGGATCAGGAAAGCAAAGCCGAGATTATATTTATGTCAGCGACTGCGCTGAGGCTTTGTTAAGACTTGAAGCCATTTTGAACGATTCACCGTTGATTATTAACCTTGGATCAGGAAAGCCCACAACAATCAGAGAGCTGGCCAAAAAAATTATCGCCATTTCAGGAAAAAAAATCAAACTGAAGTACGATTTAAAAAAACCGGTCGGGCCAATTTCGCGAACCGCAAACATGCGCAGGGTAAAAATGCTTCTTGACTGGCAGCCGGAAACTGTCCTGGATGAGGGTTTGCGCCGCGTTTATTATTGGGCGGAAAAAAAGACGACTCGCGATGGGCTATGAAAAAGCCGGCGGTTTTTTTTGACAGGGACGGCACGCTTATTCTTGAAAGTTCCAATACGAAATTAGAAAACTTTGAAAGGGTAAGACTCTTTCCCGGAGTGGCCGAGGCCGTCAAAACGCTTAATAAATTAGGATTTTTAATAATTGTCGTTACAAATCAGCCGGTTGTGGCACGGGGTTTTGCAACAAAAAAAGAAGTTGATGCCATTCATGCTTTATTGGCGCAACGGCTCGCAAAAAAAGGCGCAAAAATAGACGCCGTTTATTTTTGCCCGCATCATCCCGAAGCCACATTACCAAAATACCGCATACGGTGTCGCTGCAGAAAACCAAATATCGGAATGATCCTTCAAGCCGTAAAAAAATTCAACATTGATCTTAAAAAAAGTTTTATCGTTGGCGACAGAACCGCGGATATTGCCGCGGGAAACCGCGCGAAAATAAAAATGATTTTGGTTAAAACTGGATCTGCCGGTCGCGACGGAAAGCATGCCGGCAAGCCGGATTTTATCGCGCGCAACTTAAAAGAAGCGGCGTCAATAATTAAACGAGAGGCAAAACGATGATAAAACAAGCGGTTATTTTATCGGCTGGCCTGGGTACACGTCTGCGCCCCATAACCGATAATATTCCGAAGGTTATGATTCCGATCGCGGGCCGTCCGCTTTTGGAGCGAAATATTTTGCAGTTCAAAAAATACGGCGTCGGCGAGTTTTTTCTAAATCTGCATTATTTGCCGGACGCGATTACAAATTATTTTGGCGACGGATCAAAATTGGATGTGAAAATAAATTATCGTTTTGAACCGGAAATTTTGGGCACGGCCGGCGGAATAAAAAGCTTTGAGTCAAAATTGAATGAAGAATTTTTTGTAATATATGGAGACATTTTCTCCCTGATGGATTACGCAAGATATTATGAATACTGGAAAACGAAGCCCGATGCTATAGGCATGCAAAGAATTGGCGAGACGGCAAATCCGCGAGATAAAGACCTAGTTGAAGTTGATAGCGAACTTCGCTTTGTTAAAATTTACGCCAAGCCACATAAAGAATTGCCGCTAAATTATAAAGGAATGCGCGGCATATTCATTTTGAAAAAAAGAATTTTACAATACGTGCCGGAAAATATATACTATGAAATCGGCAGCCAGCTTTTGCCTGATGTTATTGTGCGTGGCGAAAAATTTTATGGCTACGAATGCGACGATTATTCTAAAGGTATAGATACGCTTGGATCATATAAAGATGCCGAAGAATATTGTGCGCAAATAGACGGCTAAGCCTTGACTTATACCTTTAAATCTGGTTAGATTAGGCATAAGATTAGCAATTCGTATGAGTTTGAAAATAGAAGATCTTAAGGTGAAAATTTTTGCCGATGGAGCTGACAAAGCTAGCTTTTTGGCATTAAACAAGAAGCCGTACATCAAAGGATTTACCACCAATCCCACTTTGATGAAAAAGGCCGGTATTTCGGATTATGAAGAGTTCGCGAAGGAACTTTTGACGGAGATCAAAGATAAACCGATATCTTTTGAGGTTTTTTCCGATGAATTCGGCGAGATGGAACGTCAGGCAAAAAAAATAGCCGGATGGGCGGATAATATTTACGTGAAAATACCGATAACGAATACAAAAGGAGAATCGTCTTTTGATTTAGTAAAGCGTTTGGCCGAGGCCAAAGTTAAACTGAACATTACCGCAATTTTAACCTTAGAGCAGGTAAAACACATTTTGTCGGCCTTAAATCCAGGAGTTCCCAGTATAATTTCAGTTTTTGCCGGCAGAATATCCAATACTGGAATAAATCCTTTGCCTATAATGAGCGAAGCTGCCCAGTTAGTTTCGTCGGTTAACGGCGCAGAACTTCTATGGGCAAGCTCTCGCGAATTTTTAAACATCTTTCACGCCGAAGAATCGGGTTGTCACATCATTACGGTAACTCCGGATTTGCTTAAAAATGTAGAACAGCTCGGACGCGATCTTACAGATCTTTCGCTTGACACGGTACGAATGTTTTATAATGATGCAAAGTTGGCCGGATATAAATTATAATTTTCAATTATCAATTTCAATCTCTAAAAATCATCATGGATTATAAAGAATATATCAATACCCATTTAAAGGAATCTGCGCAGATTGCACAGACAATTGATCGTGAGCAGATTCAAAAGACCATTGAAGCTTTGCGGGTTGTTCGTGAGGAAGGAGGACGTTTGTTTTTCGTTGGCGTTGGAGGATCGGCTGCAAACGCTTCGCATGCGGCAAGCGATTTTCGTCTTACGTGCAACATTGAGGCATATGCTCCGCTTGATCACGTTGCGCAGTTGACCGCTTTGACCAATGATCATGGATGGGAATCCACATTCGTGCGCGCATTAAAGGGCTCGCGTTTAAACAAAAAAGATGCTGTTTTCGTTCTTTCGGTTGGCGGCGGGTCCGAGCATACATCCAAAAATATTGTGCTGGCGATGGAGCATGCCAAAGAAATTGGGGCAAAAATTTTGGGAATTGTGAGTCGAGATGGGGGTATGACCAAAAAAATGGCTGACGCCTGTATTTTGGTGCCTGTCGTCCACGAAGAACGAATTACGCCCCATGCGGAAGGCTGGCAAATTGTCTTGGTGCATTTATTGGTGAACGCTCTTAAAGAGAGAGAGTATAAATGGGAGGGGCTTAAAAAAGAAGGAAAAGTTTCTTAGATTATTTATCTATGCCGCAAGAAAAAATTTTAGTTACCGGCGCCGGAGGATTTATCGGGCATCACCTGGTGCGATATCTCAAAAACAATGGCTATTGGGTTAGGGGCGTAGATATTAAATATCCGGAATATTCACCCAAGGATGAAGCGGATGAGTTTTTAATTTTGGATTTGCGCAATTTCAGAAACGCCATGGAAGCGGTCAATGGCATAGATAAAGTGTATACTTTGGCCGCAAACATGGGCGGAATCGGTTTTATCAGCGCAGTTAAAGCGGATGTGGTAAGGGATAATGCCACCATTAATATAAATATAGCTGAAGCTTCGCGCCTTTCCGGAGTTAAGCGCCTGTTTTATTCTTCTTCAGCCTGCATTTATCCAGGATATAAGCAAAAAGATGCGCAAATAACGGCGCTTAAAGAAAGTGATGCCTATCCCGCGGATCCGGAAGACGGTTACGGCTGGGAAAAATTATTTTCTGAGCATATGTACCAGAAATACAACAGAGATTACAATCTTGAAGTGCGAATCGCAAGGTTTCATAATATTTATGGGCCTGAAGGTACTTATGACGGAGGTAGGGAAAAAGCGCCAGCTGCGTTGTCGCGCAAAATTGCCCTTTTGCCCGATGGCGGCGAACTTGAGATTTGGGGCGACGGAAAGCAAACCAGATCTTTTTGCTATATAGATGATTGTGTTGAAGGTGTTTACAGGTTGATGGAGTCGGAAATCAAAGAGCCGCTCAATATCGGTTCAGACCGGCTGATTACTATAGACGAAATGGCGGATATTATTGCAAATCATGCAGGTAAAACCATCCACAAGAAATATCTTTTGGATAAACCGCAGGGCGTTCGCGGCAGAAATTCCGACAATACATTGTGCAAACAAGTTTTGGGTTGGGAACCGAAAATGTCTCTTGAAGAGGGATTGGGAAAAACTTACAATTGGATCATCCAGCAAGTGGGAAGTTCTAAGTAAATTCATCATGAAAATTTCAAATGTCCTCTGGATGGCTTTGATTGCTGGGGACATCTTTTTAATTTATTTATCTTTATTTTTAACTCTTGCCATAAGACATGGAAATTTTGAATTTTTGGGCGGAGCCGAATTTAACCAATTATTGTATCATTTTTCAGTTTTAGCGCCATTATGGATTTTGTTCCTCTTTATATTTGATTTTTATGAACCACGCATAAGCGCAGATAAAGATTTCGCCAGAAATATTATTGGTTTGGTGATTGCTATATTCATCTCCGGCATAGCTTATTTTTATTTTAAATCATCAGCTGGCATCGCGCCTAAAACTATTTTGCTGTTTTATACGGCAATATTCACTATTTTTATTCTTATTTTTCGTTCTGCGCTTTTCATAGTTTCTCCCATAAAAGACGGCAGCGAAATTAAAATCGTATATTTGGAAAAATTACAGGAAGATCTATTTTTAGAATCATTTGCAAAAAAAAGAAACAAAACTGGATATTTGGCAAAAAGAACGATTGATTTAATTTTTGGAGCCATCGGTTTGATTATTTTAGGTCTGTTTTTTATACCTGTGGCTTCTCTGATAAAATTTACCTCTTCGGGAAAAATTTTCTATACACAAAAAAGACTGGGTAAAGGGGGAAAGATATTCGCGCTATATAAATTCCGTACGATGGTAGAGGATGCGGAAAAAGAAGGACCCCGTTGGGCTGGCAAAATTGACGAAAGAGTTACTGTGGCTGGCTATATTTTGAGGAGATTGCATCTGGATGAGCTTCCGCAGGCCATAAATATTTTAAAAGGCGACATCTCATTGGTGGGGCCCAGACCAGAAAGGCCCGAATTCACGGCCATGCTCGAGAAAGAAATACCGCATTATAAACTTAGACTGCTTACTCAGCCTGGAGTTTTAGGCTGGGCGCAGCTGAATTTTCCTTATGGCGACTCTGTGGAGGATGCCAGAGAAAAATTAAAATACGATCTCTATTATATCCAAAACATGTCGGTTTTGCTGGACCTATCGATTATTTTAAAATCAATTAAAATAGTGCTTTTTGCAAAAGGCCAATAACGGCGTATTTACATAATTTGCTTTTTTGACAGATAGAAGTTATGATAAGAAATCCATGCAATTAAATTCTCAAAAAAATATACGCGTTTTCATTTTTTCTTTTGCAGCGCTGTTTTTTTTAATTAGCGGCATTTCGGCAGAGACGCAGCAAAATTTTTACATTTCCAAAAATTATGATCTCTATAACAGAAATCAATTAGCCGCAGTTTTAATCAAAACTTCGGATCGATTATATTGGTATGCAGATAAAGATTGGTGGAATAATCCAGCCCTGGATCGCTCCGCGTATTTGAACAAAATAGATGAATTAACTTCGGAATTTGAAAACAAAATTTACCCAAATTTAACTTCCAAATTCGGTTCGGAATGGAATCCCGGCATAGATAACGATTCACGCATAACTATTTTATTGCAGCAGATGAAAAAAGATGTCAGCGGTTACTGGAGGTCCGACGATGAATATTATACTCTTCAGGGCGCTGTTTCAAATGAAAGAGAGATGGTTTATTTGAATGCAGATAAAATCCAGGATCCTATTGCCAAAAGTAGCCTTGCACACGAGTTTACTCATCTTATAGCTTTTAATCAGAAAGAAAAAAAAATCGGCATAGGAGATGATTTATGGCTCCAAGAGATGCTGGCTGACATGTCCGTATCTGTTTTAGGCTATAATGATAGTTTTTCCGGCAGCCTCCTGGAACAAAGATTGAAAATATTTTTGGCAAAACCTACCGATTCCCTTACCGAGTGGAACGGAGATTTATCGGATTACGGCGTAATAGATCTTTTTGGCCAGTATCTTTTAGATCGTTACGGCTGGCAGGTTTTAGCCGATATCTTAAAGACACAATCTACGGGCATCAATGCTATTAATGAAGCCTTGGCCAAGGAAGGTTTCAAAGATAGTTTCAGCGATGTTTTTACCAAATGGATTGTCGCCCTAGCCGTTAATAATTGTTCAATCGGTCAAGAGTATTGTTATACGAATCCGGCTGTGGCCAAAATAAAAATAACGCCATCAATCTATTTCTTGCCTCTTTCAGGCGACAGCACCATTTCTATAACGTTATGGGCTAATAACTGGGCCGCAAGTTGGTACAAATTTATAGGAGGGCGCGATACCCTAAAGATTGATTTTAATGCGCCCAAAAATGTAAATACGAGAGTCGTCTATGTGGTTGAACTGCCGGAAAATAAATTTCAGGTTGGCGAATTAAGGTTAGACACGAACCGTCCCGCGCGTGCGGAATTCCCGGATTTTGGCACGAAAAATATTTCCATAATTTTGATGCCGACAATTCAGGATATAAGACTTGGCGATTCTTCAACTCCGCGCCAGTCTTACCCATTATCATGGACAATATCTCTTAAGGGCAACGAAACGAGTGTAGTTTCTTCAGGGGCAAATGATAATTTGGCTCAATTGCAGCAGAAAATAGCCGAGCTTAAAGCTCAAATCGCGGTTTTGCAGACAAAGCTTTCGACCGGAAGTTATTCAGGACAATCAGCAAATATCGTATGCCAAAAATTAGAAACAGATTTGCGCTATGGAATGAAGGGTTATGAAGTTAGCTGTTTGCAGGGGGTTTTGAAGGGACAGGGAGCCGAAATTTATCCGGAAGGTTTGGTGACCGGTAATTTCTTAGGACTAACAAAAGCAGCTGTAATCCGTTTTCAGGAAAAATACGCAAGTGAAATTTTAAAACCGGTCGGATTGAATCGTGGAACCGGCTTCGTCGGCGCGCTGACGCGGCAAAAAATTAATTCAATGTTTTAAATAGAAACAGATATTTTTATGTCAACCATCGGCTGGCTTTTTTATTGCATCGACGCATGATAAAATAGATTAATGTTGGAAGAAATTTATTTGTCGGTTATCATTCCGGCTTACAATGAAGAAAAACGCCTTCCCAAGACTTTGGCAGCGGTGGATGCCTATTTGCGCAGACAACCATATGAATACGAAATTATTGTGGTCGACGACGGATCTCACGATGCAACTGCGCTATTAGTTGAAAATGCAAAAGCCGAGATAAATAATTCGCGTCTTATGGCTAATCAGGAAAATCATGGCAAGGGTTATGTCGTCAGGCAAGGAATACTCGCGGCTAAAGGCCAGATACGCCTTTTTATGGACGCGGATAATTCCACCTCCATTGATCAGTTTGATGCGATGCGAGCTTGGTTTGATCAAGGATACGATATCGTTATTGGCTCGCGCGACATTAAGGGCGCTATTTTAGACCCCCCACAACCCTGGCTTAGGCAAGTTGTTTTGGGCGACGGATTTAAACTAGTGCGCAAAATAATAGTCGGTTTGTGGGGGATTCAGGATACGCAGTGCGGATTTAAGGCTATGACCAAGGCCGCGGCAGAGAATGTTTTGCCAAGATGCAAAATAGACCGCTGGGCATTTGATCCAGAAATTTTGGCAATAGCGGCCAAATGCGGATATAAAATAAAAGAAATTCCGATACGCTGGAAAAATGATCTGAAGAGTAAAGTTAAGCTTTCGGGAATGATAAAAATGCTTTTTGAGCTCATTGAAATACGCAAGAATATGGCTGCTAATGTTTATATCAAAGCCAATGTCGATCAACCCCGATTCTAAAAAAACAATCAGCGAAAAACCTAAAATTTGCCCTCCAGGAATTTCACCCTCTGAGTTAAGATTTGATTTGGTCTCAAAAGATTGGGTAGTTATAGCTACTGCCCGCGGCCGGCGTCCGGAATCTTTTAAAAAAGACAAAAAGGGTTTGTGGGCGGAAAAAAGCGGTAAATGTCCGTTTTGTGAAATAGACCATCAGGAAAAACCCACGCTTATTTACGCCAATGGCCAGAAAATTCCGTTTGCCCAGCCGTTAACTCCCGGCGGAATGGTACTTGGTAGAATTATACCGCAAGACTGGACGACAATAGTTATACCAAACAAATATCCGGCTTTTTCCGACACAGCAAATTTGGGCGAGCGCGTTACCGGACCATACAAATCAATGAACGGCGTGGGCATCCACGAGGTTATAGTAACAAGAAGCCATAGTAAAAGCATAGCTCAATTTTCAATAAGAGAGGTCAAAGAAACGCTGGATGTTTATCAGGAAAGATATCTTGATTTAATGAACGAGAAGTTCGTAAATTATATATCTATTTTTCATAATCATGGTTATGAGGCCGGAGCTTCAATTGCCCATCCGCATTCGCAGTTGATAGCAATCCCCGTTACCGATCTGGACATAACCGGAAGTTTGAGCGGTTCTAAGCGTTATTGGGAGGTACACAAAAAATGCGTTCATTGCGTCATGTTGGCCTGGGATCTTCAGGATGGTAAAAGGATAATATATGAAAATGACGGATTTGCCGCGCTGTGTCCTTTCGCCTCGCGCGGCGCTTTTGAGGTGCGTATTTTTCCCAAAGAGCATCTTGCCTATTTTGAAAGGATCACTGCCGAACAAAAAGAACAGCTGGCCGACGCTTTTTTAAAAGCTCTTCAAAAAATATATAAAGGTCTGACCAACCCTCCTTATAATTTTTTCCTGCATACCGCTCCGTGCGATGGCAAGAATTATGATTATTTTCACTGGCATTGGGAGATTTTGCCTAAAACTGCTACTTGGGCAGGATTTGAGCTCGGGACCGGCATTGAGATTTCAACGATTGAGCCGGAAAAAGCCGCGGAATATCTAAGAAAATAGTAAATTTTATGCCTCTAGAATTGAAAACATTTTTAATCGCTATGTCTCCGATTATTGAATTGCGCGGCGCCATCCCGATTGCCATCGGTATTTATAAAATGCCGTTATGGTCGGCCTATTTTTTTTCTGTAGCCGGAAATTTGGTGCCGCTTCTTTTAATAGTGACGCTAGCCGATCCTGCTTCGCGTTATATTGCACATAAATCATATTTTTTAAATAGACTGTTAAATTGGCTATTTGATCACACTAGAAGCTCACATCAATCTAAAATCAAAAAATTCGGCAAAAACCTAACGGTTGTGATTTTGACCGCAACCCCCATTCCTTTTATCGGTGGCTGGACGGGTGCGATTGCCGCTTTTGTTTTCGGAATTCCATGGCGCACGGCAGCGTGGCTTTTAACTCTCGGCGCCGCCACGGCCGGGTTGATAGTAACTACGTTAACAATATTAGCCATAGGGATATAGGGCCATGAAAAAAAATTTTATTATTGCCAACTGGAAATGCAACCCCACAACCCTAACAGAGGCCAAGCGGCTTTTTAATTCATATTCATCCCAAAAAATTAAAAATAACACACAATTAATTATCTGCCCGCCATTTATTTATCTTGAAGCGCTGTCGCGCATTGCTAAAAAAATAAGCATTGGAGCGCAGGATTCTTTTTGGGAAGAAAAAGGCGCGTATACCGGACAAATTTCACCTGTAATGCTTAAAAATCTCGGAGTGAAATATGTAATTCTTGGCCATTCGGAGCGTAGAAAATATGCCAGCGAAACAGACGAACTTATAAATAAAAAATTAAAAATGGCTCTCGGCGTAGGATTAAAGGCAATTTTATGCGTTGGCGAGACGCTGGAAGAAAAAAAACGCGGCACAATGCATAATATTTTATCGCACCAGACGCATAAAGCCTTGCAGGGAGTCAACCGCAAGCAAATAAAAAATTTGATTATCGCCTACGAACCGATTTGGGCCATAGGCACTGGAAAAGCATGTTCCATCCAAGATGCGATATCGGCCGGACTCTTTATCAAGAGAATAATTTTTTCCAGATTTGGCAGAAAAACGGCCGACGAACTTGTTATTTTATATGGCGGTTCGGTCAATTCTCAGAATTATGCCGCTTATATAAAAGAAGCCGCACTGCGCGGTCTTTTGATTGGCGGAGCGTCGCTGGACGCAAGAGAATTTATAAAAATTATTGAAGAGACTAGAGGGGCATAAAAACGCTTTTTATCCATTGACTTTGAATTGCGGTTTTGCTATTTAAAAAGCAATGCATAATTTTTCCGAAGGATATTTTTATAATCCGAGCCGTGGCAACTTAGATTTTGGTGAGGTTATGAAAGAAATTACGGCTTGGATGCAGACAAAACCAGAAAAATCTTATGAAATAATAGTCGGTTGTGACTCTTCATCGGAAGATGAACCATATTTTCCGGTAGCCATAGTAGTTTTGCGCGAACGGGAAGGCGGAAGATTTTTTTTGCAAAAAGTCCATTATTCTCGTAATGAAATGCGTTTTATTTCATGGCGTCAGCGTATTTTGCAGGAAGTCGTTTTGTCATGCGAACTGGCCGCGATCTTAAAGGAAAAACTGAAAGAGTTAGCTCAGGATTTGGCGCAAATTAAATATCAGTTTTTATATATTCATGCGGATGTCGGCGAAAACGGCAGAACGCGCGATATGGTCCGCGAGGTTACGGGTTTGATACGCGGCAATGGCTTTGAACCGAAAATAAAACCGGAATCCTACGCAGCCTCAGTTGTGGCAGACAGATACTCATAAGAGGTAGTTCATAAAAGAAATCCGGAGGGAGCCTCACCACTTCGGATTTTTATTTTTATTTGCGAAAATCAAGATGATGCTGTAAAAATAATAATTATGCGCAATAAAAAAGCAATAAAAATTCTCATTGCGCTGTCCGGGGGCGTTGATTCCTCGGTTGCGGCCATTCTTTTAAAGCAAGCCGGTTTTGACGTTGCCGGAGCTTTTATGAGATGTTTTAACGATAATTTTTCAGGCGGGTGCTCTAGCGAAGAAGATGAAATTTGGGCAAGGCGTGCGACGAGGCATCTTAAGATTCCATTTTACACCTTTGATTTTGCTCGACAATACAAAAAACTGGTTATTGATTATTTTGTTTCGGGCTATAAAAACGGCATAACTCCGAATCCGGATGTGATGTGCAATAAACAGATAAAGTTCGGACTTTTTCTGGAGCGGGCTAGGAAGTTGGGATTCGACTATATTGCAACAGGACACTACATCCGCATAAAGCGGAAATTTTCAATTTCCACCCCGTTTAAGGACAGGACAGATTTCCAGTTTCCAAATAAAAACAAAATAAAATTATTACAGGCAAAAGATAAGAATAAAGACCAGAGTTATTTTCTGTGGACTTTAACGCAAGAGCAGTTGAAAAACTGCCTTTTTCCGATAGGAGACTACACCAAGCAGGAAATTCGCGAGATAGCCCGCAAGGCTGGACTTCCAAATTCCGAACGCAAAGACAGTCAGGGAATATGTTTTATTGGAAAAGTGTCCATGGTTGATTTTTTGAAGAATTATATTAAGTCAAAGCCCGGAAAAATTATAAATAAAAGCGGTAAAATTTTGGGAAGGCACACAGGCGTTTATTTTTATACCATTGGCCAGCGCAGGGGAATAAAATTGGCCGGAGGACCCCATCGAGTTTTAGAAAAAAGAGCAAAGGATAACATATTGGTTGTAAGCGATAAAGAAAACGATTTAAACAGAAAACAACTTTCCGTACATAACGCAAGCTGGGTTTCCGGTAGCGAACCTAAATTTCCGTTTGTTTGCCATGCGCGCATACGCTATCGCCAGCCATTGGCAAAAGCCATGCTTTTCAAACAATCAGAGGGCAGAACTTACATTATAAAATTTCAAAATGCGCAAAAAGCTATAGCTCCCGGCCAGTCGATAGTGTTTTATAAAGGGCAGGAGATGCTTGGCGGTGGAGTGATTTTGCGATAATATAAAATTGATGGATTTTTATTCATTGCAATCGCAGCTTGACGAGTTGAAAAGAAAGACCGGCGAGCTCAAGGCGAATACGGATTACAATCTTAAAAAAATTGAGCAGGATTTATCTTGGAAATTGCAGGAAATAAGCAATATTCTTGATGATCTGCGCTTAAAATTAGGTCAGTTTCGTCAGGAGACAGAACAAAAAAATACGAGACGCTTCTAAGAAATAGCCGGATTTAACCCCACGTGCTTTTTATTTTGTCCGACACTTCTGGAATGGTCCGGATTTTCGGCAGGTGGCCAAACTAATAAAGGGCGGAGCGCCCCGGGCTCCGCCCTTTTGAATTTCGCAAAAATGTTTTAGTATTATTGTATGATTTCGGGAGAACTACGCCAAAAATTTCTGGATTTTTTTGAGAGCAGGAGACACAAAATCGTTCCCTCTTCGTCTTTAATACCGACAGATCCCTCGGTGCTTTTTACTACGGCCGGCATGCAACAGTTCAAACCATATTTTTTGGGCGAAAAATCTCCATGGGGCGAGAACGCTGCAAGCTGCCAAAAATGCGTCAGGACTTCGGACATTGACGAGGTTGGAGATGAACGCCACCTTACTTTTTTTGAGATGCTCGGCAATTTCAGTTTCGGCGGATACTTTAAAAAAGAAGCGATTGAATACGCTAAGGAATTTTTGGAAAGCATCGGATTAAAAATAGAATATGTTACCGTTTTCGCCGGAGACGAAAAAACTCCATTTGATGAGGAGTCTTATAATCTTTGGAAAAATTTGGGCTTAAAAGATATCAGGAAGGCAGGCCGCGAGGATAATTTTTGGGGGCCGACCGGAACCGAGGGTCCATGCGGGCCAACGACTGAGATTTATATAAATGGCATTGAGATGTGGAACATAGTTTTTAACGAATATTTTTGCGATAAAAACGGCAAATTGACGCCGTTGCCGCAAAAAGGAGTTGACACCGGAATGGGTTTGGAGCGATTGGCAATACTCGTGCAGGATAAAAAAAATGTCTTTGAAACTGACTTATTCTCGCCCATCATCAGGAAAATCCGCAAAGATTTACCCGAAAAAATTAAAAGAGTTATAGCCGACCACGCGCGTGCGATTGTTTTTCTTGTTTCGGACGGCATCGCGCCATCAAACAAAGAGCAAGGTTATGTATTGCGCCGGCTCATAAGGCGCATCATTGCGTATGCGTATCAGGAGCGTATTCAAACCCCTCTGGAAGAAATTTTGGAAACGGTTGTGAATGAATATAAAAATATCTATCCAAATCTAGATTATAACATCACCAAACAGATTTATGATTTGGAACATTCAAAATTTATAAAGTCAGTAGGCATAGGGTTGAAAGAATTGGACAGGCTAGAGTTAGTTGATGCTCAATCCGCTTTTAAATTATATGAAAGTTTTGGTTTGCCCTACGAAACAATAAAAGATGTTGCTGGCATAAAAGCCGCTGGTCTTGATAGAGCATCATTTAAAGAAGAATTCAATAAGCACCAGGCAATTTCCCGTGCCGGCGTCGAGAAAAAATTTGGCGGCCACGGGTTGGTGTTAAATACCGGCGAAGCGCGGGCCGCCAACGAAGAAGAATTAAAAATAGTAATCCGACTCCATACGGCAACTCATCTTTTGCAGGCCGCATTAAGGAAGATTTTGGGTCCGGAAGTGCGGCAAAAAGGATCGGACATCACAGCTGAAAGGTTACGCTTTGATTTTACATTTAGACGTAAACTGACGTCGGAGGAATTGGCCGCAGTTGAAAAATTAGTTCAGGAGAAGATTGACGCGAATTTGAAAGTTGAAATGCGTCAGATGCCTTTTGAAGAGGCCCTAAAAGAGAGCGCGCTTACCGTTCCTGGCAGCGGCTATCCCGAAAAAGTAAAAGTTTACAGCGTTAATAGATTTTCTAAAGAGGTATGCGGCGGGCCGCATGTTCAAAACACAGGAGAGATAGGCCGATTTAAAATCATAAAAGAAGAGGCCATTGCAATGGGAGTGCGTCGTATAAGGGCCACGATTGATTAGCCCGCGGTTTTTGAAATACTTGGCCCTGCTGGTATAATGAAAATAGATATGTTTTCCGGATTCAAACTTCCAGGGCAAAAAGAAAGTGAGATTTGTTTGACCTTGGATCTTGGCAGCGAAGCCGCAAAGGCCATAGTATTTAAGGTGCAGGAAGGAAAAAGAATCATTTTGGGCAGTTCTTTGGAATATATGGATGAATTCGGAGTGTGGAATGCGCATGATGGCCAGCTTGACTTTCGTGCAAAAGTTATAAGAAAATTCGCGATAAAAACCGCAAAAGGAGCGATCGAGATGTGCAAGAAAAATCCTGTTTCTTTTTTCATCGCCCCGCCGCCGAATGTTTTGCAGGTTCGCATCGTCAAAACATCGACGGTGCGGTCGGATAGAAACCGGCACATATCGGTAAGCGAAGAAGGGGAAATCTGGGCCAGGGCACATAAAGAAGCAAAATATGCAATTTCAAAAGCGGCGAATATGGCACCGGAAAATATATTTTTCTTTCCGCCTCGGACAATCAGCGTGAAGATTGACGGTTATAAAGTTAAGGCGCTTCGTAACTTCAATGGGAAAAATATTACCGCCGACGTTCTAGTTATTTTTATCATCAAGAAGTATTTAGACAAGAATAATTTTCCAATTTTCCTTTCCGGATTTCAAAAAGAGATAGGTATTAAATTTCGCGAGGTCAGACTTTTACATGCGGCACAGGGAATTGCAAATTTAAGCAAGTTTTTGCCAGACGCACTTTTATTAGACGTAGGAGGAAAATTCACCCAAATCTTTATCATCAAAGATGCTTCGCTGGTCTTCGCGGATAAGTTTGAAATGGGAGGATCCGACTTTTCGCTAAAGATAGCCGAAACTATGGGTTTAGGATTAGCCGAGGCTAGAATGCTTCAAGAGCAATATTGTTTGGGTAATTTGACTGCCTCCGTGGCCGAAAGGTTGCGGCAAGAGTTTTCGCCGCTAGCTTTAGCCTGGTTCACGGCTCTTAAAAATAAGCTAGCAATGGACGTTCCGGTTGTGCCGTCAATTATCTTGATGGCCGGCGGAGGAGCTTTGCAGCCGGATATAAAAAAAGTTTTGGAGCATGGCAATTGGGAAAATTTGCCAATCGCGCTTAAGCACCTTAGGCCATTGAATGTTACTGATTTACCTCATTTGGAGGGTTTTAAGGCTCAGATGTTTTTCTCGCACTATGCGCCATCGCTTTTGCTCTGTTACGGCCATGATAGCTAAATATTTTTATAATAAAATCAACTATTAATATGGCAGATAATAAAATATATGATATTGTTCCGCCAAAGGGCCGGCCTGGATTAAAAGCCGTTATCTTGCCTACTGCGCACAAAGAAGAAATCAGCGTTTCCGGGGGAAAAAAAAGATTTAGCCGGCTCCCCTCAGTGAAAAAAATCAGCTTGGTTGTTTTAGTGCTTTTATTGTTTATTTTGGGGATCGGTTTATACTCCAAGATCGTCGAAGCCAGAATAACCATAAAGCCAATTCAGGAAAAAGTGGAATTTACGGAAGATGTTACGATCCAAACTGGCACAGACGCGATTAATTTTGATTCCAAAGTTATACCAGGTTATATAACAGATGATACGCAGGAGTTGTCTAGGCAATTTCAAAGCTCCGGCCAGGCGCTGCAGGAAGCAAAGGCTGCAGGAACGATCAAGGTCTTTAATAATTACAACCTGCCGCAGATTTTAGTGGCCGGGACGAGATTTTTATCCAGTGAAGGCAAACTTTTTAAATCTCAGGAACGGGTCGTAATACCAACTGGACGATCTCAAGATATTAAGGTTGAGGCTATAGCATCGGGAGAAGATTATAACATCGGGCCTTCTAGTTTTTCCATTCCCGGACTTTTGGGTTCGCCGCGCTACACGGTTGTTTATGGCAAATCATCTGCGGCAATGGCAGGCGGAAGCGTTAAGCAGGCCGCACAAGTCACGGTAGGCGATTTGGATAAGGCAAAAACTTCGCTGGAACAAACATTAAGAGATGAAGGCCTAAAAAAGCTTCAAGCCAAATTGAGCCAGGATAAAAACACCATTTTGGTAAATGGAGCAGTCGCTCAAGATGTTCAGGACATAAAGCCGACGGTTGAAGCCGGCGCAAATGTGGCCTATTTCAATGCCAGCGGCAAAGTTGTTTCAAAAGCGCTTTTGCTATCAAAAGAGAACCTTAAGAATTTTGTTATCGGATACATATCAAAGCTGAAATCGGATAAGGCGATTAATGACCAGAGCATAGAAATCAATATATCTTTTAAGAGCATTGATTGGGACAAACAAACGATGGCGCTTGTCATTTCCGCTTCCGTAAAAACTTATACAAAGATAGATTTGGATAGTCTCAAGCGGGAAATTGCCGGCAAAAAGACTGCAGATGTGCAAGCTTATATTAAGGGTTTGCCCGGCATTGGGAGCGTGGAGATTAAATTCTTTCCGATTGCGGCGCTGAACGTGCCACGCGACCAGCAAAAAATTAAACTACTTATGGTACTTGACTAATAGATTATCTTTGTGCTAATTTTTAGGGGTTAAGGTAAATGAATCAGAACAAACAAACCATTCGTGTTTCTGGACAGGTCATAGAAGCCCTACCCGACGCCAATTTTAAAGTTCGGCTTGATGACGGGCGGGAAATACTGGCTCATTTGGCTGGAAGATTGCGCATGCATCGAATAAGAATTTTGGGCGGAGATAAGGTAACTGTGGAAATGACGCCGTACGACGAAAAAAGAGGTAGGATAGTATACAGAGGAAAATAAATTTAGAATTTAGAAAGTAGAATTTTAAGAAATCTATTTTCTATTTTTGATATGAAAGTTAGGGCATCGGTTAAAAAAATTTGCAAAGATTGTAAAACCGTCCGCCGCAAAGGGCGGTTGTATATAATTTGTAAGAATCCTAAGCATAAACAGCGCCAGGGATAACAGGAAGATAGAATTTAGAAAATAGAATCCGGAAAAACATATTCTATTTTCTATTTTCTATTTTCTATTTTCTGAAAATGCCGCGTATAGCGGGTGTAAATATTCCGGAAAATAAACAAATAGAAACCGCACTGACCTATATTTATGGAGTAGGGCGTCCTTCGGCTAGGCGCATTTTAATCGCTGCGCGAATCGAGCCGACAATTCGCGCTTCCAAATTGACACCCGATCAGGTAAAAAAATTGCAGGAAATCATAGATGGTCATCATAAAGTTGAGGGTAACCTCAGGCGCGAAATAATGATGAACATAAAGCAATTAAAAGATATAGGGGCGTGGCGAGGTTTGCGCCATCTAAAAGGCCTTCCGGCGCGAGGACAAAGGACCAGAACTAATACCAGAACAATAAGAGGTAATATAAGAAAAACGGTCGGATCCGGCCGCAAACCGCCGCCAACGCCGACATAAAAATATGGGAAAAAAACGTATAGTGCAAAAAACTGAACAGGAGTTGATGGCCGAACGCAAGCGCATTGAATCGGCCGTGGATAAAGATATTAAACCTCAATCACGCACAAAAACCCAGACGGCGCGTATTTACATTTCGTCTTCCTATAATAATACGATTATGACTATGACTGACATGCGCGGCAATACCCTGGCTTGGTTTTCCGCGGGAAACGTGGGATTCAAAGGAACCAGGAAGGCAACGCCGTTCGCAGCATCTCGCGTAGCCGAAGCTCTCAGCCAGACGGCTAAAAAACTTGGCATAACCCATGTGGAAGTTTTCGTAAAAGGAGTTGGCAGCGGCAGGGATTCGGCCATCAGATCGCTGGCAGCTCGTGGTCTTGAAATAGATTTGTTAAAAGACGTCACGCCGATTCCCCACAACGGCTGCAGGGCGCCTAAAGTAAGAAGAGTCTAAAAATTATGCAGCAAGCAAAATGTAAAATTACAAGAAGACTGGGAACTAGCCTTTTCCCGAAATGCGAAAAAGTTTTTGCACGAAGGCCATATCCACCGGGACAAAAAAAGAAAAAAACCTTCGGTCAGCTTTCTGAATACGGAAAGGAAGTGCGCGAAAAACAGAAACTGAGATATTTATATAATCTTAAAGAAAGGCAATTCAGAAATTATGTAAGGGAGACGTTAGCCATGCGTGCGGGCGCGTCAGACGCGGCGCAGTCACTTATCCAACTTTTGGAATTAAGATTAGACAATTCCGTATTCAGATCTGGATTCGCTTCAACTCGTCAGCAGGCAAGGCAAATGATTTCGCACGGTCACTTTTTGGTCAACGGCACCAGGACTACGGTTCCAAGCTATCGTTTGCGCAGAGGAGATGTTATTACTTTAAGGCCTCAGTCAAAAACAAAAACGCTTTTCAAAGATTTAGGCCAAAAAATCAAAGGTTTTCAACCACCCACTTGGTTAGAATTGGATAAAACTAATTCTACGGTAAAAGTTACCGGCGCGCCCTCCCTGGAAGAAGCGATACCGCCGGTTGAAATGTCGGCTATTTTCGAGTTTTATTCGCGTTAATTAATTTATAAGATTGCAGCTTTGCGGCTGCCGACCGTTGGCTTTTGCCGCAACGCCGCGATCGAGAATAATTTTTAAATATGATTCCGTTGCCATTTTCTATAAAATTACTTGAGAAAAAAGATAATAAAGCCGTTTTTGAAATAGAGGGTCTTTACCCCGGCTATGGTGTTACCATTGGTAACAGTTTGAGAAGGGCATTGTTGTCTTCGCTCGATGGCGCTGCCATTACGCAAGTCAGAATTAAGGGCGCACAGCATGAATTTTCCGCACTACAGGGAGTTTTAGAAGATATGCTTCGTATAACGCTTAATTTAAAACAAATTAGGTGCAAACTATATGGTTCCGAGCCGCAAAAAATGGAGCTTTTGGTCAAGGGCGAAAAAGAAGTTGTCGCCGGCGATTTCAAGGCCCCAAGCCAAGTGGAAATTATTAACAAAAATGCGCACATCGCGACACTTGGAAGTAAAAGTTCATCGCTTCAAATGGAGGTTTTGGTGGAGCGCGGTTTAGGCTACGAATCCGCCGACAAAAGGAAAAGAGAAAAATTGGAAATAGGCACGATTTTGTTGGATGCGATTTTCACGCCGATAAAAAATGTCTCTTTTCGTGTGGAAAACATTCGCGTGGGAGACAGAACCGATTTCGATAGATTATTTTTGGAAATAAAGACGGACGGAACCATAGCGTCCGAAGATGCGATTTTCCAGGCATCGGATGTGCTCGCAAGCCATTTTATCCAGATACGGGATGCATTTCCTAGAAAGGAGGTGCCGGCGCCAAAGGAAACGACCGAAGATGTTATGAAAATGCCCATAGAAGAGCTTAAATTTTCAACCAGAACGCTTAATGCCCTGCTTGCAAATAATATAAAAACCGTCGGAGGCTTACTCAAGAGGAGTGAGGCTGGCGTATCAGAGCTGGAGGGTTTGGGTGAAAAGGGATTGCAGGAAATAAAAAGGAAATTGAAAAAACTTGGCTTAGCGCTAAAATAAATTTCTAATTTTTACATGCGAAAGCGCAAAAAAGGACGAAAATTTTCAAGAGAAAAAAGTCAGAGAAAAGCATTTTTAAGGGCATTGATAAGCGCTCTTATTTTACATGAAAAAATAAGGACAACGGAAGCTAGGGCAAAAGAAACAGCATCTCTTTCGGCTAAATACATAACACGGGCCAAAAAAGGCGATCTTCATTCAAGAAGATTGCTGGCTAGATATTTTGCTCCGAATGTCGCAAAAAAATTAATTGACGAGCTTGGGCCACGATACAAATCGCGCCCGGGCGGATATTCAAGGATTATTAAATTAGGCCCCAGATCCGCGGAAGGCGCGAAGATGGCAATAATAGAATTAATTAAATGATTTTCATGGAAAGAAAAACTTACACAGTTGATGCTGACGGAAAGTCTATTGGAAGATTGGCTAGCGAAATCGCGCGTTTGCTGCAGGGCAAACACAAGCCGATGTACGTACCTTATAAAGATGGCGGTGATTTTGTGGAGGTTAAAAATATAGACAAAGTAAAATTTACAGGAGAAAAGCTGAACAAAAAAGTTTATTATCGCCATTCCGGTTATCCGGGCGGGCTAAAGGCCGTAGCACAAAGAGTGGCGTTTGAAGGAAATCCAGCGTGGGTTTTAAAGAGAGCGGTTTTAGGAATGTTGCCAAAGAATAAACTGCGCGCGAAAAGGATCAAAAGATTAATAGTCGTTAAAAAGAGCGATTAGATTTGTTAAAATTTATGCCCCAAAAGAAATCTATAAAAATACAGGCAAGACGCAAAAAACCTCTCCATACCAAGGCGGTTGTTCGTAGGGCGGCAAAAATTAAAACACAAGTCATGGAAACGCCGGAAGAATTGGCATTTCCAAAGAACGAGGAGACGAAATATTATGAAGCAATGGGGCGAAGGAAAACCTCAGTGGCCCGCGTTAGAATGTGGACCAGGGGAGAGAAAGAATTTATCGTTAACGACAAACCATATACGTCGTATTTCCCGACACCTGAAACTCAGCAGATGGCAGACGCGGCTTTAAGAAAAATGAAGTGCCAAGATAAGTTCAGGGTGGTCGTGAAAGTCGGAGGCGGAGGACTTCACGGCCAGGCGCAAGCTATAAGACATGGCATTTCGCGCGCTTTGGTTTTTTTCAACCCAGATTTTAAAAAGAGATTGCGGCGTTCCGGTTACTTAACGCGAGATCCTCGCATGCGTGAGCGTAAAAAATTTGGACTCAAACGCGCGCGGAGAGCCCCCCAGTGGGCAAAACGATAAAGATGCTAAAAGAAATCATAGACAAATTTTATACCGATAAGCAAAAAGACAAAGGGCAAAGCCATTTTTACATTACTGACGCCGGGAAATGTGGCCGCGCAATTTTTTTTAAATTTAAAAATGCTCCGCGAGAAGCAATGGAACCAAGGATGCTGCGTTTATTTGAGCATGGCGATCATATACATCAGTTGATAATGAAACCGTTGCTCAGCACGCGCGATATACATGTGGTAGCTTCGGAGGTGGATATTCCGCCGCAGGAAATAATATCCGGAAGAGCAGATGCAATAGTTAGCGATGGCAAAGATTTATACGTTTTGGATATTAAAAGTATCAATAGCTTCGGCTTTAAATCCTTAGCCGCGCCAAAAGAGGAAAACGTTGATCAGGTCCAGCTTTATATGCATTATTTCAGAATTCCTAAAGGCATTTTGCTTTACGTAAACAAAGATACGCAGGATCTTAAGGAGTTTATATCGCCTTACGATGAGAGGCGGGTTAAGGCTTTACTTGGCACGCTCGAAACTTTAAAAACGCAAATTGACGGCGATATAATTCCAGATCGTTTGCCGGAATATCCTAAGGGTTGGCAATGCGAATATTGCTCATTTAGGGGAGTATGCGATCTAGCGGGTCCGGGCGAGGTTAACTGGAACGAATTTAAAAATAAAACCGAATTGGAGTTAAACTAATTGATGAATTTATTACCTAGCAAAGCAGGTTACAAATAAGTTTAGTATAGTTTGTTTCCGGAAAAGGAAAGCTTATTATCTTCTAAAATATAAATCTTCTTTCCGGATTTATCAAAAAAAACATCTTGGCGGTAGCTTGCTGATGGGGTACGGATATCTACAATATTTAGAGTGTCTCTATCATCTATTTCGGCGATTTTTATTTTGCCACCGATCTTAATCATTAAATAATTAGAATTTAACCATTGAATATCGTTTATTGAGTCGGATAAACGCGTTAAGAGTATTATTTCTCCCTCTTTTTTTGGCGGTTGAGTTTTTTGCTCAACAAGATACATTATTCTTATTTCGTGGCTGTCAAAATAAGCTATTTTTGTTGAATCCGGGGAAAATGCTAATCCTTTGAATCCTCCGGACAGCTTTATTAAGGCATTAGATTTTGAATTCCAAGAGTATAAATCTTCATCTGCGGCTATGAATATATTTTGATTATCGGCGAAGGGTATTTTAAAACTTGATCTATTGATAGTATCTATGGGTTTTTCTGCAAGTTTGTTTTTCATTTTTGCGGAGAGATTGCTTTTATAAAGATATCCCTCGCGGTCAAGCCAAATGAGACCATCCTGTAAAATTTTAAAAGTCAGCACTTTATCCAAAAGCGTTATTTCCGTTCCAGAATTTAAATCAACCGAGCTGATTTTATAATTTTTCAAAACAAACACTTTTTGCTGCGAGGTAGGATCAAAAATAATCCCTCGCGGCTGGCCCTTAATAATGACGGTTGCCGGTTTTTCGTTAGAATACGGATTGATCAATAGGTAAGAACCATCATTCAGTGCTATTAAAATGTTCTCCTCCTTTGACCAGATGATATTTTCCGTCCTAGCGCCAAGACCTAAGGATTTAATCGTTCGGTTGGTGGATAAATCCATAAATTCCAGCGTTTGATCTTTTTTTTCTAATGCGACCACTTGGTCATTGGGATTAAACCATACTTTTGTAACATTTTCCTCGGCGATGTTCCATTGAAAATCTTTCGGCACAAGAATTATATTTGGAGCTTCAGTCAGCTGTTTTTCTTGGATCGGTAATTCTTTAATCCAGTCAAAATAGCCGTCTTTTGAAACGAGCACTTTGTAATTACGCGGCAGTAGATTGCTTATAAATGCCTGTCCGCGTAAGAAATCAGTTTGTTGTCTCTCTTTGCCGTCAATATAAACGTTGGCGCTTTTTGGCCAGACCCCTATTAACAATCCTCCGGTTTTAACTATTTTTTTTGCGCTAAGATCGAAACGATAGCCCTGACCGTAAAAAATTGTAGCCGGAGCGGTCAAAAAAAATACAAAAGCCAAGGCCAAGAAAAGCAATGTTTTAGACCTTCTAGTCATATATTTATATTATCAAAACTAATGAATTTAGTCTTTTTGCGCAAGCTACATGCGTTAGAGTGCTTGCGATGGGTACCGTTTTTGTTTACGCTTCTTGCCAGGGTGGCGATTTTCAATTATAATACAATATCTATAGCGGACTATAAGCCCGATATATCAGAAGATATAGCGGACTATAAGCCCGATATATCAGAAGATATGCGCGAAGCTTTTATTATCCGCGGTGGCAAGGCGCTGGAAGGAACGATTGAGGTCAGGGGTGCGAAAAATACCGTTTTTCCTCTACTGGCGGCAACACTCCTCACAAAGAAACCTTCTAGTATAGGAAATCTTCCATTAATCGAAGATGTTTTTAGAATGATAGAGCTTTTAAAAAGTATGGGCGCGGAAATTTCTTGGCTTGGCAAGCAGAAGATTAAAGTCCAAACTGCCAGCGTTGATCCCGTAAAGATAAACGATGATCTGGTAACACAGTTGCGCGGGTCAGTGCTTTTTATGGGCCCATTGCTTGCGAGATTCGGGCGCGCGCGTATGGCTAGGCCTGGTGGATGTCTGATTGGTGCAAGACCGATAGATACGCATACTGATGCATTCCGCCAGCTGGGTGCCGAGATCGAATTCGACGGAGATTTTTACGAATTGAAATTAACGCCGAAAGCCGAAAATGCAGTAGTCATTCTGAATGAATTTAGCGTAACAGGCACGGAAAACGCGATGCTTTTCGCGGCTAATCGGCCAGGAAAGACGATAATTAAGGGTGCAGATACGGATTATCAAGTGCAGGAGCTAGCTAGATTTTTAAGACTTATGGGTGCGAAAATTGAGATTTTGCCCCAGCATACCATTTTGATTGAGGGTAATAATGAACTTTTCGGTGCGGAATACGATTTGATGTATGATCCGATTGAGGCAGGAACGTTTATCTTGACTGCGGCCGCGACGCGGGGTAATGTGGCTGTGAGAAATGTAGAAACTGGATTTTTGGATCTTTTTTTCAAACGGCTTTCGAGTTTTGGTCTGCCGTGTAAAATAGAAGAGGAAAGGCCGGGATTCGGAACCGTCAAAGTTTCGCCATGGCGCGAGCTTTATATAGATCGGCTCCAAAGTTTGCCGTACCCAGGGCTTCAGTCAGATTTACTTTCTGCCTTCGGAGTTTTGGCAACGCAGGCAAAAGGTGTCACATTGGTTCACGATCCGCTCTATGAGGGACGACTTAAATACCTTGAAGAGTTAAACAGGATGGGAGCAAACATCATATTTTGCGATCCGCATAGGGCCGTTATCAATGGGCCTACGCCGCTTCGCGGAAGGGTTTTAAAAACGACGGATTTAAGGGGCGGGGCGGCTTTGGTCATCGCCGGCTTAGTGGCGGATGGCGAAAGCAAAGTGGAAAACGTTTACCAGATAGACCGGGGTTATGAAAAAATAGAGGAAAGGTTGCAAAAATTAGGCGCGGATATTAAAAGAATAAATACGGAAGCTTAATTATTTTTCATCGCTATGTTAGTGCGTAAATTGGGAATAGATCTTGGCACTTGCAATTCGCTTGTTTTTTTGTCCAAGCGCGGAGTTGTGCTACAGGAACCTTCGGTTGTCGCCGTCTCGGTGGACGAAAATAAAATTCTGGCCGTCGGCACGGAAGCAAAAGCGATGACCGGGCGTACTCCCGATACCATTCGCGTTTATAGACCATTGCGCGAAGGGGTTATTGCGGATTACAGGGTGACCCAGGCAATGCTGAGTCACTTTATTGATAAAGTAATGGGCACTTTTAAATTTTTAAAACCTGAACTTATGATTGCTGTGCCCGCTGGAATAACTAGCACCGAAAGAAGGGCGGTGGTTGAAGCGGCGACTTCCGCCGGAGCAAAAGCGGCTTATGTCGCCAAAGAGCCAATTTTAGCGGCGATTGGCGCAGGTATACCGATAAATTCTTACTCCGGGCACATGATAATTGATATCGGCGGAGGTACGGCGGAAGTTGCGATTATTTCTCTCGGCGGCATCGTTAATTCGGCATCGGTACGTGTGGCCGGCGATAAACTTGACGTTGCGATTGCTGATTATATTAAAAAGAGATACAACCTTGCTATCGGCGAACAAACCTCCGAAGAAATTAAAATTAAAATAGGCACCGCGGTTTTGGAAAAAGAGCCTAAGTTTCTTGAGGTACGCGGTAGAGACCTTATGCAGGGATTGCCAAGAACGATCAAGATTTCCTCAAATGAAGTATGTGAGGCCATTTCAGGAACACTAGAAGAAATAATAAAATCAATAAAACTGGTGCTGAAAGATGCGCCTCCAGAACTTTCGGCCGACATTATGGATAAGGGCATGGTGATCTCTGGCGGCGGAGCGTTGCTTCGCAACATAGATGAATTAATAGCCAAAAGTACCGGCGTGCCGTGTTTTATAGCCGACGAGCCATTGCTTTGCGTTGCCAAAGGCACTGGGGCGATGCTTGAAAATCTGGATATCTACAAAAAGAGCATAATGTCCAAGAGATAGAGTCTAGAATTCAGATTTTATGCTAGTGGGCCATCAAAAGCAGCGTAAATATATTTTAAAAATGATAGAGTTGGATTCGTTGCCGCATGCTTTTTTATTTTCCGGCAGGGAATATTTAGGGAAAAAGCAGATCGCTATGGAAGCGATACAAATTATTCTTTGTCAAAACCGTGGTGACAAGAAAATACCCTGCGGAAATTGTATAAGCTGTGCGGCATTTGCAAAATCGATGCATCCGGATTTGATCGCTATCGGACCGGTTGACGGTGAAATAAAAATCGGGCAAATCAGAAAATTACAAGAGGCTTTGTCGCGCAAGCCGGTTTATGGAAACCTCAAAATAGCCATTATTGAAGAGGCCCATTTAATGGCAAAACTTACGCAAAACGCTTTTTTAAAAACATTGGAAGAACCGCGGGGTAATACGTTAATTTTTCTCATAACCCCAAAACCCTTAATGCTTTTGCCGACGATATTGTCGCGTATTCAGGAGATAAAATTTTTTGCGCTTGCGGATGATAAAATGCAAGCGCTGATTAAAGTGCAAAACTCCGCAAAATTATCAGAACTTACAAAGCTTGCCGGCGGCCGGCCAGGACTTTTGTTTAAATTTTTAGAAGATCCTAAATTCCTGCAAGATTATGAAAAAAAAATTGCCGACTTTTTAAGATTGGACCGGGAAAACTTGAATAATCGTTTTAAGTATACTGCGCAACATTCCGAAAATACCGATGAAGAAATGGAGCTTTTAGACATATGGCTTGAATGTGGTCGCAAAAATTTATTGCGCGCGACGCGCGAAGGAGATTATCAAGCTGCCCATAAATTTGTTAAACTAATAAAGAACATCCAGAACGCAGCCTTGCTATTGGCAACGACCAACGTTAATAAAAAATTAACATTGGAATTGGTGGTAATGGATTTTTAATCAATATATGGACTATAAAGAAATTACAAATAAAATAAAACCGGAGTTGGAAAAAATTATATCTTTCTTGGAGGCTGAAGCGGCTAAGCTGCATACCGGTCGTGCTTCTGTGAGCCTCGTAGAAAATATTATCGTGGATTGCTTTGGTTCCAAACTTCAGTTAAGGCAGTTGGGGACGATTTCCTGTCCCGAACCTCGCCAAATTGTAATTCAGCCGTGGGATAAATCCTATATTGAGCCGATAGAAAAAGCTATTTTTGCGGCCGGCATCAGAGCGACTCCGGTCGTAGATAAGGATGTTGTGCGTATAAACCTGCCACCGTTTACGGAAGAGTTCAGAAAAATAATGTTAAAGCAAATGGCCGAAAGGTCGGAGGAAGCCCGGCAGGCGATTAGGCGTTGGCGCGATGAGGCTTGGCGCGAAGTTCAGGATAAAGCGCGTGCGGGCGAAATCCGCGAGGACGACAAATTTCGGGCTAAGGACGAACTTCAAAAAATGGTAGACGAGTATAATAAAAAAATAGACAGTCTTAACGAAAAGAAGCGAAAAGAGCTGGAAGCTTAAGAGATTTATGTTTTTAACTTTTATTACAGCGTTAGTTAGTCTTCTTCTGCTTGTGGTTCTGCATGAGCTCGGCCATTTTATTTTAGCGCGGCGCTTCGGTATTCTTGTGGAAGAATTCGGCATTGGCCTTCCGCCGCGCATTTGGGGAAAAAAAGTAGGCGAGACGATTTATTCTTTTAATTGGTTGCCGCTTGGGGCATTCGTAAAGCTTTACGGAGAAGAAGAAAGAAAACCCGGAGTCCAAAGTTTTTCTGAAAAACCGGTTTGGCAGAGGTTTTTGATAGTTTTCGCCGGCGTCGCGACTTTTTGGATAGTTGCCACTATTTTGTTTTCTTTTCTTATGGCTTTAGGCGCGCCCACGGTGATAAACGATTCGGATACTTCAACAAAAAATACTAAAGTTCAAATCGCGGCTGCAGCAGCTGGTTCGCCGGCCGAAGCCGCGGGATTAAATCCGGGCGACACGATTAAAGAGATGCGTTATGGAAGCGAAATTTTGCAGCCCACAAAATTAAAAGAAGTGCAGGATTTTACGGAAAGCCATAAAGGAGAGCAGATCGTTTTAAAAATTCAGCGCGGCAGAAATATTTTTGAAATATCTTTGACTCCGCGCGCGAAGTCTCCGAATGGCGAAGGGCCGATGGGCGTTGCGCTCGTTAGGACCGACTTAAAGTCGTATCCATGGTTTGAGGCGCCTTGGCGTGGAATTCTTGCGACTCTTGATACTACGTTTGACGTTGCCGATGGCTGGATTAAAATTTTCAGCTATCTTTTTGAAAATGGTTCGCTACCGCAAGGAGCCCAAGTTGTAGGTCCTATCGGAATTTTTTCGCTTTTCAACCAGGCCAGTGAAATGGGCATTAATTATTATTTGCAGTTCATAGCCATGATTTCCGTTTACCTTGCGCTATTTAATATTTTGCCGATTCCGGCAGTTGACGGCGGCAAAATAGCATTTTTAATTATTGAAGCAATACGGAGAAAAGCTTTGCCACGTCTTATTGAGCAAAGAATTACGGCCGCGTTTTTTCTGCTTCTGATTAGTCTGCTTATTTTTGTAACAATCAAAGATATTGCGCGGATTATTTAATATTAAGCGCATGACATTTAGAGCACAGTTTATTAAAAACACAGAACCCCGAGAATATCATATTCGCGGGGTTTTGCTTTTCCTGTATCGCCGTAGCAACACGGTAGAAAGGAGATTCGTAGGAGGAGTGCGTCTATCCGAGCCAAATGCTGGTTCACGAGTTGACGTGTTTCGACGCCTCCTCCCCTCTGTTTTCCATTCAGCAATGAAACGCAGAGAGGAAGAGTGGAAGGGAGAGGCACGCTTCCACTCCGTAGAGTCGTTGCCGTAGAGTCGTTGGCTACGTTTGCACAACGGTTCCACTAGGCCCTCATGTTTTTTTCACGAGGCGATACGGCCAACTCCTCGTCCGGATAGGATTTAGTCTCGAGAACAAGACTTCTATCCGATTTCGCCCCTCCTCTCTACATCCTTCCCAGAAAGATACAGAGAGGAGGTGGGGAAGTAGAATCGGGCCCATCGCTCCCCCAAAAAGTTAACTACGATGCAGAAATTTGACATCCCGCCTCTTCTGCAAAGGTTTCAGGGTCCCAACCGTTGATCCTGCGGCTATAGCATGTCAGCGAGAGCATTCACGCATACCCGCATTACAACATGCAGCTTCTTTCCGCACAGGCTTTAACGTAGCCACTACTCTGGCTTGCGCCTTTCCTGCGGTCGTACCCATACTCCTCTCTAAATCCTTCCCAGAAAGATACAGAGAGGAGGAGATGAGGCACAGCGCTTCATCTCTTTGCAATGGAGGGGCTCGGTTTCCTCTGCCTGTGTATACAGGTTGTGGCTCGAGGCGTGGTCCCGGACGCCGAGACCGGGATTCTGTATCACCCACGAATCATCCACCCTCCTCTCTAAATCCTTCCCAGAAAGATACAGAGAGGAGGTGGGGGTTAGTCTGCGTAGATTTTGGGCATGGACTACCCCCTAGGCCGGTGGAGCTTTAATCATCTCCATCCGCCAAACTGATAACTAAGATATTTAGCGATCAATTTGCCGGATACAGATTTTTATTTTTCAATGGCTTAACATTCTATTATACTCCTTTGAAAAATTTTGTCAAGGGTTGTTGGCGTTCGCTCTAAGTTTCTTCATTCCCGCCGACAATTATAATTATAGCATGCTATAAAATATTTGTCAAGAACTTGTGATAGTCACAAACTTTCCAAACACTTTTTTCTCCAAAAATTCTTACTCATTCAGAGTTTATTGAAAGGCGAAAGATGCAAAGAGAAGTGGACCAGCCTGGTGATTTTTGAGCCGCAGGCTGGTTCCGTTGCGACGAAGGAGAATCGGCCCATTCCTCCATCCGCCAAACTGATAACTAAGATATTTAGCGATCAATTTGCCGGATACAGATTTTTATTAACCAATCATTATAGCATTATGTCTTATAGTTGTCAAGAGAGCCAGGTAGAATCTTATTGATATAGCAAATGCAAAAGTTTTTGTCAATCTATTAGAAATCGCACGAGAAGGCATACATGTTACTTCTAACTTCTAGTGGGTCAATGGTTTCAGTGGACTAATTTCTGCAAATAATTTAGAATGAAATCGTGCTTCGGTCCCAACTTTTCACCAAGACAAATAAAGAGGCGCCCAAGGACGAAAAAAGCATTAATGCTCGCCTTTTAACAAGGGCTGGTTTTGTTGATAAATTGATGGCTGGTGTTTATTCTTATTTGCCACTGGGCCTGCGCGTTTTGACCAAAATAGAAAACATTATAAGGGAAGAGATGAATTCGATCGGAGGACAGGAAGTGCTTTTGCCAGTGTTGCACCCGAAAGAAAATTGGGAGAAAACCGGGCGGTGGCAAGTGGAAGAAATGTTTAAATTGAAAAGCCGTCAGGGCAAAGATTATGGACTTGGCTGGACGCATGAAGAAATAATAACGCCGTTGGTCCAAACGTTTGTAAAATCCTATAAAGATCTTCCGGTATGCGTTTATCAGATTCAGGATAAATTCAGAGATGAGCTCCGTGCCAAATCCGGGCTTTTACGTACTACCGAGTTCGTGATGAAAGATCTTTATTCTTTCCATATCTATGAGAAAGACCTGGATGCTTACTACGAAAAAGTCAAAAAGGCCTATCTTAAAATTTTCAGTCGTTGTGGTCTTGGCAAGCACACTTTTGTAACATTGGCCCCGGGTGGAACTTTTTCAAAATATTCGCATGAATTCCAAACCGTTACACCTTATGGTGAAGACGAGATATATCTTTGCGCCAATTGCAAAATAGGAATCAATAAAGAAATAATTGCCGAGCAAAGATACAGATGCTTTCGATGCGGGAGTGCAAGGCTTGAGGTAAAAAAGGCAATAGAAATCGGAAACACTTTTAAATTAAAAACCAAATACACTGACTCGTTTAATTTTAAAATCAAAGATAAAGACGGTAAAGAAAAACCGGTTTTAATGGGATGCTATGGCATTGGTCTTGGCCGACTGATGGGTGCGGTTGTGGAAGTGCATAACGATGATAAAGGTATTGTTTGGCCCGAACAAATAGCTCCGTTTAATGTGCATATAATAGAAATCCAAAATCTAAATCGCCAGTTGGCGGACAAAATCCAAAACACTGCAAGGAAAATGTATTCGTATTTACAAAGCAGGAGAATTGAAGTATTATATGACGATAGAGAAGATAAAACCGCTGGCGAAAAATTTGCTGAGGCCGACTTAATTGGCGCGCCGCTTCGTATAGTTATCAGCGAAAAGACGCTGGCGAAAAATTCGGTTGAGATAAAACAAAGAGCTGGCATTGCCGCAAAACTTGTCAAAATTTCAAACATAAAAAGACAACTGCATGAGAAATAAATTTTTCGCTCCCTTCGCGCAGGATATCGCGATTGACCTTGGCACGGCCAATTCTTTGGTTTATGTGCGTGGACGAGGCATAGTTATTTCCGAGCCATCGGTTGTGGCGGTTAATCAAAAAACTGGTCAGATCCTAGCCATCGGTAATGAGGCAAAAAAAATGGTTGGTCGAACCCCGGCCCACATCATCGCGACAAGGCCATTGGTTCGAGGCGTGATTTCTGATTTCGAAGTTACCGAGCAGATGCTGCACTATTTTATAGATAAGGTTTATCAACGCAAGTTTCCTTTTGGGCCGCGACCGCGCGTTATTGTCGGTATTCCATGCGGTGTAACGGAAGTAGAAAAAAAAGCCGTTATAGATGCGGCAAAAAGTGCTGGCGCAGGCGAAGTATTTTTAATCGAAGAGCCCATGGCTTCGGCCATCGGCGCGAGACTTCCGGTGCAAGAAGCCGGAGGAAATTTCATAGTTGATATCGGCGGGGGAACGACAGAGGTTGCAGTTATTTCGCTCGGCGGAATAGTTTTGGCAAAAAGCTTGAGAATCGCCGGCGATAAACTAAATGAAGATATCATAAATTTCAGCCGCGAGGAATATAAATTGGTTATTGGTGAAAGAACGGCTGAAACTATAAAAATGGGTATAGGTAGCGCATATAATCCATTAAAAAACGGATTTAAAAATGGTAACGGGCGCAATGGTAATAGCAATAGCCGCAAAAATGGGCAAACGAAGGAGATTGCGCAAGTCCAAGAAATAACTGAAATGCCGCTCCGCGGCAGAAATATGGTTACGGGTCTTCCAGAAGAAATCCTGGTAAGTCAGGACGATATAAGAAGGGCTTTAGAAAAATCCATAAGGCAGATAATCGACGAGATTAAAATTACAGTTGAGGAAACGCCTCCGGAACTCTTGGCGGACATAATGGCCGGTGGAATTTATCTTTCGGGAGGCGGCTCGTTGCTACGCGGACTCAACACCATAATTGCAAAAGAAACAAGAATGCCGGTGCATATCGTTGATGATCCTTTGACTTCGGTTGTAAGGGGAGCCGGTATAGTAATTGAAAATATAGATGATTTGTACGAAGTGCTTGTAGAAACTGAAACCTTGGAACCGCCAAAATAATATTTATCTGATCAACCCAAAATGATATCTAAAGATGAAATAAAACATCTCGCAAGACTTCTTCGTTTAGAGCTTGAAGACAGAGAAGTTGAAAAATACAGAGAAGATCTTTCTGCGATTTTGGATTACATGGAAGAATTAAAAGAATTGGATGTAAAAAATGTTAATCCTACAAGCCACTCTATTGATCTTCAAAATGTAGTAAGGGCTGATGAAGCGGAAAAAGAAAAAGAACCGACAATAAAAAAATTGGTTGGTTCGGCGCCATTGCATGATGCAGACAATTATATTAAAACAAAACCGATTTTAAAACCCCGATGAATCTTACGGAATTTACGATAACAGAAACGCATCAAGGTCTGCTGCAAAAAAAATTCTCGGCAATAGAACTTGTCAAGGCTTTTTTAGATAAAATCGAAAAGGATGACAAAAAAATAGCGGCTTTTCTTACCGGAACGCGGGAGTTAGCTCTTTCAGAGGCCGAGCGCGTAGACGATTTGATTTCGCAAAATGAAGATATTCCTCCCCTCGCCGGCATACCGCTCGCAATTAAAGATAACATTTTGGTTAAGGGAATAAGGTGCACTGCGGCCTCCAGAATTTTGGAAAACTATACGGCGCCGTACGATGCGACGGTTATTAAAAAATTAAAAACAGTGGGCGCAGTAATTCTTGGCAAGACAAATATGGATGAGTTCGCGATGGGCTCTTCAACGGAAAATTCAGCTTTTCAAAAAACTTTAAATCCAAATGATTTAAACCGTGTGCCAGGCGGTTCATCCGGCGGATCGGCGGCCGCGGTGGCGGCGAAAATGTGCTGCGCCGCTCTGGGATCCGATACAGGAGGGTCTATCCGTCAGCCGGCATCATTTTGTGGAGTAGTGGGCTTAAAGCCAACTTATGGCGCTGTTTCGCGTTACGGCCTCATAGCCATGGCTTCATCGCTCGATCAGATAGGCCCATTAGCCAAAACAGTTGAAGACGCAGAAATGATTTTTAATGCGATAAAAGGCAAGGACCTGAAAGATTCAACAAGCGTGGACAAAAGCGAACCTATAAGGGGCGAGAATTATAAATTTATACTCGGTGTGCCGAAAGAATACTTTGCAAAAGGGGTAGGCGGCGAAGTTGAAAAATTAGTAAAAGCGGCCATAAAAAAAGCGGAAGATTCTGGTTTTGAAGTTAGAGAAATCAGTCTGCCCTATACAAAATATGCCCTTTCGACTTATTACATCATAATGCCTTCGGAGGTATCAGCTAATCTTGCGCGTTACGACGGCATAAAATATGGAATTTCAGAATCCGAAACAGAAGAATTGATAGACGTTTATCTTAAAAGCCGCGGCAATGGTTTTGGGCCGGAAGTTAGGCGACGAATTATGCTTGGCGCATACGTGCTTTCATCCGGCTATTATGATGCTTATTATTTGAGAGCCCAAAAAGTAAGGACGCTTATAAAAGAAGATTTTATCAGGGCGCTTGAAGACGTTGATCTAATTTTGACGCCGACAACTCCGACCGTAGCTTTTAAAATTGGCGAGAAACAAAACGATCCTCTTACGATGTACCTTTCGGACATATTGACCATTGGAGTGAATTTGGCCGGCTTGCCCGCCCTGTCAATGCCAGTCGGTGCGGTCGGCGGCTTGCCGGTCGGTCTCCAGATTATCGGCAGGCATTTTGCAGAAAATGATATTTTTGATTTTGCCAAAGAGATGGAAAATAAAATCAAGGTGATATAAAATTATTTAATTTATGCCTGCGAATCTGCAGCCCATCATCAATAGCCTACAAAGCATTGGCAATAATCCAAATTTCTTTTTGGCCGCGGCGCAAGACGCCATTTCGGTGGCTTCCGCACCAAGTGGCCCCACCTTTTTAATAATAAAAATCATATTTATATTTATCTCCGCAATATTTATTGGAATTGTCATTTATTTTGTGCTTAACACGAACTATCTCAAGTATAGAATTTTGCAGGATGTGTCCGAATTTTTTTCATTCAAGCCATATGGCATAAAAAGCATGGTTAAACCATGGGAAAAAATTCTGAGCCGTCTGGAACTGCCCGATGAATCCGAACATAAACTAGCGATTATAGAGGCCGATGACGTGGTAGACGGAATTTTAAAGCGCATGGGACATCACGGCGCCAATCTTAGTGAACGCCTTTTGCATTTGAGCCATGCCACGTTGCCGAATATTAATGATTTGCAGCAGGCTCATGTTGTCAGGAATAATGTGGTTCACGATCCGAATTATCGTCTTACTTTAGACGAGGCCAAAAGAACGCTTAAAATATATGAAAAGGCCCTTCAGGATTTGCAGGCCTTGGAATAGACTTAGTGCCCGCTACAATCCATTTGACGTTTTTGCATTGGTATGTAATAAGCCGGATGGCGCGAAGCACCAGAGGCGTATCTTGTGATGATGTCTGTGAAACAAACAACTGTGCAAGGATTGTAGGGGTTGACTTTACCGTAAAAATATCTATAATTATCTTTGCATCGCGGGGTAGAGAAGCGGTATCTCGCGTGGCTCATAACCACGAGATCGTGGGTTCGATTCCCACCCCCGCAACAATGAGGAAAAGGTCACTAGCCTTTCTTTTCTTTTTTACGCCTGGGTGCTATAAAAAGATTAATGATTGTGGATCCTTCTTTGTTCCATCAGCATAAAAGCAATAGGCCCGCCCGAGCGGCGGACAGACCTACTTGGGACGAATTTTGGTTCACCATTGCGCTTTTTTATTCCACGCGCGGCACCTGTAACAGACTGAAAGCCGCCTGTCTTTTGGTTGATAAAAACAATCGGCTCGTGGGGGCTGGATATAATGGTTCCTTACCGGGCGATCCACATTGCGACGAAGTCGGCCATCTCATCATTGATGGTCACTGCCTTAGGACTCTGCATGCCGAAGTCAATGCCATTTTGCATAGCACTGCTGATCTGACGGACGTCACAGCGTACGTGCTTGGCACGCCATGTGTTGATTGTATTAAAAAATTGCTCAGCAAAAAAATAAAAAAGATAATTTTTACCAGAGATTATAACAATCAAGCAAAGGGTGGCGAATATATTTTTGACCTGGCAAAAAATCAGAATGCAGAAATTAAAAAGGTAGAAATTGATTTTTCGGAAGTGCTCAGAAAAAAATTTAATATATTGACCGGATCCGGCGGAGCATTTGCCGATAAGGATTTTGAAATAAGATTCTCAACTAAAGACAAACAAAATGAAGATTAGAGTTCAAAAAATAAATCCGGATGCAAAATTGCCATCGTTTGCTTACGAAGGGGATGCAGGTATGGATTTATTTGCTGCGGAAGAGTGCGAGATTGCGCCGCTAGAAAGAAAGGCCGTGGGCACCGGCTTTAAAATCGCAGTGCCAAGAGGGTATGCGGGATTTGTGTGGGATAAATCGGGACTGGCGCTTGCCGGGGGGCTTACGACTTTAGCCGGAGTTCTAGATTCGGGATACAGGGGAGAATTGAAAATAGTCCTTTTTAATCTCGGTAAAGAATCCTATAAAATTGAAAAGCACCAGAAAATAGCCCAACTTATAATCAAAAAAATAGAAATACCAGAAATTGCCGAGGAAATTTTGGACGAAACCGAACGCGGCAGGCGAGGTTTTGGCAGTTCCGGATTAACATAAATTATGCAAAAAAATATTTATCCTGGAAGATTCATCGTATTTGATGGGTTGGATGGTTCGGGACAAAGTACTCAGGCCGCCAAGCTCGTTGATTTTTTAAATGAAAAAAAGCAAAAAATGCGCTTCGGTCATATCGGCGCATATTTAACAAAAGAACCGACTTCAGGTTTAATAGGCGGACTTATCCGCGGCCAACTTTCCAGCGACTGGAAAACTTCCGCGGAATGTCTTCAGCTACTTTTTGCTGCCGATAGGGCTCATCATCTTGAAAAAGAAATAATTCCTATGCTGCAAAAAGGTGCAATTATGGTTTGTGACAGATATTTCTTTTCAAGCTTCGCATACGGCATGGTGGATATTAGAGATAAAGAGTGGATTTTTAAAATTAATCAGAATTTTTTGCTGCCGGATATAATGTTTTTTCTTAAAGTTTCGCCAAAGGTTTGCATTGAAAGAATACATTCAACACGTCATCAGATTAATCTTTTTGAGCAGGAAAAAATACTGAAAAAAGTTCAGGAAAATTATAAGAAAATAGCAAAGCGGTTCAAGAATATGTATGTGGTTGATGGCGAAAAACCTATAGATAAGACTGCGAAGGAGATTGTAGATATTGTGGTTAAAAATTTGGATAAAAAAAGTCCCTTTAAAACAAAATAAAAAACAAGAAGGTTTTTGATTGTCATGAAATTATACGAGGCAAGGGATTTAAGACAAACTAAAGGAGGTGAAAGAAATATTGAAGGGGTTTTCCGTAAGATGCCGACGCTGAGAGAAAGGAGAAAATGATGGATATCGGCGGAATTGTAGAAAGAATTAAGCGGTGCATGGAGCTTGAAGACAGAAAAGACGTTGAGTTTAGGGCGCTTATAGCGCTTACGGAGCTGGGTGACATAGTAAAATATATAACCCACGATCCGGTTTTAAATCCCAAGGCAAGAACACACGGTACGCGGACCGATGAAGAGCTGGCCTATGGTCAGGCTCTTGTACAGACGATAGCGACTATGCTTTTGCGTAAAATTGACGTTGTGGTTGCGTTGGAGGCCGGGCTTAAGAATTGGGAAGATACTGACTGGCGCAGGCGCCAAAATCTTAGCGCCGAAAAGGTGAATATGGTTAAGGGTAAGACTGTTTGCCACGGCAGAATCGCCGGCACGGCTTATATAGCTTCCGAGAGCTGCCCGTTGGATGCGGTTCCACAAGATTGCATTCTTGTCGTTCAATTTGCGACTCCGGCTATAGCGGGCATTGCAAAAAGAGTAAGGGCAATCGTTACAGATCAGGGCGGGATTACCTGTCATGCCGCAGTTATTGCACGCGAATTCGGAATTCCATGCATAGTTGGTACGGGTAATGCTACTAAGATTATTCCCAGCGGCGTACAAGTTTTAGTAGATGCCGATAAGGATGATGGTATCGTGGAAATAGTAAGCGTCGGAGCCAAGCGATGAGCGGCGAGCGCAGAATTTATGCAATATTTGGCGTCCCGCCGGAAATTCAGGCGTTCGGCATGGCAAAGTTCAGCCGTTCGCCGGATGCGCTTGATGAATCTATAAAACAGATAAGTGATGAAAGAGCAAGCCGGTTTTTGGAGAATTTTTATTTCCAGTATGGCCATACATCTATTGCGGATTTGGGACATATTCCAGTTGCGATAGAGAATGTTTCGCATATAGCGGCGCTACAGGTAACTGCGACGCCGTTTTTCAACGGTCCATGGGATGGCCAGGAATCTTCTACGAGATACCAGAATTGGTATAATAAAGGTTTTGTAATCCCGGCAGAGATTGGCGGCCAAGAAGATCGCGAGCGTTTTTGCGAGGTTGCTGCTTTGCTTTTGTCAGAATACGAAAAATTGCGCGATACGGTTTTTGACCATCTTTGCGCAAAAATACCGCAACCACCAAAAATGGGCAAGCGCGAATACGAACGCACCGTAATGGCACGGGCTTTGGACGCAGCAAGGTATGTGCTGTTTCTAGGCATGAAGACGAATTTGGGCCAGATCATAAGTTATAGAACCCTTGAAAAACAGATTGTGCGTTTTCTGTCAAGCTCAATTTCGGAAGTCCGAGAGATGGGTCGCGATTTGGGAAAAATGTGCAATGAACCGGCGGTTGTACCGGAGTTCTGGAACACTTCTATGGGCGAAGTGCGCGTGGCGCCAACGCTGGTAAAATATACAAATCCAAGTCCGTACCTCATTAACGTTTACCCAAGAATTGCCGAGATTGCTAAAGATGTTTTCGCTGGCGAGGCTCCATGGTCGGATGTGCCGATCGTGACACTAGCAAGGCGCCAAAATACCAGGAATGAATTGCTTGCGACCCTGCTTTACAGAGTTACGCATTATCCATATATTCAGGTACAACAGAAAGTTGGCCGTATAGCATCAGCGTTGAAAGATAAGATTATCGCAGCGGCTTTTGAAGGCATGGGGCCGTATGATGAGGGAATACCGGAATTTAAGAGCGGATACGATTTTATTTTTGATATCATGATGGATATCGGTGCGATGCGTGACATTCACCGTCATAGGCGCTGTGTTCAGATTCTGCAGGATTTCACGGCGGCGCACGGTTTTTCGTTACCACAGCACTTCGAAGAGCTTACACTAGAATCTCAGACGCAATACTGTACGGTTATGCAGACAGTCGCGGATGAAACAGCTTGGCTTGAAAAGAAATATATGTATGCTGGGCAATATTTATTGCCATTTGCTTTTCGTTGTCGTTTTCTCTTGAAATGTGACTATGAAGAATTGCGCTATCTTGCCATTCTTCGCAGCGGAGTTAAGGGTAATTCCAGTTACCGTCACATTGCGTGGTTGATGTTTAAAGAGCTGGAAAAACGATATCCGGAGCTTGCCAGAATTTTCGCTTCAAGAATGACTTCTCCAGAAATAGAAGAACCCCTAATAAGATAAATTTGAACAAAAAGGATCCAATCGGGTCCTTTCCTTTTTATTCTTATTTGATAGAATATGACAATATGGAGCTTGTAAAATTAATCGATAGCACAAATCTGAAGGCAGGCGTTGTCGCCTCGGACATACAAAAAACTTGCAAGGAGGCCAAGAAATACGGATTCAGGGCTGTATGCATTCATCTTGAGTGGACGCATTTTGCAAAGGAGCTCCTAAAAAATACGGATATAAAGGTAAATCCGGTGATTGATTTTCCATTCGGCGCTGCGGGGCATAAAGTGCGTATTTTTGCGGCAAAATGTGCAAAAAAAGACGGTGCGGACGAGCTGGATGTGGTAATGGATATGGGAAATTTCAAGTCGGGAAATTACGCTCAAGTCTTAACCGATTTAAAAGATATAGTCAAAATTCTGCCGACAAAAGTAATTATAGAAACCGGACTTTTAAGCGATAGGGAAATAAAAAAAGCATCCAAATTAGTGCGGCGATCTGGAGCTTTTTGCGCGAAAACTTCAACAGGTTTTATCGCCAATACAGACATAGAAACCAAAATAAAACATGTAAAAATTATGAAACATACCGCCGGCATAAAAATTAAAGCCGCCGGAGGGATCAAAACTATGGAGGACGCCGAAAAATTAATCAGGGCCGGCGCGGATATTATCGGAACGAGTTTAGCACTAGAAATGATTAAAAATTTTTAAAATAATTTATGAAATCTATAGTTATCTGCGGTTCGCAGAGGTATAAAAAGGAAATTACTCAATTTGCCCAGCGTCTCAGTCAGCTGGGAGTCGCGATAGTTTTAATCCCGGATTTTCGCTGGACGCGCGATCGTATGCTCGCGGCGCCCGAAGAGATCAGATTAAAATCTAAAAGATACAAGGCGCGTCTGCCAGGCGTAGTGCGTGGGCATTTGCATAAAATTTTGAAAGCCGACGTATGTTTTGTGTATAACAAAAGCGGATATGTGGGAATAAATACTACGCTGGAGTTAGGTGCCGCGGCCGCCTTGAATAAATTTATTTTCGCCCTGGAGCAGGACAAATCAGAGCCATGCAGAGATATTTTATTCGATAAAATCGTTAAAACTCCGGAAGAATTATTCACTTATCTAAAAGATTAATTTTATGGCTTTGTCAAAAAAATGCGAAGGCAAAAGCGCCGGCATTATTCTCCGTAGAGGAAACAAAATACTGATGATAGATAGGTTTTTTTTTCCATTAGGCTGGGCTTGCCCGGCCGGCCACATTAAAAATGGAGAAAAACCGCTAGATGGTATGCGGCGCGAAACAAAAGAAGAGGTTGGTTTAACCGTGATAGCCCCGAGATTACTGCTGCATTTTAGGCATGTTCCCAATAAATGCGTAAATGGCGGTAATTTCCATGATTGGTGGGTTTTTGAGGCAAAGCCTAAAGGGAGCATCAAAGCAAACAAGGAGGCCAAAAGTTACAAATGGGTTAGTGTGAATGAAATAAAAAAACTGAAACTTGAGCCGATATGGCGCGTTTGGTTTAAAAAATTGGAAATAATATGAAAACCGTTGTTTTTTGCTCAAGTCAAAGATTTAAAAAAGAGTTGGATGATTTTATGGAGCAGCTCTCGGTTTTGGCCGAGGATAAAGACATGCAGTTTGAAATTTTGCATCCGGAGTTTGAAGAAAGAGACAACGATTTTTACCGGCTACATGAAGAGGAGCGCTTAAAAAATAAACATTACGCCAGCAATATATTAAGCGTCGTTTACGACCATTTGTTCCGCAAGGTCAGAGTGGCGGATATATGCTTTATTTTTAACAAGGATGGATATTTGGGACCAAATACCATAGGCGAGCTTTTTGCGGCGGCGGCGCTCGGCAAAGTTATTTATTCACTGGAAAAAAATTGCCTTACTGGAAGTTATCCAAATGGACTACATGAGGAACCTTGCTGCCGCGGCCTGATCCATCGCGTTATTTCCACCCCAGAGGAATTGATGAGATATCTCGTTTAGTTTGCCATGAAATACAAACCCACAATAGGTCTTGAAATACATGCTGAATTGAACACCAAGTCCAAAATGTTTTGTTCCTGTCCGAACGACCCGAACGAGAAACATCCAAACTTTAACGTTTGCCCGGTTTGCATGGGTCATCCTGGGACTCTGCCAGTTATAAATGAAGAAGCTGTAAAGAGAGTCATAAAAGCGGGTTTGGCCCTTAATTGCCACATTCTGGAAAATTCCAAATTTGACCGTAAAAATTATTTTTATCCAGACCTGCCCAAAGGATACCAAATATCGCAATACGATATGCCGCTTTGCGAAAAAGGCTATCTTGAACTTGAAAGCGATGGAGGCCGGCAAAAAATAAGGATTGCGCGCATCCATCTTGAAGAGGATACCGGAAGGCTTTTGCATCCGGAGGGCGCTGATTATTCCCTGATTGATTTTAACAGGGCCGGTATTCCCCTGATGGAATTGGTCACCGAGCCAGATATCCATTCGACAAAAGAAGCGCGGGTATTCGCCCAAGAGTTCCAGCTGATTTTAAGATATATCGGCATTTCAAACGCCGACATGGAAAAAGGACAAATGCGCGTTGAGGCGAATATATCAATCGCGCCGGAAGGAGAATTGGGTACAAAGGTTGAAGTAAAGAATCTTAACTCTTTCAGGGCTGTTGAAAAAGCCATTGAATATGAAATCGTAAGGCAGGCCGAGATTTTGGATGCTGGCAAAAAAGTCATACAGGAAACCAGAGGTTGGTACGATATCAAACAGATTACTTTTAGCCAGAGGGGTAAAGAGGAGGCGCACGATTACAGATATTTTCCCGAGCCGGACTTGCCGGTTTTGCGCACGAGCGAGGATTATATCAAAGAGTTAAAAGCCGAATTACCTGAGCTTCCGCAGTCGCGACGCGAAAGATTCGCGTCCGAGTACAATCTTTTGCCTAAAGAAACGGAAACGTTCGTGGTTCAAAAAGAACTGGGGGAATATTTTGAAAAAGTCATATCGGAGCTGAAAAATTGGATTGAGGAAGCCGAGCGCAAAGATAAACTTACAGAATCCGAGCAAGCGCATTTGATAAAACTTGCGACAAATTATATTTTAAGCGATCTTTTAGGCTTTCTTAAAGAAAAATCAATAACGTCGGAAGATTTTTTAATAAGCCCGGAGAATTTTGCAGAGTTTATAACCCTGATTTACGAAGACAAGATTTCCAGCAAAATGGCCAAGGATGTTTTGGCCAAAATGTTTAAAACGGGCGAAGATCCGCACCATATTATTGAAGAAGGGCATTTTGTTCAGCTGACAGACGAAGACGAAATAGAAAAAATCATAAAAGAAATTATTTCTCAAAACCCAAAAGCCATAGAAGATTATAAAAATGGGAAAGCTAATGCCCTCCAGTTTTTAATAGGTAAGGCCATGATACAGACAAAAGGGTTGGCAAGACCCGAAATCGTTCGCGAATTATTTATAAAATTGGCGCGCGATTGATAGCTATATTTTGGTGCTTGATTTGTATCCGGTTATCCCGCTCCGGAGTTTTTGCCAGGCAGTATTGACAAAATAGAAGATGGTGTGGTATAATATGAGCGTAAGCGGAAAGCTCGTTATATTTTCATGGAGGGTATAAGATGAAGAAGTCATCTGCGCAACCCGCAAAGATTTATGCCGGCAGCAAGTGTTGCTGCTGCGGCGCAGTCCAGGATCTCGGGCAGAATTGCCCGCGGTGCGGCAAATAGCTTCGCCAAAACCCTAGCCGTCAAGGGAAAACGGAGAGCTGGCGGTGTAAGCTCTCCTCCATATTTAAGCCCATAAGTTTTCTGGTCTTAAATATGGGAAGCTCTTTATATCAAAATCAGCCTGTATCTTACTAGAAGGAGGTGATAATAATGGAGCAGGATGGTTTTGTCGGGACGTTGAAGCAGGGAGTCAAGCCTTGGGTGCAGTATCTGGATGACCTGAGCCAGATCCTGTGGCAAGTCGAACTCTTGGTTGATCCGACCTACGCAGAGAGGTATGCCAGGGAACACCTTCTTGTTGTTGATCCGGTCCCTCTCGTCGATGAGCACGTTGCATGTTATGAGGTGTTGTCGAAAGAGTTCTGCGCGCTCTCCTTCTGGCAGGACATGACCGTATACTGCCTGCTGGAGATTAATAGTTTCGGCGAGGAGGCGAGCGCCGCCGCCGGGAGAATAATTACTTCCTGGCGGGAATACATGAAGGGAAGGGATGACAACAAAATAGGCCAGGGTTTGGCATAGTCAATAGACGTCCCCAAAAGAATGGTGGGCCTGTAGCTCAGGGGAAGAGCGTACGGCTCATAACCGTTTGGTCACAGGTTCGAATCCTGTCGGGCCCACCACCATTACTTTTCCTTGGAGACCTGTCCGGGAGCTGGGACAATAAATAATAGTTCTTTATCATTACCTAACAGTCCCATCAGCTCCTCGGCAGCTTTCCGAGGGAAAAAAACAAGAAAGAGGTGACGAAAAAATGGAAAAGAAGGTCATAGCGCTTTACTGGTCCTCACAGGACGGTCAGATCTTCTATCGTCCCGTCTATGAAGACGGGACAAAGGGAGAAGCGGTTTTCATCGGCATGGAGGCCGATGACCCCCGCTTTCGGCGCCGGAAGCACCAGATCGAAAGCGAGCTCATCTGGCGCAAGAACGTCGACAAAGTGTTCTGCTAGTCCGGCAACGAGCGACCCAGGGTCTTCACGAAGAAGACCCTTTCGGTTGCCCCGATTTTATTGTTTTTTTCTCAAGGAAATTTTTCAAGAGTTTTTCCGCCTCCTCTGACGTTTTAATCCAGTGAATTCTTTCGTCTTTTTTCCACCACGCCATTTGTCGTTTTGCATAGTTTTCAATTTCTTTTTGCAATTTTTGAACAATTTCTTTATAGTCTAATTTTTTTTGCCAATACAAAGCGCAATATCTATATTCCAAGCCGAACTTTTCAAGGCGTTTCCAGGAAACGCCCTCGGTATGCAATTTTTTAACTTCCATTAGCATTCCACGCCTCAATCTTTTCAAAAGGCGTTTTTTAATCGCCCTTTCCAATTCTCTTTTTGATTTTTTAATGCCCAGCATTAGAATTTCATATGGCGGCGGATTTTGGCCTGGCGACGGGACCGGTTTCCCGGTTGTTAAAATTATTTCAAGAGCCCGGATAAGCCGTCTTTTATTTTTTGATTCAATGGTTTTTGCACGCGCTGGATCAAATTTTTTAACTTTCGAAAAAAGCTCTTTTATACTTTTTTCCCCAAGTTTTTTTCTCAATTTCCAATCCGGTTTTACTCCGGGTAAATTTATGCCCTCGGTAAGGGCTTTAACGTAAAATCCCGTTCCCCCAACAACGAATGGAATTTTATGCCTTTTTAATATAATCTTAATCGCGCCATAAGCTTTTTTGCGATATTGTACGACGGTAAATTTTGTTTTGGGCGAGGCAACATTTAATAAATAATGCGGAATGCCCCGCATTTCTTTTTTAGCAATCTTTCCGCTGCCGATGTCCATTCCCCTATAAATCTGGCGTGAATCGGCGGAAATTATCTCGCCGTTAAATTTTTTTGCTAGCCGCACGCCAAGATCGCTTTTCCCAGAAGAAGTCTGTCCGACAATAACGATGACCCCCGGTTTAGAAATCTTGATTTTTTCATTGTCACTCTGCATTTTGCATTTGAACGCAGCAATTTAGTGTATTTCTTCTTTTTTTTCTCGCAGGAAAGACATCATTTGCTCCATAAACTCAAAAAAGATCTGTAGCGGCATTTCGATGAAAGCATTTATAAAAACCATAATAATATTATATTTGGTTAGTTTCCCAGACAGCCATTTTCCGGTTCGGACTATTGGCATGGCAAAAAAAACCAAAAGACCAGTAAAAAATACACCCCTTTTATCCTCTTTGATGACCAATTCTTTGGAACGTTGTCTTAATTTAAGGCCAGCAAAAGATATCAAGGAGATAAACATCAAAAAGATTATTTGCGATAAAATGCTAAATTGTAACTTGGTTAAAACTTTGATGATAAAGCCGAAAGACACGATAAAGCTCAAAAGGTAAAAAATATAAATGAATAGCGAAACTATGGCATTTTGTTTTCGCGGCATGCGGATGGTATAAGAAATTTTTTGCGAAGTTTCATAGACGAGCCGCATAATCTCTAGGATATTGCCTTGCAAATTTTCTTCTGACGGCGGACGAATACTTAAGACCAAAAACGCCATTAAAAGCGGCGGAAAAACTATATTTATTGCAGTCGCAGTAGGGTTGAAGCCGCCGGTTAGATATTTATCAACCGGGATTTCAACCAAAAGAGCCAGCAAAACTTTGGTTATGAAAATAGAAAGAGTGCTAAAGATGGCGGCATGGCGAACTTTTGCCCTTAATTGGTAAAGGCGTTTGACATAGACTTCGCGGATTTGTCCTTCAAGAGCTTCTGGATTAGCCAAAAGTTCGTCGGCCTTCAATGGATCTTTTGCCAGAATATCGCCAAGTAAAAGATAGGGTGTGTCATATTTTTCGCAGAGCGTATAAAATCTTTGCGCAATCGGATTGGAAAATCCGTATTCTATTGCCGAGCGTATGTTATAAATATCTTTGCTTATTTCTTGCAATTTCGGCGAGTCAGTTTCAAGGGATAACCAATCAGGGTACCATCTTTTAAGCAAATGATAGCTGATAAGAGGATTATCTAATTTAAACAGAGCCTGCTGGCAAGCTATAAAAATCTGCGTTTCTTTTGAAATATCTTTAGGTAATCCCACCGTCTCAATGCGCTCGGTCATGCGTTCGGTCATATAATCTATCAGCGCATTTTCTTTTGCCGGCGGCAACAAAATTTCTTCTATTTCGCATGCGGCAATGCCGAAAAGCCAATCCTGCGGTTCAAGGGTTATTTCTTGGCTAGTGCTATCAATGCTGTTGATGAGAAAAACATATTTATTTATTGACCGTTGCACGAATTCTATTTTTGATTCGGGGATCGTATCATTCGGGAGATGGCCGCCGCGGATCAATTCTAAAATTAAAGGCTCGGCCATGTGGCTTATATCCTCTTCCATCAAAAGCCTCCTGTTTAAAATTCTTTCTATAGCCGACTTTCTGAGCAAATGTTCTTCTCGCCAGTCAATTATTCCACGTATTTTTTCATAAAATTTAGCCATGGCGCTGACTACTTCGTCAACGTGCAACGTGGTTATTCCTTCACCGAGCTCAAGCGAGCGATACCAGTTTTGATATCTTTGGATAAGTTTTTGTGTTGCTGATGAAAGGTTCGGCATGGATTATATTAGTCTTTTACTGTTTTCATTTGCGGCCATTAAAATAAAATCTTCAATTTTCATTTCGCCCAAATTTCCTTTTGAGCGTTTGCGTATCCCAACGGTTTTATTTTTTATTTCATTGTCGCCGACCACCAAAATATAGGGGATTTTTTGCGTTTCTCCTTCGCGGATTTTTCTGGATATCGTTTCACCTTTGTCGTTTATTTCAACCCTAAGGAAAGAAAGTTTTTCTTTTACTTGGATGGCATATTCCAGGTGCCGGTCGGCAATAGGGATTATCAGGCATTGCACGGGCGCGAGCCATAATGGCATTGCGCCGGCGTAATATTCTATTAAAAAGGCCATAATTCTTTCTATGGCGCCAATTGAAGAACGGTGGATGACAACCGGCGTTTTTTCTTTCCCGTCGCTATCAATATAGCTCAATTTGAAACGTTTTGGCATGACAAAATCGTACTGAATAGTGAAGGCGGTGTCTTCTTTGGTGGCAAAATTTTTCATCTGGATGTCTATTTTTGGGCCGTAAAAAGCCGCCTCGCCCGGCGCCTCAAAAAATGGAGCATTTCTTTCCGCAAGCACTTTTCTCAGGATACCTTCTGCGAGGCCCCACGCTTTATCGTCTTTGTAATATTTTTTCATGTTTTTGCGCTCACCAAGTGATAATCTGTAGCGATAATTTATGCCGCTTTTTAAACCCAAGGCCGAAGCCATATATTCTATTAAGTCTAATGCGCAGTTTATTTCACTGGAGGTTTCTTCTTTCTTGCAAATAATGTGGGCGTCGGCCAGGCAAAAAGACCTTACCCTAATAAGGCCGGTTAATTCTCCGGATTTTTCATATCGGAATTGTTTTGCCAGCTCCGCGATTCTGAACGGCAATTCTTTGTAAGATCTTGGGCGCGATGCGTAAAGCTGGAAGTGATGCGGGCAGGTCATCGGACGCAAAATAAATTCTTCTTCATCTATTTTCATTAGAGGGTACATCGATTCTTTATAGTAAGGATAGTGACCCGATGTTTTATAAAGCTCTACCTTGGCAAGTTCAGGAGTATAGACATGCTTATACCCGCGCTTTATTTCTTCATCAATCACAAACCGCTCTAGTTCTCTTCTAATAACCGAACCTCTTTCTGTAAATAGAGGTAGGCCCTTGCCAACGAGATCCGAGAATAAGAATAAATCAAGTTTTTGACCAAGGATTCGATGATCTCTTTTTTCGGCTTCTTCCTGCAAGCGTAGGTAATCATCCAGTTCTTTTTTTGAAGCGAAAGCGAGGCCGTAAATGCGTGTCAGCATAGGATTTTTTTCCGAGCCTCGCCAATATGCCCCGGTAATTCTAGTAAGTTTGAATCCATCGGCCGCAATCTCGGCTGTTGATTTTACGTGCGGCCCCCTGCAAAGATCAATAAATTCTCCACTTTCATATATTGAAACTTTTTTGCCCGGGAGTTCTTTTATTAGTTCGAGCTTATATGGCTGGCCCTTGAATAGTTTTTTTGCCGCCGGCTTTGCAAGCGATTTCTTTTTAAAAACAATATTTCTCCCTATTAGCTCGCGCATTTTTTGTTCAATTTTAGGCAAGCCATCTTTCGTTAAGGCTCCTGCTGGTAAATCAAAATCGTAATAAAATCCGTTTTCTATAACGGGTCCTATGCCAAATTTAACTCTGGGGTAGAGGGTTTTTACCGCGTACGCCATAAGATGCGCCAGAGAATGACGTATCGGTTCAAACGCACCGTCCGAATTATTCTCCGCATTGCTGAATTTTCTTGGCATCAAGTTTATTATAACAGTCGTTTATACGGCCAACAATCTCGATACGATAGCTATTTACGCTTGGAGGTTATTGATTTTACGGCATCGGCCATTCACTTATTCTTAACCGTTTTTTAGTTTTCTATTATTTCTTCCACACTTTCGGCCAGAATTTTTGGCGCGCCGTCACGTGTTTCCACTTTGCCCGCGATTAGAACAATTTTATTTTCCTGGAAAATCATGGGGTTGTGCTCAATGATTGATGGGAATGCGACAACTTCAACGCTTCTTGTTTCGTCCTCAAGGTTTAAAAATAACATCGGTTTCCCCCCTCTGGTTATTATTTTTTTGATGCTTCCAATAACTCCGCCGATTTTGACTATTCGTCCGGTTAATTCCTGCGATATCTGTGAAATCGGAATCACTTTTTTCTCAAGCGTCTTGCGATATCGTCGAAGGGGATGGCCTGAAACGTAAAGTCCCAAGAGTTCTTTTTCCCAGTTTAATTTTTCCGAATCGCTCGCGGGGCGCGAATCCGCCAAAATTATTTTTGTATATGGCGCAGGGGACGCTGCGCCGTCGAAGAGGCCTCGTTGGCTGCTTTGCTTAGCCCTTTGATTTTCACGCGAAAGTTCCAGTAGTTTTTCAAGATTGTTCAAAAGTTGACTTCTTTCTGCCAGTTGGTCGAACGCGCCAGATTTTATCAGCGCTTCAAGTGATTTTTTGTTCAGATCTTTTGCCGGAATTCTTGTAAGAAAATCCGCAAGTGACGCAAACGGTCCATTGTGTTTTCTTTCAGCTATAATACCTTCAACGACATTGTCGCCAACGTTTTTAATTGCCGATAACCCGAACCTTATTTTATGGGCTTCCGGTACCACCGAAAAATTGCGGAAACTTTCATTAATATCTGGCGGCAAGACTTCGATTTTCATTTTTTTGCATTCATTGATGAGAAATCCGATGCGCTCAACGTCAGAGCTATCAGCTGTGAGTAGCGCCGACATAAATTCCAACGGATAGTGGATCTTAAGATATGCGGTTTGGTATGCGACGGTGGCATAGCAGGCGCTGTGCGATTTATTGAAACCGTAGCGGGCAAATGGTAATACCCATTCCCATATTTGTTTGGCCACGCGCTCGGAAATGCCATTTTTTTTCATACCATTTATCAATTTTGCCTGTTGTTCCATAAGCAAGGATTTTATTTTTTTGCCCACAGCCTTGCGTAGCGTGTCTGCCTCGCCGAGCGAAAATCCGGCAAGTTTCTGGGCAATTTGCATAAGTTGTTCCTGGTAAACGCAAATTCCGTAAGTGTTTTCCAAAATTGTTTTAAGGTCAGGGTGTAAATATTCCACTTTCTTTTTGCCGTGTTTTCGGCCGATATATTCTTGAATCCATTCCATTGGGCCGGGGCGGTAAAGCGCTACCATGGCGATAATGTCTTCAAAACCAGAAGGTTTTAGTTCCTTCAAGTATCTTTGCATGCCGCCTGATTCAAGCTGAAAAACTCCAACCGTATCTCCCCGCCGCAAAAGTTCATAAGTTGTTTTATCGTTTGCAGGAATCGCATCAAGATCAAGATTCAGGCCGTCATGTATTTTGTATATTCTCGCAAGCGTATCTTCAATGATCGTAAGGTTTTTAAGCCCAAGAAAATCCATTTTTAAAAGGCCCAAATCCTCAACCGCGTGCATTTCGTATTGGGTTACGATGTTGTTATCGGATTGCGTAGGATGCTGAAGTGGAATAATTTCATCAAGCGGCCGGTCGGAAATAACCACACCGCAGGCGTGCGTTGAAGCGTGTCTAGCAACGCCTTCGAGTTTTTTTGCAAGATCAATCAATCGCCTCGCTTGATTATCGGTTTCATAAATATCTTTGAATTCTTTGATTTGCTCTAAGGTTTGGTCCAGCGTAAGAGAAAATGGAATCATTTTGGCAAGCCGGTCGCAATATCCATAGTTGTATCTAAGCGCCCTGCCGACGTCCCTTACGACCGCGCGCGCAGCCATTGTTCCAAAAGTTATAATTTGGGCCACGTGATCGTGCCCGTATTTTTGCGCAACATATTCTATTACTTCGTCGCGTCTCCTGTCAGTAAAGTCAAGATCAATATCCGGCGGCGAAATTCTTTCAGGATTAATAAACCTTTCAAAAAGGAGATTATAGTTTAGCGGATTTATATTCGTGATGTTTAAAACGTAAGCCACAAGGGAACCGGCCACGGATCCGCGCCCCGGCCCCACCACGATTCTATTTTGTTTTGCCCAGTTAACGAAATCCTGAACGATTAAAAAGTAAGACGAAAACCCGGCTTCTTTGATAGCGGCAAGTTCGTATTTTAATCTTTCCGTCGCCCCGTCGCTTTTATCAAGCCCGCGTCTTTTCATTCCGTCATCGCAAAGTTTCCTCAAATAATCATCTGGACTTTTACCGTCTGGTACAGGAAAATGCGGAATTTTTAATTTTCCGAGTTCAAATTTAACATTGCACAGCTCTGCGATTTTTTGCGTATTTTCTATTGCCTCAGGGGTATCTTTAAAATGCTCCATCATTTCGGCCGGGCTCTTCATGGAAAAATCGTCTTCTTTCAAACTGAGCCGTTCGGGGTTATTCGGATCCGCGCCAGTATTTATAAGCATCAAAATATCCTGTGCTTCGGCATCCTCCGGTTTTAAATAATGCGAATCTTGCGTCGCGACCAGCGGAATTTTGAAGGTCTTTGACATCGCGATCAGCGCTTCATTTAATCTTTTTTGCTCTTTTATGCGCTCATGATATTGAAGTTCAAGATAAAAGCTGTCGTGGCCGAACATTTTTTGGTATTTCAGCGCAGTTTCTTCTGCCTCTTTTTTCTTTCCCGAAAGTATCAGGCGAGAAATTTTTCCCTGCAGGCAGCCGGAAAACATTATCAGTCCCTCGGCGTGTTTTGCCAAAAGCTCTTCGTCAATTCTCGGCTTATAATAAAAACCCCGCAAATGAGCTTCGGTGATAAGTTTTACCAGATTTTTGTATCCTATTTCATTTTTAGCCAGAAGAATCAGATGGTAGCGAGTATCATCAATGTTCGGCCTGCGCTGATCCATGGATTCATAGGCCAGATATAGTTCCGTTCCTATGATCGGTTTTATGCCACGCGCATTGGCTTTTTTGTAAAGTTCTATCGCGCCGTAAAGAACGCCGTGGTCTGTAACCGCGACAGAATCCATGCCAAGCTCTTTTACTCGATCCAAAAGTTGGTCGAGTTTGGGCAGGCCGTCAAGCAGCGAGTAATGAGAGTGAGTATGAAGGTGGGTGAATTTCGGAATCATGCTCAAGGTAAAATTAAGTAATTATATCATCACGAAAATTGCCGGTCAAAATTACAGTTGAGGCATCGCTCAGCAGCGGTATAAAATATGATAATATAGCGAAATGGAACCAAGTTTTAAAGAAGAAAAAAAATTGTGGCGTGCCGGCTATAAATTAGTAGCCTGTTTTGATGAGGCAGGGCGCGGGCCGCTGGCGGGTCCAGTCGTTGCGGCAGCCGCTGTGATATTACCGGATGCGGCTAAAAATGCAAAAAGGCAAAATATAAAATTGCGGCAAGTCAAAGATTCCAAAAAATTATCCGCGCAAAGGCGCGGGGAAATCTATACGTTTATCATTAAAGATCCGCATATCAAATGGGGCATTGGCATCGTTTCGGAAAAAATCATAGACAAAATAAATGTTTTAGAAGCGACGAAGCTTGCAATGCAAAAAGCATTTGCGGCGCTTGAAAGCAAGCTTACCAGGCGCATCGATTTTTTAATTATTGATGGCAATTTTTCGCTGGATTTGCCGCGCAATCAAAAGGCTATAATTAAAGCCGATGAAAAAGTTTTTTCCTGCTCTGTGGCTTCAATTATCGCCAAAGTAACGCGTGATCGCATAATGGCGCGTCTGCATAAAAAATATCCTGAGTATGGCTTTGATAGGCACAAAGGTTATCCGACCAAGCTGCACAAGGAAATGCTTAAAAAATATGGGGCCGCCAAGGTTCATAGGAAAACTTTCCGGCCAGTGACAGAATACGCATAAAGTTGACTATGCTAGCCGAGTGTGCTATCTTTTATAATAGTTTTAATTTTTGATTAGTAATTGTGATTTTTTCTACCCGAGGCGGATGCGCTTTTGTATCAGACCTTTGACGGGTATTTTTAACTTTTGAATTTTCATTATGGCAGTTCCAAGAATGCACCACACAAGAGGTAGAAGTAATAAGCGCCGCCTTCATATACATTTAGAGCCGGCAGCTTTGACGACCTGTAGAAAATGTGGCAAGCCGGTCAGACCACACGTAGTCTGCTTTAATTGCGGCTACTATAAAGGAAAAGAAGTCATTGATGTGATGAAAAAATTGACCAAAAAGGAACGAAAGCAAAAGGAAAAAGAAATCGAGCAAAAAGCCGAGGAATCTTCGGAAAAGAGGCCGTTAAGCATGGAAAGTTTATCGCATCCATAAGATAATATGGCAAGCCGTCATCTTTCAAGATCAATAGCCATGCAGTCTTTGTATGAATGGGATTTTCGCGGCAAAGACCTGAAAATTGCAGATCAGATAGTTGATAAAAATATAGAAGAATTGGGTCCGGGGCTTGAAGATACGAAATTCGTGCGCAAGCTCGTAAAAGGAACGATTGAGCATATAGAGCAGATAGACAAAATAATTGAAAAAGCGGCGCCAGAGTGGCCCATAGATCAGATTGCGATTACTGACAGAAACGTATTACGGTTGGGATTGTATGAATTGATTTACAGCAACCGTGAGGAAGTTCCACCCAAGGTTGCGATTAACGAAGCTATAGAGCTCGCAAAAAATTTTGGAGGAGAAAATTCAGGCAAATTCATTAATGGCGTCTTGGGAACGGTATACAGGGAAATAAATCCAGAAGCGCAAGATTCGGTACAGAATAAAGAAGATTTTAAAACATAATAAGTTATGGCTAGCGTGAAAGATTTTTCTAAACTTGAAGAAAAGTTAAATGTAAAATTTAATAATTCGGATTTATTAACGCAAGCGTTCGTCCATAGATCTTATATTAATGAAAATCCTGATTTTCATTTGCGGCATAATGAGCGCTTGGAATTTTTGGGCGATGCAGTTCTGGAGTTGGTCGTAACAGAATATCTGTATAATAAGTATCCGGAAAAACCGGAAGGCGAACTTACAAATTGGCGCGCTGCTTTGGTCAACGCGAAAATGCTTTCCAAAATCGCCCAAGAGCTTGATTTTAATGATTTTCTGCTGTTGTCGCGCGGCGAAGCGAAGGAGACCGGCAAAGGTCGCCAATATATTCTTGCCAATGCCTTTGAAGCGTTTATCGGCTCGCTTTATCTTGACAGCGGTTATGATGTTTGCAGAAATTTCATATCAAAACACGTTATAAAAGAGCTGCAGCAAATTATTGAACAGAAACTGTTCAAAGATGCGAAATCGCGTTTTCAGGAGGAGGCACAGGAAAGAACGGGGATAACGCCTAATTACAAAGTTTTAGATGAGTGGGGTCCAGATCACGCAAAGCATTTCGTGGTCGGAGTATTTTTGAAAGACGAGCTTATTGCACATGGAGAAGGTTCGTCAAAGCAGGAAGCCGAAGTTGACGCTGCGACAAACGCGTTGGAACTTAAGGGGTGGTGAGCGCTCGGGAAAGCACGCAAGGAGCATGTAGCCATAGACCAGCGTTCGAAACGGCGAAGTGCTACATTGCGACACTTTTCCTCGTCTAAAATAAATTTATATCACTATAACATGCTAGTTATTCGTTTTTTGAGAGTCGGGAAAAAGAATCAGCCCTCGTTTAAGATTGTGGTGATCGAAAAGACAAGGGCGCCGAGGTCCGGGCGTTTTATAGAAAGGGTTGGTTTTTATAATCCGCTGACCAAAGACAGAAAAATAAATGCCGAACGCGTGAAATATTGGCTGGAAGTTGGAGTAAAACCTTCAGATACCGTATGGAATCTTTTGGTTGAGGAAAAAGTGGTTGATGGCAAGAAAATTCCAGTACATGCGAAAGCAGAAAAGGGAGAAGTAAAATCGACAGAGACGCTTACGGCGGGCTTGGATAGATAAACATCGCTATAAGGCATAAGGGCCGATTGTTTCAGCCGGCTTTTCCCCTGCAAGCACTTGACAAGCGTGTATAATTTGCTAATATACAAGTGTGAGTGTGCCCGCAAGGGCATCCCATCTATGTGGGCACAACGCCTCCCTCGAGCGAGGCGTTTTGCTTTAAGGCGTGTCCAGGTTCATATATAGTAGAGGGAAAGATAGAGTGGTTTGATTATAGAAGACGACGCTGGGGTTAAGACTACACTTGAAGCAAGTCCTGGTAATTTTTTGCGGCAAACCATCGCAGATAATTTGTTTGATCTTGTTAACCGTCGTATTTGGCCTCAGCAAAGCGCTGAATTCAACCAGAAGCTGCAACGAGAAAGGGAATTAAAAGCTCAAGCGCTAGGGATAATAAGAGCAAAATGGTATAACTTCTAAGGCCGGAGATCTTTTTCCGGATTTTCTGTTTCGCTTTTTCTTCTTGATTTATACTATGCCTTTGGTTATAGTGAATATGGGTCGGGGGGTAGCACTCACATAAACACATAGAATTGGAGTTAACTCCCTCGGCCCTTTAATTTTTGTTAAAATTGATTAATGATGATTGGAAAAATTCTTCCCGGCACAAAAAAGAATGTATCCTTGAAAAGATACACGACTTTTAAAATAGGCGGGTTGGCTAAGTATTTTTATGTTGCGAAAAATAAAGAGGATATTACATGGGCGATAAAAGCCGCCAAAAAATTAAATATGCAATATTTTATTTTAGGAGAGGGGAGCAATATGTTGGTTTCAGACAGAGGATTTAACGGCCTAATTATAAAACTTGAAAATTGTAACTTGAAAATTCCTGTCTTCCGGCGTTCAGGGAAAGTTTGTAAAGTTTATGCCGAAGCCGGAGTTCCATTCGCAACATTAGTGCGCGAAACAGGTAAACGAGGGTTGTCTGGATTAGAATGGGCGGGTGGGCTTCCCGGCACGCTTGGCGGCGCAATCCGCGGCAACGCCGGCGCATTTGGCGGCGAAACAAAAGATAGAATTATTTACGTTGAGGCGCTGGATAATAATTTAAAACTTAAAAAATTGCCTAAATCTAAATGCGATTTCGGCTATAGGTCTTCTATTTTTAAAAAAAGAGGTTGGATCGTGCTTTCGGCCGCGATGCGTCTTGAAAAAGGTGACAGAAAAAAAATAGAAGCTATGGCACGCGATCGCATAAGATATAGAAAAGAAAAAGGACCGTTGGCCTGGCCAAGCGCAGGCAGTATTTTTAAAAATTGCACTTTGCCGGCAGCACCGGCAAAAACTAGAGAAAAATTCAAAAATGTCATCAAGAGCGATCCTTTTCCTGTAATTCCCGCCGCGGCAATTCTGGCTGATGCCGGACTTAAAGGTTTTAGAATTGGCGGAGCAATGGTTTCGCCAAAGCATCCGAATTTCATTATCAATATAGGCGGAGCAAAAGCTGAGGATGTTTTAAAGCTCACCAACTTTATAAAGAAAAAGATAAAATCCAAATATGGAATTTCTCTTGAGATGGAAATTCAGCCGCTTGGATTCTAAATTTCACCAAAATTTTTATAAAAATAATTTTTGCTATTGACTATTATTTTGTAAATTGAAATAATAAAAGAAATTAGCAAATTTTTTGGCGGCAATGCAAATTAAAATTAAAACGACGAATATAAAGCTTACAAAAATTCTGAATGACATTTTGGAAAGGAAAATAAATAGTCTTGAGAGACTTATTCCGCACGATTTGATTTCGCATTCGCTCAATGGAAGAAAATCTTCCGTGAGGGCGGCGGTGGAAATAGGAAAGCCATCGCTGCATCACCGCAAGAATGGAATTTATTACGCGGAAATCCAAATTTTACTGCCAAAGAGAATTTTCAGGGCTGAAGCGCAAAATTGGGATTTGAAGCTGGCCATAAATCAGGCAAAAGATACGATTCAAAGACAATTAAAAAAAGATAAAGAGCTTTTTGTTTCCAAATCAAAAAGGAGTTAACGGACGACAAAATGCATCACGCGCGCCAGCAATATTATTAAAAAAGGTCTACGCGACCGCGTTTAAAAGAGTATATAAAAATCATAAATGGAAAATTTTTTACTGCCGAAATATATTTTTTTTACCAAAGGCGTTGGCATACATAGGCAGCGTTTAAGCTCTTTTGAGCTGGCGTTGCGCGATGCTGGCATCGCACCCTTTAACTTGGTGACGGTTTCAAGCATTTTTCCTCCGGGCTGCCGCACCATTTCGCGCTCAAAAGGGCTTTCAATGCTTCATCCGGGCCAGATTTTATATTGCGTTTTGGCGCGCAATGAAGCCAACGAACCTAATCGTTTGGTTGGGGCTTCAATCGGCTGCGCGCTTCCGGCGAACAGAAAGCATTACGGCTATATTTCCGAACATCATTCGTTTGGGGAGACGGAGAGTAGAGCTGGAGAATATTCCGAAGATTTGGCCGCTTCCATGTTGGCATCAACGTTGGGTTTAAAATTTGATCCGGATGAGGCATGGGACTCGCGCCGCCAAGCATTTAGATTATCAGCCAAAATCGTTCGCACGACTCATATTACCCAGACCGCTCGCTGCGACAAAGACGGACGCTGGACGTCTGTTATTGCGGCGGCTGTTTTTGTTACATGACAACAAAAAGAAATCCATACAAAAGAGAAAAACTTCAGGCGATAGAAGTAAAAGAAAAATCCATTTCCAGGCTTTTAGACGAAATGGCAAATACCGGTTTTCAGGGAAGAAAATTGGGCGAACTCGTTCAGACTTGGGAAAAAATGATAAGAGATAAAGATCTGACTATTATTTTGGGATATGCCGGATCGCTTTCAACCACAGGCCAGTGGAAAATTATAAATTGGCTGATGGACAACCATTATATAGATGTTTTGGTTGGGACCGGAGCCAATTTTTCCGAAGATATAGTTGAGGCTATGGGCTTTAACTATTGGAAGGGTTCGCATATGGTAGACGACGTTGATTTACTCAAAAACGATATCAATAGATATTATGATGTTTTTGGTTCCGAAATAGATTATATGGAAATGACCGAGCTCATCGGCAAATTTATAGTTGAGAATCTTGATCAGGCGCATGGCTATTCTTCGCGCGAGTTTTTTAAGCTTTTCGGCGATTGGCTCGGAAAAAGAAAAATCAACAGTATCATTGCGACTGCTGCGAAAAATAATATACCTGTTTTTTGTCCAGCAATAGTTGACAGTCCCTATGGCGACGGCGGACTTATCGCTAAGGCCAAAGGATTTAATCTGGTTTTGGATAACATGAAAGATTATATTGAGTTTATGAGCATTGGAAAGAAAATCAAAGCCACTGGCGTTATATACATCGGTGGAGGCGTGCCCAAAGACTTTATTCAGCTTTTAGCCGTAACTTCCAACCTTTTGTATCCTGAAAGAAAAATTCCGGGACGGCGGCCCAAGATTTTTAGGGCTAAACGCGGCGCAAAAGATGAATTGATAGAGTCATACTATCCCCATAAATACGCGCTTCAGATTACGACCGACGCCCCGCAGTGGGGAGGTCTTTCCGGCTGCACCTTTGAAGAAGCGACTTCTTGGGGCAAAGAAGAGATTGGCGCGCCCAAGGTTCAGGTTTATTGCGACGCGACCATAGCTTTGCCCATTGTAGCGCATGCGCTAAGTGAAAAAATGAGAGGCAGAAAGAGGAAAGGTACGGATTTTTCCTCACTTTTCAAGAGAGCTTAACAAATCCCTACGTAAATCTCCAGCTTATATGATTAAAACAACCTTTCTTGATATAGAAGAGCCTTCTTATGATGAGGCGAAAGCCGTAATTATTCCGGTGCCGTATGACGCGATGACTTCGTATATGCCCGGAGCGCGTTTCGGTCCGGACGCCATTTTGCGCGCTTCTCACCAAATTGAAACCTATGATTTGGAATTATGTCGCGATCTTGAAAGTTTGCCTGTCGTAACGAGAGAACCTTTGACTCCGGATAAATCATCGGCGGAGGCGATGGTGAAATTGCTCGAAAAAGAAATTGAGATTGTTGACAAAGCCGGAAAAATGCCAGTGGTTCTGGGAGGAGATCATTCACTTTCCATCGCGCCCACGAGATATTTTACAAAAAAATATAAAGGCATTGGCATTCTGCATCTTGATGCTCATTCCGATTTGCGGCGTGAATGGGAAGGAAGTTCATTCAGTCACGCCTGCGCCATGCGCCATGCGTACGATTCCGGCGCTTATTTAACGCAGGTCGGCATACGTTCAAGTCCGCAGGAAGTGGAGTTGGAATGTAAAGACAGACGCAAAGTATTTTTGGCGCCGTTTGTGCCAGTTGAAGATGTTGTGGCGTCTCTTCCTGAAAAAGTATACGTTTCTATAGATGCCGACGTCTTAGATCCATCGATTATGCCCGCGACTGGTACGCCCGAGCCCGGCGGTATCTTTTGGCCTGATATATTGGGACTTTTACGCGTCGTGGCCAAAGAACACGAAGTGCTTGGGTTTGATGTTATGGAATTATCTCCGGTTAATGGATTTGTATATCCGGAATTTACGGCAGCCCGTCTCGTTGCAAAGTTTCTCGGCTATATATTTTACGGCGAAACATGATTAATTTATGGAGATTTGACCTTTGCCTAAATATTGGTGTAAAGTAAAGGTTGATGACTTTTCTTACCAGACTTTTTGGCGACGCGAATGAGGAATACGTAAAAAAAACGCAACCACTTATAGATAAAATAAACTTCCTCGAACACGAATTCGGGGCTTTTTCTAGTGAGGAATTGAAGCAAAAAACGGAAGGATTTAAAGATAGGCTGAATAAAGGAGAAACTTTGGATGACATATTGCCCGAAGCCTTTGCTCTTGTTCGCGAAGGCGCCAAGCGCACCTTAGGCCAGCGTCATTTCGACGTTCAGCTTATCGGCGGCATCGCGCTGCATCAGGGGAAAATTACCGAAATGAAAACCGGAGAAGGAAAAACGCTTGTTGCCACTTTACCCGCGTATTTAAACTCTTTGTCCGGCAATGGAGTGCATATCGTGACGGTCAACGATTATCTTGCCAAACGTGATGCGGTTTGGATGGGGCAGGTTTATCATGCGCTTGGCTTGTCTGTGGGCTGCATAATCCACGACGCGGCATATTTATACGATCCTGGTTACGGAGAAAATAACGTTGACGGTAAAAGAGATAAAGAACGTGATATTGTCGGCGGATTTAAGGTGATTGAAAGTTATCTGCGGCCACGCTCGCGGCGCGAAGCGTACAGCGCAGATATAACTTACGGCACGAACAATGAGTTCGGATTTGATTATCTCAAAGATAATATGGTTTACGACCTTAAAGATATGGTTCAGCGCGGTTTTAATTTCGCGATTGTCGATGAGGTCGACTCCATTTTAATTGACGAAGCGCGCACCCCGTTGATTATTTCCGCTCCAGATATGGAATCTTCCCAGTGGTACAGGGAATTTGCGAGAATTGTGCCTCAGTTGGAAAAAACTGAAGACTACGAAATAGATGAAAAACTTCGCGCGGCAACCTTGACTGAGGCCGGAATTGAAAAAGTTGAAAGAATTTTGGGTATGGGCAGCATTTATGAAGAGCGCGGCATAAAATACGTGCACCATCTTGAGCAGGCCTTGCGCGCCGAGGTTCTTTTTCGTCGCGACAAAGATTACGTAGTACGGTCAGGAGAAGTTATAATCGTTGACGAGTTTACGGGACGACTCATGCCCGGGCGCCGTTGGTCCGGAGGTTTGCATCAGGCGATAGAAGCGAAAGAGAGAGTTGATGTGCGCCCCGAATCGCTGACGCTTGCATCCATTACTTTCCAGAATTATTTCAGAATGTACAAAAAGCTTGCTGGAATGACTGGTACCGCCGCGACTTCGGCAGAAGAGTTCGACAAGGTTTATAGAATTGATGTTGTTATCGTTCCGACCAATAAACCGATGATCCGTGAAGATCTGCCCGATAGGGTTTATAAATCAGAAGAAGGAAAATTCAAAGCTGTCGTACAAGAGATAAAAGAACGCCATGAAAATGGTCAACCCATTTTAGTTGGCACTGTATCAATTTCCAAAAATGAGTATCTAGGGAAATTGCTTGATATAGAGGGCATTCCGCACGAAATTTTAAACGCAAAAAACCACGAGAGGGAGGCGGAAATTATAGCTCAGGCCGGAAGACTCGGCGCCGTAACGGTCGCGACGAACATGGCGGGGCGCGGCGTTGATATAATTTTGGGCGGAAATCCGCTATCTATAGAAGAGGCTGAAAAAGTGCGTGGCGCAGGCGGCTTGTATGTTATCGGTACCGAAAGGCATGAAGCGCGGCGGATAGACAATCAGCTACGCGGTCGTTCCGGCAGGCAGGGCGATCCTGGCTCGTCACAGTTTTTTGTATCGTTGGAAGATGATGTTTTGCGCATTTTTGGCGGGGACAAAATAAAATCGCTAATGGCCGCATTTAACATACCCGAAGATCAGCCCATAGAATCGGGTATGGTCTCTGGGGCTATAGAATCGGCGCAAAGCAAGATTGAAGGCGCAAATTTTGATTTGAGGAAAAATATTTTGGAATACGACGATGTGATGAATAAGCACCGCGAAACCATTTATAGGAAAAGGCGAGAACTGTTTGAAATAAGCGATAATGAATTGCGCGCGCAAACTTTAGAAATGATAAAGAGAGCAGATTTTTTGGAAGAAGATTATAATAAAAAAGAAAAAGAAGTCGGGCCGGAAAATATGCGGCTTTTGGAAAAAATAGTTTCCCTGCGCACGCTTGACGCGCTTTGGGTTGACCATTTAGAAGATATGGAATCTTTACGGGATTCTGTAAGGCTTCGTGCATATGGCCAGCGCGATCCACTGGTGGAATATAAAAGCGAGGGCCATAAAATGTTCCAACAACTTTTAAAAGTTTTTGAAGCAACGGCTGCACAAAATATCATGCACGCGAACATTGCGCAGCGTCCCGCTGGAACCTTGGCCGACGTCGCGGCGGAGGCGGGCAAATCCGCCGACGATACATATATGGGCCAGCACGTAGGCAGAAACGATCCATGTCCGTGCGGTTCGGGTAAAAAATTTAAAAAGTGCCACGGGAGATAGAGATAGATTTTAGCAAAAAAAAGAGCGATTTAGACTGGCGCTCAGCACTGTTCTGGTTGGGTGAAGAAGCCCTGGGCAATGTTTAAAGTGTCACTTTAAACGCTCGAGGTTTACTTCCCGCAAAGGACTATATCCTTTTGATCTTGAATTTAATTCGGCGGTATCCGCTTTCGCAGAATCCGCGCTAGGCGAAAGCAAGCAGTATCTCTTCAACACAACACGCTCGCGGAAACCGTAGTCTCCGGGACTCTGGTTGTTTTTCTCGTTGAATGAGAGAGTTCGGCGATAGTGATCCGTGAACCACTATACATTAGCCTAAGCTCAACTTAATTATATCAATAATGCCAGAAATATGGTAGGGCTTGACAGATGAGCCATAATTTGCAATATTTATAGCAGTAAATTGCACATTGAAAAGAGGGCTATTTTTTATGAGGTAAGCGCGCTGGGCGTAAAGGGTTTATGCTCAACGCGCTTACCTCATTCCGAGGCGGGCCGCATAGCGAGGGCGAATCTCGCAAATCAAAAGGAGGTTGTCATCATGACGACTCACATCGTCGCAGACGACACTCTGGGAACGATTTCCCGCCGCATGTGGGAAGTCCAGCGCCGTCTCTTGGAAGGCACGCTCGACCCCAGTTTCGTCGCCAGGAACCTGCAGTCCATAGTCGAGGCCACGGAAGTGTCCTCGGCACTCCCGGTGGTGGAGAGTCCGTTCTTCGCGAGCGAAGAGGTGAAATCCAACTACGGCTATCCTTCGGGATACGCCGTGAAGCCGGTCTCGGAACAGCTCGTGGAGCTCTCCAAGCACTTCAATGGCTTGGACATGAACGGCGTGCTCGCGTGCCCCAAGGAGCTTCCGGCTCTGCCCGCTGGTGCCGAAGGCTGGTTCGCCGTTCCGCGGTGGGAGAAGGTGGCCAAGAGCTACAACGAGGCTGTCGAAAAGGTCCTCGACCTGATCGGCAAGACCCGCACCTTCTACAACTACCGCAAGGGGAACTTCGGTCCGAAGTACCTGCGGCTGTCCGAACGCACGGCGGTCGCGCTCCAGATGATCGGCGAGAGGCAGAAGGGCGACTTTCTGCTCATCCCGGCGCAGTTCGGCCTGACCCATCGCGGTCGGTCCACGCGAAGGGTGCGTGTGGTCTATGCTCCGAACGAGTTCGGCCTCGGGTCGTTCATCGTCGGGTGCATGATCCTGTCGCATCCCGAGCGGCTCGTTCAGTGGGAGCAGTTGCACATCGACTGCCCCGGTGACGAGTACTCTCCCGACGCCGATGGCGTTTTCTCGCTCGCGCTGTGCTTCCTCTTCAACGACGACGAGGTCAAGTTCGGCACCTGCTGGGTTGATTTCGCCCACGAGCTCTATGGCTCGGCTTCGGGCTTCGTCTCGCAGTAGCCCCTCGAACACTCGGACTCTTGGGTCTTTTGACTCCTAGTCTCTTGATCCTTGAGTCCGCCGCAAAAATGGGGTTGTTCACAAAACATCGTGGACAACCCCTTTCTCTTTTCCAAATATTAAGCTTGGATAGATTTTCCACTCAGCGCGTCACGGGAGGCGTTACGGGAAGCGATAATAGAGAAAAGAAAGCCCGCCAGATCTCCGAAGACATAGCGGGCAATTGATCACCACCTGAGTTCACCGAGCTTCTTGTATTCGGCTCGCAGTTGTTCAGGTAGATGATCCGGGCGTAGGACGGCGTAGTGCCAGTACGCCGTTCCGCGATGATCGGCAGTAGGAACTGGAGGCAGCTCGCGGATTACATGTTGATATTCCAGTTCCCACAGAAGCCGTATCTTCTTGTTCCTATCCATTTGGATATATCTCCTTTCGGGAAAATAAGACACGACCGGGATTACCAACCATATATTATATAATAGCATGAAATGGTATGAATTGTCAAGAGGTGTTATCCGTATGACATTGCAAGTAAATCGGAAAAACTTGCTTAAAATATAAAAAACCCATGCGGGATGGGTAATAAAAAGTGTAGAGGGTCGCAATAGCGACCCTCTCATGGTGGTTGCGGTGGTTTTCCCGAGGCTCACTGTCGTAGGAGCGTCTATACGCTCATGTCTCGGTTAGGTTCGCGAACCGGTATCGTCTTTCCGGACCACACCGCCATCAACAAACAATTATAGCATATCAATATTATTTGTCAAGTTTCTGTGCCCGATTCAGAGAGATAATAGTCCGGCTTGTTGGATAGGAAGTAGGTATTTCCTGCGGTACTTTTCCCGAAATAAAATCTAGAGAATGCTGGAAACTTTTACAATTTATTTTATTAAATCGTCAAATTTAACCGCATCGCCAATTACGATCTTGTTTTTATCGGCAAAGCCAGCGTTTACTTCAAGTACGTATTTTGCCGGGCTCTTCGGCTGGAAAGATTTAGGAAAAGTGGCGGGGAATAGATTTTCCGTGATGTCGACAATAATACGGTTTTGGTCAATCCATATAATGTCAATCGGGAAATTCATATCTTTCATCCAAAAGCCGTAAAATCCCGGCTGGTCAAAAATGAAAAGCATACCTTTGGTTTGTTCCAGCAATATCCTGCCGGAAAGTCCCTGCGATTTTTCTTGAAGCGTTTTTGCTATTTCCGCCTCTATTTTTATATTATTGATTTGTACCGGAATTGATTTTACATTTTTAATTTTTGTTTGCAAAAAAATCCAACCAGACAAGCTTATTAAGAAAAATATAAGAAACAAATATATAATTTTCCGGAAATTTTTTATTTTCATATTTCGCGATAATTTCATTTTAACAAGAGATATAATTTTTGTAGAGGTCTTGCATTTTTCCGTTAAAAATGGCATTGTCCAAATAGAGGCGGACTGCACTTTTAATAAATAAAAATGAGGAGGATTTTTAGCCGTGAGTAAGAATTCAGAAAAGAAAAAGAACAGTCGCTCAGGCAAGCCCGGAAAAGATCACAGTGGCAAACACCATATAATTCCCACATCGCGCGGCGGCGTAACCGAGCCGTCAAATCTCTATGCTTGGAAGGGCGATCACGGAGTTAAGCATAATGCTTGGCATGCCTTGTTTGTGAATGCCTTGCCTGAGGAGGTCGTCGCGCTTATTTTAACTTGGGAGCGAAAGGATGGAGAGCTTGACATGCGCTATTTTAGGAAAAGGAACGGCATTAACGCGGCTAAGCTGAACTATTGGCACATTTTGTTCTCCGAGATGAAACCGCGCGAAGCCATCGCGTGGGTAACGCGCGAATTTATAGAAAAGCCTTGGGTCAAGGAGAACAAAGAACAGCTAAGAAGGAAAAAATAGCGGCGTCCAAACGGCGTCGCTTTTAGTTTTCATAAATCGCTGATTGAAAGTGCAAGCTATTGATTTTTGTGCGCCGTCATTTTAAGATTACTTTGATGTCTAAAAAAAAGATTTATTTTACCGTTTTGCTGATTTTTATAGCGGCGGCGCTGGCCGCGGCTTTGGATGCGCCCGCGTTTTTGAACGGCGGGATAAATGCGTTTAATGCGCCGCTAAAAAATTTTGTTGGCTTGCAGTTGCCGCATTTTCCAGAAATGCGTTTTTATTTAGGTTTGGATTTGCAGGGCGGCACGCGACTGCTTTATCAAGCCGATCTTTCAAGGATTAGCTCCGAAAATTATTCTGAAGCCATGTCCGGACTTCGCGATGTTATCGAGCGGAGGATTAATTTTTTTGGGGTTACCGAGCCTTTGGTGCAAACCGAACAAGCCGGCGGGAGGTGGCGATTGGTTGTCGAATTGGCCGGGGTAAAAGATATAAATCAGGCAATTAAAATGATCGGCCAGACGCCATTGCTTGAGTTTAGGGAGGCAAGGTCGGAAGATGAAACAAAACAGATTCTGGAAAAACAAAAAAATGGCCAGACACTTGACGTGGACCCATATTTCACCTCGACACAGCTTACGGGTCAATATCTTAAACGTGCGAGTTTGGAATTTGACCAAACCACTGGTAAGCCGCGTATTTCCCTTGAATTCAATAACGAAGGGGCAAAAATTTTTGAAGATATCACGGCGCAAAATATTAAAAAACCCTTGGCTATTTATGTAGATAATTATCTATTAGAGGCGCCAGTTGTGCAGGATAAAATTACCGGCGGCAAGGCTCAGATAACTGGTGAATTTACGGTGGAGGCGGCGAAATCTTTGGCGCGCAATCTCAATGCCGGCGCCCTGCCCGTACCGATAACTTTGATTTCTCAGCAGACCATCGGTCCGTCGCTCGGCGCTGTATCGATGCGTCAGTCGTTGAAAGCCGGAATAATAGCAGCGATTTTGGTCGTTGCTTTTGTAATTCTTTTTTACCGTTTGCCAGGAATACTTGCCGCGATCGCTCTTGGAATATATTTGCTTTTTATGCTGGCGATTTTTAAATTGATACCGGTAACTTTAACGATGGCTGGAATCGGCGGCACGATTTTATCAATCGGTATGGCAGTTGACGCCAACATTCTTATTTTTTCAAGAATGCGCGAGGAATTCGCAACTGGAAAAAGTTTTGCGCAGGTTATTTCTGAAGGATTTTCGCGCGCCTGGCCATCAATTAGGGACGGAAATCTAACAACGCTTATAATTGCCGGTATTTTATTTTATTTCGGCACCAGCTTTGTGAAGGGTTTCGCTCTTACTCTAAGTCTGGGCATCATAGTCAGCATATTTTCGGCCATGTTTATAACTCGCCATTTTCTGAAAGTTTTTGAAGGTACAAGATTTGAAAAATGGCAATGGTTATGGAGATGATTATTAAATTAAAATGTAAAAATTTCCAGCATTGTTAATTGTTATATGGACAAAAAATTTTACACATTAAATTAAAAAATAAAATATATAATGAGAAATTTTCTTTTCACGTCCGAATCAATGACCGAGGGTCATCCGGATAAAATCTGTGATCAAATAGCCGACGAGATTTTGGATGAGGCGTTACGTCAAGATAAATACAGCCGCGTCGCTTGTGAAATAGCTTTGGGTATGGGCTATGTAATTATCGGCGGCGAAGTTACCACCAAGGCCTGGATTGATGTCAATAATTTGGTGCGGCGCGTTGTGGGCGAAATCGGTTATAATAAGCCGGAATACGGATTTGAACATCAAAGTCTCGCAGTTTTTAATACAATTCATGAGCAATCGCGGGATATTGCCATGGGCGTGCGTAAAACCGGCAGCAAAACGCAGGGCGCAGGAGATCAGGGGTTGATGATCGGTTTTGCCTGTAATGAAACGAAAGAATTAATGCCCTTGTCGATCACGCTGGCACATAAGCTTGCCAGACGTCTTGCCGAAGTCCGCAAAGATAAAACCTTGCCGTGGCTCCGCCCAGACGGAAAAACACAAGTGACCGTGGAATATAAAAACGGCAAGCCGGTGCGCCTTGCATCGATAGTCATAGCCGCGCAGCATGACCCGGATATAAGCCATACCAAACTACAAGAAAAAATACTGACAAGAGTAATCAATCCGGTTTGCCATCAATATCTTTCGTCCCAGACCAAGTTTTACATTAATAATACCGGGCGATTTGTTATCGGCGGGCCGGTGGCGGACTGCGGTCAGACCGGCAGAAAGATTATTGCCGATACTTATGGGGGGATTGCGGCACATGGCGGCGGGGCTTTTTCTGGAAAAGATCCCACAAAAGTAGATAGGTCCGCGGCTTACATGGCTCGTTATATTGCCAAAAACATTGTTGCCGCTAGGCTTGCGGAAAAATGCGAAGTGCAGCTGGCTTACGTTATCGGCGGAACAAAGCCACTCTCGTTGAATATTAATTTGTTTGGTGCGGGCCAGGTTTCGGAAGAGCGCTTGGTAAGAATTGTTCCTAAAATTTTTGATTTGTCACCCGGAGGGATTATCCAGCAGTTAAAACTAGCCAGACCAATTTATAGAAAAACTTCCTGTTATGGTCATTTCGGCCGCGGGGAAGAAACTTTTACTTGGGAAAAAATCGATCAGGTAGGAAAATTATTAAAAGAAGTTTAATTAAAATTCATAAATGTATTTTGATTTTCTAAAATATCGCAAACTATATTATCTTTTTTCAGGAATTCTGGTCGCCGGAAGCCTCACCGCTTTAATTGTTTTCGGTTTGAAATTCGGCATTGATTTTACCGGCGGGAGCACTCTGGAGGCTACATATAGCGATTCAAGGCCATCCAATCAGGAAATAAGAGATAAGCTGGCGGGTTTACAGCTTGGAGATTTTTATGTCCAGCCTAGTCAGGAGCGCGGCGTTATTTTACGGATGAAGAATATAAGCGAAGACACACATCAGGAAATTTTAAAACGCCTCGGCGCCAAAGAAGAAAGTTTTGAGTCAATCGGGCCGGTTGTCGGCAATGAGCTTAGACGTAAAACCATAATCGCAATTATCTTGGCGACTGTCGCGATAATGATTTATATTACCTTCGCTTTCCGCAGAGTTTCCAAGCCGGTGTCTTCATGGCAGTACGGTTTAATTGCGGCGTTGGTGGCTTTTTTCCACGATGTTCTTATACCCCTGGGCGCTTTTGCGATTTTGGGCTGGCTTTATAATGTAGAAATTTCCATCCCGATAGTCGCCGCAATTCTTACGGTTTTAGGCTATTCAATTAATGATACGATCGTCGTATTTGATCGGATAAGAGAAAATCTTTGGCGACATTCCGGCATTTCTTTTGAAGACACAGTAAATAAAAGCCTGAATCAGACCTTTGTGCGATCGCTTAATGTTTCTCTCGCAACTATTCTCGTTCTTTCTGCAATATTTCTTTTCGGAGGAGAAGCCTTGAGATACTTTTCTTTGGCTTTGATACTTGGGATAGTTGCCGGCACATACTCTTCTATTTTTTTAGCCAGCCCCATATTGGTTACACTTGTTGGCCACAAAAAGAAATAAGACTTGACAGCCTTTTAGAAAAATGCTTAAATAAGATAATGAAAAAGATTGATGCCAAATTTATATCACTGCTTATCGGGGATCTTAATTCTAGGACGCGTGAGGTTTTAAATCGGCGCTTTGGTTTAAAATCCGGCGAAAGAGAAACATTAGAAGCCGTGGGCCGCGATTTTGGTATTACTCGCGAGAGGATACGGCAGATAGAAGCGGATGGCTTGAAAAAAGCTAGCGAGGCGGCTACGCGGGGCAGGGCGTCTTTGCATACAAAGTCTATATATAAGGAATGGGCCAATTATTTAAGAACTCATGGAGGCTTGCGAAGGGAAGAAACTTTTATCCAAGAAGCCGGAAGCGGCAACACCGGACGAACTTTATTCCTGCTGGCCATCGGTGATCAATTTACTCCGACAAAAGAAAACGATCTGATGTATGCCGGTTGGACTTTAAACGCCGGCGTTGCAGATAAGGCTGAGCGAGTAATCGCTTTGCTGACGCAGGTATTTAAAAAATACAATAAAACGGTTAATGAAAAAGAACTGGCTGCTTTATATAAAAATGAGGCGCCGGAGGGAGAATCTTTAAATCGAAGCGAACTTTTATCTTATATTGATATTGCCAAGGACATAGAAAAAGGACCCAACGGATTATGGGGTTTTGCTGATTGGGCCGAAATCAATCCGCGCGGTCTTCGGGATAAAGCTTATTTGGTGTATAAAAAGGAAAGAAAGCCGCTGCACTTTACGGAAGTTGCCAAGTTGATTTCTTTATACGGCTTCGCGGGACAGAAAAAAAAGATTCTGCACCAAAGTGTTCATAACGATTTGATCCGCGATCCGAGATTTGTGCTAGTGGGTAGGGGAATGTATGCTCTAGGTGAATGGGGCTACCAGCCTGGTACAGTCAAGAATGTCATAACAGAAGTTATGCAGGCGACAGGCCGGCCAATGACTCAAAAAGAGGTGCTTGCCGCCGTTTTAAAACAGCGTAAAATAAAAGAAACGACAGTTTTAATAAATTTGCAGAATAAAAAATATTTTGCCCGAATGGAGGACGGAAAATACGTTATTGGTTCGGGCGCGGAGACTGCCGTAGCTTAAATTCGCCGCGGCCCCTCTTTTAAAACTGCAAAAACTCAACCAGACAGTGCCGAGAAACAAATTTTCGGCGAGATGATTGAGTTCATTTATGAGTCATGCCAATTTTGTCTTCTCCCTTTGATCAGCTTGTTTCAAATCCTTTAATCTCGAGGGTCACATCTTTACTCTGGCAAATTTTTACAACGTGGTGGTGGGTTATCCTGCCATTTATTTTTTTTCAACCGATTACATTTTTATTGCTTTGGTGGCGGCGCCAAATTTGGCTGGCAAGCGCCAAGCGCATTATGCTTGAAATCAGAGTTCCAAGAGAGGTTATCCAACCCCTAAGAGCAATGGAGAATGTATTTTCCGGCCTCTGGCAGCTTTACGATCCGCCCAATCCCCGCGAAAAATGGATAGAAGGTAAGGTTCAGCTTGCTTATGCTTTTGAAATCGTCAGCATAGACGGAACAATTCATTTTTATATCAGGATTCCGGAGGGAGCGCGTAAACTGGTGGAGTCCAGCATATATTCTCAGTATCCGGCGGCTGAAATAACCCTAGTGGAAGATTATACCAAGTTCGTTCCGCAAAGCATTCCGACCAAAGATTGGGATTTGTGGGGATGCGATTATCAGCTGATAAAAGATGATGTTTATCCGATTAAAACTTATGCAAAATTTTTTGAAGAAAAACCAGAGGTTTCTATTGAAGAAAAAAGAATAGATCCTTTATCGCAACTGCTTGAAGGCCTTGCCACATTAAAGCCAGGCGAACAAATCTGGGTTCAGATTATTGCTGAACCTATAACTCCTTTGGAAGACGACTATGTTAAGCGTGGGCGAGTCGTGGCCGATAAGCTTGCACGCCGCGCGACGCCGCGCAAAGAAGCGCCGCTTTTAAGCGATGTCGCAAGCGTTTTGATAAGTGGTCAGCCATCGACCATTCAGGAACAGCCCAAAGACATTATTCCGCCGGAAATGAAACTTACTCCTGGAGAGCGAGAAATTTTGGCGGCGATAGAGGAAAAAATAGGAAAATACGCTTTTAAAACGAATATACGTTTTATATATCTTTCAAAACGAGAAGTGTATTTCGGCCCCGCAAAGGCCCTACCGATGAGTTTTTTCAGCCAGTTTGGCACCCAAAATCTTAACGCCATGAAGCCGTGGTCGAGAACCATAACCAAGGTTCATACCATAATGACTTGGTTTTTGGATAAGAGGCGTCTGTATTTGCGCAAACGTAAACTATTCAGGAATTACATTCAGCGACTTACGCCGCTTTATCCCAGATCGGGAGGGACCTTCGTGATGAATATAGAAGAATTGGCTACCATCTTTCACTTCCCGAGCCGCGTTGTAGCTCAGCCGATGGTTCCGCGCGTTGAGGTTAAAAAGGGCGAAGCGCCGCCAGGCCTGCCGATGTAAGCGTATTTATTGTGGAGTTATCGAGGCGAGCGTTTAAAATAATTAATAATTCCGCCAGAACATGTCAGAAGAAATAAATTACTTTGCCGAAACGACTTTTCGCAATGAACGGCGGAAATTCGGCATAAAAATCGACGATCGGCGTCGGCATTTTTATGTAATAGGAAAAACCGGTATGGGAAAGACCGTTCTTTTGAAAAACATGGCGGTCCAGGATATTCTGAACGGTCATGGTATTGGTTTTGTTGATCCGCATGGAGAAGCCGCGGAAGAGGTCCTGGATTTTATTCCCTCTTCGCGCATTAACGACGTAATATATTTTAATCCGGCCGATCTTGCGTATCCCATCGCCTTCAATATTATGGAAAAAGTTGCGCCGGAATACAGACATCTTGTCGCCGCTGGGTTGATGGGTGTTTTCAAAAAAATATGGCCGGACGTATGGTCAGCGCGCATGGAGTATATTTTAAATAACTGTATTCTGGCATTGCTTGAGTATCCCGGCTCAACACTTTTGGGTGTGAACCGTATGCTTGCCGATGCCGAATACAGAAAGAAAGTCGTTGAAAAAATCACCGATCCGGTCATTAAAGCTTTTTGGGTCCAAGAATATGCGCGCTACACCCAACGCTACGAAGTAGAAGCGACAGCCGCGATTCAAAACAAAGTAGGACAATTTATTTCGGCGCCCTTGATCCGTAACATCATCGGACAAATTCAGTCCACGATTGATATGCGTAAGATAATGGACGAGAAGAAGATACTTATTATGAATCTCTCCAAAGGACGTATAGGTGAAGACAATTCAAGGTTGCTTGGCGCGTTGATGATTACTAAATTGCAGTTGGCTGCAATGTCGCGCGTGGATATTCCGGAAGAGGAGCGTAAAGACTTTTTCCTTTATATTGACGAGTTTCAGAACTTCGCTACTGAATCTTTTGTCAGCATTTTATCCGAGGCAAGAAAATACCGTCTGTCTCTTATTCTCGGGCACCAATATATTACACAGATGGATGAAACAGTGCGCGATGCGGTATTCGGTAACGTCGGAACAATAGTCGCTTTCCGAGTTGGAGCAGAAGACGCGGAATTTCTGGAAAAAGAATTTATGCCGGAGTTTACGGTCCAGGATTTGGTCAACCTGACAAAGTACCATATTTATTTAAGATTGATGATCGACGGCATAGCTGGTAGGCCATTTTCCGCGCTGACTTTGCCGCCGTGGTTTAAGCCCGAAGTTTCCAATAGAGATAAGATAATAACTTCTTCGCGCGAAAGGTACGGTACGCATCGTGAAAAAGTGGAGGAAAAAATCGCGCGTTGGGCGCAGGTCGGGGAACTTCCGCCTGCGATGGAAACACGCCAGCAACAGATTCTTTACGATGCGAAATGTTCTCGCTGCGGCAAAGATACTAAAGTAGTTTTTCCGCCGGATGGCGTAAGGCCGGTATACTGCAAATCTTGCAGAAAAAAAATAGAGCAGGAAAGAATGGGGGTAAAAAATGGAGAAATTAAACCTATGGAAATTAGGACGAAGAGTTCCCGGGAGGAGCCATCCCAGAATAGAATAAAAATTGACATCAATAAAGAAGAAGCTGCATCTAAGTTTTCCCTCAAAGAATTACTGGAAAAAGAGCCGATTCCCTTTGCCATTCCGCGTAGCAAGTCAAAAAATGATGATGAAAAGCCGAAAAGGAAGGAGGTGGATATGAGCGAATTGCGCCGCGCGTTGAAAGAATCTATGCCGCCGGAAAGAAGTGAGGAAAATCCAGAAAAAGAAAATGGCAGCAAAAGCGGCACTCTAAAACCAGGCGAAACGATAAAGTTTTAAACTCTGCGATGAAAACTATACGCGATTTTGAATTGAAGAATAAAAGAGTTCTTGTGCGTTGTGATTTTAACGTTCCGCTAGGTGACAGCGGAGACATTCTGGACGATTTTAGGATTAAAAAAACAATTCCGACAGTTGAATTTTTAATAAAGGCCGAAGCTAAGGTTATTTTAATGAGCCATCTAGGCGATCCAGGCGGTCGCACCGTGAAAAAATTAAAATTGTCCGCGGTGCAAGATAAATTGACCGAATATCTGGATTTATCTGTGACAAAAGCAGAAGATTGCATTGGCACAGTCCTGGAAAGATGGACGAAAAAAATGACGGCCGGTGAAGTTTTGCTTTTGGAAAATCTCAGATTCCACAAAGGCGAAGAGGAAAATGATGATGGTTTTGCGAGGGAGCTGGCGAAATTGGGCGATATTTATATCAATGATGCTTTCGGCGTATGCCATAGGGCGCATGCTTCAATTGCGAGCGTGCCGAAATATTTGCTGGCCGGAATCGGGTTTTTATTGGAAAAAGAAATTAAGGTTTTGGATAATCTTTTGAAAAATCCCCCAAAACCATTAATTATTGTTATGGGCGGAGCGAAAGCGGAAACAAAAGCCAAGCTAATCAATCGTCTTTCGGAAAATGCGGATTGGATTTTGCTGGCTAATTTGTTGACTATTGAAATAAAAAATAAAAATATCTCTTTGGCACACCCAGAAAAGCTTATCCAGGCAAGAGATGCAATCATGGATGGCGAAAGGGAGCTGGATATCGGACCAGAAACCATAAAAATTTTTAAACAAAAAATTGCACCGGCCGAAACTATTTTCTGGAATGGACCCCTTGGAATGATTGAAAAAGAACAATTCTCCGGCGGCACAGAGGAAATTGCCAAGGCGATTGTTGCTGGAAATAATTTCTCGGTGGTCGGAGGAGGAGAAACGGTAGAATTTATAAATAAAATAGGACTGGGAGATAAGTTTGGTCACGTTTCAACCGGAGGAGGTGCGCTGCTGGCATATCTTTCTGGCGAAAAATTGCCGGGATTGGAAGTCCTACAATAATTTTATGGAGATAAAGAATCTTACCAAAGCCGCCGAGCGCATTTTAGAAGCAATTGCAGATAAAGAACGTATCATTCTTTATGGCGATTGCGATCCGGATGGCGTAGGCAGTGTTTTGATTGCCGAAGAGGCGATGCAGGTAGCGGGCAGCAGAAAACCAATTGTTTATTTTCCCGATAGGGAAACTGAGGGCTACGGCATAAACGAAAGAGCGCTTAAGGTTTTGAAAAAATATGCGCCGGCGCTGTTTATAACTTTTGACTGCGGCATCACCAACATAAAAGAAACAGAAACGGCCAAAAAAATGGGTTTTGAAGTTATGATTGTGGATCATCATGAGGTTTTGTCGAATTTGCCGAAAGCTTCGATCATCGTTAACCCGAAGCAGAAAGAAGACGAATATCCTTTTAAGCAATTTGCATGCGTCGGAGTCGTTTATAAGCTGGCCGAAGCGATGATGCATATCGCTCATAAATCTTATGAACCAGAAAGTTTTTTGGAATTGGTTGCATTAGGTACGATAGCGGATCAAATGCCGCTTGAAGAAGATAATCAAAAACTTGTTGAAGATGGCTTACTGGCTTTAAAATACACAAAACGCGCGGGCTTGAAAGCGCTGATGGAATTAACCGGTTTTATGCACGACGGGGCCGGACAATTCCGCCAAAAGGTTTTGCCACCACTTAATATCTGGAGGGCAAAAAAACATATCAATCCTCTTTATGGCTTTTTATCTGAAACATCGTCCGAAGAAGGCATGATAATGGCAAAAAGGCTTCTTCTTGAGAATGAAGAACGTAACGTTCTTATGAAAAAAATTTTTGACCAGGCTAATGAACGGGTTTTGGCTTCGTCCGAATCGATAATTTTTGAGGGCAGTCCATCATGGCCGCTTATTTTTACCGGAGCTGTTGCCTCGCGCCTCTGCGCCAAATATAAAAAGCCAATATTTCTCTATAAAAATGGTAAGGAAGAAAGTCCAGGAGCGTCGCGTGCGCCACATGGTTTGGACGTGGTAAAAGCAATGGATGCCTGCGAAAAATATATGATAACTTACGGCGGGCATCCGGCCGCGGGCGGATGGTGCGCCAAAACAAAAGACCTCGGAAAATTAAAAGCATGCCTCACAGATTACTTTAAAAAGGTGTGATATTATCCCAAATATAGAAAAAATCTAAAAAGCGTCGTTTCTGAGAAACGGGCTTTTTATTTGACTTTCGATGGAAATTTATATAGGATAGAATGAGTTGTTCTTTCATAATATAATGTGGAGGACAATCTGTGAGAGAGATAAAAGCTCCGCAAAAATATGAAAAACAAGAAGGTGAAATATCTGTCTTTCTTGCCGGAAGTATAGAAATGGGAACTGCGATCGATTGGCGGTCAGAAATTACAAGACGGCTTGCAGGTGTTGAAAATTTGCTTATCGTCAATCCGCGGAGAGACGAGTGGGACAGCTCATGGATTCAAAGCATTGATAATCCGCAGTTTCGAGAACAGGTAGAATGGGAACTTGAGTCGCAAGAAAACGCGGACATCATCGTTTTTTATTTCGTGCCTGGAACAAAATCGCCCATCACGTTGCTGGAGCTAGGTTTATTTATTGATAAGAATATAATTATTTGCTGCCCTAAAGGATTTTGGCGCAAAGGGAATGTCGATATCGTCTGCAAGAGACATGGGGCAAAGACTATAGAGACACTAGGGGAATTAGTGAACATGCTAAGAAAATGCGCGAGAAGGAATAAATGACCAAAATAAAACAATATTAAGAATGTAGACACTAATTGTGCGTAAAGTCTTGCAATGGCGAGACTTTTTGTTTTCTTTTTAAAGAGATAGAATAGATTAATGGAGAAAGTTATTATTTATACTGATGGCGGAGCGCGCGGGAATCCCGGGCTGGCGGCCCTGGGAGTTGTTGTTTGTGATGGAAAAGGCAATGCGATTAAAAAATACGGCGAATATATAGGCACCGCCACGAATAACGAAGCTGAATATTTGGCGGTGATTTTCGCAATTAAAAAAATTAGAGCGCTTTTCGGGAAAAAAAGAGCTAAGGACATAAAAATTGAAATCCGGTCAGACTCAGAACTTTTAGTTAATCAGATCAACGGAAAATATAAAATACTGGAGCCAGATTTGCAACCACTTTTTTTGCAGATTTGGAATTTGTGCGTGGAGATGCCAAATATAAGTTTTGTTTCCGTCCCGAGGGAAAAAACTAAAGAAGCCGACCGCCTAGTAAATGAAACTTTGGACGCGCAAGAAAGGGAACCTGGCAGTTTATTCTGATTAACGCCTTATGAAACATTCAGTCAAAGATCAAAACGTTGCGCCCTGGAGTAGAATTCTGGCTCATTATCTACGATGTCGAGGACGGCGAGTCCACCAGAGGCAAGTCGCCGGAGGACGCCG